>NZ_CP192511.1:2030181-2706909 GCF_050613185.1 Testudinibacter sp. TW-1
CCATGCCTTTCCATTTTTGATATTGGGTGTGGTTGGAAAATTGTACGGTGTTTAAAGGCCAAACATCAACCCCTAACAGTTGCATTGGCAACACCGCCGCTTTATTGCCGGCATAACCGTAAACAACATGGGACTGAATGGATAAAACGTTTTTCATTGGGTAACCTTTGATAAATAAAGAGAAAAGATAATTGGAAACATGAAGTTAATTTCAGTCAAAACATTCAGCAAGGTCTCTGGGATACAGCACTGTGAATAACAGCCAACACGACAACCTCATTCGCTTCATAACGATATACAACCCGATATTTTTCAGGGTAGATTTCGCTTGTACCGTCAGGTGGTGGTTTTCCCATTTGAGGAAACGGCGTTAGATTTTCAATGCTGTTATAGATTTTCTGTACAAGCTCAATCGCCGTTCGCATATTGGCGCGTTCAGTTAAATCATAAACGATATTATTCAAGTCATTTTGAGCTGAAATTGTATAGATAATTTTAGGCTGCAAGGCAACCTGCCTTTTCAGCCTTTAATGCGGTTTCAATGAGAGAACGATAGACTTCTTCAGAATCAACGACACGTCCGTTCTTGCAATCTTCAAGTGCTTTAGCTACTTTTTCATCACGGAATTTTTTATATTCAGCAGTCATATTTTCCATAAATTCCTCTCGTTAGCATTGCTATTTTGTTTCAATTAACATACTACAACGTAGCAGAATTGCAATCTTTCGTTCTCAATATTGCGTTAGATTTAACAATAGCCATAGCTCATCAACCGTTGATAACGGCGATCTAACAGCGATTTTTGATCTAGCACCTCGAGATCTTGCAGATCGTTTAACAAGCGTTGTTTTAACTTTTCCGCCATTAATTCTATATTACGGTGTGCGCCGCCGAGTGGTTCATCAATAATATTGTCGATTAATTTTAATTCTTTCAGCCGTTTCGCCGTAATGCCCATGGCTTCGGCGGCAAGTGAGGCTTTATCCGCGCTTTTCCACAAAATTGAGGCGCAGCCTTCAGGGGAAATAACGGAATAGGTGCTGTATTGCAACATATTCACTTTATCGCCGACACCGATTGCCAACGCACCGCCGGAACCGCCTTCGCCGATCACGGTACAGATAACCGGTACTTTTAAGGTGGACATTTCGCGCAGGTTGCGTGCAATCGCTTCCGATTGACCGCGTTCTTCCGCGCCCACGCCCGGATAGGCGCCCGGGGTGTCGATAAAGGTGATGATCGGCATTTTGAAACGTTCGGCAAGTTGCATTAAACGCAGGGCTTTGCGATAGCCTTCCGGCGCCGGCATGCCGAAATTACGTTTTACTTTGTCTTTTACGCTGCGCCCTTTTTGGTGTCCGATAATCATCACCGGTTTGCCGTCCAAACGGGCAATCCCGCCGACAATCGCTTTATCGTCGGCAAACGCACGGTCGCCGGCAAGCTCTTCAAAATCGGTAAAAATCCGCTCGATATAATCTAAGGTATAAGGGCGTTGCGGGTGGCGCGCCATTTTCGATACCTGCCACGGATCAAGGTTGGCAAAGGTTTTCTTGGTTAATTCTTCGCTTTTTTTGCGCAGCCGTTTGATTTCGTCATCAAGATTGATTTTGTCATCTTGTTGGGTAACGGAACGCAAAGATTCAATCTTGGCTTCCAGTTCGGCAATCGGTAATTCAAAATCTAAAAATTCTTGGCTCATGCGTATTCCTGCTTGGTCAATAAAGATATTTTTATGCTAATAATATCGTATTTTAAGCTATTTCTACACCTATGGCTAAATTTTATTTTCCCAATGTAACGAATCAAATTATTCAAACTCCAATTCAACCTGATCTTCGCCTAACATGCCGCTGAGCTGTTCCAGCAGATTATCGTGCGGTTGAATCCGCCATTGCGTGCCGAGTTTCAGCAGTGCGCGCCCTTGCGGACTTTGGTAATAAATATGCACCGGCATTACGCCGCCGCTGTAAGGTTCAAGGATTTGCTTAAATTCGCGGATAAAGTGCGGTGTGATTTGCTCTTGCGTCAGGCAAATTGCCAGACTTTTGGCGTAGCGGCTGCGTGCCTGATCGAGCGGCAGCAGTTCGCGCACGTTCATTTTCAAGCCTTGGGTGAAATCATCGTGGCTGACTTGCCCGCTGACGATCACGATTTGATCTTTTTCCAGATAGTCGGCGTAATTTTGCAGTGCGTCGCTAAACAGCGTGGCATCAAGCCGACCGGAACGGTCATCGAGGGTGATAATGCCTAAGCGGTTGCCTTTTTTGGTGATCGCGATACGTGAGCTGACGATCAAACCGCAGGCGGTGCTGATTTGTCCGCGGAAATTCGGTTGCAGCTCGTTAATGCGGTGCGAGCTGTAGTGCGACAGTTCTTTCAGATAACGGCTGATCGGGTGGCTGCTGAGATACAATCCTAGTGTTTCGCGTTCACCGTCCAAAATGGTTTTTTCCGACCACTTCGGCGTGTTGGCATACGCAATTTCCACTGCTTCAGGCGCTTGGGTCAGCACGCCGAACATATCGGCTTGCCCGATCGCTTCGTCTTTGGCGTGTTGATCCGAGGCCTTCAGCGCGTCTTGCAGGTTTTTTGCCAACGCGGCGCGGTGCGGTCCTAATTTGTCAAAGGCGCCGGACATAATCAGGCTGTCAAAGGTACGTTTGTTGATTTTTTTCAGATCAACCCGGGCGCACAGATCGAATAGATCTTTAAAGCGGCCGCCTTGGTTACGCGCTTCGATAATTGCGCTAATAGGACCTTCGCCCACCCCTTTGATAGCGCCGATCCCATAGACGATTTCACCTTTTTCATTCACGCTGAAGCGGTGGTTGCCATTGTTAATGTCCGGCGGGGTGACAGTTAAGCCCATATGCAAACATTCGTCGTATAAACCAACGATTTTATCGGTATTGTCCATTTCCGAGGTCATCACCGCCGCCATAAATTCGGCAGGATAGTGCGCTTTCAACCATAGGGTTTGATAGGACACCAAGGCATAAGCGGCGGAGTGGGATTTGTTAAAACCGTAACCGGCGAATTTTTCCACTAAGTCGAAAATTTTCATCGACAGTTCGCCGTCCACGCCGTTTTTAATCGCCCCTTCTTCAAACACCGAGCGCTGTTTCGCCATCTCTTCCGGTTTCTTTTTACCCATGGCACGACGCAGTAAATCCGCACCGCCCAAGGTATAACCGGCAAGAACTTGCGCAATCTGCATGACTTGCTCTTGATACAGAATAATGCCGTAGGTCGGCTCTAAAATCGGCTTCAATGAGTCGTGTTGATATTCGGCGTCAGGGTAAGAAATTTCTTCTTCACCGTGTTTGCGTCGGATGAAGTTGTCCACCATGCCCGATTGTAACGGACCGGGGCGGAACAGGGCTACCAAGGCGATAATATCTTCAAAACAGTCGGGTTTGAGGCGTTTAATCAAGTCTTTCATGCCGCGCGATTCGAGCTGGAATACGGCGGTGGTTTCCGCTTTCAGCAGCAATTCAAACGCTTTCGGATCGTCCAGCGGAATGCGTTCGATATTGACCGGCGGCTGATTTTCTTTGGTGAGGCGGGCGTTAATCATATCCACCGCCCATTTGATAATCGTCAGCGTGCGCAAGCCCAAGAAGTCAAACTTCACCAAACCGGCGTATTCGACATCGTTTTTATCGAAGTGGGTAACCGGGTGCAAGCCTTCGGGATCGCAATATAACGGCGAAAAATCAGTAATTAAGGTGGGCGAGATCACCACGCCACCGGCGTGTTTACCGGCGTTACGTGTCACCCCTTCCAGTTGGCGCGCCATGTCGATCAGGGCTTTGACTTCCTCGTCGCTGTTGTAAATTTGATCGAGCATTGGCTCTTCTTCAAAGGCTTTGGCAAGGGTCATGCCCGGCGTAGGCGGAATTAATTTAGAGATCCGATCAACAAAACCGTAAGGGTGGCTGAGCACCCGCCCGACATCGCGGATAACCGCTTTTGCCGCCATGGTGCCGAAGGTGATGATTTGCGACACCGCACCGCGACCGTACATTTCGGCAACGTGTTCGATCACCAGATCGCGCCCGTCCATACAGAAATCGACGTCAAAATCGGGCATGGAAACCCGTTCCGGATTAAGGAAACGCTCGAACAGCAGATCGAATTCCAACGGATCGAGGTCGGTAATTTTCAGCGCATATGCCACCAACGAACCCGCACCGGAACCGCGCCCCGGTCCGACCGGAATATCATTGTCTTTCGACCATTGGATAAATTCCATTACGATTAAGAAGTAACCGGGGAAGCCCATTTGGTTAATCACATCGAGTTCGATTTTTAGCCGTTCGTCATATTCCGGGCGGCGCTGTTTACGGATTTCTTCATCAGGAAACAGGGTTAACAACCGCTCTTCCAAACCTTCTTCGGAACGTTTGACCAGATAATCTTCGGTGCTGAGGTCGCCGGTCGGAAATTGCGGCAGAAAATATTCGCCCAAACGAATGGTGACGTTACAGCGTTGTGCAATCAGCAGCGTATTTTCAATCGCTTGCGGAATGTCATGGAACAGATTGCACATTTCCTGTTCGCTGCGGAAATATTGCTGTTCGCTGTAACGTTGCGGGCGTTTCGGATCATCCAGCGTGAAACTGTCGTGAATCGCAACCCGAATTTCGTGCGCCTCAAAATCTTCGGCTTTTAGAAAACAGACCTCATTGGTGGCGACCACGGGCAACAGCTGCTGCTGCGCCAGCGGCAGAACGTGCTGAATATAGCGTTCTTCGTCTTGCCGCCCGGTGCGGGTCAGGCTGAGGTAATAATGATCGGCAAAATACTGCTGATAAAAGGCAAGTGCGGTCTGAACATTGTCGGGTTGCTGTTTTAACAGGAATTTACCGACATCGCCGTTGCGGCCGCCGGATAAAATAATAATCCCGTTGCGGTGTTCTACCAGCCAATCCTGTTCGAGAATCGGTTTGTCCAGATAGCCGCGTTGATATGCCTTGGAAATCAGTAAAGTGATATTTTTATAACCGTCGTTATTTTTTGCCAGCAATGTCAGCGAAAACGGCTCGTCGCCGCTCAGTTCGCTGTGCACCAACACATCGACGCCGATAATCGGCTTCACGCCCGACGACAACGCCTCGCCGTAAAAACGTACCAAGCCGCAAAAGTTACTAAAATCGGTCAGTGCCATTGCCACCATTTGCTCGGCGGCACAGGCTTTGACCAACGGTTTGACTTTCGCCAAACCGTCGATCATCGAAAAATCACTGTGTACTTGCAAATGTACAAAACGCGGCGGCACAAGTTGTTGTGCCGCGGGCTCATTTTGGGTTATATGCTCTGTCATATGGTTGAATAAATCTAGTGAGACAAGTAAGCATTCAGATCGTCGTTTTTACGTGCGCGGCTTTCGGCGTTCGGGCGCAAATAATCTTCTTTATTCGGATCCACTTTTTTGGCTTGCTGGATCATTTTTTCAATCGTCATGCCTTGTACTAAAATCGAGAACATCACCACCGCATAGGTCATCACCAAAATCACATCGCGCACGTCCATACCGTCGATTATCGCGGTTTGCGCCGGAATTGACAACGCCATTGCCAGTGCCAGACCGCCGCGTAAGCCGCCCCAGGTCATGATTTTCAAGGTGTACGGATTATAGGTTCTGAAGCGCGTAAATACGGTATAAGGAATCAACAGGCTGATATAGCGTGCCGCCAAACAAATTGGAATGGCAAGCAGCATAAGGATAAAACTCTGCCAAGAAACATTAATCAACAATAATGCCAAACCGATTAACAGGAACAGCAGGGAGTTAAGGAAATGGTCGATCATTTCCCAAAAGTGATCCAGATAACGCTGGCTTTGTTCGGAAAAGCCTTTGCTGCGCGTCCAGTTGCCGACCATAATGCCGGACACCACCATTGCCAAGGCACCGGAAACGCCTAACGTGTTGGCAAGGATAAAACCGGCGGTCGGAATGGTCAGGGTGAGCAAAATTTCCATGCTGCCGTCATCGGTGGCGGAAATCAGCAAATGTGCCGCAAAGCCGAGCAGAAAACCAAAAATAATTCCACCGCCCGCTTCATGTACGAACAGTTCGACAATCCCGCCAACCGTCGGCTCACCGCCGCCGAAAGCAACGGTCAGGATGGTGATGAAAACAACTAAGCCGACGCCGTCGTTAAACAACGATTCCCCTTCAACTTGCATGGACAAGCGTTTTGGCGCACGCAGATTCTTGATAATTGCCAATACCGCAATCGGGTCAGTCGGGGAAATCAATGAACCGAATAACAGGCAGTAAATAAACGCAATCGGCAGTCCGATTAATTGGGCGCAGAGATAAATCAATACACCGATAATAAAGGTGGAGGCAAGGGTCGAAAACAACGCAAATACCGTAATTTCCCATTTCTGATCTTTCAGAATCGGCAATTTAATCCCCAGTGCGCCGGCGAACAGCAGAAACCCTAAAATCCCGTTTAATAAAAAACTTTTAAAATCAATTTGTTGCATAATGCCTAAGGCGAAGTTTTCAATGCTAAACCAGCCCAGCTTGCCACTGACCAATAAAAACAACGAACCGACCATTGCCGCCGCACTGATTGCAATGGTCGATTGAATGCGATGGCTGATTTTATGGGTGACAAAGCCGATTAAAATCGACAAAGCGGAAAGCAGGCAGATGTAGGTATAAATACCCATATTAAAACCTCTGGCAAAAGAAAAAGGGTTGCCGCCGAATCAGGCGAAAGTAGTGCAAATTAAAACAATTCAGCGATCAGATGTAAAGTGTTATATTGTAGCCATCCGAGATTTTTACTGACCGATAACGATTGATGAGAAAAAGAATCCGAATTTTATGCGTATTGTTCGCCGTGCTCATCGGGCTGGGCGGATATTATTTACAACCGCTCACTATTTTTACCACGCCGAAAATTGAAACCGTTAATCTGAATCCGCAGGATTACCGTCAAAGTGCGGTTGGCGAAAATATCTTGTGTTATGACCGCACTTTGCCGCTGCATGGTGAATTGCAGGCTAAAGCGCGGTATAAAATGCTGGTTTGGAATCTGCATAAAGGCGAAGATGAAGGTTGGCAGCAACGGTTGTCCGCTTATGCCGACAAGGCGGATTTTGTACTATTGCAAGAAGCCAGCCAGCAAAATCAGATCGATCGGTTGTTGTCGCAAAAAAAGTGGTTTGGTATCCACGCCGGCACATTTGCTTACCGCGAGAATATGTCGGGCGTGATGTTATTGTCGACTTTTGCGCCGCAGCGTTATTGTGTCGGCAGTGAAGCGGAACCTTGGATTCGCATTCCGAAAATCGCCGAAGCGGCGACTTATCCATTGAATGCCGACCGCACGTTGTTGGTGATTAATCTGCATTTGGTCAATTTCGAATGGAACCCGCTAAATTATTCGCGCCAACTGCGCGGGCTGTTTCACTTAGTCAGCCAACACCAAGGCCCGATTATTCTGGCGGGGGATTTTAACAGTTGGAGCGAAAGACGCCTGAATTTAATCCAACAATTGGCACGGCAATACGGATTGAATGAAGTGCGGTTTAGCCCGGACGAACGCATGCGTTTTTTGGGTAATCCGTTGGATCATATTTTTGTGCGCGGGATCCGCCTGTTCAACAGCTGGACCGAACAAACCGCCGCCTCGGATCATAATCCGTTGTTTATTGAGTTTGGGCTGGAGTAGGTTGTTAGATGGTCTGTCTTGAGCAATGAGATTTATCATTTGGCTAAATTTCACACAAGAGGTATGGTATCTACCAATGATAGCTACCGGGAGAAAGGCAATGGAAATGGCTAAAATTTTTACCAGTGGAAGAAGTCAAGCAGTGCGTTTGCCGAAAAAATACCGCTTTAATAGCGAAGAAGTGGCAATTCGACATTTTGGCAACGGCGTTTTATTACTGCCAACCGACAATCCTTGGCTGTTGATGCAAGAAGCGCTAGATGAATTTGAACCCGGTTTTTTATTGGAAAGAGCAGAACAGACGGAAGTGGAGCGCGAGGAATTATTATAATGTATATGCTTGATACTAATATTTGTATCATCAATCATAAACCGGAAAGCGTTTTTAAAAAATTCCAAACTTTTCACTTAGGGGACTTATGTATTTCCAGTATTACGGCGGCGGAATTGGCTTTCGGCGTAGAAAAATCAGGTTCAGTCAAAAATAAAGCCGCCTTAGAAAAATTTCTGGCACCGCTGGAAATGCCGGAATTTTCAGAAACGGCTATTTGGCACTATGCCAAAATTCGTGCTGATTTGGAAAAAACAGGGCGGGTTGTCGGCAGTTTAGATATGCTGATTGCAGCGCATGCGCTTGCCCAAAACAGCATTCTAGTGACCAACAACACGAAAGAATTTATGCGAATTCCGCGATTACGATTAGAAAATTGGATCAGCGGGTAATATGTTAGAGTGAGAATAATCAGTCCGATGTTTGAGCTAAATATTCTTCTTTTTTCTGTTTCACCAACTCAACCCGCCGTTTAGTCAGTTGTTCCCGGATCTGCTGTTTTTGATAACCGGCAGCAATAATTTGTTGCACGTCGGCGCTGACCGCACTTTGATAATATTCAAGGGCGATTTGTGCCTGCGGATAGTTGCTGTTTTCGAAACCTAAACGCCCGCGGCTGTCGGCAAGGCAGACGGTGATTAAATGCCGTAGATTTTCCGGCTTGCGCCAGGCGTCAATCCGGTCAAAAAAGCGCACGATAGTTTGCGCTTTCATCTCTTGAATGCGGTGGATGTGGGTATGATAGCGACAAGCTAACACGGCTAAATCACGATATTGATTTGGGACTTTTAGCCGTTGGCACAGCTGCTGAATGGGGGCGACGCCGCGTTCTTCGTGTCCGTGATGGTGCGGTAAGTGATCTTTGGGCGATAAGGCTTTGCCGAGGTCGTGGCAGAGTGCGGCAAAACGCACGGCAACCGCACTTTGCGGCGTTTCTGCCGTGAGCGTGGCAGCTTGTTCCAGCACCATTAGCGTGTGAATACCGCTGTCGATTTCGGGATGGTGTTTCTCCGGATTCGGCACGCCGAACAGCGCATTAATTTCGGGGAATAATACCGCCAACGCACCGCAGGCACGCAACGTTCGGAAGTAGATTTGCGGTGAGTCGGTGCTTAATGCTTTTTCGGTTTCCAGCCAAACGCGTTCGGCGCTCAAATGCTGCAATTCCCCGCCGGCGCTAATTTGTTGCATTAATTGCAGCGTTTCCGGCGCAATCTCAAAACCGAGCTTCGCAAAGCGCGCGTGAAAGCGCGCCACCCGCAGTACACGCAGCGGATCTTCCGCAAAGGCAGGCGAGACATGGCGTAAAGTGCGGTTTTTTAAATCTTGAATGCCGTGATAGGGATCGATTAATTCGCCGTTTTCCGCTTGCGCAATCGCATTAATCGTGAGATCTCGGCGCAGCAGATCTTGTTCTAAACTGATGTCCGGGGTGAAATCGACCGTAAACCCCTGATAGCCGTATCCGCTTTTGCGTTCGGTGCGGGCGAGGGCGTGTTCCTCTTTGCTTTGCGGGTGAAGAAAAACCGGGAAGTCTTGCCCGACTTGCTGATAACCGCACTTTAGCAGTTGATGGGGGGTGGCGCCGACCACCACCCAGTCGCGATCCTGAACCGCTAAACCGAGCAGCTGATCACGCACTGCGCCGCCGACCAAATAAGTTTGAAAGTGCGGTTCCGTTGCCATACTGTATTATGCCCACCCGTCATTGCGACGGCGGCGACGCGGTATGATATTCGGTAAAATCAAGCCGAGCAGCAAGCCGACCAACATCACCGAACCGCCATAGATAAACCAACGAATGATGATTTCTTGTTTTTCTGCGCTGAGCAAGGCTTCATACTCTTTATTTTTGTTATTGCTGATTTCCAACTGGCGTTTTAATTGGGTGTTTTGTTCTAATAACTGGCTGCTTTGCGTTTCCGATTGGCGGGTGCGGCGTTGCATTTCGGAAACCCGTTGCTGCCATTCTTCATCAATCTTATTCAGTTTTAAGCTCAATTCTTGGATTTGATTTTTTAACGCGGGAATTTGAATTTTAGCGCTGGGTTCGCTTGAGAGATCACTGGTTAAAATCCAAGCGTCGCGGTTCCGGCTGTCGCGAATTTGCGTGTATTTATCTTTTTGTGCCAAAACGGTGACTTTTTCACCGGATTTAATCGAACCGGCGATACGGTATTCATCACCGGCGCCGCGGCGTAGGTAGGTGCTTAATTCTTCGGTGACATAACGGGTTTCGGCAATGGCTTGGCTGCTGAGTAACAGCGTAGTGCCGATTAATAGGGCGTTGAATAGTTTTTTCATGGATGGGTTTCCGATCATTTTTCCTAGGGTAACAAGTTACCCTAGGCAACATATAATTTAACCCCTTTGGGATTGTTAAATACGGTTAAATAAAAATTGCGTGTAGAATATAGTAGAAAATAATAGCAAAAATTGCCCCCGCCGGTAAAGTCACAATCCAAGAAGCAAAAATATTGCGGATTACATTCAGATTCAACGCTGCGATTCCGCGCGCAAAACCAACCCCTAACACTGCGCCGACTAAGGTTTGCGTAGTCGAAATCGGTAAGCCGGTGCCGGAGGCAATCACCACGGTAATCGCACAGGCAAATTCCGCCGAAAAGCCGCGGCTTGGGGTGAGATCGGTAATCCCGCCGCCGATAGTGCCCATCACCTTGTAGCCCATCACCGCTAAGCCAATCACGATACCGACCGCGCCTAACGGCAGAATCCACCACGCAAGTGCGGTTTTTGCGGTGATTACGCCGCCGTGTTCGACAATGGATACGACCGCGGATAATGGTCCAATCGCATTGGCAACGTCATTTGAACCGTGGGCAAACGCCATCGAACATGCGGTGAGCAACATCAGGATACTGAATACTTTCTCTACGCCACCGAAAGCCCCGCCTTGTACGCGATTTTTAAATGCGTCGCTGCGGAAATAAAAATAACAGAATATGATTGATGCCACGCAAATTGTCAGTGAAATCAGAAAGGTCTGCATGCCGTTCAGGTGTAAGCCGACGTGTTTTAAGCCTTTGGTCATGGTGACAATGCTGAGGATAAATGTGGTCAGCCCCATATAGAACGGGCCGTATTTTTTCGCATTATCCATTGGATTTTCCGTGTCGAAAATCAACCGTTGGGTGCTGATAAAAATAGTGTAGGCAACGATACCCGAAATAATCGGCGTAATGAACCAGCTGCCGACAATCCCTTTCACCGAACCCCAATCGACGGCGTGCGGCCCGATGGTGACACAGGCGAAGCCGATGATTGCACCGATAATCGAGTGGGTGGTTGATACCGGCCAGCCCATATAGGAGGCGATTAACAACCAAGCGCCGGCGGAAAACAATGCCGACATCATGCCGAGAATCAATACTTCCGGCACGGCAGTGAATAAGCTCGGATCGATAATCCCGCTCTTAATGGTTTCGGTGACCTCGCCGCCGGCCAAATAGGCGCCGGCGAATTCAAATATCATTGCGATTAAAATCGCCTGTTTGACGGTAATGGTGCCGGAACCGACCGAAGTTCCCATGGCATTGGATACGTCGTTGGCGCCGATACCAAACGCCATTAAAAGTCCTGCGATAGCCGTAATAATCACTACGGTGCTACCATATTGGGCAATAAATTCCATACAAAATCCTTATTATTGTTGTTTTGGGGATTAAGAGCGGGCGAGCATTAACTCAATACGGGAACCGACACGCTGCGCCTGATCAGCCAATACGCCAATCCATTCTAAAATTTTATACAAGAAAATGACATCGACCGGTTTGTATTGGTCTTCGATTGCCAACAACTGGCGGCGTAACTGGATTTGCTGGCTGTCGGTATCGTCTTCGATTTTATCCAGTTCATTAATCATTTTGTTGACGAAATTCACTTCACGCCCTTTGAAACCGGTTTCCAACAGTTCGTCCATTTCATCAATCACCAACGATGCTTGGTGGGTTGCGTCCAAACTGCGTTTCAGGTATTCCAAAAATTCGGCTTGCAGGGCTTGAGGAATACACAAATTACGCCCGATTACGCGCCCGGCGATATCTTTGGCATAGTTCGCCAATTTATCCTGTTGTGTCACCAGCTCTAATAAATCGGTGCGTTCCACCGGCATAAATAAGCCGCGTGGCAGTTTTAAACGAATTTCACGTTTCAACGTGTCGGCTTCTTTTTCGGCTTCAGAGATTTTTCGTCTTAATTCTTCCGCCTGTGCCCAGTCATTATTAAAAGTGGCTTCGAAGAACGGCACCAAAATATCACAGCATTCGCTGACTTTGTTTGAGTGCTTTTGTAACGGTTTGAGTGGGGATTGAGCAAATAAACCCAAGATATTGTTGATTGGCATAGCATTAACTCCAATATACGATAAAATGATGGTATAGACGTATCAATTCGCTGGCAATCATACCCGAAAGCACAGCATAACTCACGATTTTAATTTGAGATAACAGCATTTTTTGCTAAATTGTAACCAATTTGTCACATTATAAGGCCGATGTATGAGCGCGGAAATAGAATTAAAACTGCTGGTTAACCAAGAATTCGCCACTTTTTTGAGTAAAGAAATGGCGAGCTTTAATGTGCTATCTCACACCCAACAAATTTTAGGCAACTGCTATTATGACACGCCCGATGACTTTTTTTCCAGCCGACGCATGGGGTTGCGGGTCAGAACGATCAACGAACAATTTATTTTAACCCTGAAAACCGATGGCGAGGTGATCGGAGGGTTGCATATGCGTCCTGAATATGACGTGGAATTGGACAGTGCGGTGCCACGGTTGCAGGGATTAAGCCGTTTTGGCGATTTGCAGTTAGCCCGCCCGTTAGCCGAACTGCAAGCGGAACTGAAACCGATTTTCAGCACCGACTTTTTGCGCCAAGCTTGGGTGATTGAATTAGGCAACGGTGCCAATATCGAAGTGGCGCTGGATCAGGGCGAAATCGAAGCCAATGATCGGATTGAACCGATTTGCGAAGTGGAATTTGAGCTGAAACACGGTTCGGTTGATGATTTATTGACGTTTGTCGAACAATTAAGCCTAAGCGACGGCATTCGCTTGGGAGCGGTGAACAAAGCCAAACGCGGCTATCAACTCGCCGGGGTACTGCCGTTGCAACCCTTTGATTGGCAGGCGGAGTGGCAAAACTTACCGTTGGCAGATCCGTCGCCAAGTGCGGTTTTGACCGCACTTTTAGCCTACGAACAACGCTTAACCGACTATTATGCCGAGTTATTGACCGGCGGCGAATTGTCGGCGGAAATCGTGGATTCGGGTTTGGCGGCGTTTGCCGCGCTATACGCCTATTACGACCAACACCAAGCGTTGCTATGGCAAGCCTATGAACGAGTGCCGTCTAAAGTGCGGTTGGATGATGAGTCAATTAATGAATTTATTGAGTTAAATCAGCGGGTGTTAGCCAAAGTCAACGAATTACAGCGCAGCGCGCATACGCCGAACCGCACTTTGTATTGTTATGAGTTATTACATCGTGGCAACGGCGTAAAACGCCAACTCCATTTAATTAAACTCACGCTTAACGCTTAGGAAAAACGGATAACAACATGGCAAAAGCCCCGAAAAAAGCCTATGTCTGTAACGACTGCGGCGCAGATTACGCCCGTTGGCAAGGGCAGTGCAGCGCCTGTAAAGCGTGGAACACCATCAGCGAAGTGCGCTTGGTCAGCACGGTATCGAAAGGCGACCGTTTCAGCGGTTATGCCGGCGAAACGGCGGCGAAAGTGCAAACCCTATCCGAAATCAGCTTACAAGAAACGCCACGCTTCAGCAGCCGTTTCAGCGAGCTGGATCGCGTGTTGGGCGGCGGCATTGTGCCGGGCAGCGCGATTTTAATCGGTGGACACCCCGGCGCAGGCAAAAGTACCTTATTATTGCAAGTGATGTGTACCTTAGCCGAGCAAATGCCGACCTTATATGTCACCGGTGAGGAATCGTTGCAACAGGTGGCAATGCGCGCCAACCGTTTGGGGCTACCGAGCGATAAACTCAGGCTGTTATCCGAAACCGCCGTCGAACAGATTTGTAATATCGCCGATCAAGAAAAGCCGAAAGTGATTGTGATCGACTCGATCCAAGTCATGCACTTGGCGGATATTCAGTCCTCCCCCGGCAGCGTGGCGCAGGTGCGCGAGTGCGCGGCGTTTTTGACCCGTTATGCCAAAACCAAACAAGTGGCGATTATTATGGTCGGGCACGTCACCAAAGACGGCACGCTTGCCGGTCCGAAAGTGCTAGAGCATTGTATCGACTGCTCGATTTTGCTCGAAGGCGAAGCCGATTCACGCTACCGCACTTTGCGTAGCCATAAAAACCGTTTTGGCGCAGTGAATGAATTGGGGGTGTTCGCCATGACCGAACAGGGCTTGCGCGAAGTGAAAAACCCGTCGGCGATTTTCCTCAGCCGAGGCGAGGAACAGACCTCCGGCAGCTCGGTGATGGTGTTGTGGGAGGGAACCCGCCCGTTATTGGTTGAAATCCAAGCGTTGGTCGATCACTCCATGCTTGCCAATCCGCGCCGGGTCGCAGTCGGTTTGGAGCAAAACCGTTTGGCATTATTACTAGCGGTGTTGCACCGTCACGGCAATGTGCAAATGTCCGATCAAGATGTGTTTGTCAATGTGGTCGGTGGGGTAAAAGTGACGGAAACCGGTGCGGATTTGGCGTTATTATTGGCGTTAATCTCCAGTTTCCGCAATCGTCCGTTGCCGCAAGATTTGGTAGTGTTCGGCGAAGTCGGCTTGGCAGGAGAAATCCGCCCGGTCACCAGCGGACAAGAGCGGATCAGCGAAGCGGCAAAACACGGTTTTCGCCGTGCGATTGTGCCGTTCGCCAACAAACCGAAACACAATATCGATCAAATGCAGGTGTTTACGGTGAAAAAACTTGCCGACGCGCTAGCGGTATTGGACGATTTTTAGGAATAAGCGATGAAGCAAACCAGTGTAGTCAACGCCTTTGCCGACGACGGCATTTTAAGCCGCCATATCCGCCAATTCCGTCCGCGTCAAGAGCAGGTGGAAATGGCGCAGGCGGTCGAACAGGCGATCAAACAACAAGCGCAACTGGTGATCGAAGCCGGCACCGGCACGGGCAAAACCTTTGCTTATCTTGTGCCGGCGATGTTGTCGGGCAAAAAAACCATCATTTCCACCGGTTCGAAAAATTTACAGGATCAACTGTTTAAGCGCGATCTGCCGACCATTCAAAAAGCCTTGGGCTACAGCGGCAAACTGGCGTTGCTCAAAGGGCGCGCCAATTATCTCTGTTTAGAACGCTTGGATAAACTGATTGCCGACGGCGTATTGGGCGATAAATCGGTGTTGGCGCAGTTGTCGGTGGTGCGTAAATGGCAAGCGGCAACCGAAAACGGCGATCTCAGCGAATGCGCCGCTTTGCCGGAAGACAGCCCGATTTTTCCGCAACTCACCAGCACCAGCGAAAGCTGTTTAGGCAGCGATTGCCCGAATTACGCGGAGTGTTATGTTGCCAAAGCGCGCAAAAAAGCGCTGGAAGCCGATCTGGTGGTGGTCAATCACCATCTGTTTTGTGCCGATATGGCGGTGAAAGAGAGCGGTTTCGGCGAGCTGATTCCCGAAGCAAAAATCGTGATTTTCGATGAGGCGCACCAACTGCCGGATATTGCCAGCCAATATTTCGGACAGTCGATCACCTCGCGCCAACTGTTCGATCTCAGCCGTGATATTCATATTTGCTACCGCACCGAAGTCAAAGATCTGAAACAGCTTGGCACGGCGGCGGATCATTTGAATAAAGTGGTGCAGGATTTCCGCCTGATGATGGGCGAAGGCAATTTACGCGGCAATTTGCGTGAATTGTTAACTCAAAGTGCGGTACAAAAAGCGGTGCGGCATTTGCAAGAAAATCTGGATTTTGTACAAGATGTGGTCAAATTGGCGTTGGGACGTTCGCAGACGTTAGATAGCATTTTTGAACGTATTACTGCGATTCAAGCGCAATTGAAACGGATTTTGGACACTTCGATCACCGGCTATTGTTATTGGTATGAAACCTTTAACCGCCAATTCGGTCTGCACCTCACGCCACTGACGGTGGCGGACAAATTCGGCGAGCAGTTGCAGCAACAAAAAGCCGGTTGGATTTTCACCTCCGCCACCTTGGAAGTGGGCGGCAGTTTCGACTTTTTTTGTGAACGCATGGGCATTCAAACCCGCCAGCAGAAAGTATTGCCGTCGCCGTTTGATTATCCGCAACAATCGCTGTTGTGTGTGCCGCGTTTCCTGCCGGGCAGCAACCAGCAGCAAACCCTGCAACGCTTGGGCGAAATGTTGTTACCGGTGATCGAAGCCAACCAAGGCCGTTGTTTTTTGCTGTGCACTTCTTATATGATGATGCGCGGCTTGGCGGAATATCTGCGCGAACACAGCGAACTGTCGGTGTTGTTACAGGGGGAAATGGCGAAAGCGCGCTTGTTGGAAAAATTTACCCAAGAGAGCCATTCGGTGTTGGTCGCCACCGCCAGTTTTTGGGAAGGGGTTGATGTGCGCGGTGACGCTTTGTCGCTGGTGATTATCGACAAATTGCCGTTCAGTGCGCCCGATGAACCATTATTAAAAGCACGGATTGAAGATTGCCGTTTGAAAGGCGGTGATCCGTTTAATCAGGTGCAACTGCCCAGTGCGGTGATCAGCTTAAAACAGGGCGTGGGGCGACTGATCCGTGATGTGACCGATCGCGGTGCGGTGATTATTTGCGATTCGCGCTTAGTCATGCGCCCTTACGGCGCAACCTTTTTGAAAAGCTTGCCCAATTCAACGCGCACGCGCAGTTTGGACAAAGTGATTGAATTTTTGAAGAAGACAAAACAATGAGCAAAACGATTTTATTGGCAATCGACACCGCAACCGAAGCCTGCTCGGTGGCGTTATCCTACAACGGTGGGATTTTAGCGCAGGACGAACTTAGCCCGAAAGCACATACTCGCCGTATTTTGCCGATGGTTGATGAGATTTTAGCCGAAGCCGGTATCCGCTTAAACCAAGTGGATGCCTTGGTATTTGGGCGTGGACCGGGCAGTTTCACCGGCGTGCGTATCGGCTGCGGCATCGTGCAAGGCTTGGCATTAGGCGCAGAGTTGCCGGTGATTCCGATTTCCAATTTAACCGCAATGGCGCAAGCGGCGTATCAAACGCAGGGTAGTGAAACCGTGCTGGCGGCGATTGACGCGCGCATGAACGAAGTCTATTTTTCCGCGTTACGCTACCAACCGCAGTCGATTGATAATCAAGCCTACGCGGCTTGGGAAACCGTGATCGACGAACAGGTTTTGCCGCCGGAAGATGTGTTGCAACAAGTGGCGCAACTGGAAAGGCAAAGTGCGGTCTTTGTCGGTGCGGCTTGCGTGGGAACCGGCTGGGCGGCGTATCCGCAATTTGAACGGACTACCGCGCCGTTAAATAAATGTGATATTCTGTTGCCATCGGCGCAGTATATGTTGCCGTTGGCGCAGTTAGCGTGGCAACAACAGAATTATTCGACGGCACTGGCGATTGAGCCGGTCTATCTGCGCAATCAAGTGACGTGGAAAAAACTTCCCGGACGGGAGTGATTAGGTAAGATGGTTTGCCGTTAAGGAGCGTAAGATGAAAAAATTTATCTGGATTCCGATTCTCTTCAGTGCCATGTTAAGCGGTTGCCAACTGGCGCCGCAAGGCTTGGATCGCGGTGATAACACCTTGATTAGCTATGCGCAATTGGCAACGGCGGATTTTGACTGCCAATGTCAGCAAGTGCGGTTGGGCGGCAAGGTGATTAAAGCGGCGGTACTGAAAAATAATACGACCGAAGTTGAAATATTGAGTATGACCATCGATCGGTTTAGCGCTAAACCGGTTTTGGACAGCCATAGCGACGGGCGTTTCATTGCGGTTTTAAACGGTTTCGTCGATCCGCTTAGCTTAGACAATCAATATATCACGGTGAAAGGCGTATTGAGCGGTAAACTCGGCGGCAAAATAGATCAAGCAGATTATATTTACCCGCTGGTCAAAGCTGACAACTATCGCATTTGGCAGCAAGTGGTTGAATACTATTATGATGAAGAAGCGTGGTTTGATTATTGGGATTCGCAGCGGCATGGTTATTTTTTCGGTGGCTTTCCAATGTGGAAACCGCGGGCTGCACTCCGATAACCGCTTTCGTCGGCATTAATAAAAAATAATAAAACAGGATGACTATGGAAAAAATTTGGTTTGACAACTATCCGGAAGGCGCGGAGCGCGTGATTAAAACGGATAAATACCGTTCTTTGTTGGAAATGTTTGAAAATGCGGTGCGTGAGCGCCCGGATCAAGCGGCTTATATCAATATGGGCAAGGAACTGACCTTCCGCAAACTGGAAGAACGCAGCCGTGCCTTTGCCGCGTATTTGCAAAACGTATTAAAACTGAAAAAAGGCGATCGGGTGGCATTGATGATGCCGAATTTATTGCAATATCCGATTGCATTGTTCGGCGTACTGCGTGCCGGCATGGTGGTGGTGAATGTCAATCCGCTGTATACCCCGCGCGAGCTGGAGCACCAATTGCAAGACAGCGGCGCGGTGGCGATTGTGGTGGTTTCTAATTTTGCCGCTACGCTTGAAAGTGTGGTGGCGGAAACGGAGGTTAAACACGTTATTTTGACCCGCATGGGCGATCAGTTGTCGTTCGGTAAACGTAATTTGGTCAATTTCGTGGTGAAATACATCAAAAAATTGGTGCCGAAATATAAATTGCCCGGCGCAGTCACGTTTCGCGAAGTGTTGAGTATCGGCAAAATGCGCCAGTATGTAAAACCGCAAGTGAGCGGCGAAGATTTGGCGTTTTTACAATATACCGGCGGTACGACCGGCGTGGCAAAAGGGGCAATGTTAAGCCATAAGAATATTTTAACCAATATTTTTCAGGCACGCTGGGTTGCCAATCCGTTTATTGAACATTCACCGGTGCGCGAAGCGATCATTGCGCTGCCGTTGTATCATGCTTTTGCTTTGATTATCAACTGCTTGTTGTTTATCGAATTAGGTTTGACCGGAGTGTTGATTACCAATCCGCGCGATATTAACGGCTTTGTCAAAGAACTGCGCCGCCACCCGTATGTGGCGATTACCGGGGTCAATACTTTGTTTAACGCATTGTTAAACAATGAGAATTTCAGAGAATTGGATTTTTCGGCGTTAAAACTGTCGGTCGCCGGCGGGATGTCGGTTAACCAAGCGGTGGCGGATCGTTGGCACAAACTGACGGGGACCAATATTATCGAAGGCTATGGTATGACCGAATGTTCGCCCTTAATTGCCGCCTGTCCGCCGCATAGCACCGAACATAACGGCAATATCGGGGTGCCGATTCCGAATACCGATATTAAAATTATCAAAGACGACGGTACGGAAGCCGCCATTGGCGAACGCGGCGAGTTGTGGGTGAAAGGTGATCAGGTTATGCAGGGGTATTGGCAGCGACCTGAGGCGACCGCGGAGGTGTTGAAAGACGGTTGGCTTGCCACCGGCGATATTGTGGTGATGGGCGAAGATAAAAATCTGAAAATCGTTGATCGTAAAAAAGACATGATTATCGTCTCCGGTTTTAATGTTTATCCGAATGAAATCGAAGATGTGGTGATGTTGAATTATAAAGTGTCGGAAGTAGTGGCAATCGGCGTGCCGGATGCCAATTCCGGCGAGACGGTCAAGATTTTTGTGGTCAAACGCGATGAAACCCTGACCAAAGATGAAGTTCGCAAACACTGCCGCGAACATCTGACCGGCTATAAATTGCCGCGCGAAATCGAATTCCGTGACGAATTGCCGAAAAGCAATGTCGGTAAAATTTTGCGCCGCGTGGTGCGTGATGAAGAGTTGGCGAAACGGTCGGCGGTGTAATGTGTAAGCGATATAAGCCGGGGCGGATGGTATATCCGCCCGTTTACGAAGTGTGGTATAAGCATTTAATCCACAATAGAAAAATGTAAAGTGCGGTTCGGGCGGATATACCATCCGCCCCGACTTTCAGTTCTTCCCAACCGAGACAATCCAATGCAACCACTCAACTATCTCTGGATCAACAGCAATCAACAATTGCAAACCGTTTGCGAGCAAGCACGGCAAAAAAGTGCGGTGGCGCTGGATACCGAATTTATCCGCACCCGCACTTTTTATCCGAAACTGGGCTTGATTCAGGTATATGACGGTGAGCGCTTGAGTTTAATCGATCCGTTGGCAATCGACGATCTTTCGCCGTTTACCGCACTTTTGACCGATCACAATGTGTTAAAAGTCCTGCACGCTTGCAGTGAAGATCTTGAGGTGTTCCAAACCTATTTCCAACGGCAACCGCAGCCGATGATCGACACCCAAATCATGGCGGATTTTCTCGGATTCCAGAATTCGACCGGTTTTGCCAAGCTGATAGCGCACTATTTTGAATTGGAACTGGACAAAGGTGCGTCGCGCACCGATTGGTTGGCGCGTCCACTATCAGAGTTACAACGGCAATATGCCGCTGCCGATGTGTGGTATTTATTGCCGTTATACCAAAATATGGCGCAGCAGCTGGCGCAAACGGAGTGGCAAAGTGCGGTCAGTGAAGAGTGTGAATTTTTGCTGAAACGTGCTACTGCGACAAGTGATCCCGAACAAGCCTATCTTAATATTGGCAATGCATGGCGCTTGCAAGGCGTACATTTGATGGCGCTGAAATTATTGGCGAAATGGCGATACCTAACCGCACTTGAACGTGATTTGGCGCTAAATTTTGTGGTGAAAGAGCAAGCTTTGTTTCAAGCGGCGGAGCGTTTGCCGAAGCATACCTCGGAATTGCTGGATTTAGGGTTTCATCCGAATGAAATCCGTATGCACGGCAAAAAAATCCTGCAATTAGTGGCACAGGCGCAAAAAACCGATAGCGCCGACTATCCGCCGACGATCGCGCAAATTTCAGTGTTACCGGCGTATAAAAACACCTTGAAAGCCCTGCAAAAGCAACTTAATGATATTTGCCCGCCGGGAATCGCTAAAGAGAATCTGGCAAGCCGCAAAGTGTTACATCAGTTGATTAAATGGGCGTGGCGCGAAGACGGTGAGCGTGAGGCGTTGTCATTGCCGCGTTTGTTGCAAGGCTGGCGCAAGCCGTATGGCGAACGTTTACTGCAATGGATTCAACCGAACGAATGATAGAGACGCCTATTGACGTCTCTTACTTTATATTACAACACCGCTAATGCTGCGTCGTAATCCGGTTCTTGTTTGATTTCGGCAACCAGCTCGCTGTGCAGTACCTTACTTTCTTCATCTAACACAATCACCGCTCTTGCCGTCAGCCCACTCAGCGGACCACTCACGATGGCAACGCCAAGGTTTTCGGCAAAAGTGCGGTTTCTGAAACTGGATAAAGTGACCACATTTTGCAAACCTTCCGCGCCGCAGAAACGGGCTTGCGCAAAGGGCAAATCCGCAGAGATACACAGTACCACCGTATTGTTTAAATCCGCCGCTTGTTGGTTAAATTTACGAACCGAAGTGGCGCAGACGCCGGTGTCGATACTTGGAAAAATATTCAGGATTTTGCGTTTGCCTTGATAATCGGCAAGTGCGGCTTCGCTTAAATCACTTTTCACTAAACTGAAATCCGCAACGGTTTCGCCGGCAGTTGGAAAATTGCCTTGCACTTCAATCGGGTTACCGCCTAATGTCACATTCGCCATATGTTCTCCTATTAAATGATCAGATAAGTTTCGGTTATTACTTAAGGTTCTTGATAAAGTGCGGTGAACACACTTTTCTCAAAATTCACTAACGGGCTGCGTTTGGTTTTGCTTTCCAAGTCGCCGGTGGAATAACCGTTGATAAATTGTACGAACGCAATACGTTCGCCTTTGGCATTGTGCATGAATCCGGCTAAATTATAAACCCCTTTCAGCGCCCCGGTTTTGGCGATCAGGTTTTTCGCCAGCGGTGCTTCGCCCATTGAACCGCGCCCGCTCAGCGTGCCGTCATGAGCGGCAATCGGAAAAGTGCTCAGCAAATTCAGTTTATCATCGTTGGCGCTGATGTAATTCAAGGTTTGTAAAAGTGCACTTGGGCTGATTAAATTTTGGCGTGAGAGCCCTGAGCCGTCGGCGATTTGGCTGTTGCCGAAATCCACTCCGGCTTGACGGGTCAGAATTTGGCGCATGGCGCCGGCACTTTGTTGGAAAGAGACCGGTTTTTTATAGTATTGATAACCGATACGGCGGAACAGACTGTCGGCGATTTGGTTATCGGAACGCTTCATCATCCGTTTTACCAGTTCCGGTAATGCGCTTGAACGGTGGCTCGCCAACACCGTACCTTGGGTCGGATTGGTGGCGAGCATAATGTGTCCGTTGACGTTGATCCCTAAACGCTTCAATTGCGCCATGATAATCGCAATCGCGTAGCTGTCGGGATCTTGCACCGCAAAACTCAAGCCGAACGGCTTGGCTTGGCGTGCGATACAGCCTTTTAAGGTATAACGGTTGTTGTCATTGACGACCACATCAAAGGCGCAATTTCCCGCTTCTTGATTGGATACGATCCGCACTTGGCTGAAGACTTGCACCGGAAAATGTGACGGCACGGTGGCTTGCACTACACTGCCGACATTACCCGAGGCATTCAGTTCGACCGAAAAACAGTTGCCGTCAATACTGGCGGCAGACGGCGGCGCATTGAAGCACATGGTTAAATCGTTCCAAATCCAACCTAAACCGCGATCATGGCTGTTAAAAATACTGGTATCCAGTACGATATTGCCTTTGATGTTATCGACTTGTTGTTTGAGCTTGGCAAGCAATTGATAAAGTTGTCCGCTGGTTAATGTCGGATCACCGCCGAAACGGATACTGAGATCCCCTTGCAGGGTTTTGTTGCTAATTTTGGCAGGGCTGACCAAATCGGTATTAAATTGAAACTGATCGCCTAAAGTGAGTTTGGCGGCAAGTGCGGTGAAGACTTTTTGCGTGCTGGCGGGCAACATCAGAATATGTTGGTTATAGTCGGCGATCGTTTGCTGCCGCGACAAATTTTCAGCGACAAACCCGACACTGGCACCGAGCGGCAAATGCGGCAGATAGTCGCTGATTTCAACTTTGGCTTGCGCCGGCAGCGAGAGAAAAGCCAATCCGAGTAAAGAAAAAGAGAGTTTTTTTAGATGGGTATAACAAGATCGTTTCATAATAGGGATATATGCGAAGTTTGAACAGGTGTTTTTGGTTGCCTTTTTTTATAAGATGTCCATAATAGAGCCATCTGTCAGCAAGGTAAACGATTATTTCGGGACGAATTGTCATACAGTGTAAAGCGTGGCTTTCTGACTGCATTTGATATTTTTGCTACAGCATAAATGATTATGCTGTGGTTTTGTTTTGTCTATAAAAAATAGAATAGTGAGCGTTTATGAAACAAATTCCCATGACTGTGCGTGGCGCAGAAAAGCTAAAAGAAGAATTGGATTACCTGAAAAATACCCGTCGTCCGGAAATTATCAAAGCGATTGCCGAGGCGCGCGAGCACGGCGATTTGAAAGAAAATGCCGAATATCATGCGGCGCGTGAGCAGCAAGGTTTCTGCGAAGGACGGATTCAGGACATCGAAGGCAAATTATCCAATTGTCAAATTATCGACATCACCAAAATGAAAAATAACGGTAAGGTGATTTTTGGCGCGACGGTGGTCTTGATGAACGTCGAAACCGAAGAAGAAGTGCAGTATAAAATCGTCGGTGATGATGAAGCGGATATCAAGAGCGGTTTGATTTCGGTTAATTCGCCGATTGCACGCGGCTTGATCGGTAAGGAAGTGGAAGATAACGCGATTATCACCACCCCGGGCGGCAAAGTCGAATTTGATATTGTGGATGTGTTGTATCAGGCATAAAAAAGTGCGGTGAAAACCGCACTTCTGTTATTTTGGTAAGCGAATCGCAGGTTCTTTCGCCGGACGATAAAGCACCAAGGTATGCCCGATTAATTGCACCGCACTTGCCTCGGTTTCGCGCACAATGGCGTCAATAATGAGCTGTTTGGTTTCGCGTTCTGCGCCGGCGATTTTGACTTTAATCAGCTCATGGTGGCTGATGGCATTGTCGATTTCGGCAACGACGCCCTCCGTCAAACCGTTGGCGCCGAGCATCACAACCGGTTTCAAATTGTGCGCCAAGCCTTTCAGATATTGTTTTTGTTTGGTGGTTAAGCTGATAGCCATAAAAAATCCTTTTAAATTAGGTATAATCCAAGAGAGAAACAGTAAATAAATTGACTAGTTAGCCTTGAATCTCTCAATTTGAACGCCATATTAACATAATTGCCGATTAAGGTCGGTAATTATCGCAAGAGAAATAGAAATGGGAAAGAAAAAACGTTCCGCCAGTTCAACCCGCTGGCTCAATGAACACTTTAAAGATCACTTTGTCCAAAAAGCACATAAACAAAAATTGCGCTCACGGGCCTATTTTAAATTGGATGAAATCCAACAATCGGATCGTTTGTTCAAACCGAATATGACCGTGGTCGATCTCGGCGCAGCACCGGGAGGTTGGTCGCAATATGTGGTGAAACAAATCGGCAGTAACGGACGGGTGATTGCCTGCGATATTCTGGATATGGATCCGATTGCCGGGGTGGATTTTCTGCAGGGGGATTTCCGCGATGAAAACGTGCTGACCGCACTTTTAGAGCGTGTCGGCGACGGTAAAGTGGATGTGGTGCTGTCGGATATGGCGCCGAATTTCAGCGGCGTACCGTCGGTGGATATTCCGCGTGCGATGTATCTGGTGGAATTGGCATTGGATATGTGCCGCCAAGTGCTTGCGCCGAAAGGCAGTTTTGTAGTAAAAGTTTTTCAGGGGGAAGGTTTTGACGAGTATTTGAGAGAGATTCGTTCTCTGTTCAGTGTAGTCAAAGTGCGTAAGCCTGAGGCTTCGCGTGATCGTTCGCGCGAGGTATATATTGTGGCAACCGGGTACAAATTATAGTAACCTATGCCACCGGTTTGTTAAACAAGGAAATAAACGAGGTCAGCCCTTGAAGAACGACATGATAAAAAATCTGATTTTGTGGACGGTGATCGGTGTGATTCTGATGTCCGTGTTTCAAAGTTTTAATGCGGATCCTGATGCGCGCGGCGGAGTGGATTACACCACTTTTGTGAGTGATGTCGGCAATAATCAGGTGACGGAAGCACGTTTTGAAGACAGTCAAATCACGGTGACCAAAAATAACGGTGATCGTTATCAAACTGTCATGCCGATTTATGATTCCAAAATTCTTGATGATTTAATCACAAAGAATGTCAAAGTTTCCGGAACACCGCCGGAGAAACGCGGCTTATTCTCACAAATCCTGATTTCATGGTTCCCGATGTTATTGTTGATCGGGGTATGGATTTTCTTTATGCGCCAAATGCAGGGCGGTGGCGGCAAAGCCATGAGCTTCGGCAAAAGTAAAGCGCGCATGATGAGCGAAGAACAAAATACCACCCGTTTTTCCGATGTGGCAGGCTGTGATGAAGCGAAAGAAGAAGTGGGCGAAGTGGTTGACTTCCTGCGTGATCCGAGCAAATTCCAGAAGTTGGGCGGTAAAATTCCAAAAGGAATTTTAATGGTCGGACCGCCGGGAACGGGTAAAACCTTACTGGCAAAAGCGATTGCCGGGGAAGCCAAAGTACCGTTTTTTACCATTTCCGGTTCGGACTTTGTGGAAATGTTTGTCGGGGTCGGCGCATCACGGGTGCGCGATATGTTCGAACAAGCGAAAAAAGCCGCACCTTGTTTGATCTTTATTGATGAGATTGATGCGGTCGGTCGCCAACGTGGCGCCGGTTTGGGCGGCGGTCATGATGAGCGCGAACAAACCTTAAACCAAATGTTGGTGGAAATGGACGGCTTTGAGGGCAATTCCGGCGTGATCGTGATTGCGGCAACTAACCGCCCTGACGTACTCGATCCGGCATTGACCCGTCCGGGACGTTTTGACCGTCAAGTCACGGTCGGCTTGCCGGATGTACGCGGACGCGAGCATATTCTGAAAGTGCATATGCGTAAAGTGCCGATTTCACCGGATGTCGATCCGATGGTGATTGCGCGCGGTACGCCGGGTTATTCCGGTGCGGATTTGGCGAACTTGGTCAATGAAGCGGCATTGTTTGCCGCACGCACCAACAAACGCATTGTGACCATGGTCGAATTTGAAAAAGCCAAAGACAAAATCAACATGGGGCCGGAACGCCGGACCATGATTATGACCGAGAAACAAAAAGAATCGACCGCTTATCATGAAGCGGGGCACGCGATTGTCGGTTATTTGGTGCCGGAACACGATCCGGTGCATAAAGTGACGATTATTCCGCGCGGGCGTGCATTGGGCGTGACCTTTTTCTTGCCGGAAGGCGATCAAGTCAGCATTAGCCATAAACAATTAGAAAGTAAACTTTCGACCTTGTATGCAGGGCGATTAGCGGAAGATTTGATTTACGGCGAAGACAACATTTCCACCGGTGCCTCGAACGATATTAAAGTGGCGACCAATATTGCGCGCAAGATGGTGACCGAATGGGGCTTCTCCGATAAATTAGGGCCTATCCTATATTCGGAAGACGAGGGCGAAGTGTTCTTAGGACGTTCGATGGCGAAAGCCAAACATATGTCGGACGAAACGGCACATTTAATTGATGAAGAAGTGCGCCAAATTGTGGATCGCAATTACAAACGCGCACGCCAATTGTTGCTGGAAAATATGGATATTTTACACGCAATGAAAGACGCATTGATGAAATATGAAACGATTGAAGAAGAGCAAATCGAACAGTTAATGCAACGCCGTGATGTAACGCCGCCACCGGGTTGGGAAGGCGAAGCGCCGAAGGCGGAAGCGCAGAATAAGCAAGCAGAGAATGAATTGGAAGAAGAAGTGATTTCCGATCAGGATAGTGATAATCCGCAAAGCAAAGATAAAGAGTAATTTCTTGCTTGAACAAACAAAAACCTGTCAATTTTCAATTGGCAGGTTTTTTGTTATAGCAGGCAAAATCAATAAGCCGAGATAAAACGGCAACCGACAGGCGATTGCAAACTGGACTAAGCGTTTTTGCGGATATAGCGCCGCGGGCGGCATAATTGGCATTTCTAAGCCGGCGGCTTTTTTGATTGCATTCATCGTATTCGGGCAAAGGCGAAAATTTGCAGGTGAGACACCGCCGCTCCCAAGCCGAACAGCGCCACGGCAAATGTGATTAGCACGTCATCATTACGGCTGAAAGCAAAGATAGCGAAATAGCGGCATTTAAATCCCCGGTTGTCATATTCCTGTAATATTTCTTTTGTATAGTGTGTGCGAAGCAAACTAATTATTTCAGTGAGCATTTATTACTATATAAACATTAGGAGACAAAAATGAAGTTACGTTACCTATTACCATTGATGGTAGCAGCCTTGCCGTTAAGTGCGGTCGCACAGACGATTTATCCGATTGACCGCGCCACCATGATGGCAGACGGGAAATTTGATTTCAAAGTGGAATTTGATGAAATCGTTAATCCGGATCAAATTAGCATTTTAATCAACGGCAAAGACTTCAAAGACGTATTAGGCAGCAGCAACGTTGAGTTTGTCGAAAAAGAAGACGGCAAAGACGTTTCGGCGTTATGGTTACGCAATGTCAGTATTCAAGCTGCCGGCGACTATAAAGTCGAAGCCAAAGCAAATGGTAAAGAAAGTGCGGTTAACTGGACGGTGTATCAAACGCCGGATGTGGCAAAAGCGAAAAACATAATTTTCTTCTTGGGTGACGGTTTGTCCGTCGCTCACCGTACCGGCGCACGGATCTTATCCAAAGGCGTCACCGAAGGTAAAGCCGATGGCCGATTGGCGATGGACAGCCTCCCGGTAACCGGTTTTATCGGCACATCCAGTACCGACGCGATCACGGCGGACAGCGCCAATACCATGAGTGCGTATATGACCGGACATAAATCGGCGATCAATGCCTTGGGCGTGTATGTCAGCCGTTCGGCAGACAATTTAAACCACCCGAAACAAGAAACGCTGGGCGAGTTAATCAAACGTAAAACCAACAAAAGCGTGGGCGTGGTTACCGATTCCGAAGTGCAAGACGCAACCCCGGCGGCAGTTGTGGCACACACACGCCGTCGTGCCGATAAAGATAAAATCACCGGTATGTTCCATGATGTGAAACCGGATGTGATCATGGGCGGCGGCTCGGCTTATTTCCTGCCGAAAAGCATACCGGGTTCAAAACGTAAAGATGATTTGAATTACATCGATATGTTCAAAAACGACGGTTATCATTTGGTGACCAACAACACCGAGTTGACCTCAATTCCGCAAGGCACTAAACAATTATTGGGCTTGTTCCATACCGGCAATATGGATACCGTGTTAGACCGTCGTTTCCTGACCGATAACGGCGTCACCAAAAAATTCCCGGATCAACCGGATTTGACCACCATGACCAAAACCGCACTTGATGTGTTGTCGCAAAATCCGGAAGGTTTCGTATTAGTGGTGGAATCTTCATTAATCGACAAAGCCTCGCACCCGTTGGATTGGGAACGTGCGATTATGAGCACCATCATGATGGATCAGTCCATTGCAATCGCACAGGAATTTGCTGAGAAAAATCCGGATACTTTGATTATCGTCACCGGTGACCATACCCACGGGATCTCGCTGATCGGTACGGTTGACGATGAGAAACCGGGCGATGAAATGCGTGAGAAAGTGGGCGTGTATGCCGCAGCCGGTTATCCGAACTATGAAGATAAAAACGGCGACGGCTATCCGGACAAACTGGATGTCAGCAAACGTCTGGCGGTGTTCTTCAACAACTATCCTGACTACTACGAAACGTTCCGCCCGAAACTGGACGGTCAATTCGTACCGGCGTTGAAAAACGAGAAAGACCAATATGTTGCCAACGAAGCTTATAAAGATATTCCGGGGGCGGTATTGCGCACCGGTATCCTGCCGAAAAGCGAATCGACCGGTGTGCACGCCATTGACGATATCGTCATTCAAGCGCAAGGTCCGGGTTCGGAAGCGATCAAAGGCTATATGGAAAACTCGGATATTTATAAAGTGATTGTGGATAGCTTGGCGATCAATTCCGCGAATAAGTAAGGGAATATCAGCGCATATGATTCGATGTAATCAAGCGGGGGAAACCCCGCTCTTTTTCTTCTACTGGTTAAAGTTGTGTCGGTTCAGGTTATGTCGGTTACGGTTACGTGGGGTAAAACCGATGTTTTTCACGATTGCCCTGTCCCTGTTCACCCTGCCGTCCTATGCCTCCACCGCACTGACATTCGATGAACTGTACGACAAAATCTCGGTGTTGGGCATGGAATTTTCCGAAAAAGTCAAAAGCCTGAAAGATCAGACGGTTGATATGAACGGATTTATGGCGCCGCCGTTGAAAGCCGATGCGCAGTTTTTCGTGCTGACCAAAGCGCCGATGGCACTTTGCCCGTTCTGCTCGTCCGATGCGGATTGGCCTTCCGACATCGTTGTGGTGTATTTGGATAAAAAACAACCCTTTGTACAAAATAATGCGATGATTAACGTCACCGGCAAATTGGAATACGGCTCGTGGACGGATCCGGAAACGGGATTTGTCAGCTTGTTACGCATTACCAACGCCAGATTCAAGAAATTATAAATATTAGCTTGGCAGGAGATCAAATGTTAGAAATCAAGGAGTTGACCGTCAACATTCCGGCATTGCCGCAGCCGATTTTAGCCATTGGACAATTATCCGTGCCCACGGCACAACAGGTTGCCGTAATGGGGCCTTCCGGCTGTGGCAAAAGCACTTTTTTAAATATAATCAGCGGCTTATTGAAACCGACTCACGGCTCGGTGCAATGGCAAGGACAAGAGCTGACCGCACTTTCCGCTACCGCCTGCGATACTTGGCGGTTTGAACATATCGGCATGGTGATGCAGGATTTTTATTTAACCGGCGGTTTGACCGCGCTGGAAAATGTGTTGCTACCGTTCGCTTTCCGTAATTGGACGGTTCCGGTTGAGATCAAACAACGGGCGGAATATTTGTTGGGCGAAATGAATATGCCGCGTTTAAACACCGATGTGTCGCAACTGTCGCGCGGCGAAATGCAGCGGGTGGCGATTGCCCGCGCCCTGCTTGCCAAGCCGAAGGTGATTATCGCCGACGAGCCGACCGCCAGTCTGGACGCGGAAAACAGTCGCAATATTGCCCGTTTATTATTGGAAATCAGCGAAAAAGAGCGCTGTACCTTGCTGGTGGCGACCCATGATCGTTTTTTATCCGAACAGCTGCAACGCCGGCTGTTGCTGCAAAACGGGGTTATTGTCTCGGATCAGCAAAAAGGAGCGCAAGTATGTTAATGCTAAAACTGTTGTTGCTTGACTTTAAAAAGCGCAAATTCGGCAGCCTGATGATTATTTTTCTGATTGCCCTTTCCACCGCATTGAGCATTACCGTCAGTTTACAGGAACGTGCTTTGCGCGAAGGCAGTGCGCAAGCGGCGGATCGTTTTGATTTGGTTGTCGGTGCGCCGGGCAGTGAAGTGCAATTGGTGCTGAGCACCGTGTTTTTACAACCGTCGCCGTTAAACCTGCTGGATACGGCGGTTTTTAAGGCGATCGAAGCCAATCCGCAGGTCGATTGGGCGGCACCGTTGGCATTCGGCGACTATTATCAAAATATGCCGATTGTCGGTACCAATACCGCACTTGTGCTTGACGGCGGCGAACGGCAACTTGCCGCCGGGCGGACGTTCGAAAAAGATTATGAAGCGGTGGTCGGGGCAAAGAGCGGTTTGGCGATCGGCGACAGTTTCAGCCCGATGCACGGACAGTTGGGGGAAAGCAATCATCATGCCCATGATGACGTGGAGTATCGTGTGGTCGGCATTTTGCCGGAAGAGGGCAGTGTTTGGGATAAAGCCTTATTAGTGCCGATCACCAGCGTTTGGGACGTACATCAACATCACGACCACGATCATGATCACCACGCTCATGAACACGACGGACCGCCGGGCTATGTCGATGAACACGACCATGATCACGATCACGACCATGCGATTGAAGAGCTGGGCGTATCAGCGGTGGTGATTAAGCCACAAAGTTTTGCCGGCGCTTATCAATTGCGCAGCCAGTATAAAACCGAAACCACCCAAGCCGTATTTCCGGCGGAAGTGCTGGTGCGGGTGTACGGTGTGTTAGGCGACAGCAAAGAGGTGCTGCTGTGGGTGTCGATTGTGACCCAAGCGCTGGTGGCAACCGCACTTTTGATGATTATCGTGCTTTACCTGCAAAACCGGCAAAAGCAGGTGGCGGCATGGCGGATTTTCGGGGCGCCGCGCGCCAAGATTTTCTTATTGATTTGGTTTGCCCTGATCGCGATGATTGCGCTGGCAATGCTGTTGGGCGTAGTTATCGGCTATATTGCGGCACAACTGATTTCGCAACATCTCAGCCTGCAAAGCGGTTTTGTGCTGCCGGTACGTTTGGGCGAAGAAGAGTTCCGTTTTATCCTGTTCAATTTTATTTTTGCGATTCTGATTGCGCTGTTGCCGTCGTTGTTGCTTTACCGCCAATCGCCAATAAATGTTTTAAGAAACACGCAAGAATGATATGATAACGCCCTAAATTATAAGTTAGAGAACAGAAAAGACACAATTTGGGGTAAGGAGAATCTGTGTTGCAGCAGCACCATATAGAACAACATAGTGTTATTGACAACCAACGTTTGGTTGTGACACTGGCGTCGACTCAAGCCGAAATTGAAGACGCACAACGCTTACGTTATGAGATTTTTGCGTTGGAAATGGGCGCAAAAATCAACAGTGTCAACGGCTTAGATATTGATAAATATGATGAACATTGCCGGCATTTAATCGTACGCGATGAAGATAACGGCAAAGTGGTCGGTTGCTATCGCTTGTTGACCGTTGACGGTGCACGCAAAGTCGGCGGCTGGTATAGCGCCGGCGAGTTCGACCTCAGCCGAATTGAGCATATTTTGGATCGCACCGTCGAATTGGGGCGTGCTTGTGTGCATAAGGATTACCGTAACGGCGGCGTAGTGATGTTGTTATGGTCGGGGTTAATCAAGTTTATGCATTTGGAAAACCTGTCTTACATGATCGGCTGCGGCAGTATCAGCATGAGCGACGGCGGACACATGGCAGCCAGTCTGTATCGTAAACTGGAGAAAAAATACCTTTCTCCGTTGGAATATCGTGTGTTTCCGCATGTGCCGGTACAACTGGATAAATTAAAACAAGATCTTGAAGTGTCAACACCTGCCTTAATCAAAGGCTATTTGCGCGCAGGGGCTTATATTTGCGGCGAACCGGCTTGGGATCCGGATTTCAACTCGGCGGATGTGTTGATCATGATGCCGATCACCCGTCTTGACGAGCGTTATTTAAAACATTTCTGTCGTTAATCCCAGCTTAGAACAAGAAAAGGCGGTTTATGCGATCTTTGGTTACTTTTTGGCGATTAGTGAGAATCGCCTATTTTTTACTGAGCGGTGTATTTCAAATGTTGGTGTTGTTCCGCTGGTGTACCCCGGAACAAAAATTAGCGCGGATTCAGCGCTGGTCACAACATATTTTGCGGGTGTTTAATATTCGGGTTAATGTCCACAACGTACCGCACTTGTCACAAGTGAAAGGTACAATGTTCATCTCCAACCATGTTTCTTGGTTGGATATTTTTGCGATCAACGCCGTGTTGCCGGGGCAATTTATTGCCAAAGAGGATGTGCGCAAATGGCCGATTATCGGTTATTTGGCAGCACAAGCGAACACGGTGTTTGTTTCCCGCCAACGCGGCAACGGCAGTACACAGGGCAAAGTCGATAACGTCGCGGCGGCATTGCGTAACGGCGCACAAATCACCCTGTTTCCGGAAGGCACCTCGACCAACGGCGAACAAGTGTTACCGTTCAAAAGCAGCTTTTTCCAAGCCGCAATTGACGCCGAAAGTAAGGTTTGGCCTGTGCTGTGCTTCTACCCGGCAGAAAACGGTGGTGCAAATCATACGATGGCATATTACGGCGACATCAGCTTAGTGCAATCCCTCAAAGATCTTGCCGCCCAAAAACGCGGCGTGATTGAACTCCGTTTCTTTGAAGCAATTGACGCCACCGATAAAGACCGGCGCGATCTCGCCGATCGTATCCAACAAATGTTGGCAACCGAACTGGCGAAAGCGTTGGAGCGGAGTCGGTAGAATTCCTTCTCTCCCTGTGGGAGAAGGACAGATTATCGCTTCGTTCAGAAGCGATAATCAGGATGAGGGGACAAAATTATCATTTTATTTCATCCTCATCCGCCCTATCGGGAACCTTCTCCCATCAAGGGAGAAGGGAACGGAGGTTTCTTCAATATAGTTTGTTTTTTTCTTTTTGTGAGAGCAGGAAATAATGTTTTGCTTCACTCATCCCTCAACTCCGCAAATTCCCCTTTGGTCGCTTGTGCCAAATCCTGTGCGGTCAAGGCAATGTCTAAACCGCGTTTGCCGCCGGAGACGTAGATTCTCTCCCATTCAACCGCACTTTGATCGATAAAAGTCGGTAGAATTCCTTCTCCTCCTGTGGGAGAAGGACAGATTATCGCTTCGTTCAGAAGCGATAATCAGGATGAGGGGACAAAATTATCATTTTATTTCACCCTCATCCGCCCTATCGGGCACCTTCTCCCATCAAGGGAGAAGGAAACGGAGGTTTCTTCAATATAGTTTGTTTTTTTCTTTTTGTGAGAGCAGGAAATAATGTTTTGCTTCACTCATCCTTCAACTCCGCAAATTCCCCTTTGGTCGCTTGTGCCAAATCCTGTGCGGTCAAGGCAATGTCTAAACCGCGTTTGCCGCCGGAGACGTAGATTCTCTCCCATTCAACCGCACTTTGATCGATAAAGGTCGGCAGGGCTTTTTTCTGCCCGATCGGGCTGATTCCGCCGACCAGATAGCCGGAGGATTTTTGTGCCGCGTCGATGTCCGCCATCTCGATTTTTTTTACTTGTAACGCTTTGGCGGCTTTTTTCAGGCTGAGTTTGTGCGATACCGGAATCACCATCACCGCCAGTTTTTTCTGATCGCCGTTGATTGCCACCAATAGGGTTTTATAGGTTTGATCGGGGTTGAGCCCCAATTTTTCCGCCGCTTCTTGCCCGAAGTCGGTGATATTGGGATCGTGCTCGTAGCTGTGGATCGTATATGGAATTTTTTGTTTTTTCAGATAATTGATTGCCGGTGTCATCAGTGGTCTCGCGATTCTTTTACAGACTTATGCAACGAAATTCGGTAGAATTGCGCCGTTTACTTAATCCAAGAATTGTACCCTAGAGAGGCAAAGAAAAAAATGCAGACAAGTTTAAATATTGTCGTGGCGGCGGAATTTGAATTGGCGGAAAAAATCGCCGAATTATTGGAACAAAGTGCATTACCGACGGCAAAATTGAGTGTCGCCGAGATTTATCCGTTTAACGAAGAGCAAGGTTTGCGTTTTAACAATCGCGCGGTGGAACAGCAAAATATCGAAGAGATTGACTGGACGGATAAGCAATATCTGTTTTTCGCCGGTGAAGCCAAACACGCAGCGTATGTGGCGCAAGCGGCGGACAGCGGCTGTGTGGTGATTGATCTTAACGGCGTGTGCGCTGCGTTGCAAGATGTGCCGTTGCTTGTACCGGGTTTTAATGACGGGCAATTGGCAGAACTGCGTAACCGCAATATTGTCGCCCTTGCCGATCCGCAAATCAGCCAGTTGTTGCTGAGTGCCGGTGAAATCTTGGCACAGGGCGACATTAATCGGCTGCTGGTCAGTTCAATGTTACCTGCCTCGTATGTCAATGCCGAGCAAGTGAAAAAACTGGCAGGGCAGACTGCGCGTTTACTGAACGGTATTCCGTTGGACGAAGGCGAACAACGCTTGGCGTTTGATATCGCACCGTTTAAATTACACAGTGCGGATCGTTTAGTGCAGCAATTCCAAAAAATCCTACCGAACAGCGAAATCCAGTTGGTGATTCATCAACTGCAAAGTGCGGTTTTTTACGGACTGGGGCAGCAAGTGACCGCACTTTCCGATTACCAAACCGATGTGGAGCAATGGCAGCAGGCTTGGCAGCAAAATGCCTTAATAGCCGTACATCATGATCAACTTGTGACACCGGTGATTAACGGCGAACAGTATCAAGAACAGGATCAGATTCACATAAGCGATGTGCAGGCGTTGGAAAACGGCATTCAGTTCTGGTCGGTATGCGACGAACAGCGTTTCAGCTTGGCGCTGCTCGGCGTGCGACTGGCGGAAACCGCGTATTTGCAGGGTTATTAACAGAATCAATGCAATTTGGTTTGGCGAGGCTTGCCAACTGGAATGCATGATAAATGAAAAATAATAAAATATAACAATGAAAGGAGTCCAACATGCGTAAAGTAATAGGTGGGTTATTGCTGCTATCAATAGCAGCTGGTGTAGCCGCCAAAGAGGTTAATATTAAACTGCTGGGAACGTCCGATGTGCACGGACGAGTGGTGCCGTGGAGTTATGGCGCAGATATTGAGGATCTATCGGGTTCTTATGCCCAGATTGCAAGTTATGTGAAGGGGGTGAGACAGCAGCATGATAATGTAATTTTGATTGATGTTGGTGATGCGATTCAGGATAACCAAGTGGAAGTGTTTGCCAAAACAGCGCAATACTATCAAGACAATCCGATTCCCAAAGTATTAAATGCTATGAATTATGATATTTTTGTTTTGGGAAATCATGAGTTTAATTTTGGTATGCCGGCACTGGATGCCATTTTGCAAGATATTCAGGCACAAAAAATTACTGCTAATTTCTATCATCAATCGGGTGATCGCTATTTGGCTCCCTCCACAATCATTGAAAAAGGCGGGGTGAAACTGGGAATTATCGGTTTGACCACGCCAATGTCGGAGATCTTCGAAAAGGACACCGGACATCTAAAAGCAATGAAATTCAGCTCACCGATTGAAGAAACCAAACGGCAAATTGCCGTATTAAAAGCGCAAGATGTTAATGCGATTATTGTGATTGCCCATATGGGGATTGAGAATGAAAACAACATTGCCGGAACCGGTGTTAGCGATCTGATCAATGCGGTTGAGGGGATTGATGTGATTATTGCCGGGCATATGCACCAAAATATACCCGGCGAAACCATCAATAATGTGTTAATCACCGAGCCACACCGTTACGGTACAGTGGTTTCTGAAGTGGATTTAACCTTTGATGTGGATGAAAAACAGCAGGTGAAACTGTTGTCAAAAACAGCAACAACGGTGCCGGTAAAAACGCTGGCTGCAGATCCTGAAATCGTCAGCATTTACCAGCCTTATCACGACGAATTAAGACGTTTGAATAATGTAGTGATAGGTGAAACCGCAAATGACATGGTTTTACAACAGAAAAATCACGGTGTATCCGTTGCTTTTTCACAAGACACCGGTTTATCGTCGCTGATTACCGATGTCGAATTACATTACAGCAAAGCCGATGTGGTTTCCTTTGCCTTCGATCATGAAACGGTACGTTTGGATAAAGGGCAGATTAAGAAAAAAGACATCATCTTTAATTATCGTTATGCCGGTGGCGATGTGACGGTGTACGAGTTAAGCGGCAAACAGTTGAAGCAGTATATGGAGTGGTCAGCGGACTATTTTAATACAATTGAAGCAGGTGATACGGCTTATCGTTATGATCCAGTGCGTGGTAAGTCCAAATATGTGACCTTCGATATTTTTGGCGGGGTGAACTATAACATTGATTTAACTCGGCCCAGCGGACATAAAATTGTGAATCTCACCTTGGCTGATGGGCGCCCGGTGACGGATGAACTCAAATTAAAAGTCGGTATGAACTCCTACCGTTTTGGGCAACTCAGCAAAGTAGGCGGAATATTTGCAGAACAGACCATTCCGGTGTTATGGGAGTCGAAAGTGGCTTTAGGCAGCGAAGCTGGTACCATCCAAAACATGATAATCGACTATATTACCCAGGTGAAGCAAGGTAAAATCGACGGTTTGTCACATAACCGTTGGCGGATTATCGGGTTAAAGTAAGATAATCCCGGTTTATTTTTAAAGTACGGTTCGAGCAAAACCGTACTTTGATTTTTTATTTGAAGCCATCGGCTTGTAACTGTTGATAACCGCCGAGGTTTTGCACGTTACGATAACCCAATTTTTCCAATTCGGCTTTTGCCAAGGCTGAGCGCCTGCCGCTGCGGCAATAGACATAGATTGCTTGGGTTTTATCCGTGGTTAATCGGCTGATTTGCGCTCCGATTTGTGCATAGGGGATATTGACCGCACTTTGCAAATGCCCGGCGGCAAATTCATCGGCTTCGCGTACGTCAATCAGCAGTGCCTGCCGGTTTTGTTGCTGCTGTTGCAATTGCTGTGGCGTAATGGTATTTGCCTGCACAGTGGAGAATAATCCGCTTAACAAACAAACGCCTGCCGTTACCCATTTTAATACTCGCATTTTTTCCCCTTAATGATGTTTAAAATCGCAGCAAGCATAGCTTGAAAATAGAACTTTACCTGTGAAATCGTCTTATTTTGCTGTGATTTTAAATCAGTTCCGCTTGTTGCAACACCACCGCTTGCAAAACGTTGATTCCGGCTTCCACATCCTGCCAGTCGGTGTGTTCCAACGGATTATGGCTGATACCGTGCTGTGACGGCACAAAAATCATCCCGGTCGGGCAGAGCGTTGCCATGTGCATTGCGTCATGTCCCGCGCCGCTCGGCATAATTTCATAAGCATAGCCTAATTGTGCGGCGGCTTGCTCGACGGCGTTAACCATAGCCGGGTCTAACAAAATCGGTTGATCGCGTGAAATGAGTTGTAAGTCAATCTGTAAGCCGCGTTGTCGGCTGACTTCGGCTATTTTCCGCTGCAGGGCTGAAAATACGCTTTCCCGTGCGGCAACATTGGTGCCGCGAATATCAACCAATAATTCGCAATAGCCCGGCACTACGTTCATCACCCCCGGTTTCGCCTGCATTTGCCCGACCGTGGCAACGGTGGCGTGCCCGGCGCGAATGGCGGTTTGTTCCAACGCCAAGGCTAATTCAGCACCGCCTAATAATGCGTCGTGGCGATAATTCATCGCGGTCGCGCCGGAATGATCCGCTTGCCCTTGAATTTTCACGAGACAGCGGATCGGTGCGGCGATACCGGTGACCACACCGATGGTTTTGTTCTCATTTTCCAGACGCGGTCCCTGCTCGATATGCAATTCAAAAAAGCATTTAAATTCAGCGGCAGAACGTTTGGCTTGCTCGATTTGGTTAAAATCCAAACCGATCTGCTGAAGTGCGGTAGCAAGGCTGATTCCGTTTTTATCTTGTAAACGGGCGAGCCCCGCTTGATTGCTGACGCCGCACATCACTTTGCTGCCTAAAGTAGCATAGTTAAAACGGCTGGATTCTTCGCAGGTAAAAATGATTAACTCCAATGGATAACGGGTTTGCCGTTGCTGTTCGCACAGTTGCAGCAGAATTTCCAAACCGGCAACGGTGCCGAGCGGTCCGTCAAATTTGCCGGCATTGACCACGGTGTCGATATGCGAACCGAATGCCACGGCAGGCAGATCATTTTGTGTGCCGTCACGGCGGATAATCACGTTGCCGATTTGATCGATACGAATGATGAAATCCTGTTGTCGGCAGAGATCGAGCAAATAATTACGTGCCTGTAAATCTTGCGGGCTGAATGCCAGGCGCGTCAATTCGTGCGTTTCGGCGGAGATGGACGCTAAATGATGAATTAGGGCTTTTACGCGTTGCATATTGATAGTCATAATAATTTCTCCGAAAGGTCATCGTAGCTTTACAAACAGTTTATCAAAAGCATGATCCATTTCACTATAAACGAAAATCAGTTGGGGTAAAATCGACTTGATCACAAACATGAGTAATGACGACCAAAACTAAGGAGTATGCTGATGAGTGTTAAAAAAATGCTGTTAATGAGTGGTTCCAAGTATCGTAACACCGAGTATTTGGTGCATTGTATTCCTTGGATTCGGCGTTTTTTGGCGGATTTTCAAGGGAAAACCTTGGCTTTTGTGCCTTATGCCGGCGTCAGCCGCAGTTATGATCAATACGAACAGGCGGTGAAACATGCTTTTGAACCACTGAAAATGAACGTGCTTTCCGTCCACCAATCGCCAGATCCACGCGAGATTATCGAACAAGCCGATGCGATTGCCATCGGCGGCGGTAATACGTTTTGTTTGTTGAATCAGTTATATCAACACAACCTGTTGGAGCCAATCCGGGCGAAAGTGCAGGGCGGTGCGCCGTATTTCGGTTGGAGCGCAGGGGCGAATGTTGCCGGGGCTTCGATTATGACTACCAACGATATGCCGATTGTCTATCCGCCGTCGTTTGCGGCATTGAACTTATTTCCGGCGCAAATCAACCCGCACTTTGTTTCCGGCAAAATACAAGGGCATAACGGCGAAAGCCGTGAAGAGCGGTTAAATGAATTTTTATTGGTCAATCCGAAAGCGGTGGTGTATGCCCTGCCGGAAGGCACTGCGCTACAAATTCGCGACGAATGCGCAACGGTGCTGGGCTATGACAATATTTTGCGTATCAGCGGGCAGATGGATGTGGAAGAAATCGCACTCAATTCGACATTTAACTATATGTAAAGTGTGACAGGAGGTTTCAAATGAATGGCTTAAATATGGTTGTTGCCTTGGCAGGAATTGCCGTCACGGTATATTTAATGATTAAAAAATATGAAACCCGCACCGTGTTATTGGGTGTCGGTTTAGTGATGGCGGTTTTGACTTTAAGCCCGATGGAAGCATTGGCGGCATTTGCTAAAAGCATGACATCTTCCGGCTTAATTATGGCGATCTGTTCCAGTATGGGTTTTGCCTATGTGATGAAATATACCGAATGCGATATGCATTTGGTGCATTTGCTGACTAAACCACTGAGCGGACTGAAGTTTTTTCTGATTCCGATTGCCACGGTTTTGACCTTTTTTATCAATATCGCGATTCCGTCGGCGGCAGGCTGTGCGGCGGCGGTGGGGGCAACCTTGATTCCGGTGTTGAAATCTGCCGGCGTGCGTCCGGCAACGGCAGGGGCGGCGATTCTGGCAGGCACTTTCGGTTCGATGATGAGCCCGGGATCTTCGCACTCGGCGATGATCAGTGAAATGTCCGGTTTAACCGTCACCCAAGTTAACCTGAGCCACGCGCCTTATACCATTATTGCCGGGGCGATCGGTGCGGTGGTGCTGACGATTCTGGCGGTGGCGTTGGGCGATTACCATAAAAAATTCCGTGATGAATATCTGGCGGAAAATCAGGAAGCGGAGCAACATTTCAGCAACGTGAATATTCTGTATGCGCTTGCGCCGTTAATTCCGGTGGTGCTGTTGGTTATCGGCGGAACGGAATTACAGAAAATTTCATGGCTGGCTTGGACGAAAATGACCGTGCCGGAAGCGATGTTAATCGGGGCGATTTACGCCATTATCGTAAAACGCACCTCACCGATGAAAATTACCAATGAGTTTTTTAACGGTATGGGAAATTCCTATGCCAATGTGTTGGGGATTATTATTGCGGCGAGTGTATTTGTTGCCGGCTTGAAATCGACCGGCGCGATTGACGCGGCGATTGAATTTTTGAAATCCTCGAATGAATTCGTACGTTGGGGCGCAACAATTGGACCGTTCTTAATGGGCGTGATCACCGGTTCCGGCGACGCGGCGGCGATTGCCTTTAATACCGCGGTGACGCCACACGCGGTTGAATTGGGTTATACCCATGTGAATTTAGGTATGGGCGCGGCAATTGCCGGGGCAATCGGACGCACCGCGTCGCCAATCGCCGGGGTAACTATCGTTTGTGCCGGTCTAGCAATGGCGAACCCGGTGGATATGATTAAACGTACCGCGCCGGGCATGGTGCTGGCGGTTTTATTCTTGGCACTGTTTATGCTTTAACTTATTTATGTCAGTACATAATAGCGGGAGGGGAAGATGGCAATTAATCCACAACAACTGATTGACTGGCGACGGGAGTTTCATCAATTCCCTGAAACCGGTTGGTGTGAATTTTTAACCACCACCAAACTGGCGGCTTACCTGAGCGAGATGGGCTTCGAAGTGCGGTTGGGCAAGCAGATTATCAATGAGGAATTCGTGCGCGGGCGGCAACCCGCGGTGGTTGATGTCGGTTTGCAACGGGCAATTGAAAAAGGCGCCGATCAAAACTGGTTGGATAAAATGGACGGTTACACCGGCTGCGTGGCGATTTTCGATTCCGGCAAAGCAGGCAACACCGTGGCGTTGCGCTTTGATATTGACTGCGTGAATGTACAGGAAACCGCACTTGAAAACCATTTGCCGAACCAACTGGGATTCCGTTCGCAAAACGACGGTTTTATGCACGCCTGCGGACATGACGGACATATGGCAATCGGCTTGGGCGTGGCGCAATGGATTGCGGACAATAAAACGCAATTAAACGGCAAAATCAAATTGGTGTTCCAACCGGCGGAAGAGGGCGTGCGCGGCGCCGCGGCGATTGCGGCGAGTGGTATTGTCGATGACGCCGATTATTTTGTTGCCTCGCACCTCAGCTTTTGTGCCGATTCCGGCACGATTATTGCCAACCCGAAAAAATTCCTTTGCACCACCAAAATTGATATCCGCTACCACGGCAAACCTGCGCATGCCGGTGCGGCACCGCACTTAGGGCGCAATGCTTTGTTGGCGGCGGCACATGCCGTGACGCAACTGCACGGCATTTCCCGCCATGGTGACGGCATGACGCGGATTAATGTCGGTGTGCTGAAAGCCGGAGAGGGGCGTAATGTCGTGCCGGCTACGGCGGAAGTGCAATTGGAAGTGCGCGGCGAAAATGCGGAAATCAACCAATATATGGTCGATCAAGTCATGCAAATTGCCAAAGGGATAGCGGTCAGTTTTGATGTGACCTATGAAACCGAAATCATGGGCGAAGCGGTCGATCTGGATAATGATGGCGAACTGGTTGATCTTATCAGCGAACTGGCGGAAAAAGAGATCGGTGTGACACAAGTCGCGCCGAGCTACAGTTTTAACGGCAGTGAAGACGCCACTATTTTAGGACGGCGCGTGCAACAACATGGCGGCAAAGCGATCTATTTTATCGTCGGCGCTGATCGCACCGCCGGACATCATCAAGCCGAATTTGATTTTGATGAGAAACAGTTACTGACCGGGGTGAATCTGTATACCGCACTTTTACAACGCTTAAACGGATAGCCTAACTCAGTGATAATGCAGTGTCTTTGTTAGGGATGGCAAAGGCACTGTTTTTTATCCATTCGCCAAATTGTGTTAGACTGGCACGGTTAAACTATGATCATCACTTTAAAGGAAAATCATGCTGAATCTTGAACCACAACCATTCGCCAGTTGGGCAGAACCGATTGAAATGCTATATGCCTGTCATGGCAAGGTGAAACGCTTTTGTCGGCAATTGCAGATGTTGCCGGACTATTTAGCGAAAAACGGCGTGAATCAGGCGGTAAAAAATGATGTGCAACAGATTTTGAATTATTTTGAAATTGCCGCGCCATTACATCATGACGATGAAGAAAAAGATTTTTTCCCGGCGTTATTAACGCATTATCCGCCAGCCAAAACCAATATTGATGAATTGGAACGCCAGCATATCCTGCTGCACGAAAATTGGGAAAAATTATCACAGCAACTGCAAGAATTGCTCGACAATCAGCGCAACGCAATCTCGCCGGAATTGATTAAGCAATTTATTGCCGACTATGAGGTGCATATTGCCCTCGAAGAACCCTTGTTCGAATTAGGCAAGCGGTATTTGTCTGAAGATGAACTGCGACGACTGGGCGAGATTATGTCCAACCGCCGCCGTCTTCAACCTTAATCCTTTATGCAATATCAATTGGACACCACAGAATACCGCTGCCCATTGCCACTGTTAATGGTCAAAAAAGCATTGTCTGATTTGCAGACAGGCGATGAATTGCGAATATTACTGAATACGGAAAGCACAATCGAAGATTTCAAATTATTGTGTGAAACGGTATCCTGCATATTGGTTAGTACAGAAAATTCATCAGCCCAATTCAGCTTAATCGTGCGGAAAATCGGCTAATTTCAATGGCAAGTGCGGTCGGCTAACGGGATGAGAGATAAAATACCGCACTTTATCAATTTAACGTGCGGTATTGTCATTATTTTTATGGATAAAGACTTAAGTAAAACTAAGTTAAATATTATTTTGAACGGTTATATGGAAAACGCAGAATAACCCGGTTATAAAAGCTGCCGTTAATATGGGTTTTATTCAAATGAAAACGGCGGTAAGCCGAAAATAATTCCATATCAGGTTGCTGTGGGTTTTGCCAAAAATTATCCAATATGCCCTGATCAGTCAATCCGGGAATATCATAGTGCGCTCTGCCAAGGGTGATAACCGGCATACCATGCAGTAAGGCGGAAATACCGCTGGTACTATTTAAAGTCACCATGCCTTTGCCATGACGTAAAAATACCGGCATTGGCACATCATGAATATAATAGAGTCGCTTTTTCAAAGCCGGATATTGTTTAAGATAATGTTTGATGACGTTACCGTAGTCGATAAACCCACGATCCATTGGGTGATGTTTTACGATTAGGGTTAAATCAGACGGCGCATATTTAACGAACGAATCTAATACTGTGGTTAAAAACGACTCGACACTGCTGTAATCACTGTGTACCCGCACTTGACTATCATCATATACTTGTAAGGGTAAAATATAAAAATTGCCAAACTTACCTTGTTCCACTTTTTTGGCAAAAGAGTGATCGCGCAGGGCATAATTAAACCGTTTAATACCGGAAATTACCCACAGCTTAATATAATAGCGGACATTCAAAATCCGATGATGTTGATAATAAGGGTATTGTCGGCGTTTGGTATAAGCATTCCAATAATAACAGATTGCCAATTTAGCAAGCGGCACAAAGCCCTGTGCGACTTTTTCCGGTGTGACGGGTTCAGGAGCCTGTGGGCAAATATTTCTAAAAAAGGCTTCATCACGGGGAATCGGCGAAAACGCATTTACCCCGTCTTTTTCCAGAGTAATATAATCGGGACGAAAATAACCTTCTTCAAATGCCCAATAGGAAATGGTCAACGCTTTGCAAACGGTTTTAGCGACTTTGTGGTAATGACGGTTATCGCCGAAGCAAACAACCGCACCAATTTTTTCGGCTTGGCATAAACGATGTAAATATTCTTCAAATTGATCTAGCGATTCCCGATAAGCAAAAGTATTGCTGTTGGCATTAGAATAAAAATGTTCGTCACCGGCATTAAAATTAATTTTATAAACTGTTTTTCCCTGTGATTGTAACCATAAGGAAATATCATGAAAGAAAGTCCCTATTGGACCTTGCAATAACAAGATACGATCAGTAGATACCACTAGGTCATCTAAATTATGACTAATCATATAACCCCAACAGAATAAAAATTTAAAATATCTTAGCAAATAAGAATAAAAAAAGAAATTTAACCGCTTATTTTAAAGACCAATACAGGTGTTTTAATTTCGTTAGCTGTTTTTTTAGCCAGTGACGCTGTAAACCACTATCTTTCAGTTTGGATTTTTGCTGTAACAAAAGCTCAATTGCCGTTTCGCTATCGATCATTTGCCGCGTATTCGGATTAATATATTGCGGATAATAAACTAAGGTAGCTGACAGCAATTCTGCGAGCGTGAGCTTGCGCCGGCGTCTTGGCAGTGTAACATGATCAACGGTCAATCCCCAATTAGAGTAGAACGGTAAACCGTAACAATGCACGGTTTTTCCCCTCAACAACGCTTCGAAGCCGGCTAAAGAGGTTAAGGTGTGAACCTCATCCACTTGCTGAATACAATTTAAAATATTTGCGTTTTCAATAATATCATCGGCATAGTTAAGGGCTTGTTCCGTTGGAATCGCGCCGATACGGTTACCGCTGAGCACATCGGGGTGCGGTTTATAAATAATATAAGCCTCGGGATTCTTTGCACGCACCTGTTTGAGTAGATCCAGATTACGTTTGATTTGCGGTGAACCGAAACGAATTGAGGCGTCGTCTTCCACTTGTCCCGGTACTAAAATTGTTTTTTTACCGTTGACCGCGAGAGTAAACTGACTATCACCGACATTGTATTTGCCGATATTGGCATTGATCAACCGCACTTTTAATTTATCGGCTAACAGTAGATCCTGATCGGAGAATATCTGGCTTTGTAAAATAGCTTCTAAGCGTGAGGGTGTTTGCGCATTAAAATAGATACCGAGATCATCAATCACTAACGAGAGCGGCGCAACCAGATTCGAGCCTAAACCGACGGAACGGATAAAACCGTCTTCCATGCGTAGCACAGGTAAATTGTTTTTTTCCGCATAACGAAGCACCTCGTCTTTGCCTTGGCTCCAAATCAACAGACGGGCATTTTTCGCCCGCGGTTTTTTGTGCAGTTTGGCAGTTGAAGAAACAAAATGTAAGCGGCAGTTAGGGAAGTTAAAAAACGGTTTGATCACCGCCCGTTTCCACAGCGACATGCCGACACAATACAAATTGCCGCTCAAACGTTGATCTAATAATTTGGCGCGGTGCAGATAATCAATCACCTCAAAAATCGAGCCGGGTTTGCCGTTATTCGGATTGATATAACGACTATATTGCAGATAGGCTGCGGTAAACAGTTGTAATAAAGTGCGGTTGGCACGGCGATTTTGTTGTTGCAAGCGCACAACATTAGCATGACGATCATCTGTCAATCCCCAACCGCTGAACCAAGGTACGCCAAAGGTCACCACCGGTTTATTGACCAGCAAAGCCTCAAAGCCCATCTGCGAAGTAACACAATAGACTTTATCCACTTGTTGCAACAACGACAACGGATTGACATCCTCTGCCAATAACCGCACTTGCGCAAACTCCGCGGAAAGTGCGGTCAGATAACCCTTTTTCTTACCGCTGATTACATCAGGATGGGTTTTAACCCAAATTTCTGACTCGGGATTTTCCGCAACCGCACTTTGCAACATGGTGTGAAAACTAGCTTCATCAGCCTGCCCATATTTCACCGCCATATCGCCAAAGGTCTGATCGATCACCAAAACGATATTTTGCTTCTTCTCGCTCGGAACAAAATCCGGTGCGTGATTATATTTAGACAGTTGATAGCGGCAAATTAGCTCAAGTGCGGTTTCAGCTTGTTGTAATACTTCATCGTCGGCTGAATTAGCTAAAATTAACCGCTCAAGGCGCGACGGCTTTTCAGTGGCATAATAAATCCCCAAATCATCATACACCATCGAAAACGGCGGATAGCCCTGAACACCCAGACCTAATGAACGCAAAAAGCCGTCTTCAAGGGCGATGTAAGGCAAGTTATTTTTTTCGGCGTAGGTGCGGGCTCTGCGTGAATATGGACGAAACCCCCAGCCCATGATCTGCGTTGCTTTATCTGAAAGGGAGAAATATTGCATAAAGATCTCTGCCTCAGGAAAAAAAGCAGCCAAGTGCGGTATTTTTGCCATGCGATATGAGAAAATTTGCGATTTTGGTTTCATAAACAATGATCAATTTTCGATGGAATGGGAATAGTATAATACAGTTGTGTAGGAAAGGCTCAGGGTTATAGCCATAAAAGTGTTATTATTAATAAAGTTTTTAGGGTTGTAACCATAAAAAATGCCGAGCATTTGCTCGGCGTACTCAATCAAAAAGTGATCAACGAATATCTAACTCAGGGAAAGATTTCACCGCTTCATCAACGGCTTTAACGCGCACTAAGAAATCTTCTAATAGATTTAACGGTAGCGCACTCGGTCCGTCACATTTGGCTTGATCCGGATTCGGGTGTGATTCCAAGAACAAACCGGCTAAACGGGTCGCTATACCTGCCAACGCTAAATCCAACACTTGATTACGACGACCACCGGAAGCGGCTGCACCGGCTTCACGTTGTTGCAGGGAATGGGTGACATCAAAAATCACCGGCATATTGCCGCTGACTTTTTTCATAATCCCAAAACCAAGCATATCGACGACCAAATTGTCATAACCAAAATTCACGCCACGTTCGCATAAAATCAGCTGATCGTTGCCTGCTTCTTTGAATTTTTCCACAATATTACCCATTTGGTGCGGGCTTAAAAATTGTGGTTTTTTGATATTAATCACCCGCCCGGTTTTTGCCATCGCATGCACCAAATCGGTTTGACGTGCTAAAAATGCCGGCAATTGAATAACATCCACCACTTCTGCGACGGGTTCTGCTTGCCAAGGCTCGTGCACATCCGTGATCACCGGCACACCGAATTCCTTTTTCACCTGAGCAAAAATTTTCATTCCCTCTTCCAATCCCACCCCACGATAAGAGTGAATCGAAGAGCGGTTGGCTTTGTCAAACGAGGCTTTGAACACAAACGGGATATTGAGTTTAGTGGTGACAGTAACGTATTGTTCACAGGCTCTCAGCGTAGAATCGAGATCTTCAAGGACATTGATACCACCGAAAAGGGTGAATGGGGCATTATTATTTATTTTTAATTGGTTTAGTTTTAGCATGATTTTTCCTAAAGACTGGTAATAAGTCTAGTCTGTTCAGCATTTGATAAAAATGATGATTAAAGTCGTCGAAACATATTGTTACTTGCAAAATACGCTAGAATTGAAAATGATGATAATCGTTAAGTTAGTTACTAAGATCTTTCTGTATATGTGTCAGTATATCAGATTCTTATTTGTTTTATACAAGGTTTATTATACAGGATATCTGCTCTTAAGGATCCTCTTGGTTGATGATGTTAGGGTGATTTTTGTAAGTTTTATCTTTGTTTATTAGGTTGATTGAGAATAAAATTTACTCAACAAATAGTAATTACATGTTTAATTAAAAACAACTACTTACTTTGTTATTCATGGTGTTTTTCTGGTAAGAGTAATGCTACAATCTAACAGATCGGCAAATAACATAAGATTATTGAGGAATAGTATGAAAGTATTGACCGTGTTTGGTACGAGACCAGAAGCAATCAAAATGGCACCCTTGGTCTTAGAGTTAAAAAAACATGAATCAATTGAATCAAAGGTTTGTGTAACTGCTCAACATCGGGAAATGCTAGACCAAGTTTTGAATTTGTTTAATATCAAACCTGATTATGATTTGGATATTATGAAGCATGGGCAAACATTACAAAGTATTACTGCAGATATTCTTCAAGATTTAACAGTAGTTTTAGAAGATTTTAAACCGGACTATATCCTTGTTCATGGTGATACAACAACTACCTTTGCTGCAAGTCTTGCGGCATTTTATCAAAAAATTGCAATCGGACATATAGAAGCTGGTTTACGTACTCGAAATTTATATTCGCCTTGGCCTGAAGAGGCTAATCGTTGTCTCACCTCTGTGCTAAGTCGGTTGCATTTTGCACCAACAGAGCAGTCTAAAGCCAATTTACTCGAAGAAGTTGTTAAAAAAGAAGATATTGTTGTTACTGGGAATACTGTTATTGATGCGTTATTGACTGTAACCCAAAAATTAGAGCAGCCGGAATTAAAAGCCGCAATGGAACAACAATTCCCATTTACTGCTAATCAAAATCCAATGGTATTGATTACCGCACATCGTCGAGAAAATCATGGTGATGGAATCAAAAATATCGGTCAAGCAGTAAAAATTCTGGCTGAAACTTATCCGCATATTCAATTTGCCCTGCCACTACACATGAACCCAAATGTGAGAAAACCTCTAACGGAAATATTATCTGAAAAAGAAAATGTACACTTAATTGAACCACAAGAGTATCTACCTTTTGTTTATTTAATGTCACGTGCAACACTTATTCTGACTGACTCAGGCGGGGTACAAGAGGAAGCTCCATCATTAGGCAAACCTGTATTGGTAATGCGCGACACGACAGAACGGCCTGAGGCTGTTGAGGCGGGAACTGTTAAGCTGGTCGGGGCAGATACCAATGAAATTGTCAATCAATGTCGGAAATTATTAGATGACGAGAAAGCCTATGCACAAATGGCACAAGCAAAAAATCCATATGGTGACGGTAAGGCATCGCAACGAATTGTAAAAACACTATTGGCAAGTATTTAATTTAACTAGAAACAACTCAAGGTATCAAAATGCAAAATAAAACTATTTCTGTCGTCGGCTTAGGTTATATCGGTTTACCGGCTGCGGCCATGTTTGCTTCCCGAGAGGTTAAAGTGATTGGTGTTGACGTCAACCAACATGCCGTAGACACCATCAATGAAGGCAAAATTCATATTGTCGAGCCCGGTTTGGAAGAAATTGTCCAAGAAGCAGTAGCAAAAGGTTTTTTGCGTGCGACCACAAAAGCAGAGCCGGCCGATACCTTTGTAATTGCCGTGCCGACACCTTTTAAAGGCAACCACGAGCCTGATGTCAGCTATATCGAAGCCGTTGCCAAAGCCATTGCGCCGGTGTTGGAAAAAGGTAATGTGATTATTCTTGAATCCACCTCACCGGTCGGCACAACTGAGCAAATGGTGGAATGGTTGTCTGCTGCCCGCCCGGATTTGGCATTTCCAAAAGAAGGGGCGTCAGGCGAAGTTGATGTTCATGTCGCCTACTGCCCTGAACGCGTATTACCGGGACAAGTCATCAAAGAATTGGTCGAAAACGATCGTATTATCGGCGGCATTACCGAAGCCTGCTCTGATAAAGCGATTGACGTTTACCGCGTGTTTGTCGAGGGCGATTTGCTCAAAACCAATGCGCGTACCGCAGAAATGGCAAAACTCACCGAAAATGCCTTCCGTGATGTCAATATCGCCTTTGCCAACGAGCTTTCCCTGATTTCAGACCGCCTGAATATCAACGTCTGGGAGCTTATTTCCCTTGCCAACCGTCATCCGCGAGTGAATATTTTGCAACCCGGTTGTGGCGTAGGAGGTCATTGTATTGCGGTTGACCCTTGGTTTATTGTGGATAAAACTCCAGATTTGGCCAATATTGTGCGTACCGCCCGTGAAGTGAATGATGGCAAACCGGAATGGGTCATCAAGAAAGTCAATGAAGCGGTTGAAGCCGTAGCGGCTCAAACAGGCAAAGCCAAGCAAGATGTGAAAATCGTTTGCTACGGCTTGGCATTCAAACCCGATATTGACGACTTGCGTGAAAGCCCCGCATTGATGATTACCGAAAAATTAATCCAGCAATACCCTGGCCAAGTAGCGGCAGTAGAGCCGAATGTGCATGAAGTGGTTGATCATCACGGTAAAAAAGACATTGCACTGATTGATTACGCCCAAAGTGCAGCGCTAGCTGATGTTGCCGTGTTGTTGGTTAACCATAAAGAGTTTATGGAAAATAAGCCGACATTTCAAGCAAGTGCGGTTGTGGTGGATACCAAGGGGGTTTGGTAAATATTTCTTGTTTGTCAGTTAAATTGAATAGTGAAACCGGAAAAAGTTTGAATTCGTATGAAGAAAAATTTTAAAGATTTAAAAAACAGATTGTTGCAAGAAGGGGTTGTTTTAAGTGATACCCAGTGGGAAAAAATAGCACATGAGTTCGAAGAACCTTCAATCAGCCAGCAAGAACAAAAAATTCAGCAGTTGCAGGATGAGCTGTATCATCTGCGCATAGAAAAAAGTAAATATCAATTACTGCTGACTCAGCGCTTTCAAGATAGAAATAATCAAACGATTGCTTATCAATTTGGTCGGTTGATATTGGATTTTTTTAAAAACCCAATTAGGAATTTCATTACGCCAAATGCACTTCTATCTATTTACGCTCAATTCTTGAAACGCAAAGAAAAGAAAAAAACGCTGACCTCTTTTGAAAAAAAATGTCTACAGTGGTTCTCGCCCAAACAGTCGGTTCGAGCAGATGATACTTTTGAACAATTGGTTAATCAAAAACCGACAGTTGCAGGGCTTTCAGTAGCTCCATCCGAAACCAAATTGCTAAAACAACGTAGTCCGTTAAAATTGAATTTTGCTCATAAAAAGGCAGAAGATTTAAAGGTTGCCGTTATTTTAGATGAATTCAGCTTTAATTCGTTCAAAGATGAATTTACACCGCTGATTATTACACCAAGCAATTGGAAAGCGGTTTTTGCCCAACAAAAACCTGATTTGTTTTTTTGCGAATCGGCTTGGAGCGGCACGGATAGTGTGAACCGTCCGTGGAAAGGCAAAATTTATGCCAGCGTTAATTTTCAAAAAGAAAACCGTACCGAATTATTGCAAATTTTAGAGTATTGTAATGAGCGCGGTATTCCCACTGTATTTTGGAATAAAGAAGATCCTACGCATTATCCGGATCGCGTGCACGACTTTGTAAAAACGGCACAATTGTTTGATTTCGTATTTACCACAGCAGAAGAGTGCGTGGAAAAATATAAGCAAGAGTATGGTCTGGAACACGTTTATGCCTTACCCTTTGCCACTAATCCAAAAGTATTCAATCCAATTGACGATGCAGAAGTTCCTCGTTCTGAAAATATCATATTTGCAGGCAGTTGGTATGCAAATCATATCGAGCGTTCAAAAACGATGTGTCAGCTTTTTGATAACTTGGTAAATAACCACTACCAGCTGGAGTTCTATAACCGCTATTATGGAGATTCCGACCCGAATCATTTGATTCCCGAGCAATACCAAAAGTATGAAAAACCCAATATCCCTAATAAAGATATTGGTAGAGTTTATAAATCCAGTATATTCGGTTTGAATCTGAATACCGTTGTTGATTCGGAAACCATGTTTGCCCGGCGGGTATTTGAACTGATGTCCAGCAACACGCTGGTATTATCCAATTATTCAAAAGGCATGGATAAGATGTTTGGCGATAACGTAGTTTTTTTGGATACTGAGCCGCACCGCCTGCAAGCATTGAATAAGGATACAATCGAGCGTATTCGAGAAGAGAATTTAAATAATGTATTGGCTAACCATACTTATCAAAACCGGTTTGAAACTATTTTAAAAGCGGTTGGGGTTGATTATGATGAAGTGCCGGAAAAAGTGACATTGGTTGTTAAAGTAGACGATACAGAGCAGTTGCAGCAAGAGATTAATATATTTTATCAAAAATTCAATAGTGCCCCATACCGATTATTGCTGGTATTGTCGACAACATTTTCTGATTTGGATGCGGCGGAAATCTATTCAGAATACAACCAAAATAAAATTAATGTATTGGCAGAGTCGTATATCCGCCGTTATGGTAATGAGCGATCCAAATATGTTGAAACGCCTTATTTCGTATTGGCGGATAGCTTGGAAAAATCAGCTCTCGATAAAATTGAAAAAGCACTATTGCATAGCAGCTATCTTTCAGACGGCTACATTGCTTTGACTGAACATGAAAAACAAAAATACATTTTTGAACCAAGAATGATGATGAACAATATTTTTGCACCGCAAAACAAGTTTGTTGAGGCTCTGGCTAGTTTCAAGCAGCTTGTTGAACAACCTATTTATTATATCAGCAGACAAGGAGATTGATATGGATATCAGCATTATCATCCCTTGCTATAACGCCGTTGGGAAAATCGAAGTCTGCATAGCGGCGCTAGAAAGTATTGATTATCTGGAATCCCGCTATGAAGTTATTTTTGTAGACGACTGTTCCAAAGATAACACCTTTCATTACTTGCAAAGCCAGGCAGCGCAGCATTCAAATTGGCGGGTCTTGCAGATGGCACAAAATAGCGGATCTCCTTCCGAGCCCCGTAATCTCGGCGTGTCACAGGCAAAAGGAGAATATATTTTCTTTTTGGACTGCGATGATGAAATTTTTTCGGATACATTAAAAATCCACTTTGGTGAAGCAAAAAAACAAAATGCCGATATTGTGCGAGGGTATCTAATCGTTGATGATGGCAATAAACGTTTTGCTACCAACCGGATTTTTGAAAATATGGCAAGGTTGGATAAATGTGGACAAATTGAGACGATCATCGGAAAACAGAGCACAACCGTTCCAAGCCTGATTAAGCGTAGCTTATTGGAAAATAATCAAATAACATGGCATTCTGATTTACGCATGGGGGAAGATACGGTTTATTTAACCGAAGTATTGTCTGTTGCACAAACGGTAGCCTATATCGACCATCCTACATTTATTTATAATAAAAGAATCAGTGCGCAAGCCTCATCCACGCAAAGTTACGGTTCACGAGAATTGAACAATCATTTAATGGTATGGCAAACCGCACAGGAAAAACTTGCCAAACAAGGTGTAGATTACTACAGTATTCGTTTGCAAGTCGGGCTTCAAACGGCAATCCAGTCTATGATTGCCTATAATCGCTTTGATATAGATGAAAGCGATTTTATCGCATTGGCAGATTTTGTTAATCAAAATAAAAAGCTGATTTCAACCTTTAATTATAACGAAAGAATTAAAGGCGTTTTGGCTGAAATTTATAACCGAAATTATGGCAAATTTTTAAACACCATTAAGCAAAGAATGGTGGTGGCAGGTTATGATTTGAAATTCATCCGACCCGTATTGCCGCACTTGCAACAGTTTTACCAAATCCGCATTGACGAATGGACAGGACACAATGCTCATGACGTGCAACATAGCGAAGAGTGCTTGAAATGGGCGGAAGTTGTCTTTTGCGAATGGATGCTGGGCAACGCCGTCTGGTATAGCCATCGGGTAAGGGATAATCAAAAACTCTTTATCCGCATGCATCGTTTTGAGTTGACTACAGCATGGTTCAAACAAATCGACTTTACCAAAGTCAATCGTGTTTTTGCCGTATCGCTCTATTTCTTTGAAAAGCTGGTTGAATACACTCGTATCCCACGCTCTCAAGCATGCTTGTTGCCCAATTATCTGGACAGCAGCAACTATGCACAATCGAATGATAAAGAAAAATTGTTCAATCTCGGCATTATCGGTATTCTGCCTTCACGAAAAGGCTACCTGAATGCGCTGAAAGTATTGAAAAAACTGGTCGCAAAAAACAAAAAATACCGACTGTTCGTCTATGGAAAAATGCCGGAAGACTTGCCTTGGGTAAAAAATAACCCGCAAGAGATGGCTTATTTTGATGAATGCAACCGTTTTATCGAACAAAACAATCTGCAACCGCACGTTGTGATTAAGGGGTGGGTGGATGTTAAAACTGAATTGAAAGATATCGGTTTTATCTTGTCAACCAGCGACAACGAAGAAATCCCAGAAAGTTTTCACATCGCACCGGCAGACGGTTTTTCTGCCGGTAACCAAGGTATTCTGTTGGATTGGAATGGAATGGAATACATCTACCCTGAAAAATATATTTTCAAGTCGGTAGAGCAACTGGCAACACATATTCACAAACAAAACACCTTGGATAAATTCAACCGATACAATCACCAAGGCTTGACGTTAATCAAGGAACGTTATTCAGTGGATAACTTCGTGAGCCAATTACGTAAGCAACTCCGCCTTTCTACTATTCGCTTCCCAAGTGCACCGGCGCCAAGAGCGGATGATATCGAACACACCGTTATTGCGGAAATTCAAAACCGTAAATTGACTTCAGACGGCATAGTGATTGATTTACCGAAAAGCGTACAAAGTAATTGCAAGCTAATTTTGGAATACAGCTTAAAATATTCTGATAATACTAAGGTTAATGCAGCGTTGGTGTCTCTAGGACCTAATAATGCAAGTGCGGTTACTGGATTCAAAATGTCTGATATGAAGTCGGTGGGACTATACAAGTATCTGACCACAACCGAAAGTGGTGCTACCTGTTTTATGGAAATTCCATTAACGAAAGATAATCAAATTGAGAGATTAAAATTGATGTTGTGGCAAAAAGATGCTGTGATTGAGCTCGTTGAGATGAAAGTATTTATTTTTTAAATTTTTTTGAGGGTATTGTTATGTATTTTATTGGGCAAACGAGATTTAGTCTGTATCTTCCTAAAAGTAATGCTTGGAATGTATCTAATTTTACAGAAGAAGAATATATCGCACATTTATTTTCAGATGAAAGAATGTCGGTGCGTGCCAAAATTTTTGCCGAACTTTCTGTGCCTCTTATGGCAAAAATGAAGCAGGATTTTGATTTTAAACATATCGTTTCTTATTCGTCTATTTTGCCTGAAAAATGGAAAAATATGTTGTTTGAATTGAGTCAGAAATACCCATTCTTGCATTTGTGCGAGGTTGATACACACCAAGGCAACCCTATTCGTGCGGTTTTGAATGGAAAACCAAATGGTTCTGTAGCTTTTTTTCGTTTGGATGACGACGACTTGTTGGCAGTAAATTATTTAGAACAGTTAGCCGCATATAATAAAATTGATTATAAAAATATGGCGGTATCTTTTGGCAAAGGATTTACTGGATATTATAAAGATGGGCATTTTATTGATTTTCGTGACTGCAAACAACGATTTATAGCAATAGGGCAAGCCTATATTGGTTTTTGGGGTGACGGTAGTCTCGAGCTACCAACCATGCATAGTCACCATAATTTGGATGAAAATTATCCTGTAATTGTTGATTCGCGTAAACCTTCCTATATACATACTCACCACGATCAACAAGATACTAATTATCGGTTTTCCAATGATAGTCATAACAAAAATAATACGATTGAGACTGATTTGATGCGGTTTACTAAAACAAAAATGCCAGAAGTTATTAGTGAGCTATTTCCAGTGCTAAGTGATGATGTTCAAGGTTTTATTGATAACCGTAAAATGATTTTTAAAACAGTAGATGTTGCTTTAAAAAATAAGACAACGACTTTGGAAATAAATTATAACCCAGTTGAAAAAGTTTTTGAGTGTGCATATGAAATTCAAACTGATAACTCAATTACTTCGTCTAAAGCTTTGGTTTTATCAATATTTTTTGATCAGGTTGCAGATGGTGTGCAAGGCTTGAATCAATCAACCAATCCTGAAATTGGTTGGTATAAATATTTATCCGCCTCAAATGGAATTGCTAAAGGTAGCTTTTCTTTTTCAGTAAGTAGTCCGTTGCGGTTGAAAAGTGCTAAGACGATATTATGGGACAATCGTATCACTACAGCAGAGATAAAAAAATTAGAAATATTTTCCTAACTGGATAAGTGATATGAACACTAACCAAGATATTGAAATCTTGCCACTCGCCGACAAAATTGCCGAACTGCTGAAAACTGCTCGTCAGCGAGCGGTGGCGCAAGTGAATCAGGCAATGGTGCTGACTTATTTTGAAATCGGCAGAATGATTGTGGAAGATGAGCAGGGAGGTCATGAAAGAGCGGCTTATGGCAAGGCTCAGTTGAAGCGGTTGTCACGTCGGCTGACGGCGGAATTCGGGAGGGGATTTTCAGTAGAAAATTTGGATCGAATGCGCTTTTTCTATAAAACCTACTCACAGCCAATTTCGTCAACAGTATTGACGAATTCGGAAGCGTCGTCTCAGAAATTAGAAAAAGGTCAGACACCGTCTGACGAATTCAAGTTGAGTTGGTCGCACTATATCAGGTTGATGCGGATTGCCGATCCGCTGGAACGACGGTTTTATGAAGTCGAAGCCGCAAAAAACAATTGGAGCTTGCGTGAACTGAACCGCCAATATGATTCGGCGTTGTTTACTCGATTGGCATTGAGTAAAGACAAGCAAGGCGTGCTGAGTTTAGCTTTGCAAGGGCAAGTCATTGAAACACCGCAAGATGTGATTAAAGACCCTTATGTGTTGGAATTCCTCGGCTTGCCTGAGCATTCGCAATATTCCGAGAGCAAACTGGAACAACGCTTGATTGATAAGCTGGAGCATTTTTTATTGGAGCTGGGAACGGGATTTGCTTTTGTTTCGCGCCAGCAACGAATCAGTCTGGATGACCAACATTTTTATGTGGATTTGGTGTTCTATAATCGGGTTCTGCGTTGTTTTGTGTTGATTGATTTGAAATTAGGCCGTCTGAAACATCAAGATTTAGGACAAATGCAGATGTATGTGAATTATTACGACCGTAAAATGCGCTTGCCCGATGAGAATCAAACCATTGGTATCGTGCTGTGCCAAGATAAAAGTGAAGCGGTTGTAGAGTTTACTTTGCCTGAAGGCAATAGTCAGATTTTTGCCAGCCGTTATTTGACTGTTTTGCCAAGCAAAGCACAGTTGCAGGCATTATTGGTAGAATGAGTTTTGATGAATATTTATTTAATATCCGATAATCTGACACACGCTGCTCTCAGCCAAGAAGATGGGCTGACGTTGTTATCGGCAAGATACAATGTGTTGCAGCGTTATATGCTGAATCAAGCCGATATGCTGTTGGTCGAATCAGCTTGGCAGGGCTATAAAAACCGCTGGAAATATAAAATTGCGGCTTATCCTGATGTGCCGAAACGCAATAATCATGCGTTAAAGCGCTTAGTTGAAAAAGCCAAAGATAAGGGTATTCCAACGGTTTTTTGGAATAAAGAAGACGGAGTTCATTTTGATCGTTTTATTAACAGTGCCAAGCTGTTTGATCATGTGTTTACGGTAGATGCGAATTGTATTCCCAAGTACAAAGCAGTAATGGGGCAGGATGCTTCGGTGCATACCTTGATGTTTGCCGTGCAGCCGAAATTTCATGCGTTTACCGGCTTTGATTTTAAGTATCATCGGGCGAATTTTGTCGGCAGTTACAGCCATCATGTCCATGCGGATCGGCGTCTGTTTCAAGATAATCTGTTTCAGACGGCCTCGGAAAGCGGTTTGGGCTTGACGGTTTTTGACCGGAATTCCAATCGGAAATCGGATAACTACCGCTACCCGCTGTTGGCTGATATGCAGGTTTGCCCGGCTGTGGCTTACCCGCAAACGGCGCAGATTTATAAGGATTATTTGGTTTCGTTGAACGTGAATACCATCACCGATTCACCAACCATGTTTTCCCGCCGTTTGGTCGAGATTTTGGCTTGCGGCGGGATTGCGGTCACCAATGCTTCCGAATCGGTCAATAATCTGTTTGCGGATTATTGCCATATAGTGGAGAGTCGTGAGGAAATGCTGGATTTGTTTGCCCGTTTGAAACACGGCCCGAGTGCGAATGACTTGGCGCGTGCAAGGGCAGGTGCGGAATATGTGGCGCAATATCATACTTGGGAACATCGGCTAGAACAAATTACTAATGTTATTGGATTATAATTAAAAATATATGTAATATTTTTAATATAGATATTTTATACTTGCTAACTATTTCTAACTATAAATTCCCTTGCAAAAGGGATAGAATCTTGAACTTGATTTAGTTGTGCGGATAAGTCAAAAAACTATGATTTATTGTACTGAATAAGAAATTATGATGAAAAAACTAACACTTTCCCTATGCTGCCTAACTTTGACAGCTTGTAATACCATGCCGACCTCTGGCCCCAGCCAAAGCCGCGTGATGGATTTGCAAAATCAAAGTAATGAAAACATCCCGACAGTTGAAGTGGTTGAGGTTGAAGATGCGGTGGCGACCGCACTTTTTAATCAGCAACAAGCACAATCGTTTAGCCATTTTGCCAATGCAAACAGCTATAACGGAGCGGTGAATATTGGTGACACCCTCGATGTGATGATCTGGGAAGCGCCGCCTGCGGTGTTGTTTGGTGGTGTGTTAAACCAAAGTGGCACAGGTGGAGCACAATTGACTAGCTTACCTGAACAGATGGTGAGTGAAAGTGGCAAAATCACTATTCCCTTTTTAGGTGCGATTTCTGTACGCGGTAAAACGCCGGAGCAGATCCAAAAAGAGATTGTGCGTCGCCTAGCGCCTATGGCAAATCAGCCACAAGCTATGGTGCGTTTGGTGAAAAATAATTCAGCCAATGTCACTGTGTTACGACAAGGCAATAGTGTCCGTATGCCGCTCACCGCACATGGCGAGCGAGTGCTAGATGCGGTGGCTGCTGTCGGTGGGGCAACGGAAAATGCTTATGATATTTCTGTACAGCTGACAAGAGGTCATGAGGTTAAAACAATCTCGCTAGAAAAACTGGCTTCTAATCCAAAGGAAAATATTAAGTTGCGTTCCGGTGATGTGATCTCATTACTGAACAATCCATTGAGCTTTACCGCACTTGGTGCGGTGGGTAGCAATCGCGAAGTGCGGTTTTCAGCTAAAGGCTTGACGTTGGCGGAAGCTATCGGTCGCATGGGCGGTTTGATTGATACCCGTTCTGATCCGCGCGGCGTGTTTGTATTCCGTTATTTACCGTTTGAAAAGCTGAGCGCACAAGATAAAGCCACTTGGCAGGGGCGTGGTTATGACGTGGGTATGGATGTGCCGACGGTCTATCGGATCAATTTATTAGAACCGAAATCGTTGTTCTGGTTGCAACGTTTCCCGATTCAAAATAAAGATATTGTCTATGTATCGAATGCTCCGTTAGCGGAATTCCAAAAATTCTTGAGAATTATTTTCTCAATTACTTCACCGATAACTAGCACGGCAAACAGCGTGAATAATTTATCGAATTAATGGAGAAAAAAGAAATGACAGAGACAACATTAGTGGCGGAAAAACCGATATCAGTATCTAAGGCAGAAAAAGATATAAAAAAAATATGGAAAAAGTTTAATCCCTTGTTTTGGGTGACGGTGTTGATTCCGACTTTTTGTTCGGTGTTCTATTTCACTTTTTGGGCGTCTGATGTGTACATCTCTGAGTCCAGTTTTGTGGTGCGTTCTTCTCGCAGCCAAGCCTCATTAAGCGGTTTTGGTGCGTTGTTGCAGAGTGTAGGCTTTGCCCGTTCGCAGGACGATACTTACACGGTGCAGGAGTTTATGCGCTCGCGTAATGTACTTGAACAATTGGAATCGGTATTGCCTATGCGCCAGTTTTATGAAGATAAAGGCGATTTTTTCAGCCGTTTTAATCCGCTTGGGATTAATGATGGGCAGGAAGCGTTTTATCGTTATTTCCAAAAACGTTCTTCAGTCAGCTTAGATTCCGTCTCGGGTATTGCGACCTTAAGTATTCGTGCTTTTAATGCGGAAGATGGACAAAAAGTTAACACTGAATTATTGCGTTTGGGGGAAGCATTAATTAACCGTTTGAATGAGCGTGCGCGCAGGGATACGATCATCTTTGCCGAACAATCGGTAAAAGAAGCCGAACAGCGGGTGACTGACTCTGCACTCGCATTGAGTGAATATCGGATTAAAAACGGGATCTTTGATCTTCAGGCTCAATCCGAGGTGCAGTTGACCTTGATTTCCAAATTACAAGATGAATTAATCTCTATCCAAACTCAGTTGGATCAAGTGCGTGCGATTTCACCACAAAATCCGCAAGTGAAAACCTTGCAGGCGAGAGAAAAAAGTATCCAAAATGAGATTCAACAGCAAATTGAAACCATTTTTGGTGGCGGTGATTCGATGGCTAATCAAACGGCAGAATACCAACGCTTGGTTCTAGATAACACCTTAGCGCAGCAACAATTAACTACAGCAATTACATCATTGCAAAATGCTAAAAAAGAAGCGGATCGCCAACAATTATATTTGGAAGTGATTAATCAACCAAGCAAACCCGATTTAGCCCTAGAGCCTTATCGGATTTATAATATTTTTGCCACTTTGATTATCGGCTTAATGTTATATGGAATATTAAGCCTATTGTTAGCTAGCGTGAGAGAGCATAAAAACTAATGCAATACGGTGATAAAACCACATTACAGCAATCTTTTGCCATTCAAAAGCGCGTGGTTGGCGCATTATTGTTGCGCGAAATCATTACCCGCTATGGGCGGCAGAATATTGGTTTTTTATGGTTGTTTGTTGAACCTATGTTAATGACAGTATCAATAGTATTGCTGTGGCGGTTTGTTAGAGGAGATGCATTTTCTGCATTAAATATTATTGCATTCGCAGTAACAGGTTATCCGTTAATGATGATGTGGCGTAATGCCTCAAATCGAGCGATAGGTTCAGTTTCGGCTAATATTAGTTTACTTTATCACCGTAACGTTAGAGTGTTAGATACGCTATTTGCGAGGATGTTATTAGAAATAACTGGTGCAACAGTTGCTCAAATTGTAATTATGGCGATACTGATTGCAATTGGTTGGATTGAATTGCCACAAGATATTTTTTATATGTTATTAGCATGGATATTAATGGCAATGTTTGCTATTGGACTAGGGCTGATTATCTGCTCTATTGCTCACCATATTGAACCCTTTGGGAAAATTTGGGGTACATTGAGTTTTGTAATGTTTCCACTATCAGGAGCAATGTTTTTTATACATAGCCTACCAGTACAATTTCATAAATATATTCTTTGGGTTCCGATGATTCATGGTACAGAAATGTTTCGTCATGGTTATTTTGGTTCTATGGCTATAACTTACGAAAATCCTTGGTTTTTATTGGTTTGTGATCTTACATTATTACTAATAGGGCTAATGATGGTGAAAAATTTTAGTAAAGGAATTGAACCTTCATGATCAAAGTGGAAGATGTCAGTAAACGTTATTTAACTCATAATGGTTGGCGTACAGTATTACATAATGTTAATTTTGAGTTGGAAAAAGGCGAGAAAATTGGGATTTTAGGACGTAATGGCGCAGGTAAATCCACCTTAATTCGCCTAATCAGTGGGATTGAACCGCCAACAAGCGGCACGATTGAGCGTACCATGAGTATCTCTTGGCCTTTAGCCTTTAGCGGTGCATTTCAAGGCAGTTTAACCGGTATGGATAATTTGCGCTTTATTTGCAGAATTTACGATGTGGATATTGATTATGTCAAATGCTTCACTGAAGAATTTTCCGAATTAGGTGATTATCTTTATGAACCGGTAAACAAATATTCTTCTGGTATGAAAGCCCGTTTAGCGTTTGCATTGTCGTTATCGGTGGAATTTGATTGCTATCTGATCGATGAAGTGATTGCAGTGGGGGATTCCCGTTTTTCGGCTAAATGTAAATATGAACTGTTTGAAAAGCGCAAAGATCGCTCGATTATTCTGGTTTCGCACAGCCCGTCAGCGGTACGCGAGTATTGTGATAATGCCGCAGTGTTAGAAGCCGGTTATATGCATAATTTCCAGTCAATTGATGAAGCCTATAAATATTACAATGAAAGCCAAAAAGCCTAGCCGAAGCTGACAACAAAAATGCCCCCAATTTCCATGTGCGGTTTTAATGGTTGGTAAAGCAGAGTTGAGGGGCTTTTGCCCCTCTAAAAATTACAACACCTTCACAATACTTTCACACAGATAACGGATATTATCTTCGGTGATACCAGCAACATTGATCCGCCCGGAACGTACCGCGTAAATTGCGAATTCGTCTTTCAGGCGATCCACTTGTTCAGGGCTGAGGCCGCTGAAGGAGAACATGCCGTTTTGTTCGATGATAAATGAGAAGTCTTGCTCTGCGCCGTATTCTTTCAATAAGTCCACGAATTTTTGGCGCATGGTTTTAATCCGTTCGCGCATTTCGGCAAGTTCGGCGATCCAGTCGGCTTTTAATTCTGCGTCACTCAACACCAAGGCGACGGCATTTGCGCCGTGGGAGGACGGGTTGGAATACAGCGTACGGATAATGGATTTCACTTGGCTGAATGCGGTTTCGGCAGTGGCTTGATCCGCGGCAACGATGGTGAATGCGCCGACGCGTTCGTTATATAAACCGAAGTTTTTCGAGAATGAGCTGGCAATCAGTAATTCTTTGTGGTTTGCGGCAAAGGCGCGCAAGCCTTGGGCATCTTCATCTAAGCCGTTGGCTAAGCCTTGATAAGCAAAGTCAAATAATGGTAACCAACCGTTTTTCACCGACATGGCGGCTAACTGTTGCCACTGTTCAGGGGTCGGGTCGATACCGGTCGGGTTGTGGCAGCAGCCGTGCAGCAGTACCACATCGCCTTCGCCGGCGTTGCTGAGATCGGCGATCATGTTGTCCCAATCTAAAGCGTGAGTTTCTTCGTTGTAGTAACGGTAGTTACGAATCGTCATGCCGACCGCGTTGAAAATCGCGTTGTGGTTTGGCCAAGTCGGGGCGCTGATCCACACATTTTGCGCATTGGTTTGGCGTTTGATAAATTCCGCTGCAACACGCAATGCCCCTGTTCCGCCCAAACTTTGTGCGGTTTTGGCGCGTTTGCTGTTGACGATCTCGCTATTTGCGCCGAACAGTAATTCTTGGGTGAATTGGTTGTAGGCGGCAACACCGTCAATCGTCAGGTAATTTTTGGTGTTTTCGTTTTCCAACAGGCGTTTTTCTGCTTCTTTCACCGCTTTCACGATTGGGGTCAAGCCGTTGGCGTCTTTATAAACACCGATCCCCAAGTTGATTTTGTTGCTGCGGGTTTCGGCTTTAAACGCTTCGCCTAAACCTAAAATCGGATCTGCCGGTGCGGCTTGGATTTTTTCAAACATAGTGATTTCCTTTGATTTTGATGATAATGATGTTGTGTAATAAATTTTTATTGTTTTAGGATAATTGGTTGAAATTAATATGTGTTGTGCATTGTAGGGGCGAATTAGATATCGCCCGAACCGCACTTTGTATTTATTCTCTCTTGATTCATTGCTTATACCGCACTTCGTAAACGGGCGGCTATCCAATCCGCTTGGATTAAACCGTTGCGGATAAACAATTATCGACAATAACCCTAAATTGAGTTTCTATTTATACTGATTTTCAGCGCAGATAACAATCCTAAAAAGCAAAAATCAGCTTAATTTCCCAATCGCCCATTCCAGCCCGGAACGGTAATCTTCCGGCAAGAGATTTTCCAATCGGCGCAGGTTGTCAACCAACACGTTTTTATCCGGGTGCGAGAGGTTAAGATGTCCCACTTTGCGCCCCGACAGCACTTTTTTGCCGTACCAATGCAGTTGGCTGAACGGCAGACTGAGCCATTGCGGATTGTGTTCCGTGCCGATGAGGTTCACCATCACGCTCGGCATAACAATTTCCAAGTGCGGTGTCGGCAGGTTGAGCAGCGCGCGCAAGTGCAATTCAAATTGGCTGATCGAACAACCCAGTTGCGTCCAATGTCCGCTGTTGTGCACCCTTGGCGCAAGTTCGTTAATCAGTAATTTATCGCCGACCACAAAACATTCCATCGCCATCACGCCGATATAATCCAACTTATGCATGATTGCGCCGAGCATGGCTTCGGCTTTCGTTTGCAAAGTGCGGTCAACGCCCAATTGCACGCTGTAACGCAGAATGCCGTTTTGTTGCAAATTGTGGGTGACAGGATAGAAGCGGGTCGAACCGTCGGCAAAGCGTGCGCCGACCAGTGATACCTCATAATCGAACGGAATAAACGCTTCGGCGATCACTTCACCGAATAGTTCGTTTGTAATCACCTCTTGATTATTGCTAGTGACAATCCATTGTCCGCGCCCGTCATAGCCACCGCTGCGGCGTTTCACCACCACTTTTTCGCCGACTTGTGAAAAAATCCGCGTCCATTGTTCAGCCGAGTTTAACGGCTGCCATGGCGAAGTCGGTAAATTGAGTTGGTCTAACAGTGATTTTTGCGAATGGCGATCCGCCAGCAGCGCAAAAACGGTTTGATTAATAAAATTGGGGTGGGTGGCAAGGGCAGTGGTGAGTGGCGTGGTTTCCCAACGCTCGATCTCTGCGGTAATCACCGCGTTATCTTCAATTTCAAACAGGGGGGCAGCAAAGTCTAATGGCTGCACTCCAATATCCAATGGGGCGCCGGCATAACGCAACATGCGTCCCAATTGTCCGTTGCCTAACACATAAACCGGTGGATAAATGGCACTTTTTTGCATGACGCTTTCCTTATAGCAAACGCGGATCCGGATTATCTAACACGGTTTGGGTTTGTTGCGCACGGAATTGCCGTAAACGTTCGGCAAGTGCGCTATCGTGGTTGGCTAAAATCTGTGCGGCTAATAGCCCCGCATTGGCTGCACCCGCCGCACCAATTGCCAACGTGCCGACCGGAATCCCTTTTGGCATTTGCACAATCGAATAGAGACTGTCTATACCGCTTAAAACCGCACTTTTCACCGGCACGCCCAACACCGGCACAAGGGTTTTGGCTGCAATCATGCCCGGCAGATGTGCCGCGCCGCCTGCGCCGGCGATAATCACTTGATAACCGTTGCTTTGCGCCGTTTCGGCAAAGCTGAACAGCTTATCCGGCGTGCGGTGGGCGGAGACAATTTCCACATGGTAAGGCACTTGCAGTTGATCCAATACATTGGCGGCTTCGATCATCGTAGACCAGTCACTTTGAGAACCCATGACAATCGCGATTTTTGCAGACATAAATCAGATATTTCCTTGTGTGAGGTGAATAAAGTCAAAAGTGCGGTTAGGATAGCATGATTTTATAAGAAATTGAGTGTTGTCGGTATGGTTAGGCGCAATATTTTATCTTTTTTAGTCGGAATATCGTGATTCGATTGCAAGTTAGTGGAGAAAATTCTATGCTTATTGGTCGAATAAACTGAAAAAAATAGAGAGCACATCGAATGCTGACGAAAGCAAAATACCGCAAAGATTATAAAAAACCGGATTATACCATCACCGATATTTATCTTGATTTTCAATTAGATCCGCAAGATACCCTAGTGACGGCTAAAACCGCCGTTCAGCGTTTAAACCCGAAGGCAACGGAATTGCGCCTCGACGGACACAGTTTCCAGTTTGTGTCGTTACAACTTAACGGCAACGATTTTCCGCACTATCAACAAGATAGCGAATCGCTATTGCTTGATCTCAGTTCATTAGAGGCTGACCATTTTGAGCTCACGATTCAAACCCGTTTAAAACCGGCGGAAAATACCTCGCTGCAAGGGTTATATCAATCGGGTGACGGTTTTTGCACCCAATGCGAGGCGGAAGGTTTCCGTCAAATCACCTATATGCTGGATCGTCCTGACGTGCTGGCACGCTATACCACCAAAATCACCGCCGATAAAACCCGATATCCTTATCTGTTATCCAACGGCAACCGCATTAACGGCGGCGATTTGGATAACGGCAAACATTGGGTCGAATGGCAAGATCCGTTCCCGAAACCGAGTTACCTGTTTGCGCTGGTGGCAGGGGATTTTGACTTGTTGCAGGACAATTTTGTCACTAAGAGCGGTCGTAACGTGGCGCTGGAATTGTATGTCGATAAAGGCAATTTAGATCGTGCCGATTGGGCAATGCAAAGCTTGAAAAAGTCGATGAAATGGGACGAAGAGCGGTTCGATCTGGAATATGATTTGGATATTTACATGATCGTCGCCGTTGATTTCTTCAATATGGGGGCGATGGAAAACAAGGGCTTGAACGTATTCAACTCTAAATTTGTGCTCGCCAACCCGGCGACGGCAACCGATGAAGATTATCATAATGTCGAAGCGGTGATCGCCCACGAATATTTCCATAACTGGACCGGCAACCGCGTGACGTGTCGCGATTGGTTTCAGTTGAGCCTGAAAGAGGGCTTGACGGTGTTCCGCGATCAGGAATTTTCTTCCGATACCGGTTCAAGAGCGGTGCAGCGGATTAATAATGTGAAAATTTTGCGTACGGTGCAATTCGCGGAAGATGCCGGTCCGATGGCACATCCGATCCGCCCGGAAAAAGTGATCGAAATGAATAATTTCTACACCGTCACCGTATATGAAAAAGGCGCGGAAGTGATCCGCATGCTGCACACCTTATTAGGCGAAGTGCGGTTTCAGCAGGGCATGAAGCTATATATTGCCGAAAACGACGGCAAGGCAGCGACTTGCGAAGATTTCGTCTCGGCAATGGAGCGTGCCTCCGGTGTCGATTTAACCCTGTTCCGCCGTTGGTACAGCCAATCCGGCACACCGCAGCTCAGCGTCAGTGACGAATATGACGAACGCAAGCATATTTACCGTTTGAATGTGTCGCAAAGCACCGCGCCGACTCATGATCAACTGGATAAAATCAATTTGCATATTCCGTTGAAAATCGCATTGTATGATGGAAAAGGGCATAAACTGGCATTACAAGATGAAAACGGCCCGGTTAGCGATGTGTTGGATATTTTACAAAATCATCAAGTGTTTGAGTTCCATCACGTTTATGCGCGCCCGACGCCGGCATTATTGTGTGATTTTTCCGCGCCGGTCAAACTGGATTACGATTACAGCGATACGCAATTGTTAGGCTTATTGAATCATGCGGAAAATGCGTTTATCCGTTGGGATGCGGCGCAAATGTTGTTGGCGGCCGAATTACGCCAAAACTTGCAACGCCGACAAAACGGCGAAGCGTTACAGATTAGCCCGCAATTGCTAGCGGCATTCCAAGGGATTTTGGAAAATTATCAGCAGGATATCGAATTGACCGCACTTATCCTGACACTGCCGAAAGAAACCGAATTTGCCGAGCAGTTTAAAGTGATCGATCCGAGCGGCATTCATAGCGTGCGTCGCTTCCTGCAACAGCAAATTGCGGAATATTTAAAACCGCACTTGCTAAAATTGTATCATCAGATTGATTTGCCGGAATATCGGGTGCTGCGCGAAGACGTGGCACTGCGCAGTTTGCGTAATTGTTGTTTAAGTTATTTGGCAGTCACCGAATTTGGTAATGCACTGGTTAATGCCCACTACACACACGCGAATAATATGACGGATACGCTGGCGGCATTGGCGGCGGCAACGTCTGCGGCATTGCCTTGTCGTGATAATCTGTTGGCGGATTTCGAACAGAAATGGGCGCATGACGGCTTGGTGATGGATAAATGGTTCGCACTGCAAGCCACCCGTCCGGACGAAGATGTCTTACAAAATGTTATCGCATTAATGGATCACCCGAGTTTTAATTTCAATAACCCGAACCGCTTGCGTGCATTGGTCGGCAGTTTTGCCAATCAAAACCCGAATGCGTTCCACGCAATTGACGGCTCCGGCTATCGTTTCTTGGTGGATGTATTAACCAAAGTTAACAGTAGCAATCCGCAGATTGCCTCACGCTTGATCGAACCGCTGATCCGTTTGGGACGTTATGACGCCCAGCGTCAAACCCTGATGAAGCGCGGTTTGGAACGTTTGGCGAAAATCGAAAACTTATCCAAAGACCTGTTTGAGAAGATTGAAAAGGCGTTGGATTCGCATTAAAAATGTCAGCGCGTATGGCATGCGCTGATAAGATGTCGTCAACGGGCATATGCAATATGCCCCTACACAAAAGGTTAGGATATGTATTCTTTTATTCGCAAAGGGCTGTTTTCACTGGACGCAGAGCTGGCGCATAATGTTACCGTGAAAACCTTGGCCATTCTCGGTAAAACGCCGGCGAAATATCTGCTGCAAACCGCACTTCGCTGCCCGCAAGGCACGCCGAAAACCTGCATGGGAATCGAATTTAAAAATCCGATCGGTTTGGCGGCGGGGGCGGATAAAAACGGCGAGGCGATTGACGGTTTCGGTGCGCTGGGGTTTGGTTTTATCGAAGTCGGCACGGTGACGCCGTTGGCGCAAGACGGCAATCCGAAACCGCGCCAGTTCCGCTTGCTCGAAGCCGAGGGGATTATCAACCGCAACGGTTTTAACAACCATGGTGTCGATCATCTGGTCGAAAATGTGAAAAAAGCGCGTTATGACGGTGTGATCGGGATTAATATCGGCAAAAATACCAGCACCTCGGTCGAAAACGGCAAAGGCGATTATATTTATTGTCTGAACAAAGTGTATAACCATGCCGGTTATATTACGATCAATATTTCCTCCCCAAATTCGCCGGGTTTGCGCCAATTGCAATATGGTGACGCGCTGGACGATTTGTTGCAGGCGGTGAAAGCAAGACAAACGGAATTAGCGGATTATTACAACAAATACGTGCCGATTGCGGTGAAAATTGCGCCGGATCAAAGCGAAGCCGAGCTGGTGCAAATTGCCGATACCTTGCGCAGGCATAAAATAGACGGTGTCATCGCCACCAACACCACGATTTCCCGTGACAGCGTCAGCGGCATTGCCAATGCTGAGCAGCAGGGCGGATTAAGCGGCAAACCGTTGCAAAAACTCAGTACCCGAATCATTAATCGTTTACATCAAGAATTGAAAGGCGAGATTCCGATTATCGGCAGCGGCGGGATTGATTCCGTTGCCAGCGCACAGGAAAAAATCGCTGCCGGTGCCGAGCTGTTGCAACTCTATTCCGGTTTGATTTACCACGGACCGCACTTGATCAAAACCTTGGTGGAAGGCGTTCGGTAAGATACGTTATTTAAAAATAAAACGGATTTCTTATAATCAGAAACCCGTTTTTTTATTTGTAAACGACTAGACTTTCTTCGCCAACATCGTCACGAATTTCAATTTGATCCGATTGCCGTCGGCGTCGGTTTTATGCAATTCGCCCGCTTGTTCGTTATATTTAAGCAATTGCCAACCTTGGTAATAATTTTTCAGTTCATTTTCGGCAAAGGTGAAAGAAAACGGCATTAGGCAAGGCATATCATCGGTGGACATCGCCGCCACGATTAAATTATAACCGCCGATATTGGTATGTTGCTGCATATTAGCGATAATTGCCGGGATGTGATCGCGCTCTAGGAACATCATCACCACGGTAGAAAGGATAAAGTCGTAATTGTCTTGAATTGCCGCTTGGTTAATGTCGTAAAGTGCGGTTTTGACGTTGCTTAATTTTTCTTTCTCGATCACCGAATCTAAAAATGCAATGCTGGTTTCATTCTGATCCCAAGCGTCAACCTCAAAGCCCTGCACGCCGAGAAATACAGAATTGCGTCCTTGACCGCAGCCGAGATCCAAGGTTTTGCAAGGCTGAACAAATTGCATGGCATTAATTACTTCGGAATGGGTTGCTGTCATATTGTATTTTTTGGCAACATAATCTTGCGGCAAGCAATAAAATTCCAAATAACATTGCAAATCATCGGACAGGGGCGAAACACGGTGCCATTGTTGTGGTTCGACAAACGGCGGTTGGTTTGCCGTATCAAAAATATAACGATTTAATATTTTACCGGATTCGTCCAATTCAAAATACTCAAGGGAACCGGAAAGAATAGTGACTTTTGCCCAAGTGCCGACTTTGGTGTTGTGCATTTCGCGGAACATTTGCGGCAGGGTATCTTTGCTCCAAATCGGCATTTTTTTGTAACAAATTAATTGTGAGTGCATAGCGTATCCTTAAAGATATATTTAAAATATTTATTTTTTGTGGATTTTAAAGAAAATTTATTGGCGAGGCAATTATTTCCGACAGATTTAGTCAAGTTTACTTAAATTTGTCGAGTTACTGGCTTATCTTATGTTAAAATCAACACTAATTTAACATATCAGCGCAAGGGAAGGAGTCACGATGACCGCAACCACAGAAACGACCAATATTGATATTCAGGCCCAGACTGCGGCTTTGATCAACGGTGTGCAGCAGCTTGATCTCAATAGTTTATTAAATCAATGGATCATTCCTTACGGCACAAAAATCTTATTGGCAATTGTGATTTATCTGATCGGTAAATTATTGGCGAGATTATTCAGTGGTTTATTGGGCAAAGTCGTACTCAGATCGAGCAAAGATGAAATGTTACAGGGTTTTGTCAGCTCAATTAGTTACTTCCTTTTTCTCTTAATTGTGATTATTGCCGCACTATCCCAATTAGGGATTAACACCAGTTCGTTGGTGGCATTGATCGGGGCGGCGGGTTTAGCCGTCGGTTTGGCACTGCAAAATTCGTTACAAAATTTTGCCGCCGGGGTGATGATTTTAATCTTCAAACCATTTAAAAAAGGCGATTTTATTGAAGCCGGCGGCGTCAGCGGAGCGGTAACGCAAATCGGGTTGTTGGTGGTCGAGTTGCGCACCGGAGACAATAAAACCGTATTGGTACCGAATGGGAAAGTCTTCGGTGACAGTATTACCAACTATTCCGCCAATGAAACCCGCCGCGTCGACTTTATTTTCGACATTGCTTACAGCAGTGACATTGGCAAAGCCAAACGGATTATTGCCGATTGTCTGGCGCAGGAATCGCGTATTTTAAGCAATCCACAAGCGACAATTGCCGTGGGCTCTTTGGCTGCCAGCAGTGTGCAACTGTTTGTGCGCCCTTGGGCGAAAACGGCGGATTACTGGGGCGTTTATTATGCCATTACCGAGAATGTTAAATTGGCATTTGATCGGGAGGGGATTGAGATTCCGTTTAACCAATTGGATGTGCATTTTCCCGAGAACAGCGCGGCGAGTTTGGGAAAACAATAGACGGAAAGTAAAAGTGCGGTTTTTATACCGTAATGCCGATCAGTTAAGCAACTTGACCGATCCAAATGATCATTTAATAATCCAATCATGATTTCGTGATTGGATTATTTCTTATGACATTGCAACAAGACCTTTATCAAACCATACTCAGTTCAAAAGTCTATCAACTTGAAAAACTCAATCAATTTCTAGATCCCGTATTATTGGAACAAGCCTTCAATATTTCCGGCGTCGCCACAGTAAGAAAACGGCGTTTGCCACTCACTGCCGTGCTATGGGCGGTTATCGGTATGAGTTTATATCGTAAACAATCTTTGAACGATATCATCAATCGATTAGATTTAGCCTTGCCGGGCAAACAGCTCATCACTGCACCGAGCGCAATCGTTCAGGCTAGACAACGCTTAGGAGCAGAAAGTGTAAAACGCGTTTTTGAATTAACAGCCGAACACTATTTTGCCGAAAACCAACCGCACTTACCACACTGGCGAAATCTCAATTTGTTTGCGGTGGATGGTGTCGTTTGGCGGACAGAAGATACGCAGGAAAACCAACAGGCTTTTGGACGTTCAGGACATACCAACGGTTTATCCGATTACCCTCAAATTAAAGCCGTTTGCCATATGGAATTGACCAGTCACTTGATTGTTAATGCGCATTTCGCGCCTTACCGTACAAGCGAAATGACCTTAGCCGAGCCGCTCATTACCACAACCCCGTCGAATAGCTTAACCTTATTCGATAAAGGATTTTATTCATTACGATTACTTTATCATTGGCAGAATCACAACGAAAATAAACATTGGTTGATTCCGGTAAGAAAAGGACTGAGATATGAGGTTTTGACCGTTCACAGCGAAACGGATAAGCGTATCAAACTCAAGACGACACAGCCATCAAGAAAGCGGGATAGTGATTTACCGACCTATATAGAAGCCCGATTAATTGAAAAACACGAAAAGGGGAAATCCTTCCAAATATTGACCTCATTACTGGAACCGGAATTATACCCTGCAGAGGAAGTTATCGGACTTTATCGCCATCGTTGGGGGATTGAACCGGGTTACCGGGAAGTGAAACAATATTTACTAAATAGTGCCTACACGTTACGCAGTAAAAAGTCGGAAATGGTTAAACAAGAATTATGGGGTGTGTTGCTGGCTTATAATTTAATTCGGCGAGCAATGTGTGAAGCGACGAAATTACAACAGGGACTCAGCCCGGTTCAGCTGAGTTTTAGCAGTTGTTCAGCTGCGGTGATTGCATTTTTTACCACGATGCCTCTCAGTAGCCCAAGCAAATTACCCCAATTATATCAACTTTTACTCAACCAACTTGCTACCTATAAATTGCCGAAACGGCGCAACAGGAAACCTTATCCAAGATGGGTTAGAGAAAAAACAAAAAAATATTGCACAAAAAAACGCCAGCCTTAACTGACTGGCATTACGGTTTAGACCGCACTTTGCATGGTTAAGCGTTGAATGGTGTCGTTTATTTTTTGAGTTGGCGGGCTTTACTTTGTTCCGCCATTTTTTTGCTGATTTCGCGCCGTTGTTTGGAGTTTTCCGCATTGCGAATCACATAATCGTCAATCCGATCTTCGTAATCGTCGCGCATACTGGCGATGATGGTGCGAATATCCGCCACGCTCATTTCATCATTAATATATTGATTCAGATTGTCCAACAATAAAACCCGTTTTTGGTTGTCACGAATTTTACGCTCGATATCAACCATATCGCGTTTTAATTTGTTTTTTTGACGAGCCATGCTGACATACTCCAATACGTCTTGAAAACATTGTTTGTTTACCGCTTCCATTTTCACTCTCACTTATTTGATTATTGATAACATCCTTAATTTATCCTTTTTAGTCAGGATCGTCAAAGGCTTCGATTAAGAAAAATCGTCGCAAATGCGACAAAGCGATTGATAAGAGCGGAAGGGAATGATAAAACTAAGTTTATTTATTTCATTTCTCGAGTTAAGGTCAACAACATGTCTCAAGTATTTAATTTCAGTGCCGGTCCGGCAATGATGCCGCCTGCGGTTTTAGCACAAGCACAACAGGAGTTGTTAAACTGGGAAGGGCTGCAAACCTCGGTGATGGAAGTGAGCCACCGCGGTAAACATTTTATGGCATTGGCAGCGCGCTCGATCCAACAGCTCCGTGAATTAATGGCGATTCCGGATAATTACCAAGTGCTGTTTGCCCAAGGCGGCGCGCGCGGGCAATTTGCGGCAATTCCCATGAATTTATTAAGCCAAAACGGCAAAGCCCTGTATCTGAACAGTGGCTATTGGTCGGGCGCGGCAGCGAAAGAAGCCCGTTTGTTCGGTGAAATCGACGAAATCACGATTAGCGCCGAACAAGACGGCGTCGTCGGTGTGGCGCAACTGGATTTCAGTGATGTTGCGGCACAATACGATTATGTGCATTACTGCCCGAATGAAACCATCAGCGGCGTGGAGATTTTTGATGTGCCGAATGTCGGTGAGGCGGTGTTGGTGGCGGATATGTCGTCCAATATTCTTTCCCGTCCGATTGATGTCAGTAAATTCGGCGTGATTTATGCCGGTGCGCAAAAAAATATGGGGCCTTCAGGCATTGTGATTTTAATCGTGCGTGATGATTTGATTGGTAAAGCGCGCGCGAATACACCGTCAATTTGGAATTACCAAATTCTGCGCGACAACGACTCAATGTTCAACACCCCGCCGACATTCGCGTGGTATCTCTGCTCGTTGGTGTTCCAATGGCTGTCGGATAACGGCGGTTTAAACGCAATGGAAGGTCGCAACCGTGCCAAAGCGGAAAAACTGTATGCCTATCTCGATCAAAGTGATTTTTACCGTAATACTGTCGCCGTTGCCAACCGCTCTTTGATGAACGTGACCTTTACCGCCGACAACGACGAATTGAACGCCAAATTCGTTGCCGAAGCCACCAAGTGCGGTTTACAAGCGTTAAAAGGACACCGTATCGTCGGCGGCATGCGCGCCTCGATTTACAACGCTATGCCGATTGAAGGCGTGGAAGCGCTAATCGCCTTTATGCAGCGTTTTGCGCAAGAGAATAAAAACGCATAAAAACAGAGGACACTATGAAATTTATCGACATCGCCAATCCGGGCGTGCGCGAGCTGTCGCCGTATCAGGCAGGCAAACCGATTGAAGAACTGGAACGCGAATTGGGCATTGCCAATATCGTCAAATTGGCGTCGAATGAAAATCCGTTCGGCTTTCCGCAAAGCGCGAAACAGGCGATCCAACAGCAATTAGACGATTTAACCCGTTATCCTGACGCCAACGGCTTTGAACTGAAACGGGCGATTGCGCAAAAATTCGGCGTGCAAGCGGAACAAATCACTTTAGGCAACGGCTCGAACGACTTGTTGGAAATCACTGCCCACACCTTTTTAAATGCCAACGATGAAGTGATTTTTTCGCAATACACTTTTATTGTCTATCCGTTGGTTTCGCAAGCAATCAACGCCAAAGCGGTGATTGTGCCGGCGAAAGAGTACGGACATGATTTAGACGGTTTTTTAGCGGCAATCAGTGAAAAAACCAAAGTCATTTATATCGCCAACCCGAATAATCCGACCGGCACATTTTTAACCGCGGCGCAAATCGAAGCATTTTTAGCCAAGGTTCCGGCGCATATTCTGGTGATTTTAGATGAGGCTTATACCGAATTTACCTCCGCCGATGAGCGTGTGCCGTCATTTAACCTATTGCAAAAATACCCGAATTTAGTGGTGTGCCGCACTTTATCCAAAGCCTACGGCTTGGCGGGCTTACGTATTGGTTATATGGTGTCGTCGCCGGAGGTTGCCGATTTGTGCAACCGTGTGCGCCAGCCGTTTAACTGCAACAGCTTGGCATTAAGCGCGGCGGTGGCGGTGGTGAATGATGATGTTTTCATCGAAAAAGTGGCGGAAAACAACCGTCGAGGTTTAAAACAGTTGGAAACCTTTTTCCAACAAAAAGGCTTGGCGTATGTGCCGTCAAAAGGCAATTTTATCACCTTGGATCTCAAACAACCTGCCGCCCCGATTTATCAAAAATTACTGGAAAACGGCGTGATCGTGCGCCCGATTGCCGGTTACGGCTTGCCGAATCACCTGCGTATCAGCATTGGTTTGCCTGAGGAAAACCAACGCTTTATTGACGCCTTGAGTCTGATTTTAGGGTTGTAATATCTATAACGTATTGATAAATATTGCAGGGGCGGATTCTATATCCGCCCGAACCGCACTTTGCGTTTATGCTTTATTTATTGAATGCTTATATCGTTCTTCGTACACGGGCGGATATAGAATCCGCCCGTGCTTTGACTAAATAGCTTTAATGAGTAATCTATGCAACAACCAACTTCCATTACTTTGAACCCGATCACCCGTGTCGAAGGCACAATTAATCTGCCCGGTTCAAAAAGCCTGTCGAACCGTGCCTTATTGTTAGCGGCATTGGCAAAGGGCACAACCAATGTCACTAATTTGCTCGATAGCGACGATGTGCACCATATGTTGAATGCGTTAAAGCAGCTTGGCGTTGAGTATCAGCTGTCGCAAGATAAAACCGAATGTAAAGTGACAGGGTTGGGCGGCGCGTTCCGCTGGCAGTCGGGTTTATCGCTGTATTTAGGCAATGCCGGCACGGCAATGCGTCCGTTGGCGGCGGCGTTGTGTTTGCACAACCCGCAAGCGGACGCGAGCGAAATCGTATTGACCGGTGAACCGCGCATGAAAGAACGCCCGATTAAGCATTTGGTCGACGCATTGCGCCAAGCCGGAGCGGAAATCGATTATCTGGAAAACGACGGCTATCCGCCGCTGGCGATTCGCAATAGCGGCTTAAACGGCGGCAAAGTGCGGATCGACGGCTCGGTCTCCAGCCAGTTCCTGACCGCACTTTTAATGGCTGCGCCGTTGGCTGAAGCCGATACCGAAATTGAAATTATCGGCGAGTTGGTGTCAAAACCCTATATCGCCATCACCTTAAAGATGATGGCGGCTTTCGGCGTGCGGGTGCAAAATCAGGATTACCGCACTTTCCTTGTCAAGGGGCAACAACAATACCACGCGGTTGGCGAATATTTAGTGGAGGGCGACGCGTCGTCCGCCTCTTATTTCTTAGCCGCCGCTGCGATTAAAGGCAAAGTGCGGGTAACCGGAATCGGTAAAAACAGTATCCAAGGGGATCGCTTGTTTGCCGAGGTATTGGAAAAAATGGGGGCGAAAGTCACTTGGGGCGACAGCTTTATCGAAGCGGAACAGGGCGAATTGCACGGTGTTGATATGGATATGAACCATATTCCCGACGCGGCAATGACCATTGCCACCACCGCACTTTTCGCCCAAGGCGAAACGGTGATCCGCAATATTTACAACTGGCGGGTGAAAGAAACCGACCGTTTAAGCGCGATGGCGACCGAATTGCGTAAAGTGGGGGCAACGGTGGAGGAGGGGGAAGATTATATCCGTATTCAGCCGCTGTCACTCAGCCAATTCCAACACGCCGAGATTGAAACCTACAACGATCACCGTATGGCAATGTGTTTTGCACTGATTGCGCTGTCGGATACGTCGGTGACGATTCTTGATCCGAATTGCACGGCAAAAACCTTCCCGACCTTTTTTGATCAATTTTTAGCAATCGCAAAATAACCGTTTAGACCGCACTTTCATTGCATAAAGTGCGGTCTAATTGATTTTTTATGCAATAAAATGAATTTTTATTTTAATCCTAGACTTTAAATGTGATTTAGCGCATAATATTCAACCGCAAAATACGCATTAATCTCATCTCAACGATTATCTTTATAGGAACTCTTATGTCTGCGACAATTCTTGAAAATCTTCCGTTAGGTCAAAAAGTCGGTATCGCATTTTCCGGCGGCTTGGACACCAGCGCCGCGCTGTTATGGATGCGCCAAAAAGGGGCTGTGCCATACGCTTACACCGCCAACTTAGGGCAACCTGACGAAGACGATTACAACGCGATTCCGCGCAAAGCCAAAGAATACGGTGCAGAAGACGCGCGCCTGATTGACTGTCGCACACAACTGGCGCACGAAGGGATTGCCGCAATCCAATGCGGGGCGTTCCATATCTCAACCGGCGGCGTAACCTATTTCAACACCACGCCATTGGGGCGTGCAGTGACCGGCACCATGCTGGTGGCGGCAATGAAAGAAGATGACGTGAATATCTGGGGCGACGGCAGCACTTTTAAAGGCAATGACATTGAGCGTTTCTATCGTTACGGCTTGCTGACCAACCCGAATCTGAAAATCTACAAGCCGTGGTTAGACCAACAGTTTATTGATGAATTGGGCGGTCGTCATGAAATGTCCGAATTCTTGATCGCCAACGGCTTCAACTACAAAATGTCGGTGGAAAAAGCCTATTCCACCGATTCCAATATGCTCGGCGCAACCCATGAAGCCAAAGATTTGGAATTCTTAAACACCGGTATCCGTATCGTCAAACCGATTATGGGTGTGGCGTTTTGGGACGAAAATGTGGCGGTGAAAGCCGAAGAAGTGAGCGTGCGCTTTGAAGAAGGCGTGCCGGTTGCTCTGAACGGTAAAGAATTTAACGATCCGGTCGAGTTGTTCTTGGAAGCGAACCGTATCGGCGGGCGTCATGGTTTAGGCATGAGCGATCAAATCGAAAACCGTATCATCGAAGCGAAAAGCCGCGGTATCTATGAAGCGCCGGGAATGGCGTTGTTACACATCGCCTACGAACGTTTGGTCAGCGGCATTCACAATGAAGATACGATTGAACAATACCGTATCAACGGGTTGCGTTTAGGACGGTTGTTGTACCAAGGTCGCTGGTTCGATCCGCAAGCGTTAATGCTGCGCGAAACCGCACAACGTTGGGTGGCACGGGCGGTGACCGGTGAAGTGAGGTTAGAACTACGCCGTGGTAACGATTATTCGATCTTAGATACGGTTTCGCCGAATCTGACCTATGAAGCGGAGCGTTTGAGCATGGAAAAAGTGGAAAACGCGCCATTCAGCCCGGCGGATCGTATCGGTCAATTAACCATGCGTAACCTCGACATCGTCGATACCCGCGCCAAGCTGGGCATTTACACTCAAAGCGGCTTATTAATCGCCGGCAAAGATTCCGTATTGCCACAGTTAGGTAAAAAAGACTAATCCATCGTTCTGATGTTGCAAATCAACCGCACTTTGCCAGTCAATAAGGCTGTAAAGTGCGGTTTTTTGTTACCTCGAAAGCTGCTGAATATCGTTTTGCAAGCGTTTAACCACCCATTCGTTTAAACTCAAATTTTCGGCATTGGCAAAGGCGGCGATCTCGGCGTGTAACCTCGGATCAAGGCGTAAATTGAAGCGACCGGAATAACGTTTATAAGGTTCAATGCCTTTTTCTTTACACACGGCTAAAAATTCCGCCAGTGAAATCTCCGCCTCTCTACGCAAGGTTTCAACATCGGCGGCATAAAAATCCGCACCACCGTTTAATCCGTGAAATTCCCCACGAAATAAACCAATTTCATCATCGTAGGTGATGGTGGCTTTATGTCCGTTAATGATCATCATATTAATCATAATGTTACTCCATTTTCTTCTAACCATTTTCTAACGCTGGCAACTGCGCCTTTATCGGTATCAGGTTTAGGGTGTGGGCGATGGAATACTTTTACCTGTCCGAATAATATAACGGCAACACGCGATCCCTCACGTTCTTCAATTTCCGCACCTAAATCCAAAAAAAGCGATTCGATATCTTTCCATCGAATATTGCCACTGACCGGACGTTTGAAAATCAGCTGCAGGGTCAATTTTGATTTATTTTTCACAGTCTCCTCCAAACAGAATGATAGTACCATATTTTAGTACCATTAAAAGGGATTTTATTTAAAGGATATAAAACCCACCATAAAACTGCTAAAATCCTCACAATTTTGATTGGGTAAAATAGGGAATTATTTTGGCGTTACTGAATTTGAGCAATGCGTATTTGTCGTTTAGCGATCACCCGTTGTTGGATCATGCGGATTTGCATATCGAAGCAGGCGAGCGGGTTTGTTTGGTCGGGCGCAATGGCGCGGGCAAATCGACCTTAATGAAGGTTTTAGCCGGTGAGGTCGGCTTGGATGACGGCACGTTGCAACTGGAAAGCGGCGTGGTGATTTCACACTTGGAGCAAGATCCGCCGCGCCATATTGAAGACAGCGTATTTGATTATGTGGCGGAGGGGGTTGCGGATTTAGCCGATTTGCTTAAGCAATATCACCATATTTCCCATCAAATGACCCGCGACTATTCCGATGAATTATTGCAACAGTTGGCAGAGGTGCAGCAGCAACTGGATCACGCCAACGGTTGGCTGATCGAAAGCCGCATTCAAGATGTGTTAAAACGCTTGGAACTTAACCCCGACACGTTATTATCGGAACTTTCCGGCGGCTGGCAGCGCAAAGCGGCGTTGGCACGGGCGTTAGTCAGCAATCCGTCGATTTTATTGCTTGACGAACCGACAAACCATTTGGATATTGACGCGATTGATTGGTTGGAAAATTTCTTGTCGGAGTTTTCCGGCAGTATTATTTTTATCTCGCATGACCGCTCTTTTATCCGCAAAATGGCGACCCGAATCGTCGATTTGGATCGCGGCAAATTGGTCTCTTATCCCGGCAATTATGATCGCTATCTCACCACTAAAGAAGAAAATTTGCGCGTGGAAGAGTTGCAAAACGCGTTGTTTGATAAAAAACTGGCGCAGGAAGAAGTCTGGATTCGACAAGGAATCAAAGCGCGCCGCACCCGTAACGAGGGCAGAGTGCGCGCCTTAAAAGCCTTGCGTGAGGAACGTCGTCAGCGGCGCGAAGTGCTCGGCACAGCAAAAATCGAACTGGATACCGCCATCCGTTCCGGCAAAATTGTGTTTGAAATTGAAGAGTTGGGCTATCAAATTGAAGATCGCGTCTTGCTGAAAAATTTCAGCGCCAATATTCTGCGCGGCGATAAAATCGCCTTGATCGGTCCGAACGGCTGCGGCAAAACCACCTTTATCAAACTGTTATTACAACAACTCGAGCCGACCCAAGGCAAAGTGCGGTCAGGCACAAAATTAGAAATTGCCTATTTCGATCAATATCGTGCCGATCTCGATCCGGAAAAAAGCGTGATGGACAATGTGGCGGACGGCAAGCAAGATGTGGAAGTTAACGGGCATAAACGCCATGTGTTAGGCTATCTGCAAGATTTCCTGTTTCCGCCAAAACGGGCGATGAGCCCGGTGAAGGCGCTATCCGGCGGTGAACGCAATCGGTTGCTGTTGGCAAAATTATTGCTCAAACCGAATAACCTGTTGATTCTCGACGAACCGACCAATGATCTGGACGTGGAAACCTTAGAATTATTGGAAGAAATTTTGGCGGATTATCAAGGCACGCTGATTATCGTCAGTCATGATCGTCAATTTATCGACAACACCGCCACCGAATGTTATTTCTTCGAGGGTGACGGTGTACTGAATCACTATGTCGGCGGTTATAGCGACGCCAAGCTGCAACAGCAAAATTATTTTGCTTCGCTAACGCAAAAAACAGCAACGCAAAAACCAGCCGAAAACAAAAGTGCGGTCAGCCAAGCGAATACCCAAAGTGCGGTTGAAACTGACGAGAAAAAAACCAAAGAAAAAACGGCTGAACGTAAAAAGCTAAGTTTCAAAGAACAGCGCGAACTGGAACAACTGCCACAGTTGCTGGAAACACTGGAAGCGGAAATCGAAACCTTGCAAGCGGAAGTCGGCAGCAGCGATTTCTTCCAACAGGATCATCAATACACCAGCGACACCCTGCAACGCCTCGCCGAAAAGGAACAGCAACTGGAGCAAAACTTGTTGCGATGGGAGGAGCTGGAAAATATCAGTAATGGTAACGGCTAAAACAAACGTGCGGTTAAACCGCACTTTGTCGTTTAAATTTTCGGATTTTGCCGAGCATATTCTTCATTGGCGATGAGCTGTTCAGTTGGATCATTCTGCCGAGCGTCCATTGCTTGTACCAGGTTCCGCCATAGAGCTGCTGATCGTCTAAGGATTCCACCAGATCGAGTAGCGCTTCGGTTGTGGTGATAAACTGTTGCAGTAAATCGCTATAATCCCAGTTTTGATATTGTTGGTAGAATTTGGTTGCCAGTCTGCCTAATTCATTCCATTGATAACCGGTTTCGGGAAAATCAATGTGTTCATGGTGTTGCTTTTTATAGTGCCATTTTAAGACTAAATTTTGCCAACCGATCAGATAGGCGAGGGTATCGGCAACACTAATTTTTGTACCTTTACTGTTGCCTTCAACACCGAGTTGGCGTACGCATTGCGGATCGAAAGTGCGGTATTCCTGCAGGATTTTGTCAAAAGCCTGTTGAATCGCAAGCAGCAATTCGGTTTTGTTTTGTGGGATGGATGACATAGATTCTTTTCTCCGTTGCTCAAAGAAAAATGGCTTTACTGATATAAAGTCGTCAGACTGCTGACAAAGATTAACTAACTTGATTTTCATGATAAAAGTAGGGACGGATTATCTATCCGCCCGAACTGAACATTGCATTTTTCCGTTGTAGATTAAATGCTTATACTGCACTTCGTAAACGGGCGGATAGATAATCCGCCCCTACGCAGTCTTATCGGTGACCTTGGTCGAGAATCTAATGGCTCTACTGATGTAAAGCCGTTTTGATCGCTTATTTCATTACTTTCAGCAATGCGTCACCGATATCAGCCAGACTGCGTACGGTGGTAACGCCTGCGGCTTCGAGGGCGGCAAATTTTTCATCGGCGGTGCCTTTGCCGCCGCTGATAATCGCACCGGCATGTCCCATACGTTTGCCTTTCGGTGCGGTAACGCCGGCAATATAAGAAACAACCGGTTTTTTGATGTGTTGTTTGATGTAGGCCGCCGCTTCTTCTTCCGCTGAACCGCCGATTTCGCCGATCATCACAATCGCTTCGGTTTCCGGATCTTGTTCGAACAAGGCTAAAATATCAATGAAGCTCGAGCCGGGAATCGGATCGCCGCCGATACCGACACAACCGGATTGCCCTAAGCCGCAGTCGGTAGTTTGTTTCACCGCCTCATAGGTCAGGGTGCCGGAGCGGGAGACGATTCCGACTTTGCCTTTTTGATGAATATTGCCCGGCATAATACCGATTTTGCATTCATCCGGGGTGATCACGCCGGGGCAGTTCGGACCGATCATCCGTACGCCGGTTTGATTTAGTTTTTGTTTCACCGCCAGCATATCCAAGGTCGGAATACCTTCGGTGATACAGATAATCAGTTGAATTCCGGCGTCAATCGCTTCTAAAATCGCATCTTTACAGCCTGCGGCAGGGACATAAATCACGCTGGCGGTTGCGCCGGTAGCTTGTACCGCTTCGGCAACGGTGTTAAACACCGGTAAGCCTAAATGGGTGGTGCCGCCCTTGCCCGGCGAAGTGCCGCCGACCAATTTTGTGCCGTAAGCCAGGGCTTGTTCGGAGTGAAACGTGCCTTGTCCGCCGGTGAAACCTTGGCAAATCACTTTGGTATGTTTATCAATTAAAATCGACATTATTTGTCCTCCGCGGCAGCGACGACGGCTTTGGCGGCGTCGGTTAAACTGTTGGCAGCGATAATGTTCAAACCGCTGTTGGCTAAAATTTCACGACCTAACGGGGCATTATTGCCCTCTAAGCGAACAATGACCGGAATACTGACGCCCACTTCGTTGACCGCAGCGATGATCCCATTTGCGATCAAGTCGCAACGCACGATACCGCCGAAAATATTGACTAAAACGGCTTTCACCGCACTGTCGGACAAAATGATTTTAAACGCTTCGGCAACCCGCTCTTTGGTGGCGCCGCCGCCGACATCCAGGAAGTTTGCCGGTTGCCCGCCGTGTAATTTGATGATGTCCATGGTTCCCATCGCCAAACCGGCGCCGTTGACCATACAGCCGATATTACCGTCCAGGGCGACATAATTTAGTTGCCATTTTTCGGCCAGGGCTTCACGCGGATCTTCTTGGCTCGGATCTTGCATGGTTTGCAGATCCGGGTGGCGGTAAGTGGCGTTGCCGTCGGTGACGATTTTAGCATCCAGGCAAAACAGTTGCCCATTGTCTAAAATCACTAACGGGTTGACTTCGACCAGGGCCAAATCTTTTTCCACAAACAACTTGGCAAGTTGGGTGAAAATATGGCTAAATTGTTTGATTTGATCGCCGATCAAGCCCAATTTAAACGCCAATTGCCGTCCTTGATACGGCATGCCGCCTAATAGCGGATCCAAGCTGATACGGTGTAACAGCTCCGGTGTTTTCTCCGCTACTTCTTCAATATCCATTCCGCCTTCGGTCGAGGCCATCACCACAACGGTTTGTGAACTGCGATCCAAAACCGCACTGAGGTACAGCTCTTTTTTGATTGAAGAGCATTGCTCAAGGTAAATCGTATTCACCGGCTGCCCGTTTTTATCGGTTTGAAAAGTGACGAGGCGTTGGCCGAACCACTGTTCGGCAAAGGTTTTGATTTCCGCTTCGCTTTTCACTAATTTTACACCGCCCGCCTTGCCGCGTCCGCCGGCATGAACCTGACATTTGGCAACCCAAGTGTCGCCACCGAGTTTTTTTGCCGCTTCAAGTAATTGTTCTACAGTTTGGCAGGCATAGCCGACCGGAACGGGAATTTGATAATCTGCAAAGATTTTTTTACTCTGATATTCATGCAAGTTCATTGGGGATCCTTTACTTTTTCCTATGAAATTTGAATTAGGTACCGCACTTGGTATGTTTTCTCCCTCCGCATGCGGAGGGAGAATTAGGCTGTTACTACATAGAGGCTTAAATCTCCAATAAAATCCGTGTCGGATCTTCTAACAATTCTTTAATCGTTACCAAGAAACCGACCGATTCGCGTCCGTCAATCAAACGGTGATCGTAGGACAGCGCAAGATACATCATCGGGCGAATCACGACTTGCCCGTCCAAGGCAATCGGGCGATCTTTAATCGCGTGCATGCCCAAAATCGCACTTTGCGGCGGATTGATGATCGGGGTGGACATTAAGGAGCCGAATACGCCGCCGTTGGTAATGGTGAAATTACCGCCGGTCAAATCTTCCACGGTCAATTTGCCGTCGCGTCCTTTTTCCGCCAACTCTTTGATTTGTTGCTCGATTTCTCCCATAGTCAATTTATCGCAGTTTTTCAACACCGGCGTTACCAAGCCGCGCGGCGTGGAAACCGCAATGCTGATGTCGAAATAGTTATGGTAAACAATATCTTCGCCATCGATTGAGGCATTGACTTCCGGATAACGTTTTAACGCTTCGACCACAGCTTTGATGTAGAATGACATAAAGCCAAGGCGCACGCCGTTGCGTTTTTCAAATTTTTCACCGTAGGCTTTGCGCAATTGCATAATCGGCGACATATCCACTTCATTGAAGGTGGTCAGCATTGCCGTGCTGTTTTTGGCTTCCAATAAGCGTTCGGCAACGCGTTTGCGCAAACGCGTCATCGGCACGCGTTTTTCACTGCGATTTGCCAAGGCAACCGAACTGTCGGTGCCTTCTTTATGAATGGTTTTCGCCTGTTTGGCAAGGTGCGCGTCGATGTCTTCACGGGTAATTCTGCCGCCGACACCGGAACCTTGAATATCGGATGAGTCAATATTGTTCTCGGCTAACAGACGGCGCACCGACGGGCTTAAATTTTCATTGGCGGCGCCGGTTTCGGTGCTCAATACCGCACTTTGGCGTTCTGCCGGGGTTGAAGCCGGAGCGGCGACGGTATCTTTGGTGACGGTGCCGGCGGTGGTCACCGGCTGCAATTTGCCGAGCAACTGGCTGCCGGTAACGGTGGCGCCTTCTTCCTGCAAGATGGATTCGATTATGCCGTCTTCCGTCGCAGGCACTTCCAGCACCACTTTATCGGTTTCGATTTCAACGATAATTTCATCACGGGCAACGCTGTCGCCCACTTTTTTGTGCCAAGTTGCAACGGTCGCATCGGCAACGGATTCGGGTAACACCGGGGTCAAAATATCAATATTGCTCATGTTTAGATCCTTTTTAGTTAAAATGTACACGAATAAAATACTTTATCTGCGTTTTGTCCAACGTTCAGTTATTCAATCGTCAGGGCTTCTTCCACTAAGGCTTTCTGTTGTGCGGCGTGCAAAGAGGCAAAACCGGTCGCCGGTGAGGCAGACGCCGGTCTGCCGACATAATTCAGCGTCGCCCCTGCCGGTAGCGAGGTTCGGAAATTATGCTGGCAACAATACCATGCGCCCTGATTGAGCGGTTCTTCCTGACACCAGATGAAATCTTTTACGTGTGAATAAGCCGCCAATACGTTTTGCATATCTTCACTCGGATACGGATACAGTTGCTCAATGCGGATTAATGCGATATTGGTTTGCTGTTTTTCACGGCGTTTTTCCAATAAGTCATAATAGACTTTGCCGGAACAGAACACGACGCGCTCAATTTGCGTCGGATCTAAATTATCCCATTCAGCCAGTACCGGTTGGAAAGTGCCTTCCAGTAATTCGCTCATGTCTGAAATTGCCAACGGATGGCGCAGTAATGATTTTGGCGTTAAGGCAATCAATGGACGGCGCATAGGACGGATACTTTGACGGCGCAGCATATGGTAAACCTGTGCCGGAGTCGAGGGCACGCACACCTGAATATTTTGCTCGGCGCAGAGCTGCAGATAGCGCTCCAAACGTGCCGAGGAGTGTTCCGGCCCTTGCCCTTCGTAACCGTGTGGCAACAGCATGGTCAAGCCGCACATTCTGCCCCATTTCTGTTCGCCGGAGCTGATAAACTGATCGATCACCACTTGCGCCACGTTGGCGAAATCACCGAATTGCGCTTCCCAAATCACCAAGGTTTTCGGATCGGAGGTGGCATAGCCGTATTCATAGGCAAGCACCGCTTCTTCCGATAACACCGAATCCCACACTTCAAACCGCCCTTGTTGGTTATGCAGGTTGGTTAGCGGGATATAGTAAGTGCCGTCTTCTTGATTATGTAATACCGCATGACGGTGGAAGAACGTGCCGCGACCGGAATCTTCGCCGGACAAACGGATTGAATGTCCGTCATCGAGCAGCGTGGCATATGCCATAATTTCCGCCATACCCCAGTCGAACGGTTTGTCGCCGACAGCCATCAGCTCGCGATCTTCATAAATTTTTTTCACTCGGCTGTGCAATTTATGCGAATCCGGGTAGAGGCAGATTTTTTTCGCCAATGCCACAAACCGCTCTTGCGGGAATTGATTGGCGTATGCGGCAGTCCAATCGTGATTCAGATAATTGATCCATTCTAACGAATTGCGATCTAACTCGCGCCATTCGTTGACGACACATTCGCCGTTATCCAAGGCATCACGGTATTCGTTCATCATCTCGAAAGTGCGGTCATCGCTCAACACATTTTCAGCGACCAAGCGGTCGGCATAGACTTTGCGCGGGGTCGGATGTTTCTTGATTTGTTTGTACATCATCGGTTGGGTCGCAGACGGTTCGTCGGCTTCGTTGTGACCGTGACGGCGGTAAGAGACCAAATCGATAAAAATATCTTTTTTGAATTCGGCACGGTATTCGACCGCCATGCGTGCCGCATACACCACCGCTTCCGGATCGTCGCCGTTGACATGGATAACCGGCGCGTCCACCATTTTGGCAATATCGGTACAATATTCGGTCGAACGGGTATCGCCGGTGTACGAGGTGGTGAAGCCGATACGATTGTTGATTACGATTCGAATCGTGCCGCCGATGGTATAACCGCGCGTTGCCGACATATTCAGCGTTTCCTGCACAATGCCTTGTCCGGTTACGGCGGAGTCGCCATGTACGGTAATGCCAAGCACTTTCACGTGGTCGGTGTCTTGCAGACGGGTTTGTCTGGCGCGGACGGAGCCGATCACCACCGGGCTGACGATTTCCAAATGTGATGGGTTAAACGCCAATGATAAGTGCACCGCGCCGTCATCCGTCATAAAGTTGGAGGAAAAACCTTGATGGTATTTCACGTCGCCGGTGCGGTCATGGCTGTGTTTGCCGGCAAATTCATCAAACAATTCAGCCGGTTTTTTTCCTAACACATTCACCAACATATTCAGACGTCCGCGGTGCGCCATGCCCATCACGACATCTTTCGCGCCGAATTTTCCGGCGTGGCGGATGATTTCTTTCATCAGCGGAATAAAAGCGTCACTGCCCTCTAACGAGAAGCGTTTGGCGCCGGGGAACTTGGCGCCCAAATAACGTTCCAACCCTTCGGCGGCGGTCAGTTCTTGCAGATAGGTTTGTTTTTCTTCATTGCTGAAGAGCGGTTTGTTCAGACGCGCTTCCATTTTTTTCTGCAGCCAGTCACGCACCTCGATATTATGCACGTGCATAAATTCCAAGCCGATGGTGCCGCAATAGGTTTCGTTCAGTTTTTCAGATAACTCGCGCAGAGTGATATTTTCCATATCATATACGTAGTTACCGATATTAAACTCTTCATCCAGATGTTTATCTTCCAAACCGTAGAATTGATAATCCAGATTCGGCACCGACAGCCGTTTCCACATTTTCAGCGGATCCAGATCGGCGCGCAAGTGTCCGCGATAGCGGAAGGCATTGATATATTGCAAAACCCGTACTAAACGCCGGCTGGCGCTTGGATCGATAATCGTATGCGTACCGGTTCGGTTGGTATTTTCTCTGGCGAGCTCGCGGAAGTAATCACGCACCGACGAGTGAGGCTGTTCCACGGAAGACGTTCGCGGAAATGTGCTGAAAATTTGTTGCCAACTGGCGTCCACACTTTGCGGATCGTTAAGATAGTCTTCATAGACTTGTTCGACATAAGTTTGGTTGGCTCCGCCCAATGCGCTGGAGTCAAGCCAATCCTGCATACCTTGTTGCATACTTTGCTGCATAGTACCGTTTTGCCGCATAACTACCTGACCTTTTTAAAATGACTCATAAGGATTAACATAATGAATATGGGGTTTTATCAGTAAATTTAACATGTTATCGCCGATAACCAAATAAAATATTGCCTCTACCCTAAACCGCCATATTGCCGTTTACCAAACCAATTATACTCAAAAAAAATTTTTATAATGTGACCTGCTTAGAAGTTTTTACAAAAAAGTAACATTTTGCGCAAAAGCCGCTTTAAATTTCGCGACGAAAAGACTAAATTGTTGAAAATTCATTTTACACAGCCCTTTTATTTATGCTAATAAAGGAGTAATCGCATTATTATTTCAACGGTAAATCGAATTTATTTTAACAAAAATCTAACAAACGTAGGGAGTGGTCATGTCAGAATTAAAAGCAACATTATCAATCAGCGACGGTCGCGAGCTTGAGCTGGATGTACATCGTGCAGTGCTGGGTTATGATTCGGTGGATGTACAATCATTGGTGAAAAATCATTTATTTACCTTTGACCCCGGCTTTATGTCAACCGCCTCTTGTCAGTCTGCGATCACCTATATTGACGGTGATGAAGGCGTTTTATTGCACCGTGGTTATCCGATTGAGCAATTGGCGGAAAATGCCGATTATTTGGAAGTGTCGTATCTGCTGTTATTTGGCGAAAGACCGAATCTTGAGCAATATAAGGCATTTGAGGCTCGGGTGAAAAAACACACCTTGGTACATGAGCAGATTTCCCGCTTCTTCCATGGTTTCCGCCGAGATTCACATCCGATGGCGATTATGTGCGGGGTCAGCGGCGCATTGGCAGCGTTCTATCATGACTCCACCGACGTGAATAATATCTATCACCGCGAACTGACCGCTTACCGTTTATTGGCGAAAATGCCGACGTTGGCGGCGATGTGTTACAAATATTCCATCGGGCAGCCGTTTATGTACCCGCAACGCCATTTGTCCTTCTCCGGCAACTTCCTGTATATGATGTTTGCCACCCCGTGTGAGCCATATGTGGTTAATCCGGTGTTAGAAAAAGCGATGGATAAAATCTTTATCCTGCACGCCGATCACGAGCAAAACGCCTCGACTTCCACGGTACGTACCGCCGCTTCTTCCGGTGCGAACCCATTTGCTTGTATTGCCGCAGGGATTGCCTCTCTTTGGGGGCCGGCACACGGTGGTGCCAACGAAGCCTGTATCAATATGTTGGAAGAAATCGGCAGCGTCGATCGTATTCCGGAATATATCGAAAAAGCCAAAGATAAAAACGATCCGTTCCGCTTGATGGGCTTCGGACATCGGGTATATAAAAATTACGATCCGCGAGCCAAAGTGATGCGCCAAACTTGCCATGAAGTGCTGAAAGAATTGAACGTGCAAAATCCGTTGTTGGATGTGGCGATGGAATTGGAACGCATTGCATTGAGCGATCCGTATTTTGTCGATCACAAACTGTATCCGAATGTAGATTTTTATTCCGGTATTATCTTAAAAGCCATCGGCATTCCGGTGTCGATGTTCACCGTGATGTTTGCGTTGGCAAGAACCGTCGGTTGGATCGCCCATTGGAAAGAGATGTATAACCAAGGGGCAATCAAAATCGTGCGTCCGCGTCAATTGTATGTCGGACACCCGACGCGCGATTTTGGCAAAATGGATAAAATCTAATTCTCATCACTGAGCAAACCGCACTTTAACCAAAGTGCGGTTTTTTCAAACCATTTTCAAGCAAACTCACGCCAATTTAAGTATAAAATTAAATCCTCTTTTATTTACGCATTTATTATTTAGCAGGCTATAAAATAGCTTTGTTTTTCTCCCTTCCTAGTCACGCCATTTGATATTTAATTTAAATAGATAAATCATTTCTTTTTCCCTTATTTTTGAAACAATCGCCATTGCTATTGTTATTGTTATTGTTATTGTTATAATGCATGGAATTTATGTTTTTTGTAAATATTACCCATTCAAGTCAAGGTATCTATAACTATGAGAAATAATCACTCATCTAAACGTTTTAAACTCAATTTCTACAGCAAAGCAAGGGGATTTTCACCTAAGTTACTGTTTTTAATAACACCAATCTATTTAACAAATGCTTACGCTTCTGTAGTGCGGCATGATATTGATTACCGTGAATATATTAAGTTCGGCAATAATGCCGGGAAATATGAAGCCGGAGCAACCGATGTAAAAGTGTATAAAAAAGACGGCACATTGAGCACCGGGAATATTGAAGGTGACGGTAAAGACAGCATTCCATTAATGCCGAATTTTTATTCGGTTTCGGATAAAGGGTATGCCACTCCGGTCAGCCATAATATTGTGGTAACAGCGGCACACATGGTAGATATGTACAGCAATGAAAGTTATGGCAAGCGTTTTTATCGCACGGATATATCGCTATTTAAAAATAGTATTACAGAAAATGACGACGATGATCAAAAGGAAAAGAATTATCTGGCATTTATTTTTTCAGATGAGGAAGTTAATAAAAAAAATTACGATTATGGGTATGCCCAAGATTATAATCAAGTTGTCAATATGAAAAATCTTTCCGGTGGTTATGATGCCAGTTATATCCGCACGAAAAAATTAATGTTTGATGTTGAGCCTTATGAACTGAAAGAGTTTAGCGGGATCAATGTCAATGATTTATTAGCGCGAAATGGTGCAGGAGCATTTTCACAAGCAATTCGCCCTTATGAACAAACCGGTAATCCTATTTATAATACCTATACTTATGTACACGGCGGATTAGCGCAAGTAAAAGAAATCAGACCTGAAGCGAAATACAATCTGCAAAGTAACCACCTTTCTTATCAACTATGGCCAGAAGCCAAAAATGCGTTAGATTCGACCAGCCGAGGCGGTGACAGTGGCTCACCGGTTTTTTGGTGGGATAAAGAAAATAAAAAATGGTGGTTATTGGGCGTCAATTCGCGTGCGGGACGTGGCGCGCTAGGGCGTGCCTCCGGTTATGGCAAAGAGGGTATTATGGAATCTTTGCCGAGAATGCAGGCACTTTTAACGGAAATGAATTATAAAAAAGAAGTGGGTGAGGGAAATACAATTACTATCACCACTGCACGAGAAGGCGTTAATAAAGCGGCATATTTTAAAGTATCAGATGGAAACACATTTAAATTATATACAACGCGTTATTATGGCGGAGATCGAACGCTTGATAAAGAAAGCAAAGATTTATATTTAACCAATTCCTCCGGTGGCAGTATCGAATTAAACATTAATGGTGATACAGATATTGGCAGTATTCCAATTTATTTTGAAACCGATGCGAAAATTACCGGAGCGGGAAAATTTGATTTAAGCGGTATGTCGGTTGGCGCAGGAAAAACCGTTACCGCAGAGCTGACATTGGTGCAAGGTACAGATTGGCGCAAAGTAGGAGCAGGCACGCTACGTTTATCTGGAAAATCAGCCGGAAAAGGCAGTGTTGCAATCGGTGACGGAACATTAGAACTGAATACCGACGGTGGTATTGCGGCGGAAAAAATTATGCTTGCAACAGGAAAACCGACGGTTAAATTACTGAAAGACGGACAGTTCAATACAGATAAAATCTATTTTGGCGTGCGGGGCGGTGCGTTAGATTTAAATGGCTATAATGCTGAGTTTGAAAATATTTACCACATGGATCGTGGCGCCAATATTAAAAATGACAATAAAGCGAAAAAATCCGTATTTACCTTTAAACCGACTGAATCAGTTAATTACTTAGGGCAGTTTAATGGCAATTTAGATCTGACATTTAAGCCAAATAATAAAGATACTGTTTGGATATTGCGCGGTGATAGTAAAATTGACGGTGATGTTAAAATTGAAAACGGTACATTCAGCCTGAATGCCGATCGATTGATTTATTCAACAATGGTGAGAAATGGAATTAAAATAGGGACTACGCTTGCGGATTATAATCGCAGAGAATGGCGACCGCATACGTTCCAAGCAAAAAATATTACCGTGGGCAGCGGGGCAACGCTTGGCGTGGGACGCGCCTCGACTCTTATCGCTGAAGAAGTGAAATTTAGTGGCAATAACAAATTTAATATTGAAATTTCTGATTCAGACAGCAAACGCCACGATCCGACTCAAGACGCGATAAAAGGCGATAAATTCTCTGATCCGACATTCCACAATCCTAAAGTGCAGGCTAATTTAACGTTCACCGGCTCAAATAACCAAGTGAAATTTAATATGCCAAAAGATTTCACTGCTACCTTTGAAGGCAGCATGAGCGGTGCGGCGGATATTATTACCCAAGGTGAAGGAAGTGCGGTTTGGAAAAATACCAAACCGACCAATCTCACCACCAAAATATCAGCGAAAACCGCACTTTTAATCGAAAATACAGATAAGTTAAATCTTACATTAAAATCTAATGGGGATAACTTCACTTTAAATAATAAAAAGGAAGCAACATTTAACTTTATGAATGGTGCGACACAATTAACCGATAAAGTGCGGTTAAATCTCGAAAATGGCAGCCATTTGACATTATCGGGATTAGATAACGTAACAAAACGTAATGTAATTATTAATGCAGATATTCAACGCGGTACGCTAGAAAACAGTTATTTTCCAACAATTACCCTTGCCAACGGCGCAACTACATTTAATTTTAAACAGCGTATATTAGATACCAATTTAATTTTAAACGGTGGTGCACTGGGGTTATTTCAACCTTTAACCGTGGCAGGTGATTTTAGTTCAAGCAATAGTGGCAAAATTGATTTTGGTACGATCGATGATATTAAAACAAAATCAGAAAATGGCAGTTATGAACTTAATAATAAATTAACAATTGACGGCTCGGCGAGCGGAGTTGTGACACCGATCTTTACACTTAGCGATACCGTAACGGCGAAATTAGCTAATCCAGTCAATAAGTTGGTCTTTGTAGATTATAAAACCGGGAGTTTGCAATTTGAAAGTGCGGTCAGAACCGCAAAAAACGGCTTGGAATTCGATTTTACATTTGATCGCTCAAACACGTATTTAATGGAAAAAGAGAAAATTGTTACACCCGCTCCAGTGATCGAGACGAAAATTGATTCAACCACTTATGTGCCACTTACTTTGATTGAGCCTGCAAAAATGTGGGAGTCGGTTTCAACCACGGATACCGAAGCAAAAACCGAATTTGATATTGATACGTTAAAAGAGGTTATTGTCGGATCAACCACGGATACCGAAGTAAAAACCGAATTTGATATTGATACGTTAAAAGAGGTTATTGTCGGATCAACCACGGATAGCGAAGCAAAAACCGAATTTGATATTGATACGTTAAAAGAGGTTACTGTCGGTTCAACTATGGAAACAGAAGTAAAACCAACATTAGATCCCGTAACATTAACTGAATTTGTAGTAAATTCGGAAGAGAATAATATTAATGCGGAGGCACTTGACCCGGATAGCCTGAAAGAGCATGAAATTCAATCCACAACCGCAGAAGCTAAACCGACTTTAGATCCGGCGACATTGATAAAGCCTACAACAATCAGCTTAACCGCCAAAACCGCCCCTGAAGTCGGTGAATATCTGACCTTGATCGGCAGTGCGCGCAATGTGTTGAATATCAATTTAAATACGGTGAAAGAAGGTTTCAGCGTACAGTATGAAAACTACGCTGAAAATGATAATTACCGTCATCTGCATAATTTTAACAGCAAAGTGCGCGGCAACGGCGTGGTGTTTAATGCGGTGAAACGGCAGAGGGAGAGCGAATTCGGGCTACAAGCGCGAATGGCAGATTTGAATACCACCACTTCATCGGATAAAGTGCGGTTAAGCTCCAAAACCAAATTGGTTTCTGCGATTGCGCATGCCGGTTATGAGATCGGTGATTTTAAATTCTATGGCGCATTGGGTGTGGCAAAAGCCCGTTTTAAAACCAATATTGATGCCGATAAAGGATTGCAGGCAAATAACCGTAGCATAAACAACAGCTTTAATTCGACAGGCGTTTTTGCCAAAGGCGGCGTGCGTTATCGTCAAACATTTGGCAATATCAGCCTGCGCGAATATGTAGCGTTGTCCTATAATAATTTGGGTTTAGGCACATTCACCGACAGCAACGGCGACAAGGTGCGGGTGAAAGACAGTGCGCCATTCACGGCGGAAGCCGGAATCGGATTGGATTATCAATGGGATAAATGGCAAATCCGCAGCGGCATTGGCGCAAGCTACGATTTGGGCAAGCTGAAAGTGAGCTATGTTGATATTGATCGGGAATATACGCGCGGTTTGGGCAAACTCAAATTGAATCTTGATTTAGGCTTGCAATATCAGTTGATGAATAACCTGTATCTGACCCAAGATACCAAAATTGCGTTGCAATCCAAAGGGTTTAATCACAGTTTGATGAATATTGGCGTGCGGTTTACTTGGTAAGTTGTGCATGTGCAGAAGATCAGATTTGATCTTCTGCCATTAAAATGAAAAGGATTGCGTCCGCAATATCGGATTCAATCCTTCGATTAAATAATCCAAGTTTTTGGGCAGGGCAATATTCCCGTTATTTTTATTTGTTAGCCTTTCAAACTGTCGGTCAAGTGCGGTTGGATTTTGGTTAAAATCTCTTTAGCCACACGCGGCGCCGCCGCAACGAGATTGCCTGAAATCAAATACTGATGACCACCGGCAAAATCGGTCACAATCCCACCGGCTTCACGTACGATCAAATCACCGGCGGCGCAATCCCACGGTTTTAAACCGATTTCAAAATAACCGTCCACACGGTTGGCGGCAACATATGCCAGATCCAATGCGGCAGAGCCGGTACGACGGAAATCGGCGGCGTCCTCAATCAGTGAGCCGATAATGTTCAACTGTACCGGCATATGTTGTTTCGCTTTAAACGGGAAGCCGGTAGCCAGCACCGCACCGGCTAAATCACGGCGGTTTTCCACACGCAGACGGGTTTCATTCAGTTTGGCGCCTTCGCCACGCACCGCGGTGAACAGTTCGTTACGGATTGGGTCATAGACTACGCCCACTTCGGTGCGCCCGTTTTCACGAATCGCAATCGAAACGGCAAAGTGCGGTAGGGTTTTGATAAAATTGGTCGTGCCATCCAGCGGATCGATAATCCATTGTACGTTTTTGTTTTCGCCTTCAATCGCACCGCTTTCTTCGGTGATAATCGTGTGATCAGGATAGGATTTTTTGATCACCTCGATAATTGCCGCTTCCGCCGCTTTATCGACATTGGTTACATAATCATTACTGCGTTTGTTGCTCACTTCCACGCTTTCAGGGCGTTCGTAAGCTTTGGCAATCACATTGCCTGCTTTTCGTGCTGCACGAATAGCAATATTTAACATTGGATTCATAATTCCACCGGATTTTAAAGAACAAATAAATAAAAGGAGTGATTTTGTTATAACACACAAAACTGCGCGAATTATAAAGAATTGTCGCCGAAATTGCGAGGTAAATTTGTTTTTGTCTCATTCGTGATATTCAGGTATGATTGACAACACAAATGACACCATTTATTAGCGAGGTGAAATAATGGAAACCATTCATTTTCGAATTGATGCGCAAACCAAACGGTTGGCTATGCAGGCGGCAAAACGGCAACAGACTGATTTGACCAAATTAATGCGCGAAAGAGCGGAAGAATTGGCGGCGGAAGAGCAAGCATATCAGGCGAACAGCCATGCGCATTGGTTAGAAGCGCAAATCAACGAAGCGATTCAGCGTTACGAAAGCAAACAAACGCAATTATTCGACCAAGCGGCAAGCCAACAAAAAATGCAGCAATTACGCCGCCAATTAATCGGAGCAGCGTAGTGAAGTTATTTTGGGAAGCACAGGCGCAACACGATCGAGAGCAAATTTTCCGCTATTTTTTTGAACACGCCGGTTTAGCATTAGCCGATCAAATCGATGCGAAATTTGAAGAAATGGCAGCATTATTACAGCAAAATCCGCAATTAGGCAAGAAAGTGAAAGAGACTTCCAGTTGTTATCGGAAGTTAATCGTACCGCACTTTCCATTTATTCTGATTTATGCCGTCGAACAGGAAAGCCTGATTATTTTAAGCGTGCTACATAGCGCATGCAAATTAACAAGTAACTATTGATATGACAACTCAAACCTATTTAAACAATATTCGTATCGTGCTGATCGAAACCTCCCACACCGGTAATATCGGTTCGGCGGCGCGGGCGATGAAAACCATGGGCTTGTCGTCGCTGTATTTGGTTGCGCCGAAAACCTTGCCCGATGAACAGGCAATCGCCTTATCCGCCGGGGCGAATGATATTGTGGAAAGTGCGACCGTGGTCGACACTTTTGATCAGGCGGTGGCGGATTGTTCCTTGGTGATTGGCACCAGTGCGCGCAGTCGGCATGTGTCGATTCCGTTGATTGAACCGCGTGCCTGCGGTGAGCAGGCGGTGTTAATGGCGGCAAACGGCGGCAAGGTGGCGATTGTGTTTGGGCGCGAACGGGTCGGTTTAAGCAATGACGAACTACTCAAGTGCGGTTTTCATCTCAACATTCCGGCAAATCCGGATTACTCCTCACTCAACTTGGCGATGGCGGTGCAATTGGTCAGCTACGAAGTGCGCATGGCGATGTTGGCACAGCCAGCCAATCCCACACCAACCGCACTTTCACTCTCGGTTAATGAGAAACCAAGCCAACAAGAGTTGGAATACTTTTTCAAGCAAACCGAACAACTGTATCGTACCTTGGGCTTTATCCAAAATAACGGCGTGATGTCGAAATTGCGCAGTCTGTATGCCCGTGCCGAGCTGCGCAAAAACGAATTGAATATCTTGCAGGGTATGCTCAGCACGTTAAGGAAAAAGTGCGGTTAAAAGCAGAGTCAGGCGAATTATGCGGTGCTTGTTGCTGTGATAGACAAAAACATACAAAAATAGTCAGGTTTAAAGTTGACTAAAATAGTCTGGTATGAAAAAATCACCTCATCAAATTATCGTTGAGGAGCAGATATGAAATTGACATCAAAAGGGCGTTACGCCGTGACAGCCATGCTGGATATTGCGCTCAATTCGCAGCGTGGCGAAATCGAGATGCCGATTACATTAGCCGATATTTCCGAACGTCAGCAAATCTCATTATCTTATTTAGAGCAGTTATTTGCCAAATTGCGCCGTTTCGGCTTGGTGAAAAGTGTGCGTGGTCCCGGCGGTGGTTATCTGTTAGGCATGCCGATTGAAAAAATTGCAATCGGTATGATTATTGCGGCGGTGAATGAAAATATCTCGGCAACCAAATGCAAAGGCAAAGGCAATTGTCAGGGCGGAACGACCTGTTTGACCCATTCGCTGTGGGAGCAGTTAAGCGAAGAGATCGAGGAGTTTCTGAACGGGATTACCATTGCCGATTTAGTTAATAAACAGACTCAGCGCAGTGCGTTGAAAAAGCATTTGGATCAGCAACTATCTTTTCAAGTGGTCAACCGCACTTAATCGGTGCGTTTGATAGTGTTAATTTTTCAGGAGTGAAAATGAAATTACCAATTTATTTGGATTATGCAGCGACTTGTCCGGTGGACGAACGCGTTGCGAAAAAAATGATGGAATTTATGACCTATGACGGCATTTTTGGTAATCCGGCGTCGCGTTCGCACCGTTTCGGCTGGCAAGCGGAAGAAGCGGTTGATATTGCGCGTAACCAAATTGCCGATTTAATCGGGGCGGATTCCAGAGAGATCGTGTTCACTTCCGGCGCGACCGAGTCCGATAACTTGGCGATCAAAGGGGCGGCGCATTTTTACCAAACCAAAGGCAAACATATCATCACTTGCAAAACCGAACATAAAGCGGTGTTAGACACTTGCCGCCAGTTAGAACGCGAAGGCTTTGAAGTGACCTATCTCGAGCCGGAAGCCGACGGTTTGATTGATTTGGCGAAATTGGAAGCGGCAATGCGCGATGACACTATTTTAGTGTCGATTATGCATGTGAATAACGAAATCGGCGTGATCCAAGATATCGAGAAAATCGGTGAATTGTGCCGGGCGAAAAAAGTGCTTTTCCATACTGACGCAACCCAAAGCGTCGGCAAAGTGGAGATTGATCTCAGCAAATTAAACGTGGATTTGATGTCATTCTCCGGTCATAAATTATACGGACCAAAAGGAATCGGCGGTTTATATGTGCGGCGTAAACCACGCGTTCGGATTGAAGCCATGATTCACGGCGGCGGACACGAGCGCGGCATGCGCTCGGGCACATTGCCGGTGCACCAAATCGTTGGTATGGGCGAAGCCTATCGTATCTGCAAAGAAGAAATGGCGAGCGAAATCCCACGGATTAAAGCCCTGCGCGATCGTTTATACAACGGCTTGAAAGACATTGAAGAAGTGCATGTAAACGGTTCATTGGAACAGCGTGTTGCCGGCAATCTGAACATCAGCTTCAACTATGTTGAAGGGGAATCGTTAATGATGGCATTGAGCGATATTGCGGTCTCTTCCGGTTCGGCTTGTACCTCGGCCAGCCTTGAGCCGTCGTATGTCTTGCGTGCGTTGGGCTTGAACGATGAATTGGCGCACAGCTCAATCCGTTTCTCAATCGGGCGTTACACCACCGAAGAAGAAGTGGATTACACTATCGAATTAGTGAAAAAAGCAGTAAGCAAACTGCGTGAACTGTCCCCGTTATGGGATATGTTTAAAGAAGGGATTGATTTGAACACAGTGCAGTGGACTGCCCACTAATCGGTTAACAGGAGAAATAAAATGGCATATAGCGAAAAAGTAATCGATCATTATGAGAACCCGCGTAACGTGGGGGCATTCGATAAAAAAGAACAAAATGTCGGCAGCGGCATGGTGGGCGCACCGGCATGCGGCGACGTAATGCAGTTGCAAATCAAAGTGGATGACAACGGTATTATCGAAGACGCGCGTTTCAAAACCTACGGCTGCGGCTCGGCGATTGCCTCCAGCTCGCTGATTACCGAATGGGTGAAAGGCAAATCGTTAGATGAAGCCGGTTCGATCAAAAACAGCCAAATTGCCGAAGAGTTGGAATTGCCGCCGGTGAAAGTTCACTGTTCAATTTTAGCGGAAGATGCAATCAAAGCGGCGATTGCCGATTATAAAGCGAAAAACAATAAATAATGTTTAACCCTGTTGGACTGCGTGCAACAGGGATTTTCTCTATTTGTTACAGTTGTATATTAAGGATTCACCATGGGTGTCAGTTTAACCGAAAGCGCGGCAAATCGCGTGCGTACTTTTCTTGAAAACCGCGGTAAAGGCTTAGGGTTGCGTTTAGGCGTGAAAACCTCAGGTTGTTCCGGACTTGCGTATGTATTGGAGTTCGTTGATGAGATGAACGAAGACGATCAAGTCTTCGAGCAGCATGGCATTAATGTGATTATCGACAGCAAAAGTTTGGTTTATCTGGACGGGACCGAGTTGGATTTTGTCAAAGAAGGCTTAAACGAAGGCTTTAAATTTGATAATCCGAATAAAAAAGACGAATGTGGTTGCGGCGAAAGCTTTACCGTGTAAAGTGCGGTCAGACTCAGCAAAATCAATAGGATAAACAATGCAAAACCCGTTTGAACTTTTTGGTATCGCAGTCGGTTTTCAGCTGGATACCGCACTTTTATCGCAACGCTATCTCGACTTGCAAAAACAGTACCACCCCGATAATTTTGCCACCGAATCCGCTGCGCAACAGCTTGCAGCGGTGCAGCAGGCGGCGCAGATTAACGGGGCGTATCAAATCCTGAAAAACCCGATTCGCCGTGCCGAAGCGATTTTACAACTGAATTGGACACAGCCGCTGAATCCGGAAGAAACGGTGAAAGACAACGAATTTTTGCTACAACAATTGCTGTTGCGTGAGGATTTGGAAGCCGCCGCTTGTGGTTGCGATGAAGCGGAAATTGCCGCCTTGCGCGACAAAAGCGAAACCCTGCGCCGACAACAATTACAGGCGATTGAAAACGCCATTCAACATGCCGCATGGGCAGAGCTGAAGCAGCAGATTGACCGCTTAAAATTTATTGAAAAACTGCTGCTGGAAGTGGAACAAATCGAAGATCGCTTATACGGCTAATGTTATACTAGCCGCTGTTTGCAATGCTGATAAGCGAATGCATGCCGCATAAAACCGCACTTCGCTTATTGGCTTTTTACTTTTTACTCTATTCAGATAAAACGGAAACCTAACATGGCATTACTTCAAATTGCCGAACCCGGGCAAAGCGCCGCGCCGCACCAACACCGTTTGGCGGTGGGGATTGATCTGGGCACGACCAATTCGCTGTTGGCAACCGTGCGTAACGGCAGCAGTGAAATTTTAGCCGATGTGGACGGCAATGCCCTGATTCCTTCGGTCGTCAATTATGCGCTCAGCACGCCGCTGGTCGGTTGTGCCGCCTTGGCAAGAGCGGTCAGTGAACCGCAGCAAACCGTGATTTCGGTTAAACGCCTGATTGGACGCAGTTTAGCCGATGTGCGGCAGCGTTATCCCAATTTGCCTTATCGCTTTCAAGCAAGCGAAAACGGCTTACCGCTCATCGAAACCGCACAGGGCAATTTCAGTCCGGTGCAAATTTCCGCCGATATTCTTAGAAAACTCAATCATTTGGCGGAAGCCCGTTTGGGCGGCGAACTGTCGGGCGCGGTGATTACCGTGCCGGCGTATTTTGACGACGCACAACGCCAATCGACCAAAGACGCGGCGCGTTTGGCCGGACTGCAAGTGTTGCGTTTGCTAAACGAACCGACTGCGGCGGCGATTGCCTACGGTTTGGATTCCGGACAAGAGGGCGTGATTGCGGTCTATGATTTGGGCGGCGGCACCTTTGATATTTCGATTTTGCGTCTGTCCAAAGGCGTGTTCGAAGTGCTCGCCACCGGTGGCGACACCGCACTTGGCGGCGATGATTTCGATCATCTGCTGGCGGGCTGGATCGAACAACAATCGGGCATTGCTGCCGCCAATAGCATTGAACGCCGTCAGCTATTGGAAACCGCCATTGCGACTAAAGTACAATTAAGCGTGGAAAGTGCGGTGCCAGTGCAGTTCAAAGATTGGCAGGGCGAAATCAACCGTGCGCAGTTTGATCAGTTAATTCAACCGTTGGTGAAACGTTCATTAATGGCGTGCCGCCGCGTGTTGAAAGACGCACAAGTCAGCCCGGAAGAGGTGTTGCAGGTGGTGATGGTCGGCGGTTCGACCCGAGTACCGTTAATCCGCGAACAAGTGGGCGAATTTTTCGGTAAAACGCCGTTGACCTCGATCGACCCGGATAAAGTGGTGGCGTTAGGCGCAGCGATTCAAGCGGATATTTTGGTCGGCAATAAAGCCGATACCGATATGTTATTGCTCGATGTGACGCCGTTATCCTTAGGGATTGAAACCATGGGCGGGTTGGTGGAAAAAATCATTCCACGCAACACTACTATTCCGGCGGCGCGTGCGCAAGAGTTTACCACCTTCAAAGACGGACAAACCGCGATGACAGTGCATATTGTGCAGGGCGAACGCGAAATGGTGGCGGACTGCCGCTCACTTGCCCGTTTCACCCTGCGCGGCATTCCGCCGATGGTCGCCGGGGCGGCGCATATTCGCGTGACCTATCAAGTCGATGCCGACGGTTTGCTCAGCGTCACGGCAATGGAAAAATCGACCAAAGTGCAAGCCTCGATTCAGGTGAAACCGTCTTACGGTTTAAGTGATGATGAAATTCGCAATATGATCCACGCTTCGATTGAAAATGCGGAACAGGATATGCAGGCGCGCCGTTTGGCGGAACAGCAAGTGGAAGCCAAACGGGTGATTGAAGGCGTAGAAGAGGCATTAAAATTAGATCGCGAATTATTAAATACGCAAGAATTGGGCGCAATCACCGCGCAAATCGAGCAGTTGCGCGCCTTAATCAGCGGCACAGACAGCGACGCGATTAAACACGGAATTAAACAACTTGATGTGGTCACCCGCGAATTTGCCGCGCGCCGTATGGATAAATCGGTGCGCAGCGTGCTGCAAGGGCACAGTATCAGCGAAATTGAAAACAGTTAAAAACGAATTTACAAGGATTTAGATATGCCAAAGTTAATTTTTCTCCCGAATGAAACCTATTGCCCGGAAGGCATGGTGGTTGACGCCGCCAAAGGCGAAAGTATTTTAGATGCGGCGCTGAACGCCGGTATCGAAATCGATCACGCCTGCGAAAAATCCTGTGCCTGCACCACTTGCCATGTGGTGGTGCGCGAAGGTTTCGACTCCCTCAATGAAAGCAGCGATTTGGAAGAAGATATGTTGGATAAAGCTTGGGGCTTGGAAATGGAAAGCCGTTTAAGCTGCCAAGCGGTGGTGGGCGACGAAGATCTGGTGATCGACATTCCACGTTACACCATCAACCACGCCCGCGAAGATCATTAGTCAAGCAGAGGAATAAGCATATGAAGTGGCAAGATTCGCAACAAATCGCTTGGGCGTTATACGATCGCTATCCTGATGTCGATCCTAAAACCGTCCGTTTCACCGATATGCACGCTTGGATTTGCAATCTGCACGGTTTCGACGACGACCCGCAAAAATCAAATGAAAAAATTCTGGAAGCGATTTTATTGCATTGGCTGGATGAATTTGAGGATTAAGCGGGATTTCGGAAGAATGAAGTGCGGTAGTTGGACGGTTTAATGAAAGGACCGGCTACCGCACTTTTTTAGTTGTTTTATATTTCAACCACTTTGCGCATTTTCGCACTTTCAAAGCATTTTTCTAATAACATTAATACGTTTCGTGCTTGTTCCGCGGTTACAACCAACGGTTCGTTTGTGGTGATCGCGGCATAAATGTTGTCGTAATAAGCGGCATAACTTGCCGCCGGGGATTCGATTTTGCCTTGGAAATGCACGCCGTTAAGCTCGGTATTGAGCGTTCCCCATTGGCTTTCATTTTCCACGTTCCAGTTGCCAACGGGCAAAATCCCCTGTGCTAATTGCGATTCTTGGATATCGGCGACATATTTTAGATAAGAGCCGTTCCGCCCATGTAACGCAATATGCGGACCTTTCTCGCGCGCATATTTTGTGGCGCCGAGTTCTACCTTCAGATTGGGATAATATAGGTAGATTTGAAAATTATCATCGCTTAGCGCGTTTTCATGTTGGTAGCGAATATCGGCAAACAGGGCTTGCGGCATACCTAACAGATCCACGGCATGATCGACTAGATGGACGCCTAAGTCATATACCAAGCCGACGCCTTTTTCACCGGTTTCTTTCCAAACCTTCGGATTTTTATTCGCGCTGTAGCGGTCGAACCGCACTTGATAATCAACAATATCGCCGATGAGCCGGTTATCAATAATCTTTTTCACCGCCAAAAAGCCGCTGTCCCAACGGCGATTTTGATAAGGTGAAAGGATCACGCCTTGCTGTTGTGCCAGTTGATCCAGTTCCGCCGCTTCAAATGCGGTTACCGCAATCGGCTTTTCCAATACCACGTGTTTGCCGGCGGCAATCGCTTGTTTGGCAAAGTCGTAGTGGGTTAAGTTCGGGGTGCAGATCACAATCAAATCAATCTCGTCACTCAGCAGCTCGGAAAATTGATGTACCACGTCCACATCCGGGATTTTTTGCTTGGATTTTTCGCCGCTGCGCTCAAACACTTTTTTGATCTGAAAGTGCGGATCGATTAATAAAAACGGCACATGGAACACCTGCGCCGACATGCCAAAACCGGCGATACCGACATTAATCACCTTAGTCATTTTTCACCTCGTTATTTAATCCGTTCTAAATGTTGTAATAAATCTGCCGTCGGAATGCGCTGAATTTTACGCAAACGCAGCAGGAGAAAAACCGATGCAAAGGTCAGGCTCAGCACGAAGCCGATCCAGAACCCTTCCGCCGCCAGCGCCGGCACGATCCAATCGGTGAGACCGGTGATATAACCCACCGGCATACCAATCATCCAGTAGCATAGTAGCGAAATAATTAAAATCGCCTTGGTGTCTTTATAGGCGCGCAGCGCACCGCCGGCAATGACTTGAATACTGTCCGGAATTTGGTAAGCTGCGGCAAACAATAAGAGGAATGACGCCATGGCAATAACTTGCTGATCAGTAACAAAAATTTGTGCGATTTGCGTGCGGAACAGTAACGTGAGAATGGCGGTTATCATTGCCACAACCAAACCTAAGCCCAGCGCACTAAAGCTGACTTGTTTTGCGCCCTCGATATTTTGTTCGCCCAAACGTTGTCCGACCAAAATCGTGGTTGCCATGGAAATCGAGAGCGGCAACATAAAGATAAACGAGCTGGTCTGTAAGGTGATTTGGTGGCTGGCAACCACATTTGCGCCCAATGGTGAAATCAGCAGCGACACAATGGTAAACAGCGTGACTTCGGCGCATAGGGTCAAGGCAATCGGCACGCCGAGATTGAGCAGTTTGCGTTGGGTATTCCAATCGGGTTTTTCAAATAATTTGGGAAACAGGCGCAGATCGCGTTGGTTTTTAGCGCGATAACAGTAGATCAAAATCATCACCATCATCAGCCAATTCACGATTGCCGTAGCAATGCCACAACCGACCGCACCGAATGCCGGAATACCGAATTTACCGTAAATAAAGATATAATTCAGCGGAATATTCAGCAATAAACCGATAAAGCCGATCACCATTGCCGGTTTGGTTTTTGCCAAGCCATCATTCAAGCCGCGAAAGTTGATCATCAATAAATAAGGCAAGATCCCAAACGCCATTGCTTGCAGATACTGGCTGGCAATGTCGGCGAGCCGCTGCTCCATGCCCATAAAATTGACAATGAAATGGCTGTTATAAATCAAGGCAAAGAGCGGTATTGTGATCAGCAACACAATCCAAATCCCTTGCCGCACTTGGTGCGCAATCCGTTTGCGTTGTCCCGAGCCATTGAGATAAGCGATTGTCGGCGGCAGTGCGAGTAGCAAGCCTTGCCCGAACAAGACTAACGGAAACCAAATCGACGCGCCAATCGAAATTGCCGCCATGTCCGCCGCACTGACACGACCCGCCATAATCGCATCAATCATGCCCATCGAACTTTGCGCGATTTGTGCGACCAAAATCGGTGCGGCAATTTTGATTAATTGGCGCATTTCTAAGCGGTGCTGCGGATCAGTGATAAATTTGAACATAAAGATATTTCTGCTTAATTGGAAAGAAAAGAGCTATAATCTGTGCCGATAAAAATAAACATTATGAGGAAAAGATTATGTTTACCGGCATTATACAGGGTAAAGCCCGAATTGAATCGATCGAAGCAAAAAAAGATTTTAAAACCCATGTTATCAGAATGCCGCCGGATTTGTTGGATGATCTGAAACCGGGCGCGTCGATTGCGCATAACGGTGTGTGTTTGACCGTGACCGAAATTAACGGGGATTTGCTGAGCTTTGATTTAATGCAAGAAACGCTGCGCATTACCAATCTGGGAGAATTACAGGTCGGTGACGAAATCAATGTCGAACGCGCAATGAAAATGAGTGACGAAATCGGCGGACACCTGTTGTCGGGGCATGTTTACAGCATGGCGCTGATCGACGAGATTATTGAAACGGAAAATAACTGTCAAATCTGGTTCAGTCTGCTGCAACCGCACTTGATCAAATATATTCTCACCAAAGGCTATATTGCGATTGATGGTATCAGCTTAACCATTGGGGCAGTCGAAAACGGGCGTTTTTGTGTGAATTTGATTCCGGAAACCTTGCAACGCACGATTATCGGGCAGAAAAAAATCGGCGGTAAAGTCAATCTTGAAATCGACTCGCAAACCCAAGCGTTGGTGGATACGGTGGAGCGGTATTTGGGGGAAAGAGGGTTGTAAGTCAGATAAAAAAGCGCAGCTATGCGCTCCAGGCTGATGACAAAGTCTCTTGCTCGAATCATTTCCCTCCCTCCGTATACGGAGGGAGGTGTCCGAAGGACGGAGGGAGGCATAAAGAATGTTAAAACTGAATATGTTGCATTTTCATATTCCCCCTCTCTCCCCATTTTTCTTGCGAAAAACGGTACTCCCTCCGCATGCGGAGGGAGAGAAGTCAGTTTGTCAGCAATCTCAAGCGCAGCTATGTGCTTCTTTTATGCGCCTAGTCTGCGTAAAATGCGTTGTATTGAAATCCTTTTGTATTGACTTTTACCCGATACAAACCGTTACTGGCGGTGATAAACAACTCGTTTTGCGCTTTTCCGCCTAAGGTGCAATTGGATACGGTTTTGTTAAGCGTAATTTTGGCAATGATTTTACCATCAGGCGTGATAATCAAAATTCCGTCATCGCAGCTGCAATAAATCAAGCCGCTTTCATCAACACAAAAACCGTCGGGAATGCCGGGCGTAATTTCACAGATCGTGCGGCGATTGTGTAAGCGCATACCATCGACATCAAACGCGACCAGATGATGTAAACCGTCTTGGAATTCGACAGCCGACATATCGGCAACATACAAAATTTTTTCATCGGGAGAGAAGAAGAGTCCGTTAGGGCGCATGGTATTGAAGCTGGCTAACCGCACTTTTTGATCTGTAGGATCATAGCAATAGACATAGCAGCCGATGATTTCACTTGCCGCCTGATATCCCTCATTATTACTGAGAATACCGTATGGCGGATCGGTAAACCAAACCGTGCCGTCGGATTTTACCACCAGATCATTCGGTGAATTAAAGTGCCGCCCATCATAGCGATCAACCAGCATGCTGACATTACCCTGTTGATCGGTGTGGCTGATTCCCCTGGCGCCGTGTTGGCAGGTGATCAGCGAACCGTCAGGCAATAACGCGTTGCCATTGGCGAAATCGGACGGTGCACGGAAAACCGACGTTCCTTCTGTTTCCGACCATTTGAACATTCGGTTGCCCTTAACGTCACTGAAAACAACACTATTTTCATGCGGCAGCCAAACCGGCCCTTCCGCCCAAGTCGCCTCAGAGAACAGGCAATCGATTTGTGTTTGCCGATCGAACAAGTCAGAAAATCGGGAATCATAAACTTCAATATTCATAATACCTACCTACTAGATTAAATAGGGAGAGTATTCCTCCCCCGATTTGATTTAGTTAATGCCCCAGATTTTTTTATAGGCATTTTGATAGCCGTTTTGCGGGTCATACATATTTTTATCGCCGCCATCGTAGGCAATATTGTCTTTAGTGACCAAATGTACCGGCGTGACATAGTTAGATGGTTTCTCACCGGAGAAGGCGCGGTTCAATTCATCAACTAACTGCCAGCCATGCAGATTCAATGGTTCGGGCACTGTTGCAATTTGGTGCTCTCCGGCACGGATTCGTTGATAGGCGGTAACCGAACCATCGCCGGCGGAAATGTTATAAGGTGCGGCGTCACCTTTAATGCCGGCCGTGCGGAGTGATGGCGTCATAAAGTCAAAATAGAGATCGTTGATCGCCAAGGTGTATTGGAAATTATCTTGGTATTTTTGCAAGGTACTGAAGGTTAGCCCCGGCATACGGCTTGAGGTATCGGCAAGCGGCGTATCGATAAATTCCAATACCTTGCATTCTTTACATTGTTCGATAGTCTCTTTCATGACATTGGCCTTGCGCAATGCAATTTCATAGAGGGAATCAGTTAAGATCACGGCTTGTGCTTTACCGTCTGATTTCGCCACGGCAAGCAATGCCGAGAGGCGTGCAATTTCATCAGAATCGGAAGTCACATTATAAAAGATGTTATATTTCTCAATCGGACCCGGTTGTGGGGTGGCATGCCATGCAATTAAGGTAATATTTTGCTCATTGGCTTTTTTCAACGGATTGCGGGCGACATTCGGATTCCAGCCGCCGATAACAATTGCGTCTGGTTTTTTGGCAATGGCTTGATTTAACGAAGCTAATTGATTATTAACCGAACCGGCGCCATCCAACACATCAAGCGACCAACCTGCAACATCAGCGGCTTCTTTCATACCGTCCAGTACGCCAAGCACACCGCCGTTCTTCATATCGGAAGCGATAAAGATGACACGTTTGTCTTTTTGTAATGCCGGACCGGTTGTCGGGCCGTCCCACTGTGTTTGCGGCGCTGTCGCAGCTTCTACAATTTGTTTCGCCTGAGTAACGAAAGCGTCTTTTGTTGCAGAGGCACTGGCAAATTGACTGACGGTAAGCAAGCCGCCGGCAAGGGTGGCAATCAGCATTTTTTGAAAAAGAGTTTTCATAACGTTTTCCTCGTAGTTATTGGATAGAGTGTTTATCGGCTGGTTGAGACGGTTTTTCCACATCGGCTTTTTTCTGAATTAATTTTTGGTTGAGTAAGCGTTTGCGTTGGGCATATCCGGCGATCGTGATGGAGAGTAACAGCGTCGCTCCGTTAAATAACGGTTCAACCCAGAAGGCGCCACCGAATTGTTGGATTCCTGAGATTCCGATAGCCAGAATTGCGATTCCGACCACGGTGCCCCACACATTGACACGCCCGGGACGAATGGTGGTGCTGCCTAAAAATGCGCCGACCAACGCCGGTAAAAGATAATCCATGCCGACACTGGCTTGACCGACGCCTTGTTGCGCGGCGATCAATACCCCGGTGAAACCGGTTAATGTGCTGGAGGCGATAAAGGCGACAATGGTGTATTTTTTGATTGAGATCCCGTTTAAACGGGCGGCGGCCGGGTTTCCTCCCACGGCATACATACAACGGCCCACTGCGGTATGTTCGGTGATGAGCCAAAGTACAATGGCAACAATCAACATATAGAGCGCGGAAATAGGAATGCCGAACAGCTCGAAACTGTTCAACTCATAAAACGCCTCGGGCAGATCGCCGACGATTTGGCGACCGCCGGAATGCCACAACGCAACCGCGTACAGCACGGTTCCAGAACCGAGGGTGGCAACAAAGCTGTCAATGTCGGCAAGTGCCACTAAAATACCGTTTAATAATCCATAAAGTGCGGCGATAATCAGGACGGTGATGACCGCCATTTGCCAAGAGAAACCAAATTGCACCTGCAAACTGATGGCTAAAATATGCCAAAGCACAATCCCGAAACCGACGTTTAAGTCGATTTTGCCGACAATCATGGTAATTGTGGCGGCAAGGGCAAGCAGGGCGATTTTCGATTTGGTTTCTAAAATCGCATTCAGCGTTAACATTGAGGCAAAGGTCGGTGTGGCGAGTGAAAAAATAATGACCAACAAAATACATAACCATAATAACCCGTAACGGGTTGCTTGCTGCGAAAACCACGCCGTGAAACCGTCTTGACGTAAGGAGACCGCTTGCTCAAGAGCGGTTGATTTAACTGAAGTTTGCGCCATAATAAATATCCTTATATCGCTGAATGAACGGAAGATGATGAAAAAGAGGTTGGCGTTGCAGAAGAAAGCTGCAATAAATTCGAAAAGGTAATGTCTTCATTGAGCAGTTCACCGACCACGCTGCCGCGGTTGAAAACGATTGCACGGTTACAAAGGTGTGCGATCTCTTCGAAATCGGTAGAAATCACAATCACCGCAACCCCTTGTGCCAAGGCTTTATTGAGCACGTCATAAATTTCGGCGCGGGCGCCGACATCGACACCGGCGGTCGGATCCTCCAGAATCAAGATTGGCGTATTGAGATGCAGCCAACGCGCCATCACAATTTTTTGTTGGTTGCCGCCGGATAATGCGCTGACTTCAATAAACATATTTTTCGGTCGGATATCAAACTGTTGGAATTTAAACCAACTTTGTTTTAACTCTTCCGCCCGATCGTACCAGCGAAGTGCGGTTTTTTGGGTAATAATGGGATTAATAAATAAATTTTCGGTTGTCGTCATCGACATCACCAAACTTTCATGGGGGCGATCCCCCGCTACCAAGGAAATACCATGTTGAATAGCGTCTTTTGGCGAGTGCGGCGTATAGTTTTGGTTAAGCAATCGAATATTGCCTTGTTCCAAGTCGCGTAATCCGAATAATAACCGTCCGATCTCTTCTTGTCCGGCACCGCGTAAACCGGCAAGCGCGATCATTTCGCCTTTATGCAACGCGAAGGAAACCGGTCCGGTGTCACCGACAGTCACATCCGTGAGTTTGAGCACTTCTTCACTATGCAGCGGTAACGGCATACGCTGATGGTGGCGCGTTTCTTCGCCGACGATCACTTTCACCAATTCTTTTACCGAATAGTTTCGGGTTGCCCCTTCAGCCACCGGAAAACCGTCACGCATAACATAAATACGGTCGGAAATCTCGATGACTTCATCTAAGCGGTGGGTGACGTAAATCATGCCAACCCCTTTTTCTTTCAGGGTTTGTAATACCGAAAACAGATGTTTTACGTCACTGGCGGGCAGAGACGCGGTCGGTTCGTCTAAAATCAGAATTTTGGCATTCACCGCAATTGCCCGGGCAATTGCCAGTAAGGCTTTTTCTGTGCGCGACAGATCAAAAACACGTGTGTCCGGATCGAGCCGAATCCCGACGGATTTCAGCGCTTGTTCCGCCTGTGACCGCACTTTGCGCCAATTCACCATGTTAAAGCGTTTTGGAAACCCCATCACGAAAGCCATATTTTCGGCGACCGTCATCCATTCGATTAATCCGAGATCTTGGTGGATGAAGGAGATAGGTTGTTGGGTATCGGTTTTGAGGGAGAGGGCGGAATGAATCGGCTTGCCTTCAAAGAGGATCTTCCCGTTATCATAGGGATAAATACCGGCTAATATTTTAATCAGTGTTGATTTTCCCGCGCCGTTTTCACCGAGCAAGGCAACGATTTCCCCGGGATAAATATCAAGACTGACATCGTTGACGGCAATATTACCGCCAAAACGCTTGATGATATGCTGCATACTGAGAATGGGATTTTTAGGAGAGTTGTCAGGCATAAAAGTTCCTTTTTAGAAAATAAATAGGAAAAACCGGTCTATGTCTTGTTCGATATTTTTCACATTATGAAATAATATTTTGATATTTGAAATTGTAAAATTTCTGTTTTGTGAGCACGGTCAAGCTTATATAAATTGACATCGCCGGTGTGATCTTACCGAATGGAATTTGTTTAATGCGTAATAAGTTGATTATGCGGAAAAAATTCCGCATTCGGATCAAATTTGTCGAGTCGAGCCAAGCTCAAGAGAGATCGTATTGGCGGTATGTTTGAGAGAAGTTAGCAGCGTATTTTTGCCCAATTGATTTAATCGTGCGGTTGAAAGTGAAATCGAAACCGAATAAATCACTTTGCCGTGGACATCAAAAATCGGGCAGGCGATACAGCTGACGCCCAATTCGTTTTCTTCCGCATCCATGGCATAGCCGTGTTGGCGGATTTGTGCCAGTTCTTGTTCCATGCCTTGCAAAGTAGTGATGGTGTTGCAGGTTAACTGTTGAATGTTTTTTTGGTTGCTGCGCCAATAACGCGGCAGATAGTCGGCTTGATCATATGCCATAAAGATTTTTCCCATGGCAGAGCAATAAAGTTGCAGGTGTTGCCCGATATAAGAACGGGTGCGCATCATGCCGCTGGTCGGTTCTAATTTGTAGATCATAATGGCGTGTCCGTTTTCACGCATTGAAAAATTGACCGTTTCTTCGGTGTCCAGATTCAGTTGCTCTAAAAACGGAGAGGCGATATTGATAATATTCATGGAGGCGAGTGTTTTTTGCCCGATAGCCAAACATTTCGTGGTCAAGCGGTAGGTTCCCATGGTATTGGTCGGTTTGACATATCCGCAGGCTTGCAGACTTTGCAGCATTCGGTGCGTGGTGCTTTTATTCAATCCTGAGATTTCGGATAGCTTCGCTAAAGGGCAGCCGTTGGGGAAATTACTCAAGATTTCGAGCAATGACAGTCCTCGAATCAAACTTTGATTGCTGCCGCCTCTTTTTTCTTCTTTTTCAGTATTCTTAATCATATTGTTAGCCTTTATTGGTGTGTAACGCCATTATTCCCCTTTATGCTTGCGTAACGCAATGCCTTATCTTTTGAAAATGAGATAAGGATCACAATATTGGGAATTATTTTTAACATATTGATTTATAAATAAATTTATTTGGAATTAAATTTGCTTAATTTTTTAAAATAATACAATATGTGAAATATCATTTCACAATATGAAATTTAAATGGCAAAGAGGTTTAACATGCGAGTAAGTTATAACGACTTAAAACAAGAATTCAAACGTGTCCTGTTGGCGCGCGGAGTGGTTGAAGAAACGGCGGAGTCGTGCGCGGCATTGTTTGCCGATACCACGCAAGCGGGGGCGTATTCTCACGGGGTAAACCGTTTCCCGCGCTTTATCCAACAACTGGAAAATGGCGATATCGATCCGACGGCAGTGCCGAGCAAGGTGTTGTCATTGGGCGCAATTGAACAATGGGACGCCCACCAAGCAATCGGTAACCTCACCGCAAAAGACATGATGGATCGCGCAATGGTATTGGCGGATCAGCACGGGATTGGGGTGGTCGCATTGAAAAACGCCAATCACTGGATGCGCGGCGGCGGCTACGGCTGGCAAGCGGCGGAAAAAGGCTATATCGGCATTTGTTGGACCAATGCATTGGCGGTGATGCCGCCGTGGGGCGCGAAAGAGTGTCGTATCGGAACGAATCCGTTGATTATCGCCATTCCAAGCAACCCGATCACCATGGTGGATATGTCTTGCTCGATGTATTCCTACGGCATGTTGGAAGTCAATCGTCTTGCGGGTCGCCAAACCTTTGTTGATGCCGGCTTTGATGATGACGGCAATTTGACCAAAGATCCGGCGACAGTCGAGAAAAACCGCCGCCTATTGCCAATGGGCTATTGGAAAGGCTCCGGTTTATCGATTGTGTTGGATATGATCGCCACCTTATTGTCGAACGGGTTGTCGGTTGCGGAAGTCACCGAAGAAAAAGATGATGAATACTGTGTTTCTCAGGTGTTTATTGCGATTGAAATTGATCGTTTGATCGACGGCAAAACCAAAGATGAAAAACTGCAACGGATTATGGATTATGTCAAAACGGCGGAACGTGCCGATCCGAATGTGGAAGTGCGCTTGCCGGGACATGAGTTCACCACCATTCTGGCGGATAACCAAGCCAACGGCATTCCGGTTGACGATACGGTTTGGGCTAAATTGAAATCATTGTAGTCATGAGGTAACAGCATGTTTTTCGGTCATCTTTCTAATTTTGAGGCAAAACACTATCCAAGTGCGGTACAAACCGCACTTGAATACCTCAAAAATACCGATTTCAACCGACTGGCGGCAGGGCGCTATCCGATCAAAGGCGATCTGATCTATGCACAAGTGCTGGATTTGGAAACACAACCAAAATCGACGATCCTGCCTGAAGTTCACCGCAATTATCTTGATGTGCAATATCTGCATGCCGGTTATGAACGGATCGGCGTGGCGATCGATTTGGGCAATAACCCGATTGCAAAAGCTTATGATCCGGCACGCGATATTTTATTTTACCAAAGCGTTGCCGATGAATCCGAACTGATCATGCGCCCGGGCAATTTTGCCGTATTTTTTCCAAGCGATGTGCACCGTCCGGCGTGTCTTGACGGCGAAAGCGGCAAGATCCGTAAAGTCGTGGTGAAAATTGCGGTCGGTGAACTGTAACAACATGAGATTTGGGGGTTCGCATGAATCGAATTATTTCTTATACCAGTAAGGTGTTGGAAGTTTTAGTGGTGTCAATGTTGGCGGTCATGGCGTGCATGGTCTTTACCAACGTTGTTTTAAGATATGCGGGTAATACCAGTATCACCATTGCCGAAGAATTATCGCGTTATCTGTTTGTTTGGGTCACGTTTTTGGGGGCGATTTTGATGTTTAAAGAAAACGGGCATGTGAGAGTGACGGTTCTGCCCGACAAACTCTCTCCGTTAAAACGAAAGATTTTGTCTCTTTTTACCGACGGCGTCATGTTGTATTGCTGCTATCTGATTTTTATCGGCAGTTATGCGCAAATGGAATTGAACATGAGCAATTATGCGCCGATTTCCGGCATTCCGACCGGGGTAAACTTTTTGGCGAGTGTGATTATGAGTGCACTGATTGGCGTCTTGTTGCTGGTTCGTTTGGCAAGCACGGCAATCCAGCTTAAACAAGGAGAATTATCATGACGATTGTTATTTTTCTCGGTGTTTTGTTAGGCTCGATTGCATTGGGTATTCCGGTCGCGTTCTCTTTGATTGTTTGTGCCGTTGCCTTGATGTTCCATTTGGATCTGTTTGACGCGCAAATTTTGGCGCAGAATTTGGTGAGTGGCGCCGATAGTTTTTCATTACTGGCAATTCCGTTCTTTATTCTTGCCGGTGAAATTATGAATGTCGGCGGTTTATCAAAACGGATCATTGATTTGCCGATGAAACTGGTCGGGCATAAACGCGGCGGCTTGGGCTTTGTGGCGATTATCGCGGCGATGATTATGGCGAGTTTGTCCGGTTCGGCGGTGGCGGATACCGCAGCGGTTGCCGCAATGTTAATCCCAATGATGAAAACCACCGGCTATCCGGTCGAGCGTTCCGCCGGTTTAATCGGCGCGGCGGGGATTATCGCACCGATTATTCCCCCGTCAATTCCGTTTATTATCTTCGGGGTCGCCAGTGGCGTTTCCATCACCAAACTGTTTATGGCTGGGATTTTCCCCGGAATTCTGATGGGGGTTTGTTTAGCCGCATTATGGGCTTGGCAGTCAAAACGGTTGAATTTGATGACTTTTTCTAAAGCGACCAAGCAAGAATTGTGCATTTCGTTTAAAAACAGCGTGTGGGCATTATTGCTGCCGGTCATCATCATCGGCGGATTCCGCTTAGGCATTTTTACCCCGACTGAAGCCGGGGCAGTGGCGGCATTTTATGCGCTTTTAGTGTCGATGTTTATTTACCGTGAGTTAAAAATCACACAATTGTACGGCGTGTTATTGGCGGCGGGAAAAACCACCGCGGTGGTAATGTTACTGGTGGCGGCGGCGCAAGTGTCGGGCTGGCTGATCACGGTTGCCGAGTTGCCACAGATGATCACCGAGCTGTTAGAGCCGTTAATCGACTCGCCGACTTTGTTGCTGATTGTGATTATGATGGCGGTGTTCGTCATCGGTATGGTGATGGATTTGACCCCGACCGTGCTGATTTTAACCCCGGTATTAATGCCGTTGGTGGAAGAAGCGGGAATTGATCCGGTCTATTTTGGGGTGTTGTTCATTTTAAATACCTCAATCGGGTTGATTACGCCGCCGATTGGCAACGTATTGAATGTGATCACCGGCGTTTCCAAACTGCCGTTTGATCAAGCCGCAAAAGGTATTCTGCCGTACTTATTCATGTTACTGGCATTACTCTTTGTCTTTATTTTCTTCCCGGCATTAATTTTAACCCCGTTAAGTTGGTTACAACCTTAACGCTTACTTTCACTTTTAGGAGAACAATATGAAAAAATTAACCGCACTTTTAACCGGTTTGACGCTGGTTGCCGCGACTATGACAGCGCAAGCTGCGACCTCATTACGTTTTGGCTATGAAGCGCCGCGTAGCGATACGCAACATGCCGCGGCGAAAAAATTTGATGAGTTACTAAAAGAAAAAACCAAAGGCGAACTGAAATTATCGCTGTTCCCGGACAGCACCTTAGGCAATGCGCAAACCATGATCAGCGCTGTGCGCGGCGGAACAATCGATATCGAAATGTCCGGTTCGCCGAATTTCAGCGGCTTGGTTTCCAACTTGAATGTGATCGACATTCCGTTTATTTTCCGTGACAAAGCGCACGCCTACCGTGTGTTGGACGGCGAAATCGGACAAGGCTTATTGAAAGAGTTGGAAGAAAAAGATCTGAAAGGCTTGGCATTCTGGGAAGTCGGCTTCCGTTCGATCACCAACTCGAAACACCCGGTTAATACGCCTGATGATGTCAAAGGCTTAAAAATCCGGACTAACCAAAATCCGATGTACGTTGAAGCGTTTAAATTGTTAGGTGCTAATCCGGTGCCAATGCCGTTGTCCGAGCTTTATACCGCACTTGAAACCCGTGCGGTTGACGCGCAAGAGCACCCGATCGGTATCGTGTGGTCAACCAAACTGTACGAAGTACAAAAACATTTGAGTTTGACCAATCATGGTTACACGCCGCTATTGGTAGTGATGAACAAGAAGAAATTCGACGCGTTCTCACCGGAAGTGCAGCAAGCGATCTTAGCGGCGGCGAAAGAAGCCGGGGCTTATCAGCGGGAGTTGAATGCCGCCAACGAAGCGGATATTCTGGATAAATTCCGTAAAGCCGGTATGGAAATTGTTGAGCATGTGGATACCAAACCGTTCCGTGATATTGTAGAACAGCCGGTTCGTCAATATTTCATTGAACGCAATGGCGACACCTTGATCAAACAAGTTGACGCCTTAGCGGAATAATCTGTTTATCGGCAGGTTATGTTTCGACATAGCCTGCTTTTTATACAGTGGGTTATTATTTGGAAATAATTTGATGATTCAAACAATAATCTATTGAATATTAGTCTATTAAATATTTAAGCAGTAAGGGAAAAATATGGATTTTTGGTTGGGAATCGATTGCGGCGGCACGTTTATCAAAGCGGCGATTTATGATAGCAAAGGCAAAGAATACGGCAATTTTCGCCAGAATTTAACCATTATCAATGCGAAACCGGGCTGGGCGGAGCGTGATCTGACCGCACTTTGGGCAGCTTGTGCCGAGGTGATTGCCGGGGCGGTTCAAGCGGCGAATATTGCGGCGGAAGCGATTAAAGGCGTGGGCATATCCGCGCAAGGCAAAGGATTATATTTATTAGACAAACAAAAACAACCGCTAGGCTACGGCATTATTTCTGCCGATCAACGTGCATTAGAGATTGTGAAACAGTGGCAGGCGGACGGGATTCCGCAAACCTTATATCCTTTAACCCGACAAACTTTGTGGACAGGACATCCGGTCTCGATTTTGCGTTGGTTAAAAGAACATGAGCCTGAGCGTTACGCACAAATCGGCAGCGTGTTGATGACGCACGATTATTTGCGTTTCTGCCTGACCGGCGAAATTGCCTGCGAAGAAACCAATATTTCCGAATCCAATTTATATAATATGCAGACAGGGGAGTATGATCCGCACTTAGCCGAGTTGTTGGGCATTGAAGAAATGATGTCGGCATTGCCACCGATAATCGGTTCATCGCAAATTGCCGGTTATATTACCGAACAAGCGGCAAAACAGACGGGCTTAAAAGCCGGCACGGCGGTGGTCGGCGGGCTGTTTGATGTGGTGTCAACCGCACTTTGCGCCGGTTTGGACGATGAAAGCAAACTGAATGCGGTGCTCGGCACTTGGTCTGTGGTGAGCGGCATTACCGATCATATTGATGATTCGCAAGCATTGCCTTTTGTTTATGGACGGCATGCGCAACAAGGCGAGTTTATTGTACATGAAGCCAGCCCGACGTCGGCGGCGAATTTGGAATGGTTTACCAAGCAGTGGAATATCAATGATTACAATGCCATTAACCAAGCGGTCGCCGCCTTGCCAAAAGCGCAAAGCAGCGTGCTGTTCGTGCCGTTTTTGTATGGTTCGAATGCCGGTTTAGGCATGCAAGCCGGGTTTTACGGGCTGCAATCGCTGCATACGCAAGATCACTTATGGCAAGCGATTTATGAAGGGGTTATTTTCAGTTTGGCATACCATTTGGAACGAATGCTACAGCGTTTTCCCAACACCTCCATCATCCGAGTAACCGGCGGTCCGGCGCGTTCGCCGGTCTGGATGCAAATGCTGGCGGATTTAACCGGCTTGCCGATTGAAATTCCACAAATTGAAGAGACCGGCTGTTTGGGGGCGGCATTGATGGCGATGGTCGGTAATCAGGTCTTTAGCGACAGCAAGCAAGCGCAACACGTTGTCAGCGCGCAAATGAAACGGATTGAACCTGATCCGACAGTCTATGATAAATATCAAAATAAATATAAAAAATATAAATTATTGCTTGAAAGTCTGCAGCATTTTAATAATCATTGTTATGATTGAATTTGATATTTTATGATTTATTTTGATTTTCACAGTAAAAGAGGTAATGAATGAGAAAACATAAATTGGGTATCTATGAAAAAGCCTTGCCCAAAAATTTAAGTTGGCAGGATCGCTTGTCGATTGCCAAAAGCTGCGGGTTTGATTTTGTTGAGATTTCAATTGATGAAAGCGATGAGCGGCTGGCACGTTTGGATTGGAGCAAAGCGGAGCGTCTGGAGATTGTACAAGCCATCTTAGAAACCGGCATTACCATTCCGTCGATGTGCTTATCCGGACACCGCCGTTTCCCGTTTGGCAGCCACGATGAAAAAGTGCGGTCCGAAGCCTATGCGATAATGGAAAAAGCGATTCAACTGGCGAGTGATATCGGCATTCGCACCATTCAGTTGGCGGGCTATGATGTGTATTACGAAGAGCAAGACGAGGGCACGTTACAACGTTTTAGCGAAGGCATGCAGTGGGCGGTAGAGAAAGCGGCGAGCGCGCAAGTGATGTTGGCGGTCGAAATTATGGACACGCCGTTTATGAATTCGATCAGCAAATGGAAACAATGGGATCAACTGTTAGCCTCACCTTGGTTCACGGTTTATCCGGACGTCGGCAATCTGTCCGCTTGGGGCAATGATGTCACGAAAGAGCTGGAGTTGGGCATTGATCGTATCGCCGCAATTCACTTAAAAGACACTTACGCCGTAACCGACACCTGCAAGGGGCAGTTCCGTGATGTGCCGTTCGGCGAAGGTTGCGTGGATTTTGTCAAGGTGTTCGAAACCTTGCGACGTTTGAATTATCGCGGCGCTTTCCTCATTGAAATGTGGACGGAAAAATCGGACGAGCCGATTATGGAAATTATCAACGCACGCCGCTGGATTGAAACTAAAATGAAAGAAGGGAATTTCGTATGTTAAAAAAATTGAAACAACAGGTTTTTGAAGCGAATTTGGATTTGCCGAAATATGGACTGGTGACATTTACTTGGGGCAATGTCAGCGGTATTGATCGGGAAAAAGGCTTGGTGGTCATCAAACCGTCCGGTGTCGAATATGATGTGATGACGGCGGACGATATGGTGGTGGTTGATCTGCATAGCGGGGAAGTGGTTGAAGGCAGGAAAAAACCGTCTTCCGATACCCCGACCCATTTGGAATTATACCGTCAATTCCCGGACATCGGCGGGATTGTGCATACCCATTCCCGCCATGCGACCACTTGGGCGCAGGCAGGGCATGATTTGGCGGCATTAGGCACGACTCATGCGGACTATTTTTACGGTTCCATTCCTTGCACCCGTTTGATGACCGACGAAGAGATTCAAGGGGAATATGAGCTGGAAACGGGGAAAGTGATTGTCGAGACGTTTGCGACCCGTGGTATCAAAGCCAAAGATATTCCGGCGGTGTTGGTTCATTCGCACGGGCCTTTTGCTTGGGGCGGCGATCCGCACAATGCGGTGCACAATGCCGTGGTGCTGGAAGAAATTGCCTATATGAATCTGTTTACTTATCAGCTGAACCCAACTGCGGAGAGTATGCAGCAAACCTTGTTGGATAAGCATTACCTGCGTAAACACGGCAAAAATGCTTATTACGGGCAGTAAGAATCATGCATTGATAATTCACATCTAACCATGACCGCACTTTGTTTTGAAGCAAGTGCGGTTATTTTTTATGCGCTATCAATTGAATTTATAATTTACGGCTTATATAATGGTTTGTGCATATAAAGGGGAAAGAGGCTAGATGGGGAGTGTGAATAAGTGGAAGGTGCTCGTCACAGAGCGTTTTGATATTTGGTTGAGTGAGCAAGATGAAAGTACAAGAGAATCGGTGTTATCCGCATTGAATAACTTGCGGACTTATGGACATAAATTATCGCGTCCCTACGCGGATACCTTGAAAGAATCACGATATTCCAATATGAAAGAATTGCGAATTCAGCATCAAGGTAAACCACTACGCGCATTTTTTGCATTTGATCCACTTCGTCAGGCGATCGTATTATGTGCAGGCGATAAAAGTAACGACAAACGTTTTTATGAAAAAATGATCCGTATCGCAGATGATGAATTTGCAGCATATTTAATGACTTTGGAGAAATAAATGAGCAAATTAACGACATTAGATGAATTGATTGCGAGACAATCTCCTGAATCACAAAAACGCATTCAGGAAATGACAGAGGAACTGGTTCTTGAAACTGGACTGGCAATGTTGCGTGAAGAGCTTCAACTGTCACAGAAAGTGCTGGCTGATAATTTAGGGATTTCTCAACCTGCAATCACGCAAATTGAGCAACGTGGCAATGAATTAAAATTATCAACTTTGAAACGCTATATTGAAACGATGGGAGGGAAATTGAGCCTTGCGGTCGAAATGCCGACAGGGAATAGCCATATTTTCCGCATTTGAGTTTTTCATTCAATAAATCAATAAGGTGGACTATGATAGCCCACCTGACTTTTTGTCGATATTATAGGAAAGAGCGGTACGGTAGTTCCGGCTCGTCAGTAAAAATATCATCAAAACCGCGCCAGTGTTGGAAGTACATTTTGGCTTTATCGGTCGGGAAGGTATATTTGCCGCCGACTTGCCAGAAGAACGGCGCGAATTGATAGCCCAAACGATCCTTTTTCATCTTCCATAACACTTCGATTTCACGCGGATCGCTTTGGAAATTTGACCAAATATCGTGGTGAATCGGAATCACTACTTGGGTATTCAAACATTCGGCGGCACGCAAAATATCGGAGGAAGTCATTTTATCGGTTACGCCGCGCGGGTTTTCACCGTAAGACATTAACGCCACATCAATTTTATAGTCGTTGCCGTGTTTGGCGTAATAGTTAGAATAGTGGGAGTCGCCGGAGTGATATAAGTTGCCGCCGTCGGTTTCAAACAAGTAGTTCACGGCGCGTTCGTCCATGCTGTCGAGAATGCTTTTATCTGTTGACGAGACGCCTTGCGGCAGGGTGACAAGTGCGGTTCGGTCAAAGGCGTCCAACACCCGCACTTTGACATCGCCGACCTCAATCACATCGCCGACTTTAGCGGTGATACAGCGCTCTGCAGGCACGCCCCATTTTGTCCACAAATCGACACAGGCTTTAGGGCCGATAAATTTCACTTTGTCGCTGCAATTTTGCAACACCGCGGCGGCTACATTCGGATCGATGTGATCGGCGTGATCATGGGTTGCCATCACCGCATCAATTTCTTTGATCGCAAACGGATCCAACACGAAAACCGAGGTGCGCAAGTTCGGCTGCAAATTACGCACGCCGCCCATCCGCATCATTTGGTGTTGCTTATTCATGAAGGGATTTTTGCCGCTGCGTTTGCCGGTGCCGCACCAGAAATCGACGGAAATATTGGTATTGCCGGCGGTTTTCAACCAAATTCCGGTACAGCCCAACCACCACATGGCAAATGTGCCTTTTTGCACTTGCTCCTGTTCGATTTGCTCGTTCAACCACGTTCCCCATTCGGGAAAGGTGCTTAAAATCCATGATTCGCGAGTGATTTCATTAACTTTGCTCATAATAGTTACCTTTTTTTAGATTAACGAACTGTTGATATGACTCGCTATCACGGAATTGATTACACCAAAATCACTTCAACGCCTTTATTGCGCAGCGCCGAAATAATCGCTGGATCGGCATCTTTGCCGGTAATAACGATGTCCAAATTTTCTGCCGGGGAGAACAATGTGCCTATTCGCTGTCCGACTTTCGAGCTATCGACTAAAGCCACCACCTTATTGACATGGTTCAGCATTTTTTGCTCGACCATGGCGGAAAGCAAATCGACTTTAAATAGCCCTTCTTCACTCAAACCGCTGCCACTGGTGAACATATAATGCCCCGCATAGTAGGTGTCGGCTTTTTGATCCGTAGTTAAAAACAGATTTCTCTCTTTGTAATATTGACCGCCCAGCACGACCAAATTTTCATGTTGTTGTTCGATCAAATAATTTAACAGCGGAAAATAGTTTGTTATCACTTGTACGGATTTTCCGCAGATTTCTTGTCCCAACATAAATGCGGTTGAACCGCAATTAATCACAATACTGTCGCCGTTTTTGCAAATTTTTGCCGCCTGTTTTGCAATGCGCGCTTTTTCGTCATAATTCGCAGTTTCATAAATAGTCAACGGCGACCAGTTATTATTTTTATTCTCTTCACACGGGTATGCCCCATTACGGACTTTTTTCAGTTTTCCCTGTGTATCTAATTTGGTGATGTCACGTCGAGCGGTCGCCGGTGAAATGCCAAAGGTGTTCACAATTTCGGTAACTGTGATTGAACCTTGCTGTTGCAACAGCTCTAATAATGCATTTTGTCTTTTTAATTCCGTCATAAAAACCTCACAATGATTATGTGTGATTTTTTATTAATATAACAAATCACACATATGATTATCAATGATTTTTTAATCAAAACAACTCAAATATTGATTATTTATTAGTATCAAATTGATTTATAAATTAAAAATAAATTTGAACTTAACTTGCATGTGTTTTTAAATGTGTTAAGGACTAAAAAAATTTAGATCTAGCTCACATAAAATCAAAAATGATCTTCATTTAATCATAATAAATGACCTATTATGTGTTCCGAAATCGTATATATGACCAAAGTGCGGTATTTATCGATTTAAACACAAAAATATTATCATTTTTGCTCACAATCCTATCACCTCTATGGAGTGAATTATGGAAACACTATATAACATATTTTACATATTCTATAGCCAAGTTATGACAAAAGCCCCATTATTGTTGGGTTTGGTAACGTGTATCGGCTATATTCTTTTGCGTAAAGATACGACGACGGTATTAAAAGGCACCATCAAAACCATTGTTGGTTTCATGTTGGTGCAAGTCGGTGCTTCTACTTTGGTTAGCGGTTTCAAACCGGTGATTGAAAAATTATCCGAGTATCATCATTTGACCGGCTCGGTGATTGATCCTTATACCAGTATGATGGCGACCATGGAAACCATGGGCGATGATTACTCTTGGGTCGGTTATGCGGTGTTATTGGCATTGGCGCTGAATATTTTGTTGGTGGTATTCCGCCGTTTTACCGGCATTCGCACCATTATGCTCACCGGGCACATCATGTTCCAACAGGCGGGGTTGGTTGCCGTATTCTATTTGGTGATTGGTGCCTCAATGTGGGAAACCATTATTTATACGGCGATTTTGATGGCGCTTTATTGGAGTATCTCATCGAATATCATGTATAAAGCCACACAAGCCGTGACCGGCGGCGCCGGCTTTTCTATCGGACACCAACAGCAATTCGCCTCGTGGATTGCGACCAAAATCGCCCCGAAATTGGGCGATAAAAATGATTCGGTGGATAATTTGAAATTGCCGAAATGGCTGCATATCTTCCATGACAGCATTTCTGCCACCGCGATTGTGATGACCGTATTCTTCGGCATTATTTTGCTTTCGTTTGGCTTGGATAATCTACAGGCAATGGCGGGTAAGACCCACTGGACGATTTATATTTTGGAAACCGGGTTGAAATTTGCCGTGGCAATCCAAGTGATCGTTGCCGGGGTGCGCATGTTCGTTGCCGAGCTTTCCGAAGCGTTCAAAGGGGTTTCCGAACGGATTATTCCGAATGCGGTGTTGGCAATTGATTGTGCCGCGATTTATGCTTATTCCCCGAATGCGATGGTATTCGGCTTTATGTGGGGCGCAATCGGTCAGTTTGTGGCGGTAATCGGTTTGTTGATGTTCAGCTCGCCGATCATGATTATTCCGGGCTTTATTCCAATGTTCTTCTCGAATGCGACCATCGGGGTATTTGCCAACCATTTCGGCGGTTGGAAGTCGGTGATGAAAATCTGTTTCGTGATGGGGATCATCGAAGTCTTGGGGTCGGCATGGGCGATTCAAATTTTTGCCGATAACGGCACCGCTTTTAACGGCTGGATGGGCATGGCGGACTGGGCATTGGTATTCCCGCCGATCTTACAAGGGTTGAATAGCATTCCTTTGTTCTTCTTTGCGATTATCGCTGCTGCCATGGTCTATATGGCATATGCGTCCAAAAAATTGCGTGCCGATGAAGCCGCTGCCGCTGCCGCGGGCAAAACGCTGGATCAAATGGACGGTTACGGTGTGGATGAATCCATTATGGAAGATGAGGATGAAAGTGCGGTTGACGACAGGTTGAGTGAAATCAAACCGGTGCGGGTGTTGGCAGTGTGCGGCAACGGGCAAGGTTCCTCCATGATGATGAAAATGAAAATCGGCGCTTATCTGGATAAAAAAGGCATTCCGAATATTATGGATTCCTGCGCGATTTCCGATTATAAATCCAAGTTAAGCAGCACCGACATTATCGTTTCCTCGAAACATTTGGCGGGTGAAATGCAAGTATCGGAAGGCAAGTTTATCCTTGGAGTGCAAAATATGCTGAATCCGAATTCGTTTGGCGATGAATTGATTGCCATTATCCAGCAACATTTCGGCAAAAACTAATGAGAATCCGATTCCGGTAGTGGCTTTCACTACCGGAAGCCTGAAGGGAGAGTAAGAGATGAATTTAAAACAGTCACTGATTGAGAATAATTCGATCAAATTGAACCAACACGCGGGTAATTGGCGGGAAGCGATAAAAATCGGCACCGATATGCTGGTGGCTTCCGGTGCGGTTGAGCCGCGTTATTATGACGCAATCGTACAGAGTATCAATGAATTAGGTCCTTATATCATTCTTGCGCCGGGTTTGGCAATGCCGCACGCAAGACCAGAGGACGGCGTGAATAAAACGGCATTTGCGTTGGTGACTTTGGCGGAACCGATCGTGTTTGAAGGCGAAGAAACACCGGTGGATATATTGATTACCTTAGCCGGCAGCACGTCGGATCAGCATATGCAAGGCTTGATGGAAATCACCCAAGTGCTTGATGACGAAGAAAGCGAAACAGGCGTTGACTTGGCGAAAATAAAAGCTTGTAATAGCAAAGAAGATATTTACCGCGTGATTGACGACGCACTGAATAAAGCTTAACTGATTATTTTATGATTGAAAAAGAGAGGATATATGACTAAACCATTACTGCAAATCGCATTAGATTCGTTAAATTTAGAAACCGCACTTGAAACCGCGGAAAATGTGGCAAGTTATGTCGATATTATCGAAATCGGCACGATTTTGGCGTTTGCCGAAGGAATGCCGGCAGTGAGTGCCTTGAGAAAAGCACATCCGAAGCATATTTTGGTTTGTGATATGAAAACCACCGACGGCGGTGCGATTTTAGCCAAAATGGCGTTCGAAGCCGGTGCGGACTGGATTACGGTATCTGCCGCCGCGCACATCGCCACCATCGGCGCCTGTAAAAAAGTCGCCGACGAATTTGGACGTGAAATCCAAATCGAATTATACGGTAACTGGACCTTGGAAGACGCGCAAAGCTGGGTCGATTTAGGTATCAACCAAGCGATTTACCACCGTTCGCGCGACGCAGAGTTGGCAGGCGTGGGCTGGACGGAAGCCGATTTGGTGAAAATGAAACAGTTATCCGATTTAGGTCTGCAACTGTCGATTACCGGCGGTATCGTAGCGGAAGATGTACACCTGTTTGCGCCGATCCAAAATGCCAAAGCCTTTATTGCCGGACGTGCCTTGGTCGGTGAAAAAGGCAAAGCCACCGCCGAAGCAATTCGTGCCGAAATTGAAAAATATTGGTGATTCGCATTTACACTGAAGACGTTACAGATTAAGCCCGTGTCGGTCAAACCGAGCGGGCTTTTGCTTTGCTGAAGGGGAAGGTCAATACTCGGTCTTATCTTTAAACTCACACAAATCTTCGATAATACAGGCGCCGCAGCGCGGTTTTCTGGCGACGCAGGTGTAGCGCCCGAGCAGGATAAGCCAGTGATGAACGTCGACTTTAAATTCGTCCGGCACGACTTTGAGCAGTTTTTCTTCCACTTTGACCACGTCTTTGCCGGGGGCGAAGTTGGTGCGGTTGGAAACGCGGAAAATATGGGTATCGACCGCAATCGTCGGCCAGCCGAAAGCGGTGTTCAGCACCACGTTGGCGGTTTTGCGCCCGACGCCGGGCAGGGCTTCCAACGCTTCGCGTGATTCCGGCACATCGCCGTGGTGTTTATCCAACAGTAAACGACAGGTTTTAATCACGTTTTCCGCTTTGCTGTTATATAAACCGATGGTTTTGATGTATTCCTTCAAACCGTCCACGCCCAGATCCCAAATCGCTTGCGGTGTGTTGGCGACGGGGAACAGTTTATCGGTGGCTTTGTTGACGCCTTTATCGGTGGCTTGCGCCGATAAAATGACGGCGATCAACAACTCAAACGGCGAGCTGAAATTCAGCTCGGTGGTCGGCTTCGGATCGGCGTCACGCAGGCGGGTGAGAATTTCAATTCGTTTTTGCTTATTCATACCGCACTTTATGCCTTTTTATGATCAATGATATTTTTGACGGCCAATATCAGCCCCAAACCGATAAACGCGCCCGGTGGCAAAATTGCCAGTAAAAAGCTGGTGTCGACATGCAGAATTTCAATCCGTAGTGATGTTGCCCACGGACCGAACAGTTGATCCAAGCCGTCAAACAGCGTGCCGTTGCCGAGTATTTCACGCATTGCACCCAAAATAAATAGACTGAGAGTCATGCCTAAACCCATTGAAAACCCGTCGAATAATGACGGTAATACGCCGTTTTTGGAAGCAAAGGCTTCGGCGCGTCCGATGACGATACAGTTGGTGACGATCAGCGGAATAAAAATCCCCAAAGATAAATACAGATCATACACAAACGCGTTCATCAGCAGTTGCACCGCGGTGACGGTGGCGGCAATAATCATCACGTAAATCGGAATGCGGATTTCGTGCGGAATTGCGCTGCGGAAGAGCGACACAATCGAGTTGGTGCAGATCAACACCAACATGGTCGCCAGCCCTAAACCAAGGGCGTAGGTGACGCTGTTGGATACCGCTAACAGCGGGCACAAGCCTAATAACTGGACTAAAGTCGAGTTATTGTCCCATAAGCCTTGACGAAAAATACCGCGCCAATCGTTTGCCGCGGTTTGAGGCGCGGTGTCAATTTCCATAATGTCGATTGTACCGACTTGCTCTGATATTAGGCGTTCCGACATATTTTCCTCACTTATCGACATGCTTCAAATTGGCTTGGCGGATGATGCTGAAAATCGCTGACTACCGCACTTGCCGCGGCTTTAATCGCGTTAATCACCGCTCTTGGCGTAATGGTTGCGCCGGTGAATTGATCGAACCGACCACCGTCTTTTTTCACCGCCCATTCGTTCTGATTTTCAAGGCTGAACAGTTGCTGATTAAAACCGTAGATCCAATCGGATTTGCTGGTTTCCAATTTATCGCCCAAGCCCGGTGTTTCTTTGTGTGCCAGTGTCCGCACGCCTAATACTTTGCCGTCGGGGGTGATCCCAACCAGGATATCAATTCTACCGGAATAGCCCTGATTGGTGGTGGCTTTAATTGCATAAGCGGTGGTTTGCCCCTGTTTTTGCGCAATGTAAATCTGTTGCAATTGCGGATAACGGTCGGCGTCGGGCACAACACAATGTTGTAATAAATTATTATCGAAATAATCCGCCGGAATCACCTGTGCCAGTTGCTGCCGCTGTTGGTTCAATGCGGCGTTATCGATCCGCTGTTTGGTCAGCAAAAAAACGCCAATCGAAAGTGCGGTACAGAGCAGGGCAACCAATGCCAAAATCAGGGCGGAGCGAAAGGTGGTTTTAATCATCGTCTAACCTTATTTTTTAACCGGATAACCGTATACGCGCGGGCGGGTGTAGTGGTCGATCAGCGGCACGCAAATGTTTGCCAATAAAATCGAGAATGCCACCGCGTCAGGATAGTTGCCGTAGTTGCGAATGACATAAATCAGTAAGCCGACCAATGCGCCGAAAATCAGTTTGCCGCGTGGCGTAATTGAGGCGGTGACCGGATCGGTCGCAATAAAGAACGCACAAAACATGGTGGCGCCGCTGAATAATTGCCACAACGGATTCGGCAATGCTTGCTCGGAAAACAGCCAGTCGGCGCAACTCAACAAGGCAAGGCTCAGCAATAGCGCGAACGGAATTTGCCAGTGGATGATTTTTTTCCACAATAACAACAGCCCGCCAAGTAAAAACGCCAGATTCAGCTGCCACCAACCGTTGCCGAGTGAGCCAAGTGCGGTTTGGCTGAAAATCGGCGATTGGCTGACATCAAGCCAACTTTTTTGCGCCAGTAAACCGCTGCGCAACGAATCTAACGGGGTCGCTTGGCTAATGCCGTCGATGGTGGCGGTGAGCTGAACCAGCGAGTAACCGTCACTGCTGATGCCGCTAAAAATCAAGGCAACGGTGTCGTTCCAAGTCGGCGGTTCGTTTAGCAGGGCGATCGGCGGCATCCAGCTGGTCATTTGCAACGGGAAGGAGATTAACAACACCACATAACCGACCATTGCCGGATTAAACGGATTTTGCCCTAAGCCGCCGTACACATGTTTGCCTAAAATCACGGCGCAAAAAGTGCCGATTAAAATGATCCAATAAGGCGCATAGGGCGGAATCGCGACCGCTAAAATCAGCGCGGTGAGAATGACACTAAAGTCGGAAACATAAAATAACAGCGGTTTACGGCGCAAATAAGTGACGAACAACTCAAGCAGATAGGCGAAACCGACCGCCAGTCCGATTTGGATAAATACGCCGAAGCCGAAATAAAAGATCTGCACCGCAATTGCCGGCAGCATTGCCACAATCACCCACAACATAAAACGCGCGGTTAAGTTGCTGGAATGGGTATGCGGGGAACTGACTATTTTAAACATCTCTCTTTCCTATGGCTTTTCGGTTTCAGCGCTGGCTTGCTGCGCCGCTTTTTTGGCTTTGGCACGCGCAATCGCGGCGGCAACGGCGGCTTTGCGCGGCTCGGTTTCAACCGCACTTGCCTGCGGTTTTTCTGTTTGAACGTCAAGCGCACTTTCGCTTGCATTGCCGGCTTGCGCCGCTTTTTTGGCTTTGGCGCGCGCGATGGCGGCGGCAACCGCGGCTTTGCGCGGGTCGGTTTCAACCGCACTTGCCAACGGTTTTTCTGTTTGAACGTCAAGCGCACTTTCGCTTGCATTGCCGGCTTGCGCCGCTTTTTTGGCTTTGGCGCGCGCGATGGCGGCGGCAACCGCGGCTTTGCGCGGATCGGCTTCAACCGCACTTGCCTGCGGTTTTTCCGTTTGAATGCCAACCGCACTTTCGCTTGCATTGCTAGTCTGCGCCGCTTTTTTGGCTTTGGCGCGCACAATCGCGGCGGCAACGGCGGCACTTTTTTCGCTGGTTGAATCAGCGGTTTGTTCCGCTTGCTTGTCGGCTTGCTGTTGTAACCGTCGCGCTTTGCGTTGCGCCATGAGTTCGCGGTTATCCGGCAGCACTTCGCCGGCTTTAGTTCGACGTGTAGCGGTTTCAGGGTTGGCAGTTGCGGCATTGTCAGCTGTTTGGGCTTCAGCCGCTTTTTTCGCTTTTAAGCGTTCTAAGGCGGCTTTGACCGGATCTTCGCCTTTTTGTTGCGCAATTTCTTGGCGGCGTTTTTCGGCGGCTTGCTGTGCGCGTTGCTCGCGCTGCAATTTCTCTTTCAGCAAACGCGCTTCGCGCTGTTCAAACCGCACTTTTGCCTCTTCTGCCAAGCGCTCTTTATGTTTGATTTCGGCGATTTTGGCCTTTTCCTGGCGGAAATATTGAATCAACGGAATATTACTCGGGCAGACATAGGCACAAACGCCGCATTCGATACAAGCGCTGAGATCATATTGTTCCGATTTGGCGTGATCCTCGCTGCGCGCAAACCAGTACAGTTGTTGGGGCAGCAGTTGCACCGGGCAGGCGTCGGAGCAGCTGGAACAACGGATGCAGTTTTGTTCCGGCGCGGGCGGCGCATATTCAAAGTGATCCGGCGCAATCAGGCAGTTGGTCATTTTGTTAACCGGCGCTTGCGGATTCGGCAGAATATAGCCCATCATCGGACCGCCGACGAAAATCGGCAAACGGGCGTCCGCTTGGTATTTCACTTGTTGTAGCAGGGTTTGAATCGGGGTGCCGAAACGTACCCAATAGTTACGCGGTTGCGGGATTTTATCGCCGGTCAGGGTGACGACGCGTTCAATCAACGGTTCATCATTGATCACCGCGCGTTTAATCGCAAATACCGTCGCCACATTGTGCATTAAAATGCCGAGCGAAGAAGAACGCGCGCCTTTCGGCACTTCCAAACCGGTCAGCACTTGAATCAGCTGTTTTGAGGCGCCGGACGGATAAATGGTCGGAATCACGCGCAACTCAATGTCATTCGCGCCTTGAAGTGCGGTTTTGATCGCTTGAACCGCCTGCGGTTTGTTATCTTCGATCGCAAACACGATTTTTTCCGGGCGGGTGAGGTAGCGCAAGATACGGATACCTTCCAGAATTTCCTGACTGTAATCCTGCATTAGACGATCATCGCAGGTGATATAAGGTTCGCATTCCGCGCCGTTGATAATCAGCAGTTTGATCCCATTGACGACATAATTGATTTTATTGGCACTCGGGAACACCGCTCCGCCGAGCCCGGCGATCCCGGCTTGGTAAATCCGCTCGATCAACTGTTCCGTGCTGAACGACATAAAATCGTCGCTGAAAGTGCGGTCACGCCATTGATCCAAACCGTCCGCCTGCAATACCACCGTCGCTTCGCTCAAGCCGGACGGATGGTTGGCGGGATAAGCACCAATATCAATAATAGTGCCCGAGGTCGGCGCGTGAACCGGCAATTTACTCAGCAATTGATGATGGGTCAGCTGTTGTCCTTTCAGCACGTAATCGCCGATGTTTACCAGCAGATCGGCAGCGTCGCCGACATGTTGTTTCAGCGGGATATAAAAGCGCTCGGGCAGGGCGAGGCGACCGATTTTCTTTTGGTTCGATTGGGTTTTCATCTCCGCCGGGTGAACGCCGCCGGGAAATTGCCACAGTTTGCCGCTGTTGATTCGTTGAATGAGATCTTTCATGCTAGCCTTCATCAGACGGTTTTGCAACGGTGATGGTATGATCAAGCGAGGTAATCGGAATAATCAGCTTCGGATCAAATTTCCAATTCCATTGTTCGATGTTATTTTCGACTTTTTCCATGGTAATACAGTCTGTCGGACAAGGGGCGACACATAATTCGCAACCGGTGCAGAGATCGGCGATCACCGTATGCAAGGCTTTATTCGAGCCGATAATTGCGTCGACCGGACAGGCTTGAATACATTTGGTGCAACCGATACACATCTCTTCGTGGATAAAGGCGACTTTGACTTCAGGCGCGCCTTCGGCAAAATCGGTACTCGGCACTTCAACCCCGAGCATATCGGCAAGCTGCACCACCAAGGGTTGCCCGCCGGGCACGCATTTGGTAATGACATCGCCGTTGGCAATCGCTTCGGCATACGGGCGGCAGCCGGGATAACCGCACTGCCCGCATTGGCTTTGCGGCAGAATCGCGTCAATTTGCTCGACAATCGGATCGCTTTCCACTTTCAGTTTCACCGAGGAAAAACCGAGAATTGCGCCGCAAACCAATGCCAGCAAGGCAATTAGGATCAGCACCCAGTGAAGTGCGGTCAGCTCGCTTAACAAACTCATTAGCTGTGTACCAAATTGGTAAAGCCTAAAAAGGCAAGCGACATTAAACCGGCGGTGATCAGCGCGATAGAGGCGCCTTGAAACGGTTTCGGCACATCGGCGGCGGCTAAGCGTTCACGCAAAGCGGCAAACAGCACCAACACCAAAGAAAAACCGAGCGCGGCACTGAAGCCGTAAATCACGGATTGGACTAAATTATGCGCCAGATTAATATTTAATAACGCCACGCCTAATACGGCGCAGTTGGTGGTGATCAGCGGCAAGAAAATACCGAGCAAACGGTAGAGTGTCGGGCTGGTTTTATGGATCACCATTTCGGTGAATTGCACCACCACGGCAATCACCAAAATGAACACCAAAGTCCGCAGAAAGTCTGCGCCGAGCGGCATTAAAATATAGCGGTCGATTAAATACGAACACAGCGAAGCGACCGTCAACACAAAGGTGGTTGCCAGTCCCATGCCGATGGCGGTTTCAATTTTTTTGGAAACGCCCATAAACGGACATAGCCCGAGAAATTTAATCAGGACAAAGTTGTTGACAAGTGCGGTTCCAAGTACTAATAACAGGTAATCGATCATAACTATTCAACCGGAAAAACGAGGATGTATTATCCGTTTTTCTGAAACTAAGAACAATACTAAAATCAGATTAAATTTGAAATTAAAGTGCGGTCAAATCTAATATCAAGGGGCGGAGGCTATTCCGCCATTAACGGCGGCGGCAGTGGTTCGGGCTCGCCTAAAAAATAAGGCTCCTTTTCGGTTAACAAATCCCACAGCATATATATCCGGGCAAAAAATTCACGGATTCGGACACTGTAACGTTCGTCAGGGTATTCGGCGGCATAGCAGATTGCGTCAATATTGTAATATTGCGCAATAAACAGGGCGCGTTCGCAGTGGAATTTTTGCGACACGATGGTGATGGAGTTGGCATGAAAAATACTTTTCGCCCGAATCACCGAATCGAGGGTGCGAAAGCCGGCAAAATCCAGATACATAAATTCCGCGTTGACGCCGAGTTTGCGTAAATCGTAAAACATATTGCGCGGTTCGTTATATTGCGGCGTGCGATTGTCGCCGCTTAACAGCAGATAATCAACCTTATTGTTTTTGATTAATTCCTGTGCGGCGAGCAGACGGTTGTAATAAAACAGGTTAAGCGAGTTATCGCTGAAATAGCGTGAAGTGCCGAGAACCAAGGCATAAGGGCGGTGTGGAACCGCATGGATATCATCATAAATCTTGTCGCGCACATAAAATCCGATGGTTTGATCGGCGATGATGATGGTAATCACGGAAAAAGAAACGAGAAATGCCAGATATTTCAAGCGCTCTTGCAACCAACGGCAGATCAGCGAGAGTCGCTTGGTGACTGCGGGGGGGATGTTGGAAGCGTTATCTGACATTTTATGTGATCTCATACTAGGGACTATTAGTAATGAAACGGGATAAAGTGATGGTTTATTCTAACAATATAAAGCAGTTATCGCTAGGCAAATCATTTTATTTTGTGTGCGGCGTCAGATTCTTGGATCGGCTTTCATGATAGGTGATGTACAAAATTGCCAGAATAATCAAACCGGCGCCAAGCCAAAGCCGCCCCGGCGGAACCGCTTGAAAAACCAGCCAGCCGCCTAACACATTCAGTGGTAACTTCAGAAAATCAAACGGTTGTAAATAGGCGGCGTCCGCCAAATTATATGCCTTGGCGATCGCCAGTTGTGCAATCGCAGTCAGAAACCCGAGCAGGATCAGATAGCCTAATTGGGCTGTATCGGGCAGGCTTAGTCCGGCGCTTTGCAATACACTCAGCAGATTAAACGGCGTGATGAGAATAAACAGATACACCACAATCGTGGTCGGCGAATCGTGCGCAGACAGTTTTTTCACCATGAGAGAATAAATCGCCCAGCACAACGCTGCCGCAAGCGGCAACAGGGCAACGGGATTAAAATCTTCCGCCCACGGTTTGAGAATAATCATCGCTCCGGCGAAACCGAGCAAAGTTGCCAACATGCGGTTGATACCGACTTTTTCTTTTAAAAACAATGCCGCGCCCAAAGTGGCGAACAGCGGGGAGGTCATAATCAAGGCAATGCCTTGCCAGATGGGAATCGGGTACATTAAGGCGCTGATCCAACATTGAATCCCGATCACCGAAATCCCGATCCGCAGAATATGCCAAAGCAAGTGCCGGGTTTTCAGCACGCTTTTACCCGCTCTAAATAGACTGGGGGCAAGAAACAATAAGGCGAACAAGTATTGGAACAGTGCGACCGAGGCGGAGTCAATCGTGGTTTGCGTGCCTAAAATCTGGGTAAGCGTATTGATGACGGCAAAGACGATACCGGCAAGTATCATTGCCAATGCGCCTTTAATCGGGTGATGTAACATCGGATCGGTGGCCTTATGCGAGAGTGGAAATTGCGCTTAAGCATAGCGTTAACCGCCGAAAAAGCAAGAGTGAAAATAGCGGTGTATCATTCCAGATGTTTAGACGGCTAAAATTGCTTGACAATGATTTTAGGGATCGGTAATTTATGTTCTTAATTTAGAACAGAATATAAAAAACAGCATTGCAAGGTAGTTATGGCGGTCAAATCCACTCAATTATTTACTGAACAACCGATCCGGTTACTTTTAGGCGGGCAGCTCGGTAATATTACGGTGGCGTACCAAACTTACGGGCAATTGAATGCAGAGAAGAGCAATGCGGTGTTGATTTGCCATGCCTTGACCGGCGATGCCGAACCGTTTTTTGCCGATGAAAGCGAAGCAAAAGGCTGGTGGCAGAGTTTTATGGGGCCGGGTTTGGCGTTGGATACCGATCGCTTTTTCTTTATCTGTTCCAATGTGTTGGGCGGTTGCAAAGGCACGACCGGCCCCTCCTCGATTAATCCCGCCACAGACAAACCCTATGGCAGCCAATTTCCGGCGATTACCATTCAAGATATAATTCGGGTGGAAAAGGCGCTGCTGGATCATTTGCAAATACCGCACTTGCGTGCCGTGATCGGCGGCTCGTTCGGCGGCATGCAAGCAACGCAATGGGCAATCGACTATCCGGATTATGTTGGTTGTGTGGTGAATCTTTGTTCTTCCTTGTATTTTAGTGCCGAAGCGATTGGTTTTAACCATGTTATGCGTCAGGCGATCATTGCTGATCCGCACTTTAATCGCGGCGACTATTACCACGGACCGGCACCGGAACAAGGTTTGGCGATTGCCAGAATGCTGGGCATGCTGACTTACCGCACCGATATTCAGCTGAATAAAGCCTTTGGGCGGGTGCAAAAACAGGTGCCGGAACATTTTGGTGATTATTTTCAAGTGGAATCGTATCTCAGCTACCAAGGCAAAAAATTTCTTGATCGCTTTGACGCCAATAGTTATCTGCACCTCACCCGCGCATTGGATTTATACGATCCGGCGCTGAATTACGACCATGATATCAAACAAGCGCTGAGCCGGATTAAAGCCCGCTATATTCTGGTTGCCGTAGCCAATGATCAATTGTTCAAAGCGGTCGATATGCGTAAAAGCAAGGCATTATTGGAAGAAAACGGCGTCGAACTGGATTATCACGAGTTTAATTCCGATTTCGGACATGACGCTTTTCTGGTCGAATACGATTTCTTTGAGCCGATGATTCGTAAGGGACTGGAATAAGCGAATACAGCAGCCATCTTTCGTTTCGTCGTTATTCGGCGCATAATTTTTTGTAAATAACACTATTTTAGAACTCAAAATAATGTAAACTACGCATTAATCCAATGATTATTAAATATAAATAAATCGAATTATTTTCGGGAGGTTGCGCCATGTTCAAACGCTTCGCGCTAAATACGGTGATTATGGCAACTGGTTTCGCGCTTGTTAGCACATTTAGTTATGCTAATTCACTTAAAAACGTACTCGTACAATCTTTAGTCAATGACCCTATATTAAAAGAAGCCGAGGCTGAATTAGGCGCAGCGAAAGATAGAGTGGAACAGGCAAAAGGCGGGCATTATCCGGTGGTTTCGTTGACCGGGAATAAAGTCTTATCGCAATATCACAAAGATCCGGGTGACCGTAAAGAAAGCAAAATTGTGCCCGGAGTCAGGGGTTCAATTAATTTATATGCTTTTGGCGCGATTGAAAAAGACGTTGAAAAGAATAAAGAAAATGAAAAATATTACAACTTCAAATACTACGAAAGCCGTGAAGAATTGGCTTATACCATTTCAGAATTGTATTTGAATGCGTTGCAGGCAAAAGAAAAGATTGCAGTTGGTGAGCGTAATTTACAGCGTCATAATGAAATTTTGGCGGATTTGGGCACGATTGTCTTAAATGATGAAGGGCGTGAGTCGGAATATGTGCAAGCGGAATCCCGTGCAATTTTGGTTGAACAGGAAATTAATGAATATCAGCGCGAGCTATATCAAAATTTGACACAGTTAGCGACCTATACCGGCAATCAGATTACGGAAAAAGAGTTGCAAGATCCGTTTACCAAATTATCCGTTGATGTACTCTATAAAAATTATTCGGCAAAAGATGTCAGAAGCACGGCAACCTACCAAGCACAAGCCGCCGAGTTAGAAACCAATCTAAAAGATCACGAATTATCAAAACTCAAAAAATTGCCAAAGATTGATTTGACGGCAACAGCCACCAGCGAAGATCGCGAAGCCGCGATTAACGTCAATTGGGATGTGTTTAACCATACCTCCAGTTATGAAGTGAGAGAAAAAGCGAATGTGATTGCGTCATCCAAAGAGCGGTTACACCGGGTCGAGCGCAATATTCGTGAAACATCAAATTTAGCGCAATTAGATATCAAACGAAATACGATTCAATTGCGAACCATTAAAAAACAAATTACAGCCTCGAAAAAGGTGGCGGAGTTTTACCGATTGCAATTTGATTTGGCTCGTAAGACATTGATTGAACTATTAAATGCACATAGCGAATTATTCAGTGTCGAAATGGCGCAGGTGAATACGCAAAGTGCTCTGCGCAAGGCAAAACTTGACTACCTGCGTTCGCAAGGAACGCTTGCCGAATGGGCGGGTTTTCCACGCAATGCGCGGAAATAATCCAAAGATGAGAATAACGGCAATAAAAGCAGAGAATTCTGCTTTTATTGCTTTTCCTTTTAAAGAAGCATAATAACGATGAAACTAATTATTGAAAATATTTCTCTGGCAACACAATTGGTGGGCTCGCAACTTTCTGTCGCGACGTTAACCGCGAATGTTATCCGCAATAACGATATGGGAATTAACTTTTCTTCATTGCAAGAGTTTTTAAAAAGTGAAGGGTTTGAAAATACGATCTCACAACGGGCGTTAGAAGATATCCCCTCTTTGGCAATGCCGGCGGTGGTGCTGTTGCAAAATGAAGAGGCGGCGGTGATTATTGCAATAGAAGGATATGGGCAAGAGCGAGTATATACCATTCAGCAATTGGACGGTTTGACCCAGCGTATCAACCACGCGGATTTAGTGAAAACATACCTTGGATATTGTTGGTTTATCAAACCGAAAATTGGGGTTGACGCCCGTTCGGAACTGCCGGAATATAAAATGCCGAAGGCATGGTTTTTTAAGGTGATTTGGCGTTTTAAACGCTATTACTATCAGGTTATTCTTGCCACGTTTATCATTAACTTCTTGGCGCTCGTCAGCTCGCTTTATGTGATGAATGTCTATGACCGGGTGATTCCTAATCAAGCGTATAACACCTTGTGGGTTTTGAGTATTGGTGTGGTTATTGCGATTACGTTTGAGTTTATTGCGAAAATGATCCGAGGGCATTTAACGGATATTGCCGGTAAGAAGGCGGATTTAATTATTAGTTCCGCGCTTTTTCGGCGGGTGGTCGGGTTAAAATTACAAGAACGCCCGGCATCTTCGGGTTCTTATGCCAGTAATTTACGTGATTTTGAATCAGTGCGCGATTTTATGACCAGCGCAAGTTTGCTAACCTTGGTCGATTTGCCATTCTTACTGCTTTTTATTTCGGTGATTTGGCTAGTGGCAGGCAATTTGGCGATTGTACCATCAGTTATTATTCCGTTAGTGATTTTGGTCGGTTTTTTAGCACAAGGCCCGCTAGCCAAATACATCAATGAATCAATGAAAGAGTCATCACAACGTCAAGGGCTGGCAGTAGAAGCAATTGAAGGCTTGGAAACGCTGAAAACCAATAATGCGGCGAAATGGGCGCAAAAACGTTGGGATCACTACACCGCAACCAGTGCCGCTTCGTCGATTAAACTGAAAGATACCAGTAACTTCGTGGTTAACTTTGCCACCGCAATGCAACAACTGAATACGGTATTTTTAGTGGTTTACGGTACTTATCTGATACACAGTGAAGATCCGACGGAAAAAATCACTATGGGGGCATTGATTGCGGCGGTGATTCTATCCGGGCGCGCCCTTGCGCCGGTCGGACAAATTGCCGGTTTGGCAGTGCGCTTTCAACAGGCTTGGGTTGCCTTGAAGGGCGTTAACGGCATTATTGAACGCAAAACGGATCGCGATAGCGAGCGCAATTACGTCACTCTTGAACAAGTTCAGGGCGAACTGCAATTTAACAACGTTAATTTCTCTTACGACAAGGACGCCGCTCCGGCGTTGAGCCAATTAAATTTAACCATTCGCCCGAGAGAAAAAGTCGGGATTTTAGGGCGAATCGGCAGTGGGAAATCGACCGCACTGAAAGCCGGTTCGGGGTTATATGATTTGAACTCAGGGACTATTTCCTTAGACGGTGTGGATTTACGCCAGCTAGATCCTAATTTCCTACGTAATCAAATTTTGCTGTTAGAACAAAATCCACGCCTGTTTTTAGGCAGTTTGCGCGAGAATATGGATCTAGCCCGTATGGACGGTTTTTCGAGCGATCAGGATTTAATTCGGGCTTTGACGGTATTTGGTTTGGATAAACTGATTCGTAATCACCCGCGTGGCTTGGATATGCCGCTGGGCGAAAATGGGTTAGGATTATCGGGCGGACAGAAACAGGTGATTGCACTGGCGAGAATGTTATTACGTAACCCCAAAGTGGTGTTATTGGATGAACCGACAACCGCACTTGACCAAGCCAGTGAAATTCAAGCATTACGAGTGATTGCTAATTGGTGTCGCAACCGTACGATGGTGATCGTGACTCATCGACCACAAGTATTACAAATTGTCGATCGGATCGTGATTATTGACCAAGGCAAAGTTGTGATGGATGGGCCTCGTGACGCAGTGCTGAAAAAATTGGCCGAAAATGAAAGAAAGCAACAACAGCAAGCTCAAGCCGCACAGGCGCAAGTAAAACAACCCGAGCAACAAACCACCCAACTTGATGTAACGCTGTAGGAAAAGAATGATGTCAGAAAAACAAGAAACAACGGTTACGACCAAAGGCAAAACAGTACCAAGTGCGGTCAATCAGCAATTGATTACCGATAATACACCGAGCAAAGAAAAGTACAGCAAACGGGATTTAAAGCTGTTAACCGACCTGAATGCGGCCATCCAACAGGAAAAACATACGGGGTTGTTTTGGGGAATTATTTTACTGTTTGCTTTTTTAACCGTATTTTTAATTTGGGCATACAATAGTCCGTTGGAAGAAGTTACCCGCGGACAGGGCAGCATTATTCCGAGTAGCCGTGAACAGGTGATTCAGAGCCTAGACCCGGGGATTTTAAGTGAAATGCAAGTTAAAGAAGGGGATTTGGTTGAAAAAGGACAAGTCCTATTGAAATTGGATGATACCCGTAGCTCAGCCGGTTTGCGCGAAAGTCAAGCTAAAGTGCAGAACTTGGCGGCGGTTGTAACGCGCTTGGAAGCCGAAGCCTATAATCGAGTTCTTAAGTTTGCCGAAGATACGCCGCAAGAGCTAGTTGACCGGGAAACTGCGGTCTATAATTCACATAAACAAGCGCTAAAAGAGTCGATCAATAGTTTGAGTGAAAGTAAAAAATTGCTGGATCGAGAAATTGCGATGACAACACCAATGGTAGCCAAAGGGGCGGTATCGGAAGTCGAAGTGCTGAGAATGCGTCGCCAATCCAGTGAATTGCAATTGCAAATTGTTGAACGGCAAAACAAATATGTGACCGACGCCAATAGTGAATTGGTTCGGGTTCAAACCGAATTGCAACAAGCTCGGGAAAATATGGCAATGCGAGCTGATCCGGTAGAGCGTTCCTTGATCCGCTCCCCACTTAAAGGGATAGTGAAAAATATTCGGATCAATACTATCGGGGGAGTAATCAGTGCCGGGCAAGATATTATGGAAATTGTTCCGGTGGAAGAAAAATTGGTGGTTGAAGCTTATATCAGCCCGCGTGATGTCGCTTATGTCCGTCCGGGAATGGAAGCGCTAGTCAAGTTGTCGGCATATGATTACGCCATTTATGGTGGTTTGGATGGCGTGGTGACATTACTCAGTCCGGACACCTTACACGACCAAAAACGACCGAGTGATTTAAAATTGAATGCTAATGAAGCCTATTACCGGGTATTGGTAACTACCGAATCAAGCACCTTAACCGATAAAAACGGAAAAGAATTGCCGATTATTCCCGGTATGATTGCCACGATTGATATCAAAACCGGTGAAAAAACCGTATTCCAATATTTAGTCAAACCGATCACCCGCTTGAAGCAGGCATTGCAAGAGCGCTAGTTTATATTTTTGAAGGTGCAAAACGGGATAATGACACGAGCATTATCCCGTTTTGTTTTGCGTGCTAAGTTGTTGTTAAATTGCGATAGTTTCCATATTATGCCGTTTGAATTTATCGGCTAAGTCCGCTAATTTTTCTCCATTCGGCAAGCGCAACAGTGTTGCGATTTCATATAGCGGTACGATCACAAATTCGCGATTGTGCATATCATAGTGCGGTACGGTCAGGCGTTCGTTATTAATGATGTTGTCGCCATACAGCAGAATATCCAAATCCAAAGTACGTTCACCCCAGCGACGTAAGCGGATTCGTCCTTGCCGTTGCTCGATGTGTTGCAGCTGATCCAATAAATCCAGTGGTGAAAGCGCGGTTTCAATCGCGGCGACGGCATTGATAAAATCCGGCTGATCTTGCGGTCCGAGCGGTTTGCTACGATAAAACGAACTCACCGCGGTGACTTCGGTTTGCGGCAACGCATTTAACGCTTCAACCGCACTTTGCAATTGTTCAAGCGGATTGGCTAAGTTGCTACCCAGTGCGATATAAGCTGTTGCTTTCAAAATATTACTCGGCTTGTTATTCAGCATTGGATTTCGCTCGATTGCTTGGTTTGCGGCGACGGTAACGGCGTTTTTTCTTCGCTTGCGGATCGCGTTGATTTTGCTCCGCCATTAAATTTTCACGCTGTTGCGGATTGCTGAGTTGGTATTCGTGCCACCATGTGGTCAGCTCGATCAATTCGCCGCCTTCCAGTTCGGCACGCATTGCCAACAGATCATATCCGGCGCGGAATTTGGCTTGCGCCATGGTTTTTTCCGCACGGTTGCCGCTGCGTTTCGGCAGTTGCAATTGTAACGACCAAATTTCGCGCACCACCAAGGTATAGCGTTTCGGCACGGTCAAGGCAAGGCATAAACCGTCCAAAACTTCACTTGCCGCCACTGAAAACGCATCGTAATTGTTGAGATTGGCCTCGTTTTTCAGTTGATCCATTTTTTCACGTAGCGGATACCAATAAAATGCGGCGAATAAAAATGCCGGATTAACCCGTAAATTATCTTTGATTCGTTCATCGGTTGATTGAAGTGCGGTACGAATCATACGCTCTGCCAACGAATCTTGTTTGCCGGTGAAAAACGGGATCAGCGTCGGGAACAGATACGGCAACAGTTGATATTGATTGAGCAACTCATAGGTTTGCAGCCCGCAGCCGCTTTGCAGTAATTTTAACGATTCGTCGAACAGACGTGCCGCCGGAATATTGCGTAGTAACGGGGCGCAGGTTTTGATCGGCGCTTCACTGTCGCGATCCAAAAACATATCCAGTTTTGCCATAAAGCGCACGGCGCGCAGCATGCGCACCGGATCTTCTTGATAGCGGGTTTCCGCATCACCAATCAAACGCAATTTACCATTGCGCAAATCCTCCACGCCGTTGAAATAGTCAATGAGCATATTGTGTTTCGGATCGTAATACAGCGCATTAACCGTGAAATCGCGTCGTTTGGCATCCTCTTCCAATGTGCCGAACACGTTATCACGCAATAGCATGCCGTCTAAACTTTGACGCGATAGTTCGCCTTTATGTTCGTCTTGATGATCCGCGCGGAAGGTCGCCACTTCAATTACCTCGCGCCCGAACATAATGTGCGCCAAACGGAAACGCCGTCCGATCAGGCGGCATTGGCGTTGAAACACTTTTTTGATTTGATCGGGGCTGGCATTGGTCGCGACATCAAAATCTTTCGGCTGTTTTTCCAATAATAAATCGCGCAAACAGCCGCCAACCACATAGGCTTCATAACCATTACGTTGTAACTTTTCCACCACGGTCAACGCATTGCGTTGGATCATGCGTGGATAAATGCCGTATTCCGCCGCTTTCAGATGATATTTATGGGGCACCGCATGATGGTGCACTTTGCGTTTCGGTTTAGGTTGGTTTTCCAAATTCGGATTTGGGCGGATTTTCGCTTTATGGGAGTGCGTAGCATGTTGGATTTCATCGTTTTTCGGCGGGCTTTTTGCTTTGTTTTTTTTGCCGAAAAATTGTTTGATTAACGTTAAAATGGGACACCTCGCTGAGATAACAGCTGTTTGATAATTATCGGATAAGTTTGCCCCGAATTTTAGCCCAAATTGCCGGCGTTGCAAATACAAAAATCACAAAGCGTGGCCGGCTGAATATCCATAATAAAAATAAGCCTATTGCAGTGATAGGTTAAGCAAATTAAAAACCTTGATATTAATCAAATAAAAAACACAATAAATCAGCCAAACTACCCCGGAAGTAGTAGGGGTATTTAAGTCATATTCATTTTTTACTGTTAAGGGGTTTATATGAAGAAAAAGCTGATTTTTTCGTTGATTGGCTTGGGAGTCATCGGGTTTTTGGCGACGGTGGCTTATGTTAATCAGTTTGATAACCAACAACGTGATAAATTGTTGGCGCAAAGTGCGGTACAAAATCCGGCGGCAAAAGCGGTGGAAAGGGTGTTTTATGATAATCAATGCCAATATTGCCACACGCAAAACGCCGAAGTGCCGTTTTATATTCAGCTGCCGGTGATCAACGGCATTATGCAAAATGACATTGATAAGGCGTTGGATCACTTTTTATTAAGCGAAATCACCGCGCATTTTGACCAACCGCAAAATCTGTCGGCGGCGGCATTGGCGAAGCTGGAACGTGTCGTATTGAATGATGAAATGCCGATGAAATCCTTTATTCATCTGCACTGGGGATCATCATTAGATACCAATGAGCAAAAAATAGTGCTGGATTGGATTCGTCAGCAACGGCAAGATCATTTGTTGCCGCAAACCGCCGGCGTAGCCGCCGATCGCTTTATCCAACCGATTCCCGACAGCATTGAAACCAATCCGGCGAAAGTGGCGTTGGGTAACGTGCTTTATCACAGCACCGCACTTTCCGGCGATGGCAGCGTTGCATGCGCCAGTTGCCACGGTTTGAATAGCGGTGGGGTGGATAATCTGCCGACATCAACCGGTATTCACGGACAAAAAGGCGGTATCAATGCGCCGACGGTGTATAACGCCGCGTTCAATTTCGTACAGTTCTGGGATGGTCGTGCGGCAACGCTTGCCGATCAAGCCGGTGGTCCTCCGTTTAATCCGGTGGAAATGGGATCAAAAGATTGGGACGAAATTATTGCCAAATTGGATCAAGATCAAGCCTTAAAAGCGGCATTCTTACAAGTCTATCCGAACGGCTTCACCGGAGAAAATATCACCGACGCGATTGGCGAATTCGAGAAAACCTTAATCACGCCGAACAGCCCGTTTGATCAATTCTTAAAAGGCGATGAAAACGCCTTAACCGCACAGCAAAAACACGGCTATGCCTTGTTCCAACAATACAAATGCGACACCTGCCACAGCGGAATCAATATGGGGGGCACGTCCTATGAATTGATGGGCACGAAGGCGGATTATTTTGCGGATCGCGGCACGGAAATTACCGCTGACGATTTGGGTCGTTTCAATCAAACCCAAGATCCGCGCGATAAGCACCGCTTCAAAGTGCCAAGCCTGCGCAACATTGCGTTGACCGCGCCATATTTCCACGATGGGCAAACCGAAACTTTACCGCAAGCGGTAGCAACCATGTTGAAATACCAAAACGGTGTGGTGCTGCCGGAGCAAGATGTGAACGACATGGTTGAGTTTTTGCACAGCTTAACCGGTGAATATCAGGGCAAGCTATTGTTGAATGAGAACAGTAAACCTTAATATCTGATACTAAAACAATAAGCAAGTCGTTCAATGGCGGCTTGCTTTATTTATCTGATCCTGCATTATCCCCCTGCTAATTCCCCCCAATTTTGCTATACTGCGCCCCAATTAACCGTCGAATCGAGAACAGATTATCCCATGAAAACGATGAATACATTGTTTGCCACCACCGCGCGTGGATTTGAAGAATTATTAAAAGCCGAACTGACCGCACTTGGTGCGCAAGAATGTCAATTGCAGCAAGGCGGCGTTGCCTATCAAGCCGACGACAGCACGCTGTACCGCACTTTGCTGTGGAGCCGCTTGAGTTCGCGCATTTTATTGCCCTTAACCCAAAGCAAAGTCTATGACGACTTGGATCTCTATTCGACCATCACCCAATTTGACTGGCTACAACATTTTGACAGCAAAAGCACGTTTTTAGTCGATTTTAACGGCACGAACCAAGCCATTCGCCACACCCAATTCGGCGCAATGCGCGTCAAAGACGGCATAGTGGATTACTTTGAACGCAAAGGCGAAGCGCGCCCGAACGTAGAAAAAGAGTATCCCGATATTCGCATTCACGTTTATCTCAACCGCGAAGACGCGATAATCTCGCTCGATCTCAGCGGCGAGGCATTGCATTTGCGCGGTTATCGTGAGGAAAGCGGCAAAGCCCCGTTGCGTGAAACCTTGGCGGCGGCGGTGATTTTGCGTTCCGGCTGGGAACAAGGCACGCCGTTGGTTGATCCGATGTGCGGTTCCGGCACGTTGCTAATCGAAGCGGCGCAAATGGAAGCGCAAATCGCACCGCAATTAGGGCGTTTGCATTGGGGCTTTGATCACTGGAAAGGGCATAATTTTGAATGCTGGCAACAAGTGCGGTCAGAAGCGGAACAACAAGCCGAACAGCAGGCGCAAAAAAATCCGCAACCGCACTTTTACGGTTTCGACCTCGATCACCGCGTGTTACAAAAAGCGCAGCGCAACGCCAAACAAGCGGGCGTGGCACATTTAATCCGTTTCAAACAGGGCGACATCGCCGCACTGAAAAATCCGTGTGCCGCCGATGAAATCGGCACAGTGGTATGTAATCCGCCATACGGTGAACGTTTAGGCACAACACCGGCGTTGATTGCGCTGTATTCGGTTTTCGGGCAGCGCTTAAAAGAGCAGTTCGGCGGCTGGAACGCGTCGATTTTTAGTGCCGAACCGGAATTGTTGAGCTGTATCCGATTGCGTTCGCACCGCCAGTTTAAAGCAAAGAATGGACCGTTGGAGTGCTTGCAAAAAAATTATCAAATTAAAGCGCAAGATCCGACCGCACTTGATCACCCAGCGCCGGTTCAAGCAGAATTATCGGCTTCGGCAGGCACTGGTTTGGCGCAAGACTTCGCCAACCGTTTGCAAAAAAATATCAAAAAGATCGAGAAATGGGCGCAGCAACAGGGGCTGGACGCTTATCGTTTATATGATGCCGATCTGCCGGAATATAATCTGGCGGTGGATCGGTATGCCGATCATATCGTGGTGCAGGAATATGCCGCGCCGAAAAATATTGATCCGGCGAAAGCGCGTCAGCGTTTGCTCGATGCGCTCAGTGCAACCTTGCAAGTCACCGGTGTCGATACCAATAAACTGGTGCTGAAAGTGCGGCAAAAACAAAAAGGCAGCAGCCAATATGAAAAACTGGGCAATCAGGGCGACTATTTTGATGTGCAAGAATACGGCGCAAAATTGTGGGTCAATCTGACCGATTATCTCGATACCGGTCTATTTTTGGATCACCGCCTCACCCGCAAAATGGTCGGCGAAATGGCGAAAGGCAAAGATTTTCTCAATCTGTTTGCCTACACCGGCTCGGCAACGGTTCATGCGGCGTTGGGCGGTGCAAAAACCACCACAACGGTGGATATGTCAAATACCTATCTCAACTGGGCGGAGCAAAATTTAATCCTGAACGGCTTTGAGGAAAGCCGTCAGCACAAGATTATTCAAGCCGACTGCTTGCAATGGCTAGCAGAATGTAAGCAACAATATGATCTGATCTTCGTCGATCCGCCGACGTTTTCCAACTCGAAACGCATGGAGGAGAGTTGGGACGTGCAGCGCGATCATCTTCATCTGATGACGATGTTGAAAAACATTATCCGTCCGAACGGTACGATTATTTTTTCCAATAACAAACGCGGCTTCAAAATGGATTTCGACGGCTTGACCGCACTTGGCTTACAAGCGACCGAAATCAGCGCAAAAACCTTACCGCTGGATTTTGAGCGTAATAAACAGATTCATAATTGTTGGATCATCACGACATTATAATAATCAAAAAAGCTCTAGAGGGGCTGATTAATAATATAAAACAAAAGGAGAAAACATGAACAATCGCGTTTACGCCCATCGCGGCGTGTCGGGGCTGGCGCCGGAAAACACGCTGGCGGCGATTAAATTGTGCAAAGAATACCATATCAACTGGTTTGAGTGTGATATTGACGTGATCGGCGACGGCACGGTGATTTTAACCCACGATTCCACTTTAGATCGTTGCACCAATCGCAGCGGTGGGTATTATCACTTGCAACAAGCGGATTTGCCGGGCATAGACGCCGGCGCATGGTTTGGCGAAGATTTTCAAGGCGAACCGTTGCCGACCTTAAATCAATTGGTGGAATTGATGAATAAACAGCAATTGAACGGCAATATCGAAATCAAAAGTTGCGAAGCCGGCAAAGCGATGGCGTTAAAATTATTGGACGGCTTGCAACAGGCATTGACCGCACTCGACCCGGAGCGTGAAGTGATTATTTCCAGTTTCAACTTCTTGTTCTTAGCGGAATTGAAAAAGCGTTGTCCGCAAATTGCGGTGGCGTGTTTGTACGAATCTTATCAATCGTTAGACGACGCGATTACCACGTTGGAATGGGTTGGGGCGGAATATATTCATTTATCACAAGATGGTTTAACCCGTGAAACGGTCGCCCGTTTCAACAACGACGGTTATAAAGTGGCGGTTTATACCGTCAACAGCACCATGCGTGCCAATGAATTGTTTAACTGGGGTGTGTTCGCCGTGTTTAGCGACGTGCCGCATTTGTTTGCAGCGCGTTATCGGCAGGGTTAATTATGCTGTGCTCTTTGAGTATAAATTGAGTTGATAAGTCTAAGTAGGGGCGGATTAGATATCCGCCCGTTTGCGAAGTGCGGTATAATCATTTAATTAATAAGGAAAAAGTGTAAAGTGTGGTTCGAGCGGATATCTAATCCGCCCTTACGATAATATACATTTTTGAACTTGATTCGACAGGCTGAGGGACGTAATTCCCGCTATAAACTTGAGAGAAAAAAATGCAAAAAAATATTGTCATCACCATCGACGGTCCGAGCGGTGTCGGTAAAGGAACGTTATGCCAAGCATTAGCGGAAAAGTTGGGCTTTGAGCTGTTGGATTCGGGCGCAATTTATCGCGTGTTGGGCGTGGCGGCGGTGAAAAGTGCGGTCGCATTGGACGATGAAACCGCACTTGCGGCGTTGGCGGCGAAATTAGATATCCGCTTTGTGCCGGAAAACGGTGCGGTGAAAGTATTATTAAACGGTGAAGATGTCAGCAGTGAAATCCGCACCGAAATCGCCGGCAATAATGCCTCCAAAGTCGCAGCGTTTCCGCAAGTGCGCTCGGCATTATTGCAACGGCAACGGGATTTCGGCAGCGAAAAAGGGCTGATCGCCGACGGGCGCGATATGGGCACGGTGGTGTTTCCGCAGGCGCAAGTGAAAATCTTTTTGGATGCCAGCTCGGAAGAGCGTGCCGACCGCCGTTTTAAACAACTGCAACAAAAAGGCGTGGCGGCGGATTATGATCAAATCCTAAGCGAAATCAAAGAACGCGATTTTCGCGACCGAAATCGGGAAGTCGCCCCGTTAAAACCGGCGGACGACGCATTTTTATTGGATTCGAGCGCATTAAGTATTAGCGAAGTTGTCGAAAAAGCGTTACAATATGTCGATCAACGCATTCGCAAGACTGCCTGATTGATTTTTATGGTTTGTTCAAGGACGAACGAACCGATTGAAACAGCCCCATTTGGAAGGAATTCGAATGGACGTTATTAATTTATTTGAAGATTAAATATGACTGAATCTTTTGCTCAATTATTTGAAGAATCCCTAAAAGAACTTGAAACCCGTCAAGGTTCTATCGTTAACGGTACTGTTGTTGCTATCCAAAAAGGTTTTGTATTGGTTGACGCAGGTTTAAAATCTGAATCCGCAATTCCTGTTGAAGAATTTCTGAACGCCCAAGGCGAATTGGAAGTTAACGTCGGCGATTCAGTAAAAGTGGCATTGGACGCTGTTGAAGACGGCTTCGGTGAAACCAAGCTGTCTCGTGAAAAAGCGGTTCGCCATGAATCTTGGATCGAACTGGAAAAAGCCTACGAAGAACAAGCGACTGTTATCGGTTTAATCAACGGTAAAGTGAAAGGCGGCTTCACAGTTGAGTTGAACGGTGTGCGTGCATTCTTACCGGGTTCTCTGGTAGATACCCGTCCAATCCGTGATACCTTGCATTTGGAAGGTAAAGAGTTAGAATTCAAAGTAATTAAACTGGATCAAAAACGCAACAACGTTGTTGTTTCCCGTCGTGCGGTTATCGAAACCGAAAACAGCCAAGAACGCGAACAACTGTTGGAAAATCTGCAAGAAGACGCCGTGGTTAAAGGTATCGTTAAGAACTTGACCGACTACGGTGCGTTCGTCGATTTAGGCGGCGTAGACGGTTTGTTACACATCACTGACATGGCTTGGAAACGCGTTAAACACCCAAGCGAAATCGTGAACGTCGGTGACGAAATCACCGTTAAAGTATTGAAATTCGACCGTGATCGCACGCGCGTATCTTTAGGCTTAAAACAATTAGGTCAAGATCCTTGGGTTGCTATCGCTGAAAATCACCCTGTAAACAGCAAATTAAGCGGTAAAGTGACTAACTTGACCGACTACGGCTGCTTCGTTGAAATTTTAGACGGCGTTGAAGGTTTGGTTCACGTTTCAGAAATGGATTGGACCAACAAAAATATTCACCCGTCTAAAGTGGTTAGCGTCGGTGATGAAGTCGAAGTCATGGTATTGGAAATCGATGAAGAACGCCGTCGTATTTCTTTAGGCTTGAAACAATGTAAAGCGAACCCATGGCAGCAATTCGACGAGACCCACAAAAAAGGTGATCGCGTTGAAGGCAAAATCAAATCTATTACTGACTTCGGTATCTTCATCGGTTTAGAAGGCGGTATCGATGGTCTGGTTCACTTGTCTGATATTTCTTGGAATGTTGCCGGTGAAGAAGCGGTTCGTAACTACAAAAAAGGTGACGAAGTGGCTGCCGTTGTGCTGCAAGTTGATGCAGTTAAAGAGCGTATCTCTTTAGGTATCAAGCAATTAGAAGAAGATCCGTTCAACAACTTCGTGGCTGCCACTAAAAAAGGCGCGGTTGTAACCGGGAAAGCGGTTGAAGTTGACGCGAAAGGTGTTAAAGTAGAACTGGAAGGCGGTGCAGAAGGTTATGTACGCGCGGCTGATTTAGCACGTGAGCGTGTTGAAGATGCGACTACCGTGGTTAGCGTTGGCGATGTCGTTGAAGCGAAATACACCGGTGTTGATCGTAAATCCCGTACCGTACACCTGTCAGTGCGTGCTAAAGACGAAGCGGAAGACAGCGCGGCAGTTGCAAATGTGAACAAGCAAGAAGAAGCTATTCCGAATGCAATGGCTGAAGCATTCAAAGCGGCGTCTAAAAGCGAATAATTAATTGAACTTCACATGCGGATACCAAGTGCGGTATCCGCTCAAAATGAGGAGGCAGCATGACTAAATCAGAGCTTATCGAGAGTTTGATTCAACAAAATCATACGATTCCGGTGAAAAGCGTAGAGAATGCAGTTAAGAGTATCCTTGAATCCATGTCGCAAACCCTGGAAAACGGGGATCGCATTGAAATTCGCGGATTCGGCAGTTTTTCGCTCCACTACCGTCAGCCACGTGTCGGACGCAATCCGAAAACGGGTGACAAAGTGGATTTGGACGCGAAATATGTTCCTCATTTTAAAGCGGGTAAAGAGCTGAGAGAGCGCGTGAATCAGTCCAATTAAATAATAAAACGGTACTTAAATGGTGCCGTTTTTTATTGCCTGCAATTGAGCAAACCGCACTTTTTCGATTAAACGGAAATAAATCGCGGATTTATCTATATGCTTGATATGATTTTTGGCATAATAGGGGGGTGTTTGCTATAAAATTCAGGAGAATAGAATGATTAAATACATTTTAGGCTTTGCTATCGTACTGGCAATTGTCATTGTGGCGATTACCATTGGTGCGGATAATGATCAGGTGATTTCATTTAACTACATCATCGCAAAAAGCGAATTGCAATTATCCTCGCTTGCCGCCATTTTATTTGGTTTGGGCTTATTACTCGGTTGGCTAATCTGTGCATTCTTTGTATTACGCCTGAAAGTCAAAAATTTCCGCTTGACCCGCCAAATTAACCGTCAAACGCAGCAAATCACTGAATTGACCGCTAGCCGTGATAAAACAGTCGTGTAATCTCAATGCTTGAATTACTTTTCCTGTTATTGCCCGTTGCCGCCCTTTATGGCTGGTATATGGGGTATCGTAATGCTAAAAAAGGGCAGGACGAAGTCAGCAACAAGTTGTCCCGTGATTATGTCACCGGGGTAAATTTTTTGCTTTCTAACCAACAAGAAAAGGCGGTGGATCTGTTTTTGGATATGCTGCAAAAACAAGAAAATGAAAACGACATTCACAGCGACTCGCAATTTGAAGCCTCGCTAACCCTCGGCAATCTATTCCGTTCGCGCGGCGAAGTGGATCGTGCGATTCGTATTCACCAAAATTTAGTCGAAGATCCGAATTTCAGTTTTGATCAGAAATTATTAGCCAAACAGCAACTTTCGTTTGATTATATGAAAGTCGGTTTTTTGGACCGGGCGGAAAATATTTATATCAGTCTGGTTGATGAGCCGGAATTTGCCAATAATGCGTTGAAACAACTGGCAAAAATCTATCAGAAAACCAAAGAATGGAAAAAAGCGATAGATGTCACGGAAAAGCGTCAGAAAGTGTTTCCCAAAGCGAATAATACCGAATTGGCGCATTATTATTGCGAATATGTTGCCGCCGAAGAATTACCGAGCAAAGAGAACAAACATTATTTAACCCGTGCGTTAGAGGTGTCTGCCGATTGTGTTAGAGCCTCAATCGAATTAGCCTATATCGAAATGCGCGAACAGCAATTTCAAACCGCGATCGAACATTTTCAAAACATTTTATCACAAAATCCGGCTTTTTTATCGGAAGTGTTACCGCACTTGAAATGGTGTTACCAGCAATTACAGCAAGAAAATAATTATGAGTTATTTTTAATCAAAGCTAAACAACAATACAAAAGCGGGGCAATCGAGCTGGCATTAGCCGAATTGATTGATAAAAAGAGCGGTGCCGCCGTTGCACAGGCGAATTTATATCAGCAACTCAATGACATTCCGAGTATGGATATTTTCAACCGTTTGATTCAATACGATATTGATGAGGCGGAAAATGGCCGGGCCAAAGAGAGTTTGGTGCGTTTACAGCAGCTGGTCGAAAATAAAATCGGGCAAAGTTTTTCCTACCGCTGTTCCCACTGCGGCTATCGTAGCCACCGCTTGGTGTGGAATTGTCCGTCGTGCAACAAATGGGAAACCATCAAACCGGTGGACGGGCAGTATCAGTAAATAATTTTGGCAAAAATGTGCTCAGCCACATTTAAGATGAAGATAAACAGACCCTCGTATTTCAGCTAAATAAAAAGGAAACAGTATGGACAGTAAAGTTATCGTTGCACTTGATTATGAAACGGAACGGCAAGCCCTGAATTTGGTGGATCAAATTGATCCGAGCTTGTGCCGTTTAAAAGTCGGCAAAGAAATGTTTACCACTTTGGGAACGGATTTTGTCAAACAACTGCATAGCCGTGGCTTTGATGTGTTTCTGGATCTGAAATTCCATGATATTCCGAACACGGTGGCAAGAGCGGTGCGCTCGGCGGCGGATTTGGGCGTGTGGATGGTCGATGTCCATGCCAGCGGCGGTTTGCGCATGATGGAAACGGCAAAAAAAATCCTTGAGCCGTATGGCAAAGAAGCGCCGATTTTGATTTCTATCACGGTGTTGACCAGCATGGAAGATGTGGATTTATTGCAAATCGGTTTGAATGCCTCCCCAATGGAGCAGGTGATTCGTTTGGCGCGTTTGAGCCAGCGTGCCGGATTGGACGGTGTGGTATGTTCGCCGCAAGAGGTCGAGATTTTGCGTGCCAACTGTGGCAAAGACTTCAAATTGATCACCCCGGGCATTCGTCCCGAAGGGGCGGAATTTGGCGATCAACGTCGGGTGATGAGCCCGAAAGAAGCCATCGAAGCCGGTTCGGATTATCTGGTTGTCGGTCGCCCGATCACCTTGGCGGAAGATCCGGTCGGGGTGTTAAAAAGTATTAATGCTGCGATTGCCTAAGGTTGAAAATGTCGAATAACCCTCTCGTTTATTCCACCGCAACCGGTCGGGTGAAAGCGGAAAAACCGCAAGAAGTGATTGCCCGAGGCGATGGTATTGTGCGCATCCAACGCCAAGTCAGCGGACGTAAAGGCAAAGGCGTTTCCGTGATCACCGGCTTGGCTTTGCCGAGTGTCGAATTGGAAAAAATAGCGTCGGAGTTGAAAAAGCGCTGCGGCTGCGGCGGTTCGGTAAAAAACGGCACGATTGAAATCCAAGGCGAAAACCGTGAATTATTAAAGCAGCTTTTGCAACAAAAAGGCTATCAGGTCAAGTTGGCCGGCGGCTGAGCTATCTACCGAATAGCAGTATAACCACTGGCGTCTTTGCTGATTATATTAGCAAAGACGCTTTTCTTTTTAATTGAATCACTAATTTTCGTTATTGAAATAAATTTACTTGTGTGATTACCTTCCGTTATTTATAACCATTTAAAATTACTATCAAATAAATAATTTGATAGATATCACAATCTCGAAATAATACGCTTTCTAAAAATAATGATATTGGTTAAATTGCATTTAAATTTTCTAAAAAGAAAATTTAAATGTTCGTTTGACTTAACTTTGTTTAACCAAGCACGGAGATGTTGAAATGGAAAGATCGCTTAAAGCCGCATGTATCGGCGAGTTTTTAGGAACGGGATTGCTTATTTTCTTCGGAGTTGGCTGTGTCGCCGCTTTGAAAGTGGCGGGCGCTGGTTTTGGACAGTGGGAAATCAGTATTATGTGGGGAATGGGGGTTGCCCTTGCGGTGTATGCGACTGCGGGGGTGTCTGGAGCACACTTGAATCCTGCCGTCACCATTGCACTATGGAAATTTGCCTGTTTTGACGGCAAAAAAGTCCTGCCTTATATTTTATCACAGGTTGCCGGTGCATTTTGTGCGGCAGCGCTGGTTTACTTTTTATACCGCAATTTATTTATTGAATTTGAAACGGTGAATAATATTGTGCGTGGCAGCCAAGAGAGTTTAAGCCTCGCCGGAACATTCTCAACTTATCCGCATCCGGCATTGGGGCTGGCTCAGGCATTTGCCGTGGAAATGGTGATCACCGCCGTTCTAATGGCGTTGATTTTAGCGTTGACCGATGACGGTAATGGTTTGCCGCGTGGACCGTTAGCGCCATTATTAATCGGGATTTTGATTGCAGCCATTGGCGGGGCAATGGGCCCTTTGACCGGGTTTGCGATGAATCCGGCACGTGATTTTGGTCCGAAATTGTTTGCTTATTTGGCGGGTTGGGGGGATATTGCCATGACCGGCGGGCAAGCAGTACCTTACGCATTAGTTCCGATTTTTGCTCCCATTATCGGCGCTTTGATCGGGGCTTATGCCTACCAACGTTTGATTAATAAAAATTTACCTTGTAACACTTGCCAAATCGACTAATTAAAATAACAGGAGATGATTATGTCTGACAAAAAATACATTATTGCGTTAGATCAAGGAACAACCAGCTCGCGCGCATTGATTTTGGATCATGATGCCAATGTGGTGAGCGTGGCACAGCGTGAATTTACCCAAATTTATCCGCAAGCCGGTTGGGTTGAGCATAACCCGATGGAGATTTGGGCGACACAAAGTTCAACCTTGAATGAAGCGGTTGCAATGGCGGGCATTACACCGGACAGTATTGCGGCAATCGGTATCACCAACCAACGTGAAACCACGATTGTGTGGGAAAAGGAGAGCGGTAAACCGATTTACAATGCGATTGTGTGGCAATGCCGCCGTACTGCCGATATTTGCGAGCGGCTGAAAGCAAACGGACATGAAGAATATATCAAAGCCACAACCGGCTTGGTGGTTGACCCGTATTTTTCCGGCACCAAAGTTAAATGGATTTTGGATAACGTGGAAGGGGCGCGTGAAAAAGCAGAGCGCGGTGAGTTGTTGTTTGGCACGGTAGATACTTGGTTAGTATGGAAATTAACCCAAGGCCGCGCCCATGTCACCGATTATACCAATGCCTCCCGAACTATGCTGTTCAATATTCATACCATGCAATGGGACGAGAAAATGCTGGAAATTTTGGGTGTGCCGCGTTCGATGTTGCCGGAGGTGAAAAAATCCTCCGAGATTTATGGACAAACCAACATCGGCGGGCAAGGCGGGGTGCGGATTCCGGTGGCAGGAATTGCCGGCGATCAGCAAGCCGCACTTTACGGACATCTGTGTGTGAATCCGGGAATGGCAAAAAATACCTACGGCACGGGCTGTTTCTTATTAATGAATACCGGCGACAAAGCGGTACGTTCGCAAAACGGCTTGTTGACCACCATTGCGTGTAAAAGCGACGGTTCGCCCTGTTATGCGCTGGAAGGCTCAATCTTTATGGGCGGCGCTTCGATTCAATGGCTACGTGACGAATTGAAAATCGTACATGACAGCTATGATTCCGAGTATTTCGCGCAAAAAGTGCCGGATTGCAACGGCGTTTATGTCGTGCCGGCCTTTACCGGACTGGGCGCACCATATTGGGATCCGTATGCGCGCGGGGCGATTATGGGCTTGTCACGTGGTGCGAACCGCAACCACATTGTACGTGCGACCTTAGAATCGATTGCCTATCAAACCCGTGATGTGTTGGAAGCCATGCAATCCGATTCCGGCGATAGCCTGAAAAAACTGCGTGTGGATGGCGGTGCGACTGCGAATAACTTCTTAATGCAGTTCCAAGCGGATATTCTGAATGCGGATGTGGAACGTCCGAAAGTGAAAGAAGTGACCGCACTTGGGGCTGCCTACCTAGCCGGTTTGGCGACCGGTTTCTGGAAGGATCTGGATGAGCTGAAAGATAAAGCCAGTATCGAACGCACTTTCACGCCGGACGGCTGCGAAGAAAAACGCGCCCGGCGTTATAAAGGCTGGAAGAAAGCGGTAAAACGCGCACTGGCTTGGGAAAAAGACGACGAAGAATAAACCGCACTTTGCGTATTTTTGTTTAACCACTGTGCCAAATCAGGGCAGTGGTTATTTTATTTATACGAAAGTGCGGTTTTTACACGGATAAAATGTGATCTATTTCAAATATTTTGGGTTTTTGACCGCACTTTGTGGTGAGAATCATCAAAACTGCTTTCTAGATCGAGCAAGATTTGATAATCTGTGCGCTTTCTTGAAAACCGCCCCAAAAGGCGGTTATTTTATTTATAACAATATAAAAAACGGAGTATATTATGTCAGCTACTTTAATTGAAGTTCTTGGGTATATTGCAACTGCATTTGTCGCCGGTTCATTTTTATTAAGCTCTATGCTGTATTTACGTTTGATTAATGCGATTGGCGCAATGATGTTTATTGTCTATGGGATATTGATTGCCTCGATGCCGGTGGTGTTGCTGAACGTGTTTATCACTGTGGTGAATATTTATCAGATAATTAAATTAAAACGCCGGGCGTAATCGCACCGAGCGTGTTAAAAGACGGCGAAGCGTAGACCGCACTTCGGATGTTACTTTAACCACTGTTACTGTTTTAGTGACAGTGGTTTTTTAATTCGGTTGCGTAGACGCTAATCCGTATTCCGACTGAATTACAACACCATTGCAGCAATCCAACCGAACACTAACAACGGAATGTTGAAGTGGATAAAGGTCGGCACCACGGAATCCCAGATATGATCGTGCTTGCCGTCCACGTTGAGACCGGAGGTCGGCCCTAATGTGGAGTCGGAAGCCGGGGAGCCGGCATCGCCGAGTGCGGCGGAGACGGCAACCAAGGATACGGTAGCCAATTCGGAGAAACCCAAACTGATACAAATCGGCACATAAATCGCGGCAATAATCGGAACGGTTGAGAAAGAAGAACCGATTCCCATGGTGATAAACAAGCCGATTAACAGCATAATCATTGCGGCTAACCCTTTATTATCATTACCAATGGTTTCGCTGAAGGTTTGCACCAATGCCGCCACGCCGTCGGTTTCTTTGATCACGTTGGCAAAGCCGGAAGCGGCGATCATCACAAAACCGATCATTGCCATTAAGCGTAAGCCTTGTTGGAACAGATCGTTGCTTTCTTTCAGTTTGAAAATCCCCCCGAGCGCAAAGATAGCCAACCCGACTAAACCGCCGATAATAATCGAATCGGTGTAGAGTTGCAGGGCAAAGGTGGCAACAATGGCGATAATGCTGATTGCCGCATGGCGCGGGCTGATTTTAGCAATACGCTGTTCAATGCTTTCGGCGGTTGGCTCGGGGGTGGCGACAACATAATTGCGCGGTTTGCGATAAGTGATAAAAATGGCGGTCAGCAAACCTAAAATCATCCCGATAACCGGAATTACCATCGCACTGGAAACTTGTGCGGCATTGGTTTGTAAGCCCAAGGCTGCGCCGGTTTCATTGATTTTGGTGACGATAATGTTATCAATAAAGATCTTCCCGAAACCGACCGGCAGAATCATATAGGTTGCGGTCAAACCAAAAGTCAGCACGCAAGCCACCGCACGACGATCCAGTTTTAAACGGTTCATAATGTCTAACAATGGCGGCACCACGATTGGAATAAAGGCGATATGCACCGGCAGCAGGTTTTGCGAGGAAATCGCAAACAGAACCAACAGCAATAACACCAAATATTTAAACCAGAACAGCGCTTTTTCGCTCGGTTGTTTGCCTAATTTTTTAATCACCCGCATTGCCAATAAATCGGTTAAACCCGATTTGGAAATTGCCACGGCAAAGGCGCCGAGAATGGCGTAATTCATCGCGACGGCAGCACCGCCGCCCAAACCGTTGGTAAAGGTGGATATGGTCGTTTGAATATCCATGCTGCCCAATAAACCGGCAGCCAAAGCGGAAATAATCAGGGCGATAACCACATTAATCCGCATTAAACTGAGCGCTAACAGCAGAATAATGGATAACACCACATTGTTGGTGAGTAACATAATAAGGTTCCTTGAAGTTGGTTAAAATATAAAAACAAAAATTAAAGCGCAGCGATTGTAAAGCAAAATAAAATGATTTTCTCGATTTTATTGTGAATTCGCGGCAAATAGCGGAAATCCTCGCAATGTTTTTAAGCGATTGACCATATAACAGAATAATTCGGCGGTTTTTTCGGTGTCATACAACGCGGAATGCGCCTGTTTCGGATCAAAACTGATGCCGGCGGCATGACAGGCCTTGATCAACACATTATTGCCAAACATAAAAGCGCCGAGGGTGGCAGTATCAAAGGTGCCGAACGGATGAAACGGATTGCGTTTCAATTGGGTGCGCTCCGCCGCCGCCATTAGGAAGCCGTGATCAAAGGCGGCATTATGTGCCACGATAATCGAACGCTTGCAGTCGGCGGCTTTTTGGGTGCGGCGCACCATTCTGAATAATTCGCCAAGTGCGGTTTCTTCGCTGACCGCGCCGCGCAGCGGGTTATCGATATCAATGCCGTTGAATTTCAAGGAGTCGGGATTGATATTCGCCCCTTGGAACGGCTCAATATGGAAATGGCATTTTTCATCCGCTTGCAGTAGCCCTTGCTCATCCATTTTTAAGGTAACGGCGGCAATTTCCAATAGCGCATCGGTTTTCGGATTAAATCCGGCGGTTTCCACATCAATAATCACCGGAAAATATTCGCGAAAGCGGTTTTTCAGAAGATTGTAATCGGTTTGCGTGTTGTTTGATTCGGCGGTTTGCACGGCAGTGGTCAAAATAAGATCCTGTTTGACTGGAATAAAAAACGCCGAAATCCGACATATCAGCGGATTTCGGCAGAAAAAATTAATTGCCTAAACCGGCTTTGGCGCTTTTATTTTCGATAAATTCGATTTTGTACCCGTCCGGATCTTCCACGAAGGCAATGACGGTTGTACCGCCTTTGACCGGACCCGGTTCGCGGGTGACGTTGCCGCCGGCAGACCGCACTTTGTCGCAAGTGGCATAAATATCATCGGTGCCGATGGCGATATGCCCGTAAGCCGTGCCGAGTTCGTATTGTCCCACGCCCCAGTTGTAGGTCAGTTCCAGTACCGCACTTTTATCTTCGTCATCATAGCCTAAAAATGCCAGTGTATATTTGTATTCGGTGTTTTCACTGGTACGCAGAACGCGCATTCCCAATGCTTCGGTATAAAATTTAATTGAGCGATCCAAATCGCCGACGCGCAGCATAGTATGTAAAATTCGCATGATTAGTCCCCTAAATTGTTAACGAAACAATAAATATGGCATTATAATGTCAATTTGTGATTTATTACTATTTATTTTAGCACGTTGGACGTTCTATGTCAGACCATAACGAGAACAAAATTCGGATCTTCTTACTCTCTCTGCTGCCGCCGGTTTTGCTGTTAGGCGCGGAAACCGCACTTTTCTTTTCCCTGCCGCATTTAAATCGCTTTATTGCGTATTTTGCCTTTGCGGTATTGAGCGCACAATTGGTTTTGCAAGTGGTGTTTATCAAAGGCGAAATTTGTAACGGGCAACGTTTCCGTTTGGTCAACGCCGCGTTGTATTTGGCGCTTTATTGGGTGGGGCTGTTATTGCTCGGCGCATTGGCGGAAAAACGTTATATTCCGCTCATGCTGCTGATCGTGAGCGGTTTGTTAACGTTATTTGCAGTATGGCAACAACCGAAAGAGGATGAACGGCTTCAACGGGCTTTATTACTGTTTGCCAACGTTTGCGCGCTGCTCGGTGTGCTGGCATATCTTGCGATTTGGTGGAATTTGCCGCGGGCGGAATGGTTGTCTTACAGCCCGTTCAGCCAATTGTTTCTAGCCGTGGTATTGGCGAATTGGCTATTGCGGGTATCACGTAACCGTTTGCAGGGCTTGTTGCAATTGTTGCCCCGTCTGATGTTGTTGACATTATTGCTTAATGCGGTTTACAGCGTGATCGTGTTGTTATTGCTATATTTCAACTTGATTACGGTTATCACGCCATTGAGCGGTTTCATTCTGTATTTTGTCGTACATTTGCTTGCCGCTGCCATGTTAGGCGGCTCGATCAGCAAAAATAATCCGCTTAGGTTGCCGCATTTGGCAGTTTTGCTGATTCTGGCACTCAGTTTTCCATTTTGGTTAACTTGATATGTGGAAGAAGTGTCTGTTTGTATTCGCGGTATTGTCGCTGTTACTCGGCAGCGCACTGTTATATCTGTTACAGGGTAACGGCTTGCAGACCGTCACCAATTATTTCCTCATGCCGGATTATCAAATCCAGTTGAAACAAGCCCCGCAAATCGATTTTGACGGCATAAGGTTGCCGCAGCTCAAGCTGCAAACGGCGACTTGCCGGCTGGCGGAGGCGAACGATATTCGCTTAACCGGACAGCAACGGAAATTGGCGGTACGACAATTACAATTGGATTATGCCTGTTTGCAGCAACTGATGAATCAAGATAATACGGCGGAAGAGGCAACCCCTTTCACCGTCAATCGTTTGTTTGCACTGTTGCCATTGGGCGAGGTCGAGATTGCCGAATTGCATTGGCAACATACGGAAAGCGTACAACAACCGCAGTTGCAACAAATTTTGGCGGCGACGACCAGCGTAAGTGCGGTACGCCAAGGCAATGAAGTGCGCTTGCACCTGCGGGCAAGCGAAGCAAACGGAACCGCACTTTCGCGTGACAAGCAAACGCAGGCTGAACCCGAAACGGTTTCAGAACCCAACGGCAGCAGCAGGCAGGCTAGTGACGAAAATTCAGCGCTTCAATTGGAATCGGTATTATTTGATTTGAATGCGCGGCTTGTCGGGCAAAATTTAACGGCAACGGCGGTTTATCTGCCGGACAGTGAGCAATCGAACCAATTGACGTTTAACGCCGAACTGGCGGAGAGTTTTGCACAACTGCCATTGCGTGCGGATGTTGATTTTATTTGGCGTTCGCCTTATTTGGTGATTCCGCAAGGCGGAATGAAGCTGGTGTGGCAGGAAGAACAAGCCAACTTGCAGTTGTATGAAACGGTCGGGCAGCAACAGCACGAGCTCTTGAATTTGCCGTTTGATATTAAAAACGGCAATTTGCAAATCAGCAAAGCGCAGTTTAATTGGGCGAAAGATTTACCGCAGCCGATGACCGGTTTTTTGGATTTGAACCTGCAAGCGGAAGAGAGCCGTTTTTTCTGGAACAGTTTCCCGTTAAGCGTTAACTTTCGCCTGTCATTGCTTTCTAACGGCGAAAAAGGCAAGGGCGTGATTGTGATTCAAGGCTTGAACGGGAAAATCGAACGAGAGTCGCTGAATATCCCGCTGCAAGTGAACGGCGATGTGAAATCCTTCGACAGCATTTTTTATGCCGGTTTGCCGATGCGGATAGAAGGCCCGCTACATGACCCGATGTTACGTTTTTTAAGCGGTTCGTTATTACGTATGCGCGGCAATACCGAGTATATTGATATTGAAGAATTGCGTTTGCCCTTGGCTGGGGTGGTCGTCGGGCAATACGGTGTCAAAGGGCGTTTGCAGGCGATTCTGAAAGGCAAAACCCGGCAGTTTGATCAGATTGACTTGCACCTTGACGGACGTGCCAATGAGTTTATCGCCGGGATTCATTCCATTTTTAATATCCGCTCCGCCCAAAATGTGACAGGGTTAAAATCGGCAGCGGTAAAAGCCAATATCTGGAATTGGAATTTTTGGGGATACGCCGATATTCCCGGTTTGCGCAGTCTGGTGAGTTTGCGCGGCCGCGGATTTTGGCAAGATAATTTAATCCATATTCAATTGCTTGACGGTGAATTGGATCGCTTCGGGTTGTCCGGCGTTAGGGTTGACCCCTTGAAATTGACCTTGACCGAATCGGTCAAGTGGGATTATCAGCAGCAACAATTGCAAGGGGGATTGACCCTGAGTACGCCGAAAATTCAATTTGATTACGGCGGTGCGTTTCTCAAACCGGATATCGGGGTGCGCATCGAAGGCAAGGATTTCACCGATTTGAATTTGCGCAGCGAGCTGACCGCCGATAAACTCGGACCGATCCGTCTGTTCTCCCGCTATCAGGATGGCGTGTTACGCGGCAATATCTATTGGCCGCAACAGTCTGCCAATGTGTTCCAACCGCTGTTTCCGCCGCGTTGGAATTGGTTGATCCAACGCGGCACGATTCGTGGGCAAACCGCCTTTTCCATTACGCCGGAAAGTGGGGTGGTTGCCGGGGGACATATTGTGATTCAACAAGGCGATATTGCATTACCCGAAGGGGCGATCAGCGGCATTAATTTCTCTCTGCCGTACCGTTATCAGGATCAACGTTTCCAACTGGGCATTAAACAACCGGTCGAAGTGAAAATCGCGACTTTGGATAATGGGGTCAAACTGAAAAATGTGTCGTTACAGCTACAAGGGCACTATCCATGGACACGCAAACAGCCGTTATCGCTGTCAAAATTGCACTTAAATCTGTTAGGCGGCGAATTGGACGTGGATAAATTCTCATTGCCGCAGCATAATGCCGCTTATTTGCGTTTGAACAATATTGAGTTGAGCGAGGTGCTGGATTTTATGCAATATAACCAATTGGAGATGACCGGCAAGGTGAATGCCAAGCTGCCGTTTTGGATTGAAAATTCCCCTTGTATTGTGTGTGACGGCATTATTGAACAAGGCAGCGATTGGCGCATTCATTTGAGCGATGAGTTGATTGAAAAAATCGAACAGGGCGGCGGGATTACCGAACGGATCCTGACTAATTTGATGGAAACTATGGACGTGTATGATTCCAATATCAAGGTGAATTTACTGCAAGACGGCACAGGTTTAATGAATGCGCAAATTAAAGCCAATAATGCCTTACAAAATCCGATCTTTTTGAATTACAATCATAAAGAAAATGCCTTTGATTTATGGAAATCGATCAATTTCGCTTCGGAGCTGCAACAAAATTTAGAATACCGTCTGTACCAACGACGTGAACAATAGACCCTAGAGAGCCATTATGTTATTCAAGCTAAAATTTACCGCACTTTTGTTCAGTTTATCTGTCTTGCTCGGTTGCGTGCCGAAAATTCAGCTGGAAACGCCGAAAGAGGGGATTACCATCAATATGAATGTGGAAATCGAGCATAAGATTCAAATTGAAGCCGATGACAACACCCGTAAGATTTTGGCGGAAGACAATATCTTGCAACAATAGCAAAGGCAAAGTGCGGTCTGATTAGCGTGATCTGCACCGCACTTTCGCATGACTATTTATTCCCGCCTTTCCAATTTGCCCAATCAAAACAGCGTGTCGGCAACAAGCGGCGCAGCCACCAATAGAGCTTGGTCGGAAAAGTGACCTGATAACGGGCTTTCGGTTTGGCACTGTTCAGGCATTGCAATACTGCCTTGGCACAGGCTTCGGCAGGCAGCGTGAACGGGTTGGCATTACCTTTGGTGTTCAAGCGTGCCAACTGTTTTTCGTAGGCGGTTTTATGCACGCTGTGTTGCCAGTCAATATACTGATGAAATTTTTGCAATGCATTGGGGCGGAATTTGCTGGTGATCGGACCCGGTTGCAGCAAGCTGACGAAAATCTGACTGCCGAACAATTCGGTACGTAAGGTGTCGCACAAGCCTTCTAGGGCAAATTTACTGCTGTTATAAGCCCCGCGCCACGGCATGCCGGCAAAACCCAAAATGCTGCTGTTGACGATAATCCGCCCGTGTCCTTGGCGGCGGAACAGCGTCATGGCGTGCCGAATACATTCCCACGTGCCGAAGACATTGGTCTCAAACTGTTCGCGTAACGCGGCACGCGAAACATCTTCCACCGCGCCGGTCTGCCCGTAGCCGGCGTTACAGAAAATGGCATCTAAAGTGCGGTTTTGCCCGATATGTTGCAACACATGTTGGATTTGCGCCGAATCGGTCATGTCCAGTTGCACGCATTCCAGCCCTTCTTGTTGCAAACGCAGAACATCTTCCGCTTTACGGCAACTGGCGATCACCTGCCAGCCGTGTTGCCGTAAATAATGTGCGGTCGCATAACCGATACCGCTGGAACAGCCGGTGATGAAAATGGTTTTACTCATGCTTAGAGCCTGTTGATCTGTGTTTATAATTTGAGCCATAGTCCCTAATCCAAATGATGTAATAGCGTTTCGATGTGCTTCAATCCGTTTAAGCGGGTTTCGCTTAAACGTGAGGCAATGCCGCATTGCCGTAACAATGCGGTCACATCAAATTGCCGAATATCACCCAACGGCAGATTCTGTAACACACTTAACAACAGGTACAACAAGCCGTTCATAATCCGCGCTTCGCTGTATGCCGCGAAATGGTAATCCCCGTCAGCCCGCTTGTCTGCGCTAAACCGCACTTCCACTTCGCAACCGTGAATTCGCGTCATATTTTCCAGTTGTTCGGGCGAAGGAATCGGCAGTTTTTTACCAAGTTGAATCAGATAACGGTAACGTTCTTCCCAATTATCGAATTGTTCAAATTGCCGAATTATGTCTTGGTTGTTTGCCATCGGTTAATCTCTCAACAAGGCGAGTGCGTTATCTAAGGCGTTAAAAAACGCCTCGACTTCCGCTTCGGTATTATAAGGGGCAAACGACAGGCGCAACGTACTTTTTTGCCCTAAACGGGCAAGATAAGGTTGGGCGCAATGTTCGCCGGCGCGTAACGCAATGCCTTGTTCGCTCAGCAGCGTATTCAGATCAGACGTTGCCAAATCATCAAAGACAAAACAGACAACAGAACTGGCTTGCGGCGAGTTAAACAGGCGGGCGCCGGGATAACGCCGCAACCGCACTTTGGTTTGTTCGGCTAAATTCACTGCGTGCTTTTCAGCTTGCGCAAAATCGATTTGTTGCAACCAATTCAACACCGCGCCAAAGCCGATCACGGCGGCAATATTGGGTGTACCGGCTTCTAAACGATAGGGCAGCGTGTTAAAGCTGATCTGCTGTTTTGACACCCGATCCACCATTTTGCCGCCATACAGTAGCGGCGTGAGTTGTTCCAGTGCCGCTCGTTTTCCGCTTAACACGCCTAAGCCGTTTGGTCCATAGAGTTTATGGGCGGAAAAGGCATAAAAATCCGCGTCCAGTGCCTGAATATCCAGTTTAAGGTGCGCAATCGCCTGCGCGCAATCGACCACAATCAAGGCTTGCGGCGCAGTTTGACGGATGGTTTGCACCAACTCGGCAATCGGCTGTGCGGTACCGGTGACATTCGAGACATAGTTTAACGCCACCAATTTGGTGCGTGGCGAGAGCGCTTGTTGCAAAACCGCACTTTCGATCAGCCATTGATCGTTAATCGGCAATACGATGAGTTTCGCGCCACGCTGCTGCGCTACGACCGACCAAGTGACAAAATTGGCATGATGATCGGCTTCGCTGATAATGATTTCATCGCCTGCTTGGATTTGTGCTGCCAGCCCATGCGCCACCATATTGATCGCCTGCGTCGTGCCGCTGGTCCAAACGACACAATCGCTCGACGGCGCATTGATCCATTGTGCGGTCAACCGCCGTGCCTGTTCGTAAAGTGCGGTCTGTGCCGATTCATGCTGGCTGCGGTGTACCGACCCCGCACTTTGGTAGAACGCCAGCGTACTGTCGAGCAACACCTGCGGTTTCAACGCCGTCGCCGCCGAATCGAAATAAATTAACGCAGAATCTTGTTGCAGATAGGGGAAATCGGCTCGAAATACAGTTGGGTTAAAGTTAGGCATAAGCTATCCGAGTGGTTAAACAGGTCGCTATTATAAACTCAACGTTGTTCCTTACGCCACAAATACGGCTCTTGCGGATGGCGATCCTGCCAAAGCCCTCTTTTTTTCCATTGTGCTTCCAGTTGTGCCTGTTGGTATTGCGGATCTTTTTTATAGAAACGGTATGCCCAAGCATAACCGCTTTCCACCATTAACCGATTAATATTTTGGTGTTGCATATCATATACCGTTGCCAAGCGGCGGGCATATTGATCAATGCCGTCGATTTTCAGGGTCACGCTTTGTTTGTGGATCAGTTTAGCCAGTTGTTGTTTGGCTTGCTTGCCGTATACTTGCCCGTTTTCCGGTGCATCGATGCCGACTAACCGCACTTTGATTCGTTTGTGATTGTTTGTTAAGCAGGTGAAACTGTCGCCGTCACTGATATGAATCGCACGGCACTGCAAGGCATTAGTCGTAGTTTTGGCTTGGATTGTTATCGCAGAAAGTAACAAAAATGCAAATAAAAAGAAAAAACGTGTTATCGACACTTTACAACCTTATCTATTATCAGAAAAAAGCGGGAAATACAGTGACATTGATCACAAATTGAGGGAGAATTATTTCATATTTTTCCGTTATCACAAACCAAGATGAAACAAAAAGCCTTCGATTTATTGCGCTCCCTTGCGATTTTATATGCCGTTTTGTATCTCGGTATTGCGTTGCAACATCTGATTCCGCTCGGTGTACCGGGTAGTATCTGGGGATTATTGATCCTTTTTCTGTGTCTGACAACGCAGGTGATTAAAGTGGAATGGATTGCATTCGGTTCCCGCCTGTTGATTCGCTATATGGCGCTGCTGTTTATTCCGGTCAGTGTCGGGATTATCAAGTATGCCGATCTGCTGTTCGCCAATGCGAAACCGCTGCTGATTCCGAATATCGTCAGCAGCATGCTGACACTGGTGGTGGTCGGTTTGCTTGGGGATTATCTGTATGAACGGCATAGTATCCGCAAATTACGCCAAAAAGCCCGACACAAACGGCAACAGAGCTAGGAGGAAACGATGTTACAGGATTTGGCGCTTTATCTCTATTCGGGGCTGACTATTGCGGCATTTATGACCGCACTTTGGATTAACAAACGTTGGAAATCCATGGTGTTTAATTCCTTTGTGCTGACGTTATTACTGCTGTCAGGCATTCTGTTGTTACTGAACATTCCTTACGACAGCTATATGCAGGGCAACGCACCGTTGAATAATCTAATGGCGCCGTCGATTGTGGCACTGGCATTGCCGTTGTATGAACAGTTGCGCCAAATCAGCAATCGTTGGCGCAGTATTTTGCTGATTACCACCGTTGCCTCACTCCTCGCGATGTTTAGCGGGGCGGTATTGGCGTTGTTGTTAGGGGCAAGCGCAGAGATTGTGGCAACCATTTTGCCGAAATCGATCAGTATGCCGATGGCAATGGCCGTCGCCGAAACCGTCGGCGGCATTCCGTCGGTGGCGGCGGTCGGCGTGGTGCTTGCCGGTTTGCAAGGCTCGATTTTCGGTTATTTCATCTTACAAAAAATCGGCGTGAAACACCCCGAAGCGATAGGCCTATCGATTGGTGCGGTATCGCATGCGCTCGGCACCGCCCGCACTTTAGAGGTCGATCAGCAAGCCGGGGTATACAGCTCGATTGCATTGGTGCTGTGCGGCATTATCAGTTCGATTTTGGCGCCGTTGGTGTTTCATGTGGTGATTCTGCTGTTTTAAGTGCGGTCGGCGTGCCAGTCAGTGTGTTAAACCGAACCCCAAAGGGTATAGCGGATCCGCGCTGTCGCTGGGAACATCCGGTTTTTGTTCTTCCACCGCTTTCATTGACGAAGGCAACTCGAAAGGTAATGTGGCACTGAACCCGGCTGAACTCATCAACGCAGTCAACAAGGCATGATCGCCGATACCAAAATTCGCAACCAGTGCCGAAGCGTGTTGTTTAATCTTGCTTAAAATCGCCGGACGATCCAGATAAATAGTGACAACGGTCGGCACCACTTGCGCGGTATCGCGAATCAAACGGTAATCGGTATTGCCGGAGCGGAAATCCAGCGAACCTTCATGCTGCAGCGAAGCGAAAAAGTAGCTAGGATGTAGGATTTCATACGGCGTAGCAATGCGGATAATCGCCACATCCGCTTGTTCCGGCGTCGCCACCACATTAAAGCCCAAGGCGCCGGCGACCTCTGCATCAATATTATGCAAGAAAACCTTACTTTTTTTCTTGAGCGGCAGGGTTTTCTGCTTATTTTCCAACAGCACTAACGATTTGATTTGCGCTTGCTGCGCCTCTTTTTGCCAAGCGGAGTTGCCGATCAGTTTTTCCGCCTTAATCGGATCAACAAAAGGCGCTTCAAACAAGCCGATACTGAATTTTTGGATCAGAATACGACGCACCGATTGATCCAAACGAGCCTCGGATAATTTATTCCGTTGCACTGCATCAATAATCAGCTCGGTGTCGGATACGCCGCCGAATTGATCAAGCCCGGCATTTAAACCTTTGATAAAACGTTGTTGTCGTGTCAATGTCTCTACGCCCCAAGGTGCGCCCGGCGGTTCGTGCGGCGTGCCGTTCGGATTGCCTTCGCGGCAGGCGAGATCACAGTCGTTGGTGATTAACCAGTCGCCGAGGATTATGCCGTCGAATTCATACTGCCCGCGCAACAGATCAGTGAGTAAAGTGCGGTTAAAACCGGCGGCAACCGGCTCCAACGCTTTGCCGTTCAGCCGCACTTGTTTCAAAACCGAATATGCCGGCATTACGCCCGCAACCTTGGCTTCAAAGGCGCCGGTAAACGGATAGATGTGCTGTTGCAGATGATCGCCGGGAAAAACGGCATATTTGCCATAGGCATTATGGCTGTCCCAACCATGCTGAGCGGCGCCGTAGCCGACCCAATGTTTCACTACCGCAATCACACTATTGCGTTGCAGTCCGCCGTTGCCGTTTTGCATGCCTTCGATATAGGCCTTCACCATCCGTTTTACCCTGTCGGGATCTTCGCCGAAAGTGCCGATAATACGCGGCCAGCGTGGTTCGGTTGCCAAATCCGCTTGTGGCGACAGCGCGATATGAATTCCGCTGGCCAAATACTCTTGCCGCACCAGATCGGCATAACGTTTGGTCAGTTTTTCATCATTGATCGCCCCGAAACCGAGTAATCCCGGCCATTTGGTAAATTTTCCGGCGGAAATACTCATGCCGTCGGGTGAGAACGAATTGCGCGGATCAGAACTGATACTGAGCGGAATCCCAAGCCGGGTGCTCTCCGCAAGCTCCTGCAACTTATTATTTTCTTCGCTGAAAGTGGCAATGGCATGCGCTGACAAACGGGTGAGCAGGCTAGCGACATGTTTTTCCACGATCAGCTGCCGATTGGCAGTTAAATCGTAGGATTCGCCTTTGCCTCGCGGATTTTCCGTGGTCATGGCGGTGGCGTGCATAATCATCCCGGCTTTTTCCGCCAGATTCATTTGCGCCAGCAGATCATCGGCACGGGTTTCCGCCGCTAACCGCCAATCCTCATAGGGATCCAATCTGCCGTTACGGTTCAGATCTTTGAATTGCGATTGCCCAATTTGTAACAACGGCACATTGCGATAGCTCAAGTGCGGTTGTGTCGGCGCGGCGGCTGATAGATTTGCGCTCAGCAGGCAAAACAGGCATAGTGCGGGTAGTCTGGTCAACGATCTTTTCCATCTGGGATTACAGCGAATAAGTTTCACTATTTTAAATAAAAATTCATGACAGGCATATGCAATAGCGCTTTCTTTATATTAACCTTGGTTTACTTTTCAAACGGATGGGCATTTCAAGTTTTGATTGCGTAAATTTACTCCATTAACACTGTTTTTTTATACAGTAAATTGCGTTATAATGCCGATATGGTATCCAACGTTTGTTGTAACAGGGCTATGCAACAGAATGCAACAGAGAAAAATTATTCATATCGATATGGATTGTTTTTTTGCCGCAGTCGAAATGCGCGAAAATCCGACTTTACAGGGAAAACCGGTCGCGGTGGGCGGCACCACGTCACAGCGCGGCGTGTTATCGACCTGTAATTACGAAGCGCGCAAATTCGGCTTGCACAGTGCAATGCCGACCGCACTTGCCCTCAAGAAATGTCCGAATCTGGTTCTATTGCCGGGCAATATGGCGCTGTATAAACAAGTATCCGAACAGGTGCGCCGCATTTTTCAACGTTACACCGATTTAATCGAGCCGTTGTCGTTGGATGAAGCTTATCTCGACGTCAGCGATTGCCAAGCATGTAACGGCTCGGCAACTTGGATTGCCGCTGAAATCCGGCAAGCGATTTTTGACGAGTTGCAATTGACTGCTTCCGCCGGGATCGCCCCGCTGAAATTTCTCGCCAAAATCGCCTCGGATATGAACAAACCGAACGGACAATTCGTGCTGACGCCTGAACAGATCGATGAGTTTGTGCTACGGTTGCCGCTGAAGAAAATTCCGGGCGTGGGACCGGTCACCGCACAAAAATTAGCGGCAATGGGGCTGAACCACTGTGCCGATATTCGCGCTTTGCAGCAACATATTTTATTGGATCAATTCGGCAAACTCGGGCAGCGGATCTGGCAATTCAGTCATGGGATTGATGAAAGAGCGGTGCAGCCCGAGCGGGAGCGCAAGTCGGTCGGGGTGGAAACCACCTTGGCTCAAGACATTTGGCAGCCGGAACAAGCCGTCGATATCCTATCGGCGCTCTATCAAAAATTACGGCTGCGTTTACAGCGTGCGCAACCGGATATTCCGTTGCGCAGTTACCGTAAAATCGGGGTAAAGCTCAAATTTAACGATTTTCAAACCACGACCCTGGAAAGCAGTGCCTATGTGCCGAATCAAGACGCTTTTCAACAATTGTTACAACAAATCTGGCAGCGGGCAAACGGGCGTAGCGTGCGCTTAATCGGTTTAAATGTGACCATTCCGCACAAAAATAAAGCACGCCAGCTCAGTTTATGGTGACGTAATTCAAAACTTTAACAAAAATATGACATTTCTGATTTACTAAAAATTCGTTTATGCTATAAACAATTAAATTTGAAGATAAAAGGTATCGGTATGAGTATGAAAATCTGTTTAAGCAAAGCGTCGGCAACTGAAATTTGGGGCAAAAGTGCGGTTATCAGTTTTGATAACGGCGTGGCGACCATCCATTTCGGCGAAGAAAAAAGTCGTCGCAAAATCCAGCAGGCGGCGCGTAAATTGCGCACGCAAGGGATCAATGAGGTTGAACTGGAAGGCAAGCATTGGGATTTGGATCGTTGTTGGGCGTTTTATCAAGGCTTTTACACCGCCAAGCAGCAGTTTGCGGTTGAATTCCCGACCTTAGACGATGCCGAACAACAGCAATTGTTCCGCCAAATCGAGGCGGGGGATTTTGTGCGTGAGCTGATCAACCTGCCGTCGGAGGTGATCACCCCGCAAGAACTGGCGCACCGTGCCGCCGATTTTATTGTGCGGCAAGCGCAACAAGCCGAAAGCGAAAGTGCGGTTTCTTATCACATTATTGCGCGCGAAGAGCTGCGCGAACGTGGCTATCACGGCATTTGGACGGTCGGCAAAGGATCGGCAAACCAACCGGCAATGTTGCAGCTGGATTTCAATCCGAGCGGCAATCCGGACGAACCGGTGATGGCATGTTTGGTCGGCAAAGGGATCACCTTTGATACCGGCGGTTACAGCTTGAAACCGAGCAACAGTATGGATTCGATGCGTTCCGATATGGGCGGTGCGGCGTTGCTGACCGGGGCGTTGGGCTTGGCGATTGCCTGCGGTCTGAATAAACGGGTGAAACTCTATCTGTGCTGTGCAGAAAATATGGTCAGCAGCCGCGCGTTCCGCTTGGGCGACATTATCGAATACCGCAACGGCGTCACGGTGGAAGTGCTGAACACCGACGCAGAAGGGCGTTTAGTGTTGGCGGACGGCTTGATTGACGCCGAAGCGCAGCAACCGCACTTTATCATTGATTGCGCCACCTTGACCGGCGCGGCAAAAATGGCGGTCGGCAACGATTACCATTCGGTGCTGTCAATGGACGACAAACTGGTCAAAGCCTTATTTGCCGCGGCAGGAGAAGAAAACGAGCCGTTCTGGCGTTTGCCGTTTGAAGATTTTCACCGTGAACAGGTCAGCTCTACTTTTGCCGATATTTGCAACATCTCGTCGGCAGCGGCAGGCAGTAGCGCCGGGGCGAGCACCGCCACCGCGTTTTTATCTTATTTCTTAAAGGCGTATCGGAAAAATTGGCTGCATATCGATTGTTCCGCCACCTTCCGCAAATCCGCCGGTCCGTTATGGGCGGGCGGCGCGACCGGAATTGGCGTCAACACTCTTGCCAATTTATTGTTAAGCCAAGCGGATAAAGATTAAGCAGTTGATGTTTATGGTAAAAGTAGAGGGATTATATTTCCGCCCGAACCGCACTTTGTATTTTTCGACTGTGGATTAAATGCTTATACCGCACTTCGTAAACGGGCGGATATATAATCCCCCCTACTTTGCCTTATCAGTAACTTTTGTTAATAATCTCAAATTTATCACAATCAATAAGGAAGCCGTATGCAACAAACCCTTTCGATTATCAAACCGGATGCCGTCAAACAAAATTTGATCGGCGCCATTTTTTCCCGTTTTGAAAGCGCGCGTTTTACCATTGTTGCCAGTAAAATGTTGCACCTGACCGCAGAGCAGGCGGGCGGATTTTATGCCGAACATCGAGGCAAACCGTTTTATGAAAAGTTAGTCGAATTTATGACCTCCGGACCGGTGGTGGTTTCGGTACTGCAAGGGGAAAATGTGATTGCACAGTATCGGCAATTGATTGGGGCGACCGATCCGCAAACCGCGGCGGCAGGCACCATCCGTTTTGATTACGCCACTAGCAAAAGCATTAATGCGGTGCACGGTTCCGATTCGGAAGCCTCGGCAAAACGGGAGATTGAATATTTTTTTGCCGAAAGCGAGATTTTTCCACGTTAATTTGAACAGATTGAGAGATTGAGGAAATAAGATGTTGACCCGCTGCCCGGAATGTCGGCATAAAGTGAGTGATACGGCAAAAACCTGCCCGTCTTGCGGCTTTTCGTTTGATCCTGAGGATTTAGAACGTTATAAAGCGCAACACCAACGCTTGCGCGAACATAAACAGGAAATCAACCGCAAAAGCGTGAAACTGCATTTAATCTGGCTGGCGATTTTCACCGTATTTATTTTGTTGGCAAGTTGGATCACCCACGGCTGACGCTGCGTTCTGAAATAGAAAAAGAAAATGCCGAGGGGATTCCCATTCGGCATTTCATTGCTAAGTTAACGGCGAGTCAGGTTACATTTTATTTTGTACTTTCGTCGCGGTGTTATCGATAGCTTCACCGGCAGATTGAATGTCCTGCCCGGCACCTTTGACTGTGTTACAGGCGGTTAATGTTCCGATTGTTGCCGCCAAAATAAGCGCCCAAATCATTTTCATAAGCATTCTCCCATAATGGTGTTAAAGTCAATTAAGCAGTCTAAAATAACTACTTACCTGCATATTACACTGATAAAACCAAAATAACAACTCTGCGGTTAATGACTTTTGCTGGTTTCCAAACGTTCAAATGACAACACGCGATTCTCTAAACGGCGCAATAACAGGGTGGCGATAGCGGTGATCAGCAGATAAATCGCCCCGGCGATACCATAGATCAACAACGCATCATATTGTGTGCCGTACAGCTGGCGAGCATAGCCCATAATATCCATTATCGTGATGGTCGAAGCGAGCGATGTCCCTTTAAACACTAAAATAATTTCGTTGCTATAAGACGGTAAGGCGCGTTTTAACGCAAACGGAACTAAAATCCGTAACGTTTGCCAACGGCTTAAGCCCAATGCCGCCGAGCTTTCCCATTGCCCTTTGGAAATCGCTTTCACCGCACCGTGAAACAGTTGCGCCGAGTAGGCGGCACTGTTGAGCGCCAAGGCAAGCATGGCACAAAACCACGCATTAGACAGCAACGACCAAAACGGGCTGTCGATAATCCATTGGAATTGTCCCGGTCCGGCATAAATCAGGAAAATCTGCACCAACAACGGCGTGCCGGTAAACAGGGTGATATAACCGTTGACTAAGGCGCGCAAAGTGCGGTTTTCCATTGACAGAATAAAGGTAAACAGCACCGCCAAAATAAAGGAAATCCCTAAGGCAACGGCAGTGAGCGCCAAACTGGTCGGAATGCCTTGCGCAATAATACTGAAATAATCCGTGATCATGCCGCCTCCCTTTCAAAACGGGTAAAACGCTTTTCTAGGTAGGCGATACCGATTTTGCTGAGAATCGTGACCGCAAGGTAGAGCAGCGCAGCAATACCGTACCAAGTAAAGGGTTGATGGGTGTTCGCGTTGCTTAATTCCGCTTGGCGCATTAAATCATTCACCCCGATTAACGACACCAGTGCGGTATCTTTCAATAAGATCAACCATTGGTTGCTCAAACCCGGTAGGGCATGGCGCCACACTTGCGGCATAATAATCGACATAAAGGCTTGCGCGCGACTTAACCCCAATGCCGACGCCGATTCCCATTGTCCGAGCGGAATGGCTTGAATCGCACCGCGCAGCGATTGCGAGGCGTAAGCGGCAAAGATAATCGCCAACGCGACCACACCCGACCAAAACGGGCTGAATTCAACGAAATCGCCGGTTAAAATGAATAATACTTGAGTGGAACCGAAGTAGATCAGCAAGACCACTAAAATTTCCGGTAAGCCGCGTAATAAGGTTAAAAAAACGGAGGTGGCGTTGCGAATGCAGCGAATTTTTGCGGTTTCAAACACCACAAAAACCATCGACATCATCAAGCCGAGAATTAGGGCGCACACAGCCAACCCTAAGGTCATTAGGGTGGCCGAAAACATCAGTGAAAGAAAATTGCTAAACATCGCTTATGCTTATTTTCCTGACATCCAAGTGTCATAGATTTTTTGGTATTCGCCGTTGGCTTTAATCGCCGCCAAGCCTTTGTTCAATTCCGCCAGTAATTCCGTGCTGGCTTGATTGACCGCAATCCCTAAACCGTTACCGAAATATTTCGGATCGGTCACTTTTTCACCGACAAATGCCAGACTGTCGTCGGTTTTCATCCAGTCGGCAAGCACCGCGGTATCGCCGAAAATAATATCGATACGTCCGTTTTTCAGATCTAAAATCGCACTTTGCAGGGTGGTATAGGATTTGGCGCTGTATTGTTTACCGTTTGCCGCAATATATTGCTGGAACGTGGTGCCGTTTTGTACGCCGATATTTTTCGCGTTGTTCAGATCCGCTTTGCCTTTCACGGCGATAAAGCTGGCGGAGCTGTCATAGTACGGATCACTGAAGCTCACTTGTTTGGCGCGTTCTTCGGTGATGTCAATTGCCGAAATCGCCGCGTCAAAGCGTTTGAATTTCAAGCTTGGGATCAAGCTGTCAAAGGCATGGCTTTGGAATTGGCAGTTGGCTTGAATTTGCGCACAGATCGCATTGGCAATATCGATGTCAAAACCCACGATTTTGCCGTTGGAATCGGTGTTTTCAAACGGCGGATAAGTCGGTTCGGTGGCAAAAGTGATATCTAATGCATTGGCAGAGAAAGCGGTTGCCAAAAGTGCGGTCGCCAGTAATTTTTTCATGGTAAGCTCCTTAATATCAGAAGAAAAAGAGAAGTAAAATTGAATTAATGCGATAAATAATGGGAAAACGCAGCCGTTTTCGGATTATGGAAACAATCGGCGCCGCCCATTTCAATAATTTTGCCTTGTTCCATATAAATGACTTTGGTCGCCACTTTACGCGCGACCGCCACTTCATGGGTGACAATGACTTGGGTAATGCCGGTTTGCTGTAATTCTTGAATAATCGACACCACCTGTGCGGTGATTTCCGGATCGAGGGCGGCGGTCGGTTCGTCAAACAGCAATACTTGCGGTTTCATCATTAAGGCGCGTGCAATCGCCACCCGCTGTTGCTGCCCGCCGGACAGATGTAACGGAAAACGGCCGGCGTGGTCTTCCACTCGTAAACGTTTTAGTAAACCTTGCGCGCGTTCCACCGCTTCGGCTTTGCTTAAACCCAAGACTTTCATCGGCGCTTCGATCAGATTTTCCAACACGGTATAGTGCGGCCACAGATTATATTGCTGAAACACCATGCCGACATCTTGCCGCAATTTGCGGATTTTTTTCGCCTCGGTGTTGGCGGATAACTCAAATTGATTCCCGGCAATCGTCAGCTGACCGCTCTTTGGCACTTCCAACAGATTCAAAGTGCGGATCAGCGTACTTTTGCCCGCGCCGCTCGGTCCAAGCAACACGATGATGTCACCGTCTTGCGATTCAAAATTGATGTCAAACAGGGCTTGTTTGCTGCCGTAGAAAAAGTTTAGATTTTTAATACTGATCGTCATGTTGCCAAAGTATCTGCCAAGTGAAAGAAATAATGCGAAATGGTAATAATAAAAGCGGTTTCATGCAAATAAAATTTCATAAAAAGCGAGCAAAGTCGCATAAAAATTCAGATTTGACGCATGAAATTTAAAATTGTTTAAAATGGCAGCAGTGGTTTAGACCGGAATAAAAAGGGGGAAGTTAAACTTCCCCATCAATCAATTGATCCGCCTGATTGCCATGTGATCTGACCCCAAAAACTTAGAACATATATTTTATATTGGCAGAGAGATTGCGATTATTAACAGCGTTATCCGACAATTTACGCTGATAACCGACCGCAACGCCGAGCGTGAGTTTTGGCATGATTCGATATTCTGCCGCGGCCTCAAGATTAAGCGAGTTGCCTAAGCCACCGGAGGTGAAGGTTTTTTCGGTAATGGCAGATCGCACCAACAAATCCCCTTTACTGTTGCTATTGTGTTGATAATAGCCATCTAAGCCCAAGGTAAGGCTATCAATGTGCCAACTTGCACTTAAACCGAGATTGGTCGTAACAGCATTGATGGTGTCGTGGTCAAGTTTAAATAGCTTACTGTCGGATTTCAGGTTCAGGCGTTGGAACTGCACGTTTAACTTCGGCATTAAATCAAGCGTGCCAAGGTTAAAATGATAGCCGATTTCCGAACCGAAACGTAAGGCGTTGGCTTTCAGTGTGGATTTATCTTCACCGGCTTGAATATTGCCTTTGTGGTGTTGATAGCCGCCGTCCAAGGCAAAGTAGACATCGCCGAACTGTTGCGCGAATTTCATATTTGCGCCGTAGGTGGTGTAGTTGCCGCTGCTTACGCCGTCAGCTGCCTGCGGCTTGATGTTGTATTTGCCGTGATTGACCGCAACATACAACGCGCGGTCTTGCTGCTCAGATTGCCATAGTTTGCCGCCGAGTATCCAGCCGTTGTAGTTCGAATCGGCATTGTAGCCGTAATCCGCAAAAGCGGTGGACGATTTATATTCCGTTTTGCCGTTGAGATAGGCAACAAACATATTTTGTCCGTTATCCAGAGTATTGTTGAGCGATGGCGAACTGTTGCGTTGGAAGTTCTGATAAACCGTATTATTGTGGCTCAAAATAAGATCCGAGGCGACAATGTGCGATGGCAGTAGCGGATTGATTTGCGCGCGGTAATTGCTTTTTGCGGCAGCGGTTGTTGCTGTCACTGATGGTGTTTCCGTTTTGGCTTCGACCGCAGTCGCAGTAGTCTCAGAAACGGTCGTAGCCGTAGCGGCTGTTTCCGTTACCGTCGTTATCGGCGAATCGCCTTGCGCATTAATCAAACGGGTTTGTAAGCGATAATCATAGAAATCAGCGTGTTTATCGTTGACTTTGTTTTCGCTCGCCGCTGCCGCCCCTTTATCAAAAGCGACAAGGGTGTAGTGGAACAGATCGTTGTGATCGGCTAATTTAAAGGCGTCAAGGCGAGCGTTGCCGCCGACTTGAATTAACGAAATTCCTTCGTGATTATCATAAGCCCCGTTATTGTTTTGATCAGATTGCCCATTCACCGAGCCGAGCAGGGATAAATTGACCGCCGTGGTGTGCGTACCGCTGACATCGCCACGGATTAACAGCTGATCGTGCGCCCAATCCCGCATATTTTCACTCACATTGTTAACACGCAAATGTACCGAACCACCATTGGCTTCCAGTGAACCGACTTTTAACGCACTAAATTCGGTTAAAGCGCGGCGTGTACGACGGCGATTTTCCGTCGGCATTTCAGCGGAGAGTGTCGCACCGTCGTTTAAAACGAGATGATTCACCTCACCGGTTGTAAAGAGCGTACCGCCGTTGAGAATCAATTTGCCTTCTTTCATGTTGGCAGCCAGTGCCAATGAACCGGCGTTCAGCACAATGCTTTCGGCTTTGAGATTTTCAGCGGAGAGTGAAAATAATCCCTCGCCATTTTTGGTGATGTTGCCCGCAAGATTGATGGTTTGCGCAGAAAGTGCGGTATTTTGCTCACTCTTCACCACCACGTTCGATCCGTTATCGCCGGAAAGGGTGTTTTCAATGGTTACGGAGGTATTGCCTTGTAGGGTTAAGGTGGCTTTTTCTAAGTTGATTTGCTTCGTGGAAGCTTCATTTCCTGCGTAAGTTAAATTGGCTTGCGTCACGTTCACCGTATTTAATGTGATATTTTTGCTGAGGGTTAAATTCTCATTCACCTTCAGATCGAGGTCGTTGAGGGAGTCGTTCAACCGGATTATATCGGAATCCATCACAAATCCGCCAATCGGTGCGTCGATTGGTTCGATAATATCGGAATTCATTACAAACTCTTCAAGTGCGGTTTCTGTCGGTTCAATCATTGCTGAATCCATCGTGATTTCTTTTTTCGAATCGGGAGTCGGAATGTAGAGCAATTCGCCCTCTTTAAGCATTGCCGAATCCGTTGCAATTTCCGGTTTGCGCATCAGGGTTGATAATGGATTGCCATGCATATCAATCAAACGCGTTTGCAAGCGGTAATCATAGAAATCGCGCCCGCCGCTGCCAAGCTTGTTTTCGCTTGCTAATGCTACGCCTTTGTCAAAGGCAACGAGCGTATAGTTGAATAAATCGCCACTCAAGACATTATTATTACGCAATTGAAACGCGCCCAATTCCGTATTGCCATCGATTTGAATTAACGAAATCCCTTCATCTGCGTCGTACCAGCCGTTATTATTCACATCTGAATTTGGATATTTTGTGCCGAGCAATGCTACATCAACCGGAATAGGTTGTTCACTTTGATTGGTTAAATCGCCGCTGATTTTAAGAAAATCGTGCTGCCAAGTTGTCATGTCGTCGCTGATATTATTGACACGCAAGACCGCACTCGCCCCTTGGTTGATGATGTCGCTGAAGCTCAAGGTTTTTGCTGCGAACGGAAGTGCGGTTTCACCGCCATTTTCAGGTGCGGTAAAGCCGTGGTTTGGCGCAATAGTCGAATCCGCCTGCCATGTCATTGCGGAGGTGACATTACCGTTGCCGCTTAAGGTTGTGCCGGTAGCAAGGTTGAATGTTTTTGCATTCACCGTGGCTTCATCAAGCTCTAACATGCCTTGATTAATGGCAATATTGCCGTCGGTTAAATTGACATTGCCCGAAAGCTGCAATAGCCCCTTGCCCGATTTCGTAAGCGTGCCTGCGCCGCTAAGGGTTTCGGTGGATAAGCTAACCAAGCCGCCTTGCTCGGCATTGACCGCAAGGGTTGCGCCCTGAGCCAAGGTGACGGCTTTGGCGACAACAGTTGTGCCGCTTTCCAATTGTAGTGTGGCGGTTGTGCCAAGTTTGGTGTTTTCGGCGAAGTGAATGCCGTTTTGTTTATAAATGATTTTGCCGGTTTTTACATCAATTTCATTCAGTACCGTTGCGCCGTTGATGGCAAGTGTAGAATTTTCGCCGTCAGGGTTATAAATCAGGTTTACATTCGGCTGCTCATTTTCGCCAACGCCGCCCAAATTGCCATTGATGGTGTGCTGACCGCCTGCATTGTAAACCAGCGTTGCGGTTTGTTCACCGCTGTTGATAAAATTCCCATTAATTGTTTCTGCGTATAAGCCGGTGGTTGGCGCGTCGGAAGTGGCTTTATTGACGGTGATTGTATTGCCGTTGAGATCAACTTTGCCGCCCTCTAAGATTAATTTGTCATACGGCAATTGGTTGTTATCGCCCAAACGAACCGTTGCGCCTTGTTTGACGGTGACTTCGGCGTAGGCTTGTACTTTGCCGTTATCATCGGCAGTCTGTTTTAAGGTCGCCGTGCCTTCTTCGATCACCAATTTAGCCGCATTTTCGCCCGTGCCGACTTTCACCATTTCACCGTCGCCGATTTTGTAGAAGGTTTCGGCGCGGTCGCTGGTTAGGGAAACGTCTAAATGTTCAGTACTGCGTTTATCTCGATAAATTCGATTTTCTGACCAAACAATTTCTTGTAAGTTTAAGCGTACATATTGGATTTTCTCTGCACTTTCTTCATAGAGCAAGCCAATTGAGCCATCAGGTAATTCCGTTAGGCTATTGTAACCATAATTGCCAGTGGCAATAGTAGCATTATATTTCCATTTTATTGAGCCGTCTTCTTGCACTTCCCCTAACCAGACCATGCCGTTAATTCGAGAACGAGAGGCAGAGTGCGGATTGGCAAAAACCAAATATTCTTTACCATTGATTTTTTTCGAATATTTAATGACGGACATTTGAGAATAAGGATCAAGTAAAATATCATCGGAAATAATGGTTTTTTGCCAAGTATAGCCGCCATCTTTACTGGTTGAAATTTGTACTCGACCATTTAAATTACGTGAAAATAATTTTAGATCACCACTATCTAATTCAACCACTTGTGATTCAGTTAATTGTTTCCAATCATCATTTAAAAGACGAGAGCCACCTGAAGAAGCCAAACGACGATCATTTGGTGATTCGCCTCGTTCCCATGTATTACCGCCATCTTTACTGATAATTAATGCGGCAGATTGTTTATTATTACTATTAGTATAGTAGACAGGCATAATTAGCGTGCCATCTTTTAGCTGAATACCTGTTCCCGGACCAGTACCTAAAAAACGCATCCAATCTGCTTTTACTTGCGGGGTAAGATCGACGGGGCTTGACCAAGTTGCACCGTTATCATCACTGTGTGTCAGCCATAAATAACTGGTAATTTGCACTTTTAACGGAGCGGCATCACTTCCTTGTTGCGCCGTTTGTAAAAAAACATTGCCTAATCGTTCAGTGCCGCGATATAAATCACCAAGATCTTTAAAGCCTCTAGTGGCATCGCCTTCAACAATCACTTTATATTCAGTCGGTTGGTGGTCTTCATTATAAACTACACCATTTTCGCGAACGGTATATTGTGCGCCATCAGCTCCAGTTAATATACGGTAGTAGCTATCTTTGATTTTTTTATAGCCTGTACCTTCTGATGAGTGATCTTTATTTATACCAAAGAACCCCTGAGTTTCAGGGAACATGTCAATCAACATGAAAATACGTCCAGATGTTTTATCTTGTAACATCAGTGGATCGATTAAAAATGCAGCGTTAGCACTGCCATAAGTTTGACTGACAAGGTCGATAATCACTTGATCATCTTGCCATGTTTTTCCGCCATCAAGACTACGACGGATTACGGTATCAATATTGCCCCAGTCTGCAGCATGTTGATGACGTTTATCAATTGCCGCAATAACAACGCCGTCATTAGTGGTTAAAAGTGCTGGGATACGGTAATTATTCGCATCGCCTTGACCTTTTTGAAAGAGCGGTTCTTTTGCACTCATATAAGAGCCAAGTTGGCTATGTTTAGCAGAAGCATATTTTATATTGTCGGCTTCTTTTTCAAGGTAAGCATTATATTCAAAAACATAGTTTTTGGTTAATTTATCATGTTCCGCTTTCACTTCTTCTGCGGTTAATACTTTTGATTCCGCACCCGCATAATAAACATTACCGCTAAAGGTCATTTCACGCGTACCGCTTGCGCGTTTTGTGCGTCCAACATAAGCAGCATCTAGCCCTTCAATATCTTTAAAAAATTTTGTATCGCCGTTATATGTTTTTTGTAAAGTACCATTGACATAAATCATGATTTTTTTATTTGTTTTATCAAAGGTATAAGTGACTGTGGTGAATTCGTTGTCATTTCTTGCGATATCAGCAGTGACGAGTTGATTATTTGGAATTAAATTCGTACTTTTTCTAATTTCAATTCCGAAAGCATCACTACTAGCTTTTCGGTTTACATAGAAAAGAATATAGTCATTATCTTTTTTTGAGTTTGAAACACCTAATAATGCGGTTAATTGCGTAGCTTCAGAATTTTTAAAACGAAATGTCAGTGAACCACTTTCTAGCTGAAAGGCATTTTGTGCAGTAAAGGTATCCGTTACATTAATTGGAGAACTAAACGGTGTTAAAGCACTATAAGTAAAGATAGAAGGAATTGTAGTGCTTGCGGTTACAGATTTTTCGGTTGTTGAGGGAGTAATTAAGTTAGACTCAGCAAACACACCGGCAGCAAAAAAGGAAGAAATTAAAATCGCCAGTGAGGACTTTTTAAGTAAACTGACTGGATTTGTATTGGAATAGATAGCGATTTGTTTCATAAAATACCTCAATCGATTGAGTTATAGAAGAATTGATAGGGAATGCTTAATCGTCGATATTTATATGCCGCTCCATAAATGGAGCAATAGCGATTCGTAAAAAATGTGATAGTAATCGGTTTTAGAATGAAATGTTTTGTCAGAAATGTGATCCTAATTAAATAAAAAAACGTTATTGCTTTAACTTGTTACATTCGTTTTCATTCATACTCATTTTTTGTGACACGAAAAAGGGGAGGATGATAAAATTTAAACACCAAAAATAGTGCGTTTTTGAGTGAGATGAATGATTTTTGTGTAAACAATGTATGAAATATGTGAACTGCTTAACAATCTATTTTCTTTTTTAAGAAAGTTTATTGATTAAATGAATTAATTTTTTATGATGAATTTAAATGCATTATTGAAGTGGTAATTGAAGGGATGGTGAGATTTAAACCGCACTTTGATTATTTTGTTAAATAGATCAAGATTAATTTATCTATGTTAGATGGTTTTTTAACCGTGCTCATTTTATGGAGATGCGTTATTTAAATATGGATATATATCTTAATATATACTTTTAGTCTGCTATGATAAAGCTAAAATGGAGGGCATCATGTTAGATACTAATGCCGTCAGCCATTTGTTGCTAGGGCATTCTCTGATACTAAAACGCCTGATGGCAGTGTCAATGGAAAACTTTGTATTTCTTCGATTACACATGCGGAGTTAATGTATGGTTTGGCGAAACGCAGAAATCCGACAAAATTAGCCAATGCGATCAGAGAATTACTACTTTGTTTGGATATTTTACCATTCGATCACGCTATTTCTGAAAATTATGGTGAATTTAAAGTGAAAGTGGAAAAATTGGGTAAAAGTCTAGCACCATTAGATATGCAAATTGCTGCCCATGCGCATAGCTTGCAATATACTTTAATTACTAACGAGCAGGCTTTTTTTCAGATTGATTTTTTAGATATCGAAGATTGGACAAAATGACTTTCCAATGTGAATAAAAAGGGGGAAGTTAAACTTCCCCATCGTAACAGAATTATTTTGCCGCTAATTCCAACTGCTGTTTTAAGTCATTCGGCAGATTCAATGCCTGAGCCAGTTGCTGCATGTAGGCTTGTTCTAAGAAGTGATCGGTATCGATCACCGACAACGACGCCATATACACTTCCGCCGCCAATTGCGAATCACCGACTTGCTCCGCCAAGGCTTGCGGATTTAAAGGCGCGTTCAACCACGTATCAATCAATTGATCCGCCTGATCGCCATGACCTAACTGCGCTAATCCTTTATGGATTTGCTGTCTTTCCTGGGCGTCAATTTGCCCGTCGGCGCGTGCAGCAAATACCATAGCTTGGGTTAACAGCATAATTTTGTTATCGGACAGGGTATTATTGGCATAAGTGATCGCCTCTTGCTGTGCTTGCGGGTCGAATTGCACGTCCTGCACCGCACTTCCACTTTTGCTTTGTTGCCATTTTTGGTAGGCAAGCCAAGCCGCACCGGCTAACGCGGCATAACTGCCGGCTTTTGCCACGCCTTTGCGTGCGCCGCTATTGCCCAGAATTAATCCTGCCAAACCGCCGACCGCCGCACTTTTGGCGATTTTGGAAAAATTTTCATCTTTCATCATTTCGCCAAGACGGCTTTGTAATTGACTGAATAAATCGTTCATTGCTGATCTCCTTGTTTAGAACACCGCTTAATACGGAAATTAAACGGTTTTTGCCATTTCAAATTCGATTAACATCATCAGAATATGAATCACTTTAATATGAATTTCCTGAATCCGATCCGCATAACGGAAGTGCGGTACGCGGATCTCTATATCGGCAAGCCCTGCCATTTTGCCGCCGTCTTTGCCGGTCATCGCAATCACTTTCATGCCTTTGGCTTTTGCCGCTTCAATCGCATTCAACACATTTTTGGAATTGCCGGAGGTGGAAAGCCCGAACAGCACATCGCCTTTTTGCCCGACTGCTTCAATATAGCGTGAAAACACATAATCATAGCCGAAATCGTTGCTGACGCAGCTCAAATGGCTGACATCGGAAATCGCAATCGCCGGATAGCCGGGGCGGTTTTCACGATAACGCCCGGTCAATTCTTCCGCGAAGTGCATTGCGTCGCAATGTGAACCGCCGTTACCGCACGATAGGACTTTGCCGCCTTGCTTAAAACTGTCGGAAATAATTAATGCCGCTTGCTGAATCAACTCGATGTTATTTTCATCGTTGATAAATTTTTCCAGCACCTCAGCCGCTTCGTTTAATTCTGCTTTGATTTGTTCTAAATACATAACGCCCTCGTTTAGTGGTAAACAATGTGATTAGTTGAATTATTGTAGAGCATATTGCTGGGGAATGGTATTTATACTGCGTATCACACCATAAAAATACCGTTAATATACAGAATAAAAAACTGCTTGAAACCAAGAGATCTCAATTCGTTAGGCATTCTGATCTTTAAACGGCTTGGCTTAAATTCGTTTAAATACCAATGATGTATTTACGCCACCAAAAGCGAAATTATTATTCATGACATAATCGGTTTCAAGATAACGGCTGCTGCCTTGGATATAATCCAGCTCTCCACAACGAGGATCAATATTGACTAAATTTGCCGTAGCGGCAAAGTAGTTGTCGTTCATCATGGCAATGCTAAACCAAGACTCCAGGGCGCCACAAGCACCCAAAGTATGGCCAAGATAGCTTTTTTGTGAGCTAATCGGCATGTTCGCACCAAATAAACGGTTTGTTGCTACGGTTTCGGCAATGTCGCCTTGTTCTGTTGCCGTGCCATGTCCGTTGACATAGCCGATAGCGGAAGGTGGAATAGCGGCATCTTCCAGCGCCAATTTCATGGACTGATACATGGTTTCACTTTCTGGACGGGTAATATGTGCGCCATCGCAATTACTACCAAATCCTACGATTTCCGCATAAATTTTTGCCCCGCGCGCTTTGGCATGGTGGTATTCTTCCAATACCAGCATACCGGCGCCTTCGCCAATCACTAAACCGTCACGGGCCGCATCATAGGGGCTAGGGGTGAGCTTCGGGGTATTGTTTTTCAAGCTGGTGGCATATAGGGCATCAAATACATAGGATTCACTTGGACAGAGCTCTTCGCCACCGCCAGCCAACATCATCGGGATTCTACCGTATTTTATCGCTTCATAAGCATAGCCGATTGCTTGACTACCTGAAGTGCAGGCGCTGGAAGTGGGAATCAACCGACCTTTCAAACTAAAGAAGATGGCGATGTTAGCCGCAGTGGTATGTGGCATCATCCGAACATAGGTATTGGCATTGAAGCCGTCAGATTTGCCTAAACTGATCAGTTGGGCAAGATCACACACATCTTTGGTGCTGCCGGTGGAAGAGCCGCTGGCTACCCCCATTCTGCCGTCTTTAATGGTGGCGTCGTCCAGCAGTCCGGCATCCGTCAATGCCATTTCGGCGGCATTAACACAGTATAGTGATACCGGTCCCAAGCTGCGCAATTGTTTGCGTGTCCAGTGTGCAGGCGGTTGATAATCCAAAATAGGGGCGGCAAGGCGAGTATTTAATTCCGGAAAGCGATCCCAGTCATTCATATGGACTACGGCATTTTCCCCACGTTCAAAATAACTGCGAATGGTTGTCCAATCACGCCCCAAGGCAGTAATCCCGCCAATACCTGTTACAACAACTCTTTTTAACATAAACCACCATTGACTGCCAATACTTGACGAGTAATATAATTTGCCTGTTCCGACATTAAAAATACGACGGCTGCAGCCACATCGTCCGGTTTGCCCATTCGTTGCATGGGAATAACTTTGAGGATTTCTTCCACGGGGACATTGTCATCAAGCATATCCGTATCGATTAAACCGGGCGCAACGCAGTTTACCGTAATCTTGCGTTTCGCCAGTTCGATAGCCAAGGATTTTGCTGCGCCGATGATACCGGCTTTGGACGCGCTGTAATTGACTTGTCCGCGATTGCCGACCAGCCCGGAAACAGAGGTGATACAGACAATGCGCCCTGCACTGCGCCGACGGATCATCGGCATCATCGCCGGATGCAATACATTATAAAAACCGTCCAGATTGGTCCGTAATACTTGATCCCAATCATCATCGCTTAATGCCGGAAAAGCATTGTCACGAGTCAATCCGGCGTTCAACACTACGCCATAATAAGCACCATATTGCTCAATATCGGCTTCCAATAAGGTTTTGCATTGTTCACGATTTGAAACATCAAATTGTAAAATTCTGGCAAGGCCACCCGCACTTTCAATTTCCTGTTTCACTGTTTGCGCATCTTCCCGACGGTTACGACAATGTATGACAATTTCATAACCTTCAGCGGCCAGCTTTAGTGCGATAGCTTTGCCAATACCTCGACTGGATCCGGTGACTAATACCGATTTTTTCATACAAAATCCTTAATTAATAATTTTGTAATAGATCGTTGATCATCAGATCGGTTTGTCCTTGTACGCCGGTGACTTTCACATTGTCTTTTTCATCACCGCGTTGTTTATAGGAAACTTCGCCGATATTGGAGCGGGTATCACCTTGAATTTCGCTTAAGCGTAATTTGGCTCGTAACACATAACCGTCTTCGGCGCGTAAGGAATAGGCTAAAACATACTTGCAGCTTGCGGCATAGTCCAAGCCTTTTTCAGACGTAATCCCTTTTTTATTCAGGCTGTTGGCAAGATAATTAGAGAAATCGGTAATAGGAGGATTGGCACTATCTTTAATGCAAATATGCTTTAGATCATCGCGTTTTTCTACCGGTTCGCTATTACTGATGGTCGAGCAGGCTGTTAGGGCTGCAGTGGAAAGCATTAATGGTAAAATCAATTTTTTCATTTTACAAATCCTCTCTTATTGTTTTATATTGTTTTAAATTATTCATTGTCATTATTCGGGCTATATACGCTTAATGTAGCTTTTGCCAATAAGCCATCAAGCGGCAAATCGGTTGGTTTTTCGCCATCAATCCAGTGCATTGTAGCATTAAATACTCCAAAACCGTTACTGTCCTGTAGCGATAGCTCCACTTTGATTTGCACTTTACAATTAATCGGTAAGCTATTGCAAAATAATTCATATTTACGACTTCCCAGCAAAAAGCCGAGCCTGACCGCTTCATTTTTATCCAAAGCGTGACATCCTGACCAAGCGGCCACACCTTGCGCCATGATCTCAATGGCAATATACATAGGCAACTGTTGGTGTTGTACAAAAATATGGTTGTCAGTGATTTCGGCACGGGCGATTAAGCTATTTTCATCATAATGGGTAATTTCATCTAACAGCACCATTTCACCGGAGTGCGGTAATAATTTGGCAATATCTGTTATGGGTAATCGCATTATACTTCTCCTATAATCAAAATCGCATTATTGCCGCCAAAGGCAAAGGATGAGCTTAAACCGATACGCCGCCGGTTATCTGCCCAGCGGCTTTGTTCGTCAGTCAATTGAATCGGCGGTAAATTCGGATCCGGTTGTTTGTTCCAATGCTGTTTGGGTAGTTTGCCGTCAGGATTCAATTCGCAGCTGATTACACCCCATAAAATAGCGGCCTCCACCGCACCGGCAGCGCCTAATGTATGTCCGGTTAAGGTTTTGGTGCTGGTGCAGGGAACGCCTTGTGGGAAGCAGTGTGCCATTGCAATACTTTCCATCGCATCATTATGAAGGGTTCCGGTACCGTGCAGGTTAACCCAGCCGATTTGTTGTGTGGTTAAATGGGCGGAGGAGAGTGCGGAATTAATTGCCGCAATTGCACCACGGCCATCAGGCGCCGGAGATGACATATGATAGGCATCGGAACTGCTGCCATAACCCAATAAAGGCAGACCGGTTTTATCCTTACCGGCTAAAAATACTGCCGCGCCTTCACCAATATTAATTCCGTCACGATTAGCCGAAAACGGCTCGGCAATGGATTTTGATAAAGCCTCTAAAGTATGGAAGCCATTAATGGCAAGGTGTGCCAACGAATCGACACCACCGCAAATCACCACATCGCATAATCCTGCATTCAGCAGGCGTGCCGCACTGATAATAGCTCTGGCACCGGATGTGCAGGCGGTGGAAATACAGTAGGAAATACAGCGCAGACCATAATGTGCCGCAATAAAATCTGCCGGTGAGGATAGCAACTGAAATTCATGGCAATAGCGGCTATTTTGCCAATTTTGCTGTTGGTGAAATTGCTGAAATGCTGCGACATTTTCTTGATTGCCGGTATTGGTCGTGCCGATAATCACCGCAATGCGATCTTTACCATATTGAGCGATAGATTGTTGGATTTGGTTATCCAGTTGTGCAACCGCTGTCCATAAAAGTTGATTATTACGAGTACGGTAGATTGCGTCGGTATTTTCCGGAAAATCAGATAAATGCGCGACATTTCCCACAAAAATGGAGTGGTTTGCAATCCAATCGGTATTTACTTGTAATGGCGGCGATTGATTAGCCAGCAAGAAATCGATATTAGCTTTAAGGTTGCCCCCCATGGCACTGACTAAGCTTGGTTGTTGAAGATAAATCATGGCTAAAAAATCCTGTATTCCTATGGTAATGGCGTGATTCGCCATGCTTCATTATCAATGTGAATCACAGCGTGTTGATCAATAGATTGTATTTGCCAATACTGATCCGTAGCCAAATTTTTATATAAAGCTGACCGCACTTTTGCTGGTGTTTGCCAATATAAAATCGCCGAAAATAAACGGGAGGCTTGGTTATTCGGTGGCAGAAATCCATCATTTTGCCAGCCCTTCGGGGTTAAAATTTGGCGTGCTAAAGGCGCACCTAACGCATTGGTTTGAATCCAGCGTTGTCCTTGCGCAAAAGGCTGCACCAGTAATAATGAGGTTTCGTATGTTTGTTCGTTTACAATCGAATATTGTCGAACCCCCTCCAACGGTGGCAATGAATTGGGCAATAGCCAATTTTGAGTGCAGGCGGTTAACAAGAATGCGCAAGCAGCATGGCAAAGTGCGGTTAATTTCATGCTGTTTTAGTCCTGTGTTGCGGTACCGCAAATTTCGGCCAAGGCTGTCAAGCGGCGTTCGGATTTTGCCACATAAGGATTATCACTATCCCAAGCATAACCCGCTAAAATAGAGCTGAGCATGGCTCGAATTTTAGGATCCGGATTACGCTCATAAATCACATCTTGGAAAGTGTTATCATACCAACCGAATACATAAGTACGGAAAGCGTTGATACCAATCATCAGCGGATCAACGAATTCCGTCTGCCAATTGACGTTTTCACCGCGTAGTTGTTTATCCAGGGCATTGACGGCTAAATCAGCAGAGTGCATTGCCACCGTAACGCCTGACGAAAAGACCGGGTCAAGAAATTCAGAAGCATTGCCCAGCAACGCCCAACGCTCTCCGTACAAGGATTTGACATTGGCAGAGTAGCCTTGCAGGGTATTAAATGGCGTATCCCATTTTGCATTGCGAATTAGACGGTTCAACATTGGGATTTCACTGGCATATCGCCGCAAGATGGCTTCGGCAGTTTGTTCCGGAATATGAGTGAAATTATGTGGTTCGGACACTACTCCGATGGAACAACGCCCATTAGAAAAAGGAATAAACCACAACCATACGTCCCGTTGTGTCGGATGAGTGCAAATCAGGATTTTATTCCGATCAAAATTGCTATCGCCAATATTATCTTCGATATGGGTGAAATGAGCATGGCGTACCGGTAAGCTGCTTGGGGTTTCCAAATCAAATAAACGAGCCAACACACGACCATAGCCACTGGCATCCAACAGGAATTTGGCTTCTATATTCAATGTTTCGCCGCTGTTATCATTACGCACCAATACCTTAGCCCGTTCATCATTCGTCTCCGCAGTCAATACGGTATGCTGATAGTACACCTGTACCCCTTGTTTTTCGGCCTCGTCTATCAAAATTTTATCGAAAATGCCACGTTGTACTTGATAAGTCGTGCCCGGACCCGCGGTAAACTTGTCGCTGAAATCAAAATAGGTATAACGATTCCCCCAAGTAAATGCCGCACCGTTTTTATGTTGAAAATTGGCCGCATTGACGGCGTCCAACATGCCGGCTTTTTTGATTAATTCCATACAATGCGGCAGCAGACTTTCTCCGATACTGAAACGGGGAAATTGCTGACGTTCCAATACGATAACCTTATAGCCCTTTTGACATAACAATGCGGCGGCAACCGAACCCGACGGACCGGCACCGATAATAGCGACATCTGTTTGAATAGTTTTCATCGTGTTCCTTAATTTAAGTTATGACTCACAAAAATTTGATGTTTGATTTAATTTTACGGCTAATAATAAATTCCACCCGATACCGATGGAAACGCTCAGGCCGAAATGCGCAACCGCGGCAGTCTGGCTGGCTGCAAGTAAACCAAAGGAAATAACGGTAGTGGCAGCGGCCAGAAAAACACCATTTAACCGCCAGTGTTGCGGGGTATTTTTCAATTGTGCATAAATGGCATAATCTACGCCAATGGCAGAAGACAACAGTAAACCAAAAATACTGAATAAACCGATAGGCACATTCAGCCAGCCCAGCGTTAATATCGTTAATACCACTGAAACTAGCGGCACGGCAATAATTTTAGTGGCCTGTGTCCGCCCGAATGCCCGCCATAACAGTAACCATACCAATAAGAAAGAAGCCAGTTTTAATCCACCGGCCTGCCAGCGAGCCTGATTGAAAGTCTGGTTTAAATTTTGGCGATAATCTACCCATTGCACATTGTTAAATTGTTCGGCTATGCGTGCGACAGTATGAATATCAATTAAGTGATTTAGCGTAATCATGCTGGCAACTTGACCTTGTTGCTCACCCAGCCATAAGTTTGCCCAACGCTCCGCTAGCGGTGAGGCAAGTGCGGTGGAAATATCCAAGGGTTTTAATTGCTGCAACTGCTGAATTTCCCGTTGCCATGCTGATAGTGGTACGCCCAGCTGAGCAAGCAGGGAATCCTGATCAAACTCTGTAATTTTAGCAAGATTTTGTTGAATTTCCCGTTGTTTTTCTGTTGAATTTACAAATTGGCTAATCGCATTAAAATCCCCTAATTTGCCTTGTTGTTTATACTTTTCCAATTCGGCGGCAACATTAGCATCTAAATCGAGCAATGCGGTTTCGTTGTCCGCCTGCACAATGAAAAATTGTCCGGTAGGATTAATACCGGTTTTATCTGCGATGTCTTTTGCCTGTTTAAGCCATTGCGGAGAGGTGGAAATCCAATCACGAATATCATCATGCCATATTGGTGGGTTGATGAAACTGAAAAGGCATAACAGAGCGATCGCCCAATATTTTTTTGGAGTTATAAATTGCCAAAATTTTTCCAATTTTAAGCGTATTTGGGTGGCAAGATCCGGTAAAAGTGCGGTCGGTTTGGGTTGCCATTTGGCGAAGAAAAACGGTAATACCCATAAGCTGCAACAAAATGCGGACAGCAGGGCAAAAATAGAAAAAACGGCGGTTTGCTGCAAGATCGTCAAAGGCGTCCATAATAGCATCAAATAACCGATAACGGTGGTGAACAAACCAATTGCAAAGGGTTTCCATGTGGTCGTGATAAAATAAAATGCTCGCCACTTTTCGCGCCAGCTATGAACCAGCCAATGTAAGGGAAAGTCCATTGCCAAACCGATTAAGCTGGTACCTATCACCAAGGTGAGTAAATGGATCTTGCCAAAAATCAGAATGCACGCCATAGCGCCGCTTGCCAGCCCCAATCCCATCGGTAAAATCAGATACAGCAGTCGCAAGGTACGGAATGCCAACCATAAAATCAGCAACATTGCCGTGATGCCAATCATCGACAGCATACGGCTTTCCTGTTCACCTTGTGCTTCGCCTAATGCGGTATAAATTGCGCCACCTGTGAGTAATAAATCGCCATGTTGTAATTGAATCTGCTGTTGACTGGTTTTTAATAAATCCAGCAGACCGGTTGTTGCCGCAGGATACAATATGCCGCGCACCAATAGCCAGGTTTTATCCTGATCCTGCACTTGAAAGGTATTGCTGCCGAGATCCAATTCGACTTTTGAATAGTCGGTAATCCGGTTTAGTACCGCATTACCAAAGCCTAGCCAGTCTTGTGCCAGCGGAAGCATGGAAATGGCGAAAGGATCGGCAATCTGCTTCGCCCGTTGCAGCAGAAAATCGTGAGCAGGGAGTGAGGAAATAGTTGTCGGCAATGCAGCCAGGCGAAGTGCGGTCAAGTTTTGTGACAAAGTTGTCAGCGCTGTTTCGGCTTGCCAATCTATACGCTGAAATAAATTGCTATGTTGCCAGCTGTCGACTAAATCTTTGGTTAAATGAACCGCACTTTCCTTGTCTGTCGCACCGATTAGGGCAATAATTTGATGATTAAGCTGTTGATTAATTTTAGCAATAGCCTGTCTTTGCAGTATCGGTTGCGAACCGGAGGGCAGTAATGACATTAAGTCACGGTCGATCACGGAATGCTGGTGCGCCGTCCATATTCCATAAAAAAGCAACGAAACGACCGCAATCAAATACATTGCGGCTGATAACGTTTTTTTTCTGGCATTATAAGGCATCTTCGGCTAGCCCTGTAAGCGGTTGGTTGATACGCTGTTGCTGCAATAAAATACGGCTACTATCGCCTTGTGCTTCATAGAGTTCGATCTGTTGTACGCTGTTACCGCCTTGAATTTCAATTTTATTGAAAATACTTTTCAGCAAAAAGGAAGTGGGAATCAGTTGTAATTGCCAGTTGTCGGCATTGCCTTGCAGCTGCAAATCAAACTGTTCTTTTAAGCCCTGCGTATTGCCGCTTAGTAAATCCAGAAACAATTTGATTTGCTGCATTTCGGCATTCGCCGCCGATTTTTGTTTTACTTTTGCCCATCGGTTATTCAGCCGATATTCTATGCCGTTTTGTGGTGTCATACGCATAATGTTGTCGATAGGCGTTTCCATTTGCCACAGTAAACCTTTGCCCTGCGCGATGGCAAACTGCCCGGAACTCAGCAACGGCTTTTCCAAACCGTTGAGAAAACGTTGCTGTATAAATTGCCCTTGTACGGTTTGAGCTTGGCGTAGCTGTTGTTCCAATTCGGTAACATCAAATGCGTAGGAAAACAGGCTAACGCACATGAATAAGATGCCGAGTAATTTTTTCATTTGAATTTCCTATATATTAATTGCTTTTCTAACCGCACTTTGCCAGCTTTCCGGTGTAATGAATTGCATTTCCTGCGTAACCAAATCGACGGCGACTTGGGTTGTGCTGGCACGGGTCAGGCGTTCGCCGCTGGCTTTGTCAAAAATGGTGTAATTGACTTTTAAGCGGGTTTCCCACTCCACCAATTCTGCCCGTACGATGATTTGCGTACCAAACATTGCCGGTTTGACATATTTTAGCTCAAGGCCTACCACCGGCCAGGCATAACCGAATTTGCCCATGGTGTTGTAGTTATAATCCAAGGCGTCCAGTAAGGCGCAGCGTGCAATTTCCAAATATTTGACATAATGGCCGTGCCATACGATATGCAGACTGTCCACATCAAAAAATGGTACTTTAATTTCGCTTTCAATGACGAAACACCCTTTTTTTCTCATACTATTTTTTCCAAAAAGAATAAAAATTAAACCATTGCAAGGGTACTTCCGTACAACGTTTTGCCAATTCATCGGCAAAGCGTTGCGCCCAATATTGCACGGATTCTGTTCGTTGGTTTCTGCTCCAATCTATTTGTCTGGTCAGACGGGATAAATGGAGTTGATATCTTCCGGCGATCTTATGGCAAAATAATAAATTGACCGGTGTTTTTAACAAACCGGCCAATAACCACGGACCTTGCGGAAATTTTGCCTCGGCATTTAAAAAGTCGACCATGACCGTTTTTTCGCCCCGTACCGGCACACGGTCAGCGGCAATCGCAATCCATTCACCGTTAGCAATACGAGTTTCCAGCAATAACATGGTTGCCATATCCAGCTCATTCACCTGAATTAAATTTAATGTGTTGCCCCCCAATTCCTGCAATACCGCATTAAAGGCTTCGGCGTGTCTGCTGTGTACCAACACATTCATGCGTAATTTTTGATGATGTGCCGCTAAGGTGCGGCAGATTTCCACATTACCCAAATGAGAGCAAATCAACATTTGCCCACGGTTGCCTTGTCCGCTGTTGCGAATGTCCGTATATAAGTCATCGGGATCAAATACGTCAATATCCGTATAGGTCAAACGTCGTTGCCACACCGCAAAGCGATCTTGGATTGCTTCGGCAAATTGTAAAAATTGGCAAAAAACCGACCGCAATTTAAAGAGATTGCTGCCCAAATAAGCCGCTAATTTTTGTTGATATTCCGCGATAGCACGACGTTCTTGCGGCGCAGTCAGATAAAAATAGCTTACAATGCATATTGTGATGATTTTCATCAACCATGCCGGAGTATATTTGACTAAGAAAGCACTGAGTTTGAGTACCCAAAGATTGCCTCGCTCTTTCTTTTCTGCCCAGTGACTCATCAGTTAGCTCTTAGTAATGTTTTGATTTTATTAAAAATCATCGTGAAAAATAAACGGGCGTGCATTTTGCTGATCAGCCAATTATCCTGCCATACCCGGAAATGGGAAACGCCTTGCTCACCATATTGTACTGCTGTCGGAATCCATTGTAACCGGTAGCCCTGCCAATATAAACGGACAAGGATTTCCACATCAAAATCCATAAAATTACCAATTTTTGCAAAATCTAACGCTTGCACGGCCTTAAGTGGGTATAAACGAAATCCACACATACCATCTTTAATATCCAAAGACAGAGTATTAATGGCAAGCCAAAAGTTGGTGATTTTACGCCCATATAAACGCGCTTTCGGCACATCAGCGCCATATACCGGCGCACCGCAAACAATATCATTAGGATATTGTTTACTACGTTGCAAAAATTTGGCAATGTCGGTCAAATCATGTTGTCCGTCCGCATCCACTTGCAGGGCATAATCATAGCCTTGTTCAATGGCATATAAAAATCCGCTTTTGACCGCAGCGCCTTTACCGCCATTTTGTTTACGGTGGATAATCGTTACGCCATTAGTCGCTTTTAATGGGTTTAATGCGGCTTGACTTTCCGCATTAGAGCCATCGTCCACAATCAGACAATCCAAACCTTGTGCCTGAATTTTTTCCACCACCGCCGCAATTGTACCGGGGTGATTATAATAGGGAATCAGGATAATCATTTTCATTGTTATACCTTATACACGATACGTCCCGAAGCACAGATCACGGTTTGGCTATCTTCTTCTTTCGTAATATTAAATGTTAATTTGGATTTTATACTATCCCAACGCAGGGTCATGATAATTTCATTATTTGGGCGAATAAATTGTTGGTATTTTAAATTCTCAACACCATCAATTTGTGCGGGTAAACCCAAGGACTCGACCAACTGAATTGCCCATTGAAGTTGTACCACGCCAGGAACTAAAGGGAAACTGGAAAAATGACCGGAAAAGTAGGTTAGATCCAAGGGTATGGTGCCGATAAATTGCTGTTCCTGATGCCGTGAAATATCCCACCGCGCTGATATTTGCGATATAGATTGCCAAACGGGGGCGCATGGCTTATTTTTGAATAGTGCCAAGACATCGGACTTAATGATTTTGCCCTGTGTATTACGCGGCAACGCCGCAACGAAACGCCAGAAACGAGGAGTTGCCAAATTACCCAGTTGTGTTTTGATTGGTAATGCAAGCGTTTCGCTTAACACTTTTCGCCCTTGATTTTGTAATAACCGAATTCCGTTTTCACTCAATACGGTTAAGGCAATCAAACGAGGTTGTTGCGGGTGTTGAAAACAATAGCATTCTTTTACTAAATCTGATTGATTTAAGGCTTCTTCCACGAGATCAAGGGAAATGCGTTTGTCCGCCAACTTCATAATGCGATCTTGCCGCCCCTGTAGGACAAAGCGATCGTTTGCCTGAAATACCAATACATCATTAAGAGGCTCTGTTTGATCTATCCAGGCAGAATTTACGCTTAATTGAACGGTGTGTTGAAATTGTACGCTCGGCAATGCTTGCCAGACAGTATCACCTTGTCTACTGGCAATCACGCCGGTTTCCGTGCTGCCATAAATCTCATCAATAGCTAAACCATATTGTGCAAATAATTCGGCAGTTGCGGTAGGGAGCTTTCCGCCGGCGGAGAAAATACGTTTTATTTTATGTCGAAATTTCGCCCAATTATGATGTTCGGCAAAATGGTTTAATAACATCGGGCTGGCTACCCAGCAGACGCTACGATCAGCTTGCAAAGTTTGTTCAATCAGCATTTCGGGGAAGAGCCACTGTTCCGTACAAATCGCGGCGAGGGAAAATAGCGGCAACATAATGCAAAAAGTCAGTCCATATAAATGCTGTTGGCTCACCGTGTTTAAAATCAAATCATCAGCAGAGATGGCAAAATGTTTTTTTAACATCTCCGCTTCCGCCTGAAATTGCCGCAGGGTTTTCTTTATTAGTTTCGGTACTCCGCTGGAACCGGAAGTTTTTAACCATAAAACAGAATGCGGTGAAATAGTCTCAGTAATATCAACCTCTTGTGAGGGCAATATATTTACTGGGTGGCGATTTGCCTGGGATAATGAATAAACTGGAATATTTAATATCAAATTGACATCATCGGTTAAGCAATAATCTTGAGCATTTGCCCATTGTAAGTTATTTTCCGATAAATCCGGCAATATGAATACTTCCGCTTCGACTTTCCATGCGGCAAGCAAGGCTTGAATAAAAAAGTGGCTTTCTCTAAACCATAAAACCACTTTGGATTTAGGTATTAAATGTTGGGCTAAAATAAGCGTTTGTTCGCTAAAGTGCGGTGACTTCTCACAACGCTTTGTCACTTGTGAATAATAGGCAAATTGGGAAAGGTCAAAGGGAAAAAATGCATTCATATTATCTATTTTAATTAACTTTCAGCTTAAATTTGCGGTAACACCATTCAATAAAGAACAAGCACCCCATGAAAAAATAAGAAATCAATCCGGTATAAATCGCCCAATAATGTTTATTGATATAAATTAATGCAATAGTGACGGTACAATTAAAAACAAAGAATCCTAGCCAAATTTTAGTGACAGTTCGGGTATAGCGAACGCCTTCCGAGGGCAAATCAGGATATTGCAAGCGGGCAAAACGTTCCACCATGCTTTGTGCCGAGAATAAACTCATCGCAAACACAAAAAGCATGGTACCGTTGATTAAAACCGGATACCAATACATCAGATTTTCATTGCCGATAAGCCATGAACAGGCAAGAAAAATACTGATAACATAGCTGATGATTTGCTGCGCTTTGTTTTTTTGCCACCAGCTGCGGGCCAGCCATAACCCTAACATCAACAACAATAAATAACGAAAGTCAATTTGCTCCCGCGCAAAATAAAGCAAAAAAGGATAGCTCACCGACAATAGTATAAGCGTAGTGCCGACAATCAGCTTTACCCGCTTAGTAGGCATTGTCATTATGCTTCCGTTTGATTGAATTTATTCAATACTGCGGTGACGACATCTTGTACTGTGCGTACGCTGCGAAAATCTTCAGCTTGTAATTTGTGTCCGGTTTCACGTTTGATATAGTCCATTAAATCAATCGCATCAATGCTGTCAATTTCCAAATCCGTATATAAATTGGCTTCCGGTTTGATTTGCTCCGGTTCGATCTCAAATAAATTTTCCAACGCGTTACGCAAGGTTTGATAAATTTCTTGTTCAGTCATTATGTATTCCTACTTATTGCGAATATAATCGGCTAATGTTGCAACACTATAAAAATTTTTGCGCAAATCTTGATCCTGATTATCCATCTGCACATTATATTTTTTTTGTATCGCTAACCCTAATTCCAGTGCATCGACAGAGTCCAATCCAAGACCATCCACAAACAGAGGTTCATTGCTCTGAATATCGTCGACGGTAATATCCTCTAAAGCGAGTGAGTCAATAATCAATTGTTTTAATTCAAGTTCTATAGCGTCATTCATTTAGTTTCTCCTCAAAATAATGTTGTAAATATTGATTTAATCGGCGAGCTGCAATGGGTGCCGGTTTTTCTTTTAGCCAATCTTGCGGATTAATGTCTTCACCGACAATAAACTGATAGTGAATTTTATGTTCTGCGACTTGATACCAGGCATGATCTTTTTTAAACGCCGGCGGCGACATTTTAATCACTACGGGCGTAATCATTTTGGCACCTCGTAAAGCGATGGCGCAGGCGCCACGGTGAAAATTAATAACGCCGTCATGACCGGTGCGTGTGCCTTCGGGAAAAATCAGCAAGGATTCACCGCACTTTAATACTTCGGCACAGTGTTCGATCATTTCCGGAGAGCCGTCATTCGGGATATAGCCGCAAGCCCGAATAGGGCTATTCAAAAAAGTATTTTTTTGCAGGCTTTGTTTTACGACACAATTGCAATTTTTAGCATAGGCAATCATAAATACCACGTCCAATAAAGACGGATGGTTTGCAATAATCAATTGTCCGTTTTTGCCTAGTTTTTCCGCACCGAGGAATTCGAAACTAAATACGCCGATAGCATTTAAAAATTTCAAATAATAGCGCCAACTGGTTGAAATAATTGAACGCGCTTGCAATTGTTGGTTTAATGTATTGTCTTTTTTTAATGTAAAAGGTAATAAAATAACCTTCATTACTACCCCGAAAATACCAAACACTAGAAAACCGATAGCATTTGCGATAATACGCCAAGTGCGGTCGCAGTATTTCCCTTTTTCACTTTTTATTATATTTGGCATGCCAGCTCCAACAACGATCTTGATATTTTAAATTATGTTGCCAATTAGCGTTAGCTAAAATAATATTTTTCAGATTTTCAAGATTGGTCGAATACTCAATATTATGTGCAGTTTGATTTTTATTCTTCCGAGTCAGGCTTAAACAAATTTCATTTCCGGTCGTAACCAAGAAGGCTGCGGCATAGGCAAATTTTTCCAAATACCCGTCGTTTATGGGATTTTCTTCTTTCAAAGGTTCGTCCGCAATAATGATCAATACCTCGCGGTGTCCGCTTTGTAGCAGTAAATAGGCTTCGAGCAAAGCAGTTTCAAGGCCGTCTTCACGTGCAGAAAGTGCGGTCATTTCCGAAGTGTCTTTCCGAATCATTGACCATTGCCCCACAATGGAATTATGCACGGAAAGTCCGAAAGAAGTGGGGGATAACTGTTCGCCACCACCCAATTCTTTCAATAAGGCAAAACTGCGGGAAAATTCGCCGTCGCGAGAAACGTATACCACCGGACATTGTTTGTCTTGCATTATTTCCCATGCGGCCATAAACACCAGTCTGGGGAGATCGCTTAAACGACGGCGTTGCATCGGTGCAAGAAAGGATAGATCCAATGTTTTTTCGTCAAAAAAGCTTAAGGGCTTACCTTTTGCCCAGTCCAACCAATCTTCTTGTTGGGTAAGCGAAAAAGAAGCGGCTTTCCATTGACTGAGCGAAAGTGAAAATTGCAAATTCAAATCCTTAGCGAAAAATTTTGGCAAATAATATAAGATTCCAAACGATTATTCAAGAAAGTCATGATTTACATATTGGATTTTGATTAAATTTCAGTTGAAATTTTAATTGTCTTTGTTATATTCCTTTCAATTAAAACAGTTTTATTTACTTGCCAAAGGAAACAATATGAAAAAATTATTATTGATCTCACTTGCCACATTAACTGTTGCGGCCTGTGCCCCGCGTGATACCACACATTATTATTCGATTCAAGAAGCGTTAAATTCACCGCAAGCAGCAGGTGTGGTTGACCCGAATATTAAATTATATTTTGGCAAAAGTGTTTCCGGTAAGGTGGTGAAATCGGGTTTGGTGAGCAATAAGAAAACCAATTTTGCCAATAAATCCGATCAGGAAGGTTGTACTTGGGCATTTTTATCTGCCGTGAAACAATTCCAGGAACGGGCTAAAGCCGAGGGCGCCACAAAAGTCAGCAATTTAGTCAGTTATTATAAAAAGAATACTTATAACAGCACCACGAACTATGAATGCCATGCCGGCCGCGTGGTTGGCGGAGTCACCTTAAAAGGTGATTTGGTCAAATAATTGAAAATACCGGGCTGCAAATCGCCCGGTATTTTTCTATCAATCAATACGTTGCCTAGAAAATTTTCTCATCAATGTCTTCATCGAATAATGATGCTAATCCAACAACGCTTTCACTAACGCTTCTACAAATTCTAACCGTTCTTTTGCGCTTTCCGTTATTTGGCTAAAACGGAATTTGGTCGGGCCGTCGAAGCGGTAAACCGTCGGGTTTTGTTTGATTAAGGCTAAGAATTTAAGCGGATCAAGTTCGGCGTTGGCTTTGAATTCCAGTGCGCCGCCTTGGGCGTGTGCTTCGATTTTTTGGATTGCCAACGGTTTTGCCAATAGGCGCAGTTCGGCGATTTGCAGCAGGTTTTTGCCGGCTTGTGGCAGTAAACCGAAGCGGTCGATCAGTTCGACTTTCAATTCGTCCAGCTCTTGTTGGCTGGCGGCACTGGCGATCCGTTTGTAGAAGGACAGGCGCATATTGACATCGCCCAGATACTCTTCCGGCAGCAACGCAGGAATGCGCAGATCGATTTCCACTTGTTGCTGGGTCAGCTCATCAAGTGACGGTTCGCGCCCCTCTTTCAGCGCATTGACCGCACTTTCCAGCAGTTCCATATATAACGAGAAGCCGATTGATTCGATCTGTCCGCTTTGCTCGCTGCCGAGCAGTTCGCCCGCACCGCGAATTTCCAAATCGTGGGTGGCAAGCACAAAACCCGCCCCGAGATTATCCAGGCTTTCCAACGCCTCCAAGCGTTTCAATGCGTCTTTGCTCATGCGTTTCGGGTGTGGCGTGAGCAGGTAGGCGTAGGCTTGATGGTGCGACCGCCCGACCCGACCGCGTAGTTGGTGCAGTTGTGCCAAGCCGAATTTATCGGCGCGTTCGATAATAATGGTGTTGGCGGTCGGCACGTCGATCCCGGTTTCGATAATGGTGGAGCAGACCAACAAGTTGTAACGCTGATGATAAAAATCGCTCATCACCCGTTCCAAATCGCGTTCACGCATTTGTCCGTGTCCGATCACAATCCGCGCTTCCGGCACCAGTTGCGCCAGCTGTTCGGCGCAATTTTCAATCGTGGCGACATCGTTATGCAGGTAATACACCTGTCCGCCGCGCAGAATCTCGCGCAGCACCGCTTCGCGGATCAGTAAATCATCGCTTTCGCGCACAAAGGTTTTAATCGTCAGGCGGCGTGCCGGCGGGGTGGAGATAATCGACAGGTCGCGCATGCCCGTCATCGCCATATTCAGCGTGCGCGGAATCGGGGTGGCGGTCAGGGTCAGAATATCCACATTAGCGCGCAATTGTTTGATTTTTTCTTTTTGGCGCACGCCGAAACGGTGTTCTTCATCGACTACCAATAAACCGAGATTTTTAAATTTCACATCGGATTGCAGCAGCTTATGCGTGCCGATCAGGATATCCACCCGACCTTGTTCAAGTTGTTCTAAAATCACTTTTTGTTCTTTGGCGGTTTTAAAACGCGACAACATTTCCACATTGACCGCTAAATTGGCAAAGCGATCTTTGAAATTGTCATAATGCTGTTGCGCCAACAGCGTGGTTGGTACCAGAATCGCCACTTGGCGACTGTTGTTCACCGCCAAAAAGGCGGCGCGGATCGCCACTTCGGTTTTGCCGAAACCGACATCGCCGCACACCAAGCGATCCATCGCTTTCGGCTGGCACATATCGCTGATGACCGCATTGATCGCCATTTGCTGATCGACGGTTTCTTCAAAATTAAAGGTGTCGGCGAATTGGCGGAATTCCTCTTTATTATATTGAAAAGCAAAGCCTTTTTGCGTTTCACGTTTGGCATAGACATCTAACAATTCCGCCGCCACATCACGGATTTTTTCCGCCGCCTTGTGCCGCGCTTTCACCCACGTATCGCTGCCCAGTTTGTGTAATGGCGCGCTTTCTTCATTGCCGCCGACATAGCGGCTTAATAAATAGAGCGAGGAGACCGGCACATACAATTTTGCCTCGTTGGCGTAATCTAAAATCAGGTATTCTGCGGTAATGCCGCCGGTTTCGAGGGTGGTCAAACCGCCGTAACGCCCGACCCCGTGATCGAGGTGCACCACCGGCTGTCCGGTTTTCAATTCGGCTAAATTGCGGATCAACGTATCGGGATTGACGGTTTTGCGTTGATCGCGTTTGCGCTGCTGTATCCGTTCGCCCAGAAGATTGCTTTCGCTGATAATGGCTAGTTTGTTTTTATCATTCTCTAAAATAAATCCGTTTTCCAGCTCGCTAATCATCAGATTATGTCGCTGTTCATTTATTTGTGACAAGGTCACAATAAAGTGCGGTTTCAGCTTAAGCGGGCGCAATAATTCCAGTAAGGTTTCGCGCCGTCCTTCCGTTTCCACCGAAAACAGCAGTTGTCCGTCAAACTGTTCGGCAAATTGGCGCAGCAGCTTGAGCGGTTCTTTTTGTTGCGCATTAATCGTCAGCTCCGGCAGCGGACTGACGGGCAAATTGCTTTGGCGTGCCGAATTGCGTAATTTCTCGTTATGCAGGGTTAAGCGCGGGTAGTTTTTCAGGTGGCGATTGATTTCATCACTGCGTAACCAAAGCTGTTCCGGAGGTAGCAACGGACGCATTGGATCAACCTTACGGCTTTCAAAACGCTGTTGTGCGTCTTGATAGAAGCGTTGCGCACGCTCGCCGTTGTTATGGTAATCAATAAACAGGCTATTTTCAGGCAGGTAATCAAACAGCGTCGCCATCTGTTCAAAAAACAGCGGCTGCCAATATTCAATTCCCGACACAAACGTGCCTTTGCTGATTTGTTGATAGATATGTTCCGGATCACGGCGGATTTCAAAACGCTCGCGGAATTGTCCGCGGAAAAACTCAATCGCTTTCTCGTCAGTCGGGAATTCGTGCGCCGGCAGCAGATTAATCTGTTCGATTTTGTTCAGTGTGCGTTGCGTATCCACATCGAAAGTGCGGATCGAATCGATTTCATCATCGAAGAAATCCAAACGAAACGGTTCGTCGCTGCCCATCGGGAACAGATCCAACAATGAACCGCGCACCGCATATTCGCCGTGTTCCAGCACTTGTTCCACCGCGCGATAACCGGCATTTTCCAGTTGTGAGCGCAATTTGTTTAACCGCACTTTGTCGCCTTGTTTAATCAGCAACACATTGTTGCTTAAAAAGTGCGGTGGGCAGAGGCGTTGCATTAAGGTGTTAATCGGCAACACAAAAATACCTTGTTGCGGCTGTTGCAAGAAAAACAGCGCGCTTAAACGGGCGGAAATAATATCTTGGTGCGGTGAAAAACTGTCATAGGGCAAGGTTTCCCAATCGGGGAAAAAACCGATCTTTTGCGAGCTGAAACGGCGCAGTTTTTTCTCTAAACTGAGGGCGTGGCGGGTGTCGGCAGTCACCACCACGGTTAAACCTTGATGTTGGCAGGCGGCTTGGCTGATCGCCAACACGTCGCTGTCGGCAAGCACGTTGCCGAGTAATTTATGATCATTCGCCGTACTCGGCAAATTCAGGCTAAAAAGGGTGTTCATGGTTTTTGTTAGACTTAGAAAAAAATAAGCGTCTAGTGTAACCTAGACGCGGAATGAGGGAAAGTGCGGTTTAAAACATGGCTAAAAACAATTTTAGAATCTGTTGATCTTGGCTTAGTTCGGGGTGAAAAGCGCAGGCGAGCAGATTATTTTGCCGGACTAATACCGCTCTATCTTCCACTGTTGCCAATACCTCTACTTGGTCGGAGAGCAGCCGTCGGATATAGGGGGCACGGATAAAAATTGCCGGCACGGTCCCGCTTATGCCTTTAACGCAAAGTGCGGTTTGAAAGCTGTCGATTTGTCGCCCGAACCCATTGCGTTGCACTTCAATATCCATTAAGCCTAAATGGGCGGTTTCGTCGCCGTGAATCTGTTTTGCCAATAAAATCATACCGGCGCAAGTGCCGAAAATCGGTTTGCCTGCAGCGGCAAAGGCTTGAATCGCGACAATAAAACCGTATTCACCCATCAATTTCCCGATTGCGGTGCTTTCACCACCCGGTAAAATCAAGCCGTCCAGCGTTGCCAGTTGTTCCGCTTTTTTGACGGCAACGGCATTGACACCCAAGGCGTCAAGTTGCGCCAGATGTTCGCTGACCGCCCCTTGCAATGCCAGCACACCGACACGGTAAGTAGAATGGGCTTGCATACTCATACTACCAACCACGTTCTTGCATTCTGTCGCCGGCGGCGAGTTTGGCAATATCCAAGCCTTTCATCGCTTCGCCCAGTTCTTCCGATAAGCGGGCAATCCGATCATAATCTTGGTAATGGGTGGTGGCTTGTACAATCGCGCGCGCGAATTTTTCCGGATTTTCCGATTTAAAAATGCCTGAGCCGACAAAAACACCGTCTGCGCCCAACGCCATCATCAACGCGGCATCGGCAGGGGTGGCGACCCCGCCTGCGGCAAAATTGACCACCGGGAGTTTGCCTAGTTGTTTGATTTGTAATAATAATTCGAACGGTGCGCCTAATAATTTTGCTTCGGTCATTAATTCATCATGGCTCATAGCCACCACTTTGCGCACTTGTGCGTTGACTTTGCGCATATGGCGCACCGCTTCCACGATGTTGCCCGTGCCCGGTTCGCCTTTGGTGCGCAACATTGCCGCGCCTTCACCAATACGGCGCAAGGCTTCGCCCAAATCGCGACAACCACAAACGAACGGCACGGTGTAATCGCTTTTCAGCAAATGAAACTCTTCATCGGCAGGGGTCAGCACTTCGCTTTCATCAATATAATCTACCCCCATTGCCTCTAAGACACGTGCTTCGGTGATATGCCCAATCCGCACTTTTGCCATGACCGGAATACTGACCGCATTCATCACCTCTTTCACGATTTTTGGGTTTGCCATGCGAGCCACGCCGCCGGCAGCCCGAATATCCGACGGCACGCGCTCTAGCGCCATCACCGCCACCGCCCCGGCGGCTTCGGCAATGCGCGCTTGCTCCGCATTCACCACATCCATAATCACGCCGCCTTTTTGCATTTGCGCCATACCGCGTTTGACAACATCACTGCCTAAAATTTTGTTCATTATGTTTTCCTTCATTGTCGTTGGTTTTTGAATATTATTTTGTGAAGCAAGGGATCGCTATTTTGCGCTATTCAGGTATGATTAAAAGCGTCAGTTTTGATTATATTAATGGGGTCAGATGGTGAAAAACTACCTTTTTCAGTTGGATAAGCAGGCGGAGCAACCGTTATATGTTCAGTTGTATCAGCAGATCAAAGCGGATATTAGCAGTGGACGCCTTGCTTACGGCGAAAGATTGCCGTCGAAGCGGCGGTTGGCGGATTATTTAACCATCAGCCGTAATACGGTGGAAACCGCATACAGCCAACTGTTGGCCGAAGGCTATGTCGAAGCCAAAGTGCGGCAGGGTTTTTTTGTGCATTTTAAGGCGGAGCAGTTTTTTAAAACGCCCGAAAGTGCGGTGCAGCCGCAGGTGGTGAAAAAAACAGCGGCGTTTCGTTATGATCTCAACCCGAATCAAATTGATACCGCACTTTTTCCGCTGCAACGCTATAAAAAAATACAAAAAACGGTGTTACAGACACGGGGTTTGCAGTTGCTGAATATGGGGGAGAAGCAGGGCGAGACAGTGCTACGCGAGCAGATTCTTCACTATCTGTACGCTTCACGCGGCATTAGTTGTTCCATTGAGCAAATCGTGTTGGGGGCGGGGGTCGAAACCTGTATCAGCCAGCTGGTTTTGCTGCTCGATCAATGTTATCCACGGCAATCGCTGGATTATGCGATGGAACAATACGGTTATCCGATGGTGGAGCAGTTGTTATCTTTATTCGGTAAATCGGTACGAAAATTGCCGTTATTTCAGCCGCAAGCCGAACATTATCGGTTGGATTTCACCTGTTTGGCGCAAAGTGCGGTGGATGTGTTGTATCTCACGCCATCACACCAATATCCTTACGGCTCGGTTCTGTCGGTCAATGAGCGACATCAAGTATTGGAGTGGGCACAGCAGCAGCCGAACCGTTACATTATCGAAGACGATTACGACAGTGAATTCCGTTACAAAGGCAAGCCGATTCCCTCGTTGCAACATTTGGACGGCACGCTGTATTCACAGGGCAAAGTGATCTATTTAGGTTCATTTTCCAAATTATTGATGCCGTCGTTGCGTGTCACGTTTATGGTGTTGCCGCAAGCGCTCGTGCCGATTTATCAACAAAGTTGCGGCTTGCTGAATTCCACCGTGCCGCGTATTAACCAGCACGTTTTAGCGCAATTTATGCAAAGCGGTGAATTTGAGAAGCATATTCACCGCATGCGCACCCATTACCGCAAAAAAATGGAATTGCTGTGCCAATTGCTACAGCCTTATCGTCGCGTCATTCGCTATCAGGGTGAACATTCCGGCTTTTACCTGCTGTTGGAACTACGGCAAGAAACGCGCTCCGTTGCTGAACTTTGTCGCTTGGCAGAAAATGTGGGCATTAAGATTTACCCGGTGAAACAGCAGAATGCCGATAAGCGTTATTTTTCATTCGGCTTTGGAAATTTATCGCTGCAAGATTTAAATGAAGCGGTCACATTGCTGATGACCGCATGGGGATATGAAAAACACTAAAATAGGCTGAGGCTCAAGGCAAGTGCGGTTTAGAAATCCAACTGCTGATGATTAATGCCCAACGCTTCGGCGATTTTTTTACGTGTCGATTTGCGCAGTTTCTTCGAGTTTTCATGTTGTGAATAGGCGGATTGGCTGATACCTAAACGATCCGCGACTTGTTGTTGGGTGTAGCCTAAATATTCGCGCCATGCGCGCACCGCACTACAGCCTTCGTGTTTGAAAAAAATCTCGACCACTTCGCTGGGAACGCCATCACTCAAATCCAATTCACGCATTTTGATTGTGGCGAAATATTGTTCGTAAGGAATGACAACAAATGCAGGCTTCCCATTGTTATCATTGATAATTTGTGTGTTAAAAAGCGTAGGTATTGTCGTCACGTTTTTTTACCTCTTCAATGTGGATAATATGGATATTGTGTTCAAAACCATAGTTGAAAAATACTCGAAACCGTCCAACTCGTAGGCGATAATCATATTTATAGTTAGTGAGCGACTTTACATTTGAATGATAAGCAGGAAAATTAGCCAAAACTTGGCATTTACTGCGAATCATTTCTCGCTCTGGGATTTTAGCCAGTTGTTTAACCGCTCTTGACTTGAATATAATTTTATTCATTAGTTTTCCAGATTTTATAAGTTAAAATATAAGTTGTCAAATGTCGTTATACTTTAATCAAACCCGGTTTAAAGGCGAGCGGCGACAGCAAAAGTTGGAATCGGAATCGCAAAAAACAAAAAAGCGATCCGAAGATCGCTTGAGATTGCTGACAAACTGACTTCTCTCCCTCCGCGTGCGGAGGGAGTACCGTTTTGCGTAAGAAAAATGGGGAGGGAGGGGCAATATGAAAATGCAACATATTCATTTTAAAATGATTTATGCCTCCCTCCGTCCTTCGGACACCTCCCTCCGTATACGGAGGGAGGGAAATTATTCGAGAAAGAGACTTTGTCATCAGCCTGAAGCGATCCGAAGATCGCTTTAAGTGGAAAGTGCGGTTTAATCGCAGGGCAAGATTTTGATTGCCAAACCGCCGGTGGAAGTTTCGCGATATTTGGAGTTCATGTCTTTGCCGGTTTCGTACATGGTTTCAATCACTTTGTCTAAGCTAACCGACGGGCTGCTGGTGCGGCGCAGCGCCATGCGGCTGGCGTTGATCGCTTTGACCGAGGCAATGGCGTTACGTTCGATACAAGGCACTTGCACTTGTCCGTTGACCGGATCGCAGGTTAAACCGAGATTGTGTTCCATGCCGATTTCGGCGGCGATACAGACTTGATCCGGCGTGCCGCCTAAGATTTCGGTTAACCCTGCCGCCGCCATCGAACAAGCAACGCCGACCTCGCCCTGACAACCGACTTCTGCTCCGGAAATAGAAGCATTCATTTTATACAGCGAGCCGACAATGCCGCAGGTTAACAAATAGCGTGCAATCGTTTCCTCCGACAGCGGGGCGATAAATTGCTGGTAATACGCCAACACCGCCGGCACAATGCCACAGGCGCCGTTGGTCGGTGCAGTCACCACCCGTCCGCCTGCCGCATTTTCTTCATTAATCGCCAACGCGAACATGTTCACCCAGTCGATGATTTTCATCGGATCGTTCGACAGACTGTTGTTCGATTCCAGCATGCGGCGAAGTGCGGTCGCTCGGCGCGTTACTTTCAGCGGCCCGGGCAGCAAACCTTCGGTGTGCATGCCGCGTTGCATACAATCCGACATGGTTTGCCAAATCCGCTGCAAATAGGCGTTGACCGCACTTTGATCGCGCAGGGCGATTTCATTGCGCAACATCATACCGGCGATCGATAATCCGCTATTTTTGCAATGTTGCAGGATATCATTGGCACTGTGATACGGATAAGGTACATTCAATACGCTGTCTTGGGTTTGGTTAAAATTTGCCTCGTCCACGATAAAGCCGCCGCCAATCGAATAATAGGTTTGCGAATAAACGGGTTGTCCCTGTTTTAAGGCGTGTAAGCGCATGCCGTTTTCATGCAGCGGCAGAAAGGTTTTATGGAAAACCAAATCCTGTTCAAAGTCGAATTTGACTTGTTGCTGTCCGCGCATAATCGGCAAAAGTGCGGTCTGTTTCAACGAGCCGATAAATGCGGGAATGGCTTCAATTTCCACGTCTTCCGGCAAATAACCCGCCAAGCCCATAATCACCGCGGTATCGGTGCTGTGCCCGCGTCCGGTCAGGGAGAGCGAGCCGTAAACATCCACTTTAAGCTGGTCGATTTCAGGCAACAACCGTTGCTGTTCCAGTTCATCCACAAACTGTTTTCCGGCTTTCATCGGTCCGACGGTATGCGAACTGGACGGTCCGATCCCGATTTTAAAAATATCAAACACACTAATCATAAAAGACTCTTTTTATTTTTCTTAACGCTCAAACCTCTGCCAAAGCAGAGGTTTGCTGTCTATCATACAACAAAGTTCAACCTTAACGGAAAAGGATATAAACGATTGCTGAAATCGCAATCAATCCCATCACGGTGACAAACACATTGCTGAACTTGCCGCGGTATTTTTGCATTGCCGGGACGTTACGAATCGCATACATCGGCATGATAAACAGAATCATGGCAATAATCGGTCCGCCCAAGGATTCGATTAAGCCTAAAATACTCGGATTAATGGTTGCCACCAGCCAAAGCGAAAACAGGAAGAACAGCGCGGTGATGTAATTCAATCGGTTGCGGTTAATGTCTGTTTTCCCGGCGTCACGGTTCATTTTGATGATTAATCCCGCCAAACCTTCGCGCGCGCCAAGATAGTGGCCGAAGAAGGAGCTGGTAATCGCCAGAAAAGCGACCAATGGTCCGAAATAAGAAATATACGGGTTATCGAATTTATTGGCGAGAAACGACAAAATGGAGATGTTTTGGGTTTTTGCCAAGGCTAATTCTTCAGGGGTTAAGGTCAGGACACAGCTGAAAACAAATAACATCACAAAAATCAGCAATAAGGCGGAAGTGCCGCGCAGCACGCGGTTGCTATGCTGTTCCGTGGCTTCGCGGGTTTTATATTCGCGTCGTTGTGACAGGCTGAAAGCGGAGATCGCCGGCGAATGGTTAAATGAAAAAATGAGCACGGGGATGGTGAGCCACAAAGTTGTTAAAAATGCACTGCCGCTCGGCATTTGTTGTAACGACGCCGTGTTCCATTCCGGGATTAAATAGATTGAGAGGGCAAATAAGATGGCAACGAGCGGATAAACCAACCACTCGGTGACTTTCAGCATAAACTTTTCCCCCATCAACATCACGCTGATTAAAGCCGAAATTAACATAATCGATAAAATCATGCGTGGCGGCGCAGCCATATGCAGCTGGTTTTCCATAAATGAAATGACGGTATTGGTGATTCCGACGCCGTAAATTAATAAGATCGGGAAAATGGCGAAAAAATAGAGCAGGGTGATCAGTTTCCCGGCGGTTTTACCAAAATGTTCTTCGACGACCTCGGTAATATCGCTGCCCGGATGTTCGGACGATAACACAAAACGGCTTAAACCGCGGTGCGCTAAGTAGGTCATCGGACCGACGATTAGCGCCATAAAGACCAACGGCCAAAAACCACCCATTCCGGCATTAATCGGCAGGAATAAAACACCGGCACCGACAGCGGTACCGAAAAGGTTTAAAACCCAAGCACTATCCAATTTATTCCATTTTTTTTCATCTGCCAAGGCGGCAGTTTTAATGTTGCTTATTTCCATATAAATTTCATCCTAAATTAACTAATTGATTATACTTGACATTTATTTAATAGTAGTCTGGAGTTGTACCAGTGACGACGGCGGGATGATAGGGAAGTAAAATAAGAAAAACAAATGCCGGATATCAGAATTGTGATCTGCCCGGCAATATATTGGAATAGTCAGCTGAAATGTTTAATAAGTTGTTAAAAATATTGGTTTATTTTGTGGTTATAAAAGAATAACCCCGCTTTGCCGTTTACGTTTTTTGGGAAAAAGTGCGGTATTGTAAAAGGAAATGTTCAAAATCTTCTAAGCCGCAAAAGGCGAGGCTTTCCTGATCATAATAACTGAAGCCCTCTTCCATTTCCTCCGTATTATCAAAGGCTAAATTATTGGCTTGAACCATCACTTCTTCGCCGTCGAGCGAAAGGGTGAATTCGTGGCCGATCAGCCGGAGTTCCGCCTGCGGGTTGCGATTTTGTTTGGCTTGTTCGATCAACGCGAAGACTGCCGCGAGCTTTTGCGTGTCGCCGTAAATCTCGCTGTTAATCCAATTGGAGAGCGCTTCATGCTCCATACTGCAACGGGCAATCGGTTTGCCTGAATAATCGAAAGAGAATTGAAAATCCATACTGCGATTCCTTATAAACGAAAAAACGATTGCATTTTAGCAGGGCTTGCGGTAAATAAAAATACTAGGTTTTATTTGTTCGATTTGATCTATCACAACATTTTATCTGCTAAATCTCAGTATGCTATATTGCAGATTATTTTGAATTCACCGATCTTGAGGTCCGAAAATATGACAGCAACAGAATTATTGGGCGAAGGTATCAATCTAATGCTCTCCGGCATGGGCTTTGTCCTGCTATTTCTTTTGATCCTTATTTTTTCCATTCGCTTAATGTCGAATACGGTAAATCGTTTCTTCCCTGAGATTATCAAACCTGTTGCCGCTAAACCCAGTGCGGTTGTTCCCAATGCGGCGAGTGAAATTGATGTCCTGCGTCCGGTTATTGTCGCCGCGATTGCGCACCACCGCCGTCAACAACAGAACAATTAATGCTTATTTTAATGGAGTTTTATCATGACAAAATCAGTTCGTCCGATTGCTATTACTGATGTGGTGTTGCGTGATGCTCACCAATCCCTGTTTGCCACCCGTTTACGTTTAGATGATATGTTGCCGATTGCGTCCGAATTGGATCAAATCGGTTATTGGTCATTGGAAGCATGGGGAGGCGCGACCTTTGACTCGTGTATCCGTTATCTGGGCGAAGATCCGTGGGTGCGTTTGCGTGAGCTGAAAAAAGCGATTCCGAATACGCCATTACAAATGTTATTGCGCGGGCAAAATTTGCTGGGTTATCGTCATTATGCCGATGATGTGGTCGAGCGTTTTGTCGAAAGAGCGGTCAGTAATGGCATGGACGTGTTCCGGGTATTCGATGCGATGAACGATCCGCGCAATATGCGTTGTGCGTTGCAAGCGGTGCGTAAGCATGGCGGTCATGCACAAGGTACATTGAGCTATACCACCAGCCCGGTGCATACGTTGGAAACCTGGTTGGAGGTGACGGAGCAATTGATGGAGATCGGCGTCGATTCGGTGGTGATCAAAGATATGTCCGGTATTTTAACGCCAATGGCAGCTTATGAACTGGTGAGTGAAATCAAAAAACGTTACGACGTGCGCCTGCATTTGCACTGTCACGCCACCACCGGGATGGCGGAAATGGCACTGTTAAAAGCAATTGAGGCGGGCGTTGACGGTGTCGATACCGCGATCTCCTCCATGAGCGGCACATACGGGCACCCGGCAACCGAAGCATTGGTGGCGACGTTGCAGGGCAGCGAATATGACAGCGGCTTGGATATTCACAAATTGGAAAAAATCGCGGCGTATTTCCGCGAGGTACGTAAAAAATATCAAGCCTTTGAGGGGCAATTAAAAGGTTCTGACAGTCGGATTTTAGTGGCGCAAGTACCGGGCGGCATGTTGACCAATTTGGAAAGCCAATTGAAACAACAAAATGCCTCGCAAAAATTGGATGAGGTGTTGGCGGAAATCCCGCGGGTGCGTAAAGATCTGGGCTATATTCCGTTGGTGACCCCAACCTCGCAAATCGTCGGTACTCAGGCGGTGATCAACGTATTGATGGGGGAGCGTTATAAAACCATTGCCAAAGAAACCGCAGGGATTTTGAAAGGCGAATATGGCCGCACCCCGGCGCCGGTCGATACCGCACTTCAAGCCAAAGTATTAAACGGCGGAACGGCGATTACCGACCGTCCGGCGGATCATCTACCGCCCGAAATGGAGAAATTAACCGGTGAAGTGAAGCAACTGGCCGCCGAAAAAGGCATTAAATTGGCAGAGAATGCAATTGATGATGTCTTAATTGTGGCGTTATTCCCGCAAGTCGGTTTGAAATTCCTTGAAAACCGCGGTAATCCAAGTGCCTTTGAACCGGCGCCGACCGGTGTGACAGCGTCACGAGAAAAAGCGGAAAGCAAACCGGTTAAAGTCAGTTCCGGGCCGGCGGTTTATACCGTGGAATTAGAGGGCAAAGCTTTTGTGGTGAAAGTGAGCGAAGGCGGGGAAGTCGGGGAAATTACTTCGACCGCGCCGCAAACGGTAACATCGGCGGCGGCACCGGCACAAACCGGCGGTGTGGAAGTGACCGCGCCGATGGCGGGTAACATCTGGAAAGTGGTTGTCAGCGAAGGGCAACAAGTGGCAAAAGACGAGGTGTTATTAGTATTGGAAGCGATGAAAATGGAAACGGAAATCCGTGCCGCTCAAGCCGGTAAAGTACAAGGAATCGCGGTGAAAGCCGGAGATGTCGTTGCCGTCGGTGATCGCTTAATGAATTTAGCCTAGAGAGCCGAATGTTATGGAAAGTATTTATACTCTTGTAGGCGGGATGGGCTTTATGCACCTTGAACCGGGGCAGGCAATTATGATCGCCGTCAGTTTATTGTTGCTGTGGCTGGCGATTGCTCGCAAATTTGAACCGCTGTTGCTGTTGCCGATCGGGTTTGGCGGGTTACTTGCCAATATTCCCGAAGCAGGCATGGCAATGAGCGCATTGGATAATTTGTTACATAGCGGTACGGCGGAGCAACTGACCTTTGTTGCCGCGAAGCTCAATAGCACAACGGATATTGCTTCGATCAAGGCGGCATTAAATACCGCACTTCCGTCAATCGTGAGCCAGTTGGAAAGCTATGCGACGGATATGGGCTACAGCACCGGAATTTTGGCGCTGTTCTACAAAGTTGCGATCGGTTATGGCGTCGCACCGTTGGTGATTTTTATGGGGGTTGGTGCTATGACGGATTTCGGTCCGCTGCTGGCGAACCCTAAAACCCTATTGTTGGGCGCGGCGGCGCAGTTCGGTATCTTTGCCACGGTGTTGGGCGCATTATTGCTGAATTGGTTAGGCTTAATCGAATTTACCTTACCGCAAGCGGCTTCAATCGGTATTATCGGCGGTGCTGATGGTCCGACCGCGATTTACTTATCCAGCAAATTGGCGCCTGAGCTATTGGGGGCGATTGCGGTTGCAGCGTATTCCTATATGGCATTGGTACCGTTAATCCAACCGCCGATTATGAAAGCGCTGACCAGTGAAAGTGAACGCAAAATCCGCATGGTGCAATTGCGTAATGTCAGTAAACGGGAAAAAATTCTGTTCCCGATCGTATTATTGTTGCTGGTCGCATTATTATTGCCGGACGCAGCGCCGTTATTGGGGATGTTCTGCTTCGGCAATTTAATGCGGGTGAGCGGCGTGGTTGATCGCTTGAGCGACACCACGCAAAATGCGCTGATTAACATCGTCACCATTATCTTAGGCTTGTCCGTCGGGGCAAAATTGGTTGCAGATAAATTTTTGCAGCCGCAAACATTGGGGATTTTATTATTGGGCGTGATTGCATTTGCTATCGGCACGGCAAGCGGCGTATTAATGGCGAAATTATTAAACCGTTTTGCCAAAGACCAGATCAATCCGTTGATCGGTGCGGCGGGGGTTTCAGCGGTACCGATGGCGGCAAGGGTTGCCAATAAAGTCGGTTTGGAAGCCGATTCGCAAAATTTCCTGTTAATGCACGCGATGGGGCCGAATGTCGCCGGCGTTATCGGCTCGGCAATTGCCGCCGGGGTGATGTTGAAATATATTGCGGCGATGTGATGGTTTATGAATAGCGAACAAAAAGGCAGCCAATCGGCTGCCTTTATTGATATTAAAATAATCAGATACTAAATGACGATCCGCAACCGCAAGTGGTGCTGGCATTCGGGTTATTCACGATAAAACGCGAGCCTTCCAACCCTTCGGTGTAATCTACCGTGCCGCCGATTAAATATTGCAAACTCATCGGGTCAACCACCAAAGCAACGCCGTTTTTTTCGATGGTTAAATCACCGTCATTGACTTTCTCATCAAAAGTGAAGCCGTATTGAAAGCCGCTACAACCGCCGCCGGTGATATAGACGCGTAATTTTAAATTCGAATTATCTTCGTCGGCGACGAGATTTTTTACTTTGTTCGCAGCGGCGTCGGTAAAAATTAATGGAATTGCTACATCTGTCATAAGGACTCCCACTGATGTGCGATAAAAATATTCGGCTATTATTATACAAGCGGAATTTCTGTTCAAGCGGTATTTCGGTGCAAAGTGCGGTAGCGGAGAGCATACTGTTTTATCTGGCGGGCTGAAAATGCTATACTTTGCCACGAGTTAAAATAAGCGTACATTAAAAGGTAACCCATGAATATTCCTATCCGCAATGATGTTGAATTAGAAAAACTGCGTGTAGCCTGCAAATTGGCACAAGAAGTGCTGGTGATGATCGAGCCGTATGTTAAGGCGGGCGTGAGCACCGGCGAGTTGGATCGCATTTGCCATGAATATATGGCGAATGAACAGAACGTGGTGCCGGCGTGTCTGAATTACCACGGTTTCCCTAACGCAACCTGCATTTCGGTGAATGAAGTGGTTTGCCACGGTATTCCGAGTACCGATAAAATTTTGAAAAACGGCGATATCGTGAATATTGACGTTACCGTGATCAAAGACGGATTTTTCGGCGATAATTCAAAAATGTTCTTGGTCGGCGAACCCTCGATTCAAGCCAAACGCCTGTGCGAAGTGACGTTGGAGTCATTGTATATCGGCTTACGTACCGTGAAAGCGGGGATTCGGCTGAATCAGATTGGAAAGACCATTCAGCAATACGTCGAAAGCAAAGGCTGTACGGTGGTGCGCGAATATTGCGGACACGGCATTGGCGATCAATTCCATTGTGATCCGCAAGTGTTGCATTATTATGCCGATGACGGCGGTGTCATTTTGCAGCCGGGCATGGTGTTCACGATTGAACCGATGGTGAACGCCGGACGACGCGAAGTGCGGTTGATGAAAGACGGTTGGACGGTGAAAACCAAAGATCGTAGCCCGTCGGCACAGTATGAACACCAGATTGTGGTGACCGAAACCGGCTGCGAAGTGATGACGATTCGTGATGAGGAGATCGCCGAAGGGCGGATCTCGCGTATTATGGTTAATCGATAAATAACCTCATTTTTCCCTCCTCCGCCCTTCGGAATCTCCCTCCGCTCGCGGGGGAGGGAAATAACCCGCTTAGTTTGTTGTGATAACCGCTAATCCCTTGGGCTTATTATGAAACCAAATCCCCCGTTCTTAACTCCTTCTGATGTCAAAAATCAGCTACAACAACTCAAAGAGCAAGAATTGGCGCAATTCAGCCAACGCGATGTACATGAATTGATTGCCGCGCGCAGCCGTTTTTACGATCAACTGCTATGCCGTTTGTGGCGGCAATTTGGGTTGGATCAACAGCCGTTGGCACTGGTGGCGGTCGGCGGCTATGGACGGGAAGAAATGTTTCCGCTGTCGGATTTGGATATTTTAATTCTCAGTGAAACCGCACTTTCGGCAGCACAAGAACAACAAATTGCCGCTTTGATTCAATTTTTATGGGATTGCCGTTTTGAGGTCGGACATAGCGTGCGGACCCTTGCGCAATGCGTTGCCGAGGGGAAAAGCGATCTCACGATTGCCACCAATTTGCTGGAGTCGCGTTTTCTGTTCGGGCAAACCGCACTTTTTGCACAACTGCAAAGTGCGGTCAAAGCCGCCGATTTTTGGACGACAGAAGCGTTTTTCCACGGCAAAATGCAAGAAAAGGCGGCGCGTTATCAGCGTTATCACAACACCGGTTATAACCTTGAGCCGGATATTAAATACAGCCCCGGCGGACTGCGCGATTTACATCTGCTGTATTGGATTGCGTTGCGTCATGTGGGCGCGAAAAATTTGCAGGATATTCTTGATTCCGGTTTTATCTACCCGGAAGAACACCGGATTTTAAATGCGGCACAACATTTTTTATTCAAATTGCGTTTTGCTTTGCATTTGGTGATTAAACGCTACGACAACCGTTTGTTATTTGATCGCCAGCTGAAAGTCAGCGAAATGTTGGGCTATCAAGGGCAGGGTAGTCAGGCGAATCATGCAGTTGAAGCGATGATGAAACAGTTTTTCCGCACCGCCCATGATATTCGTGAATTGAGTGAAATTTTATTGCAGCATTATCAAGAACATTTCGTCAATCGTTGTGATGATTGCGTGGCGCAGCCGCTGGATGAAAATTTTGAATTAAAAAATCATGCCATTCGGTTATCTCGCCCCGACTGCTTTTTTCTACGGCCGGATACGATGTTAGACCTGTTTTTTCATTTGACGGAACAGCCGCAAGCCATGATTCACTCTACCACCTTGCGCCGTTTGCGTTTGGCTTTAATGCAAAAAACACAGTATTTGAGCGATAATCCGTTAGCGCGGCAAAAATTTATCCGTTTATTGACGCAGCCGAATGCGATCAGCCGTGCGCTTGTGCCAATGCACCAACACGGCGTACTGAATGCCTATTTGGAAGAATGGAATAATATCAGCGGCTTAATGCAGTTTGATCTGTTTCATGCCTATACGGTGGACGAACACACCATTCGTGTGTTGTTAAAGCTGGAAAGCTTTTTGGATGCACGCAATGCGGAGCTACATCCGTTGTGCGTGGCGCTGTTTCCGCAACTGGACAGCCGCAATTTAATCTATGTGACCGCACTTTTTCATGATATTGCCAAAGGGCGCGGCGGCGATCATGCCGAATTGGGCGCGATTGATGTGTATGATTTTGCCAAAAAACACGGTTTTAGCGAGGACGATTCTGAAATGATGGCATGGTTGGTGCTACATCATTTGAAAATGTCGGTCACGGCGCAACGGCGCGATATTTATGATCCGCAAGTGGTGCTGGAATTTGCCAACAGCGTCAAAACCGCGGCACGACTGGATTATCTCACCTGTTTAACCGTGGCGGACATCAGCGCCACCAACAGCACGTTATGGAATAGTTGGAAACGCTCGTTGATTAAAACCTTGTATCAATTCACTCGACAACAATTGGAACAAGGCACGGATTCTCTGCTCGATGTCAGCGATCAAGTGCTACGGAACCGTTTGCGGGCGCTGAGCTTATTGCAGCCGTTGTTACAGGGCGAAAGTCTGAAATTGCGTGCGGTGAATGATTTCTGGCAGCGCTGCCCGCAGGATTATTTTTTGCGCAATAACCCGGAACAGTTGGCATGGCACGCTGAATTGGTTTGTCGCTCGGATCAAGAGATTGTCGTTAAATCCAGCAACCGTTTTTCACAAGGCGGCACCGAACTGTTTGTATATTGCCCCGATCAACCGCACTTGTTTAATAAAGTGGTGCGGGCGATTGAAGCCAAAAACCTGTCGATTCACGACGCACAGATTCTAACCAGCAACGACGGTTATGCGCTGGATTCATTTATTATCACGGAAACCAACGGCGTATTGGCAAAATTTGATCGCCGCCGCAGCATTGAGAAAAGTGTGCTTAATGCGCTGAAAAGCGAGTATAAACCGGCGGCTAACCGCAAGGTTAATAATAAATTGCAGCACTTCCATGTGCCGACCGAAGTGCGGTTTCTGGATACGGAAAAGCGCGGGCAAACCGAATTGGAAATTTTTGTGTTGGATAAACCGGGCTTGTTGGCGCTGATCAGTAATGTCTTTAGTCAACAGGGCTTAAACCTGCTCAATGCTAAGATTACCACCACAGGCGAACGCGCCGAGGATTTTTTTATTTTATCGAATCGTGATAATCAAGCCTTGACCGAAAATGAGCGTCGGCAGTTGCAACAGGCATTGCTGACCGCACTTTAGCTTAAAGTAGACGTTACAGCAGTGGACTGAACAAAAAGAACACACGCTCGAAGAAGCGTTTGTAAATCGGACGTTTAGACCATTCCGCCATATCCATCAGATCGGATTGAACTAAATAGCCCTGCTGTAAGGCCTCCACTTCTTGTCCGAAACCGAGATCGTCCACAATCATGGTGACTTCGAAATTCAGCATAAAACTGCGTTCGTCCATATTGACCGTGCCGACCAAGGCTAAACGGGAATCAATCAGAATGCTTTTGGTGTGCAGCAAACCGCACTTGAAGCGGAAAATCTTCACGCCGGCTTCCAGCAGCTCGTCAAAAAAGGTGCGGCTTGCCCATTCGACCAAGAACGAATCGTTTTTTTGCGGCAGAATCAATTGCACTTCAACACCGCGAATTGCCGCCGTTGCAAGGGCAGAGGCAATGGTTGCGCTGGGAACGAAATACGGTGAAGTAATGGTGATACTACGCCGTGCACTGCTGATTGCTAAGAGCAGGGATTGGATCATCATATCTTCCGGAAAACCGGGGCCGGACGGCAAAATTTGCACGCCGTGCGAATCATCCGGTTTATGTTGCAAAATCGGGCATTGCGGCAACAACGACACATCTTCCTCGGTTTCCATTTGCCAACCCCAATTGTGCACCCCTTGCAAAATCAGCGACACCGGGCCTTCAATCCGTACCATAATATCGATCCATTGTCCGACGTGGGCATTTTGTTTGAAATAACGCGGATCGACCATATTCATGCTGCCGGTGTAGGCGATTTGCTCATCGATCACTACAATTTTGCGGTGCTGACGCAGGTCAATACGGCGAAAGAACATCCGAAACAGGTTGGCATGCAGCGCTTCTTCAATCCGAATGCCGCTTTCACGCATATAACGGATATTTTTACTGCCGAGAAATTTTTTACTGCCGACCGAATCGAGCAGAATCTGCACTTTCACCCCGCGTTTTGCGGCTTGAATCAGTGCCGTCATCACATCATTGACCAGTCCGCCGTCAGCCCAAATATAGAACGTCATATACACGCTATGCTGCGCCTGCCCAATATCGTGAATCATCGCTTTAATAATGTTTTGCGGCGTATCCAGAATATGCAATTCGTTGCCTAACACGCAAGGAATGCCGACCCGGTGGCGACTAAGGGAAAAGAGCGGTTTAAAGCGCAGGTTTTGATTGCTCAGTGTCAAATTGGAGCATTGGTCAAAACTGCCGAACCAATTTTTATATAAGGGTGCAAGCTTTTTAAATGACTCGGCGCGGCGGCGACCAAGTTTGATTTCGCCCAGCAGCAAATAGGCGATAATCCCAAACAGCGGGATGATATAAATCACCAACAACCAAGCCAGCGTGATCGACACCGCTTGTTTTTTGAAGGCGAGGCGGGCGGTAATCCCGACGCTGAAAATCCAGATTAACGGTGGCAACAGGTAGCCGAAAATTTGCGAAAGTTCGATATTCATACTATGCTTGTCATCCTGTTAAGTTCGTTTATTCAATAATTGATTTGGTAAAATGCAAACCGCACTTGAAAAGATCACCATCGTCTATCAACATCCTGATTTTATTGTGATTGATAAACCCATTGGGCTGAGCGTGCATAAAGATCAGCAGGCGTTGGGCTTGCCGGATCTGGTTGCGCGTCAGTTGGGTTGCCCGGCATTGTGGCTGGTGCACCGTTTGGATAAAATCACCTCCGGTTTGCTGATTTTAGCCCGCAACAGCCAAGCCGCCGCTGAATTATCCGGTTTGTTCCAACAACACCAAATTGAGAAACATTATATCGCCCTTTCCGCGGCGAAACCAAAGAAAAAGCAGGGCTTGGTTATCGGCGATATGCAAAAAACCCGCAACGGCAGTTGGAAATTGTGCCGTAGCCGTGAAAATCCGGCGATGACCCGCTTTAGCAGTATCCGTTGCGACAATCGGCTAAGATTATTTCATTTGATACCGAAAAGCGGCAAAACCCATCAAATCCGCGTGGCGATGAAAAGCCTCGGCAGTCCGATTCTGGGCGATCAACGTTATGGCGATAAAACCGCACTTGACCGCACTTATCTGCATGCTTACGCCTTAAAATTTCAATATCAAGGAACTTCTTTTCTTATCAAACAATTACCGCAACAAGGCACTTATTTTTTACAACCTGAAATACAACAACAAATCGAACAGCTAGACATCATGAGATGATTCGGTGGATAATAACACGGTTTAGGTTTAGGTTTAGGTTTAGGTTTAGGTTTAGGTTTAGGTTTAGGTTGAGAGGGATTGAATATGCGTTGGCAAGGACGTAAAGAAAGTCGTAATGTAGAAGATCGTCGTGGCTCCGGCGGCGGTTTCGGTGCTAAGGGCAGCGGTATCGTCGGGTTATTGGTGATTTTAGTCGGGGCGTATTTCGGCGTGGATTTATCCGGTTTGGTCGATACCAGCGGGCTGGGTTCCGGACAGGGCTATCAAACCAGCTTGAGCGAACAAGAAGAACAGCAGTTAAATTCGTTCTCGCGCGTGGTTCTGGCGGATACCGAAGTGGCTTGGGATCAATATTTTGCCAAGAGCGGTCAGCGTTACATCCCGCCGACTATGGTGCTGTACAATTATGCCACCCAAAGTGCTTGCGGCACCGGGCAGGCGGCGATGGGGCCGTTTTATTGCCCGAATGATCGACGCATTTATTTAGATCTCTCTTTCTATAAAGACATGAGCGGTAAATTGAAAGCTTCCGGCGATGCCGCTTTTGCTTATGTGATTGCACATGAAGTCGGACACCACGTGCAAAATATGTTAGGCATTTTGCCTAAGGTTCAACAGGCGCAACAACGTAGCGGCAGTCAGGCGGCGGCGAATCAGCTGTCAGTTAAACTGGAATTGCAAGCGGACTGTTTTGCCGGAATTTGGGGACATTACGCCGATAAACACGGCATTCTGGAATCCGGCGATTTGGAAGAAGCATTTAATGCGGCGGAAGCGGTCGGTGATGACCGTTTGCAAAAACAGAGCCAAGGCTATGTCGTGCCGGACAGCTTTACCCACGGCACATCGGCACAACGCTTAGCTTGGTTTAAGCGCGGTTTGCAAAGCGGTGATATCAAACAGTGTAATCCGTTTGGTTAAATTGATTATAAAAGGCGCCGACAGCGCCTTTTGTTTGCCCGCTGATTTTTAATCCGGTTTAACTAATTCTTTTTTTAGGCTAAAATAGTGTTAAATTCTGCCGCGATATGTTCGTGATAAGGCATTGCCATGAAATTTAATATACCGACATTCCTCACCTTATTTCGGGTCGTACTGATCCCGTTTTTTATTATCTGTTTTTATCTTCCGTTTAAATGGGCACCGTTTCTGACCGCACTTTTGTTTTTGATTGCTGCCATCACCGATTGGTTTGACGGGTTTCTGGCGCGACGTTGGAACCAAACCACCCGCTTCGGCGCGTTTCTCGATCCGGTTGCGGATAAGGTGATGGTTGCGGCGGCATTGGTGTTGGTCGTGCAGCATTACCACACTTTCTGGGTGACCATTCCGGCAATTGTGATGATCTCGCGTGAAATTATTATCTCGGCGTTAAGAGAGTGGATGGCGGAAATCGGTGATCGCAATAAAGTCGCGGTTTCTTGGTGGGGCAAATTCAAAACTACCGCACAAATGATCTCCTTAATCGGTTTGTTGTGGCGCTATAATCCGTTGATGGAGAAAAGCGCTATTGTGGCGTTATATATTGCCGCGGCATTGACGGTGTGGTCAATGTGGCAGTATCTGCGCGCAGCCAAAGGCAGTTTGCTTGATGACGTGAATCCTTGAACGCGTTAAGTGTGTTGTTTTTAAGCAATTGAGATAAAAAGCAAGAATTTTATTTGACTAAAAATTTCAATTCAGTAAAATGCACCGCACTTGCTTCAGTTAAAGAATCCAAAGCGGGAATAGCTCAGTTGGTAGAGCACAACCTTGCCAAGGTTGGGGTCGCGAGTTCGAGTCTCGTTTCCCGCTCCAAATCCGAATCTTATCGCAATCAAAATATTGCCCGAGTGGTGAAATCGGTAGACACAAGGGATTTAAAATCCCTCGACTTTCGAGTCGTGGCGGTTCAAGTCCGCCCTCGGGCACCATTGTTTTATAAGCACTTTTCTAATTCCTAATCAAATTTGAATTTTTAGATACTCTTTTTAAACTTTAAAAGAAGAGTTCGCTATGAAAAATTCAAAACCCTTTGTTACCACCATTTTATCTACAAAAGGTGGCGTTACTAAAACCACTAATGCAGCTAATATCTCGGCATTTTGTGCTGATCATGGATTAAAAACCCTCATGATCGATACTGACGTGCAGCCGTCACTAAGCTCTTATTATGAACTGGAGTATGCCGCGGGCGGTGGTATCTATGAATTCATTATCAATAAAAACACCAATCCGGCAGAGATCATATCAAAAACGACTATTCCCAACCTCGATTTAATTAAGTCAAATGACCCAACCGGCAGAATCAGTTTACTGCTACGCAATGCCCCCGACGGTGTTATCCGCTTTAATCACTTAATTCGCCAGTTACAAGGTTATGATTTGATTGTTGTGGATACGCGCGGTACGCGCGATATTACCCTCGAAATGGCGGTTCTTGCCAGCGATCTTATTCTCTCCCCTCTATTACCAGAACTACTTTCTACACGCGAATTTTTACGCGGCACGTTAAGTCTTTATGCTGATCTCGAAACCTATACTTCATTGGGTTTTGTACTACCGCCGATAAAAGCCGTAGCAAATCGCGTGGACAAAACGAATGATGCAAAAGATGTTATTGCCCAACTGCACAGTATTTTCAATGACGAGCGCATTGGTGGTGATTTTTCTGTTGAGTTTTTAGATTTCGCTATTCCGGCACGTGTTGCATATCGCGAAGCAAATACGCTTTGTACACCGATTCATCGCTATAAAAATTCAGAATTTGAAACGATGAAGAGTTTATGTTCTTTGCTTTTCCCGCAATTTAAATCGGTATTTTGATTGGGGTAAGTATGAAAAAAGGACAAATAGTAAAGACTGAATTATTTGATAACTATCTTGAAAGCTCTGTGCTCGGCGGCTTGATTCTTGATAATGACAAGTGGGATGAAGTATCACCGTTACTGACGGATAATTCATTCTATTTACAATGGAACAGGGTGATTTTTAAGGCGATTAAAAGCCATCTTGACACAGGAAAACCAGTTGATCTGTTAATACTGGAGCAGTCATTAAAAAGTCAGTGGGATTCAGATAATGGCTTATTTGCCTATCTTGCCGAGATTGTGAAAAATACGCCCAGTGCGGCATTAGTCGTGAATTACGCACAGCGGTTACTTGATTATCAGCAATTACGGCAACTGGCGGCGTTGGGTAAAGATCTATCAGACAACAGCAAACAGATAAAAGCAAAAGATGACATTGACAAGGTGATTGCAGATTCGGAAAAACGCTTATTCGATATTGCCTGCCGCAATCAGGCTGAAAATACACTGGTTAATCTCAGTCGGGCAATGGAGATTGTCTTCGATAAAATTGAGCAATCTTGCCATAGTGCAAATCCGATTAGCGGCGCACCGTGCGGCATTGCGCAAATCGATCAGATGACAACCGGTTTTCAACCGTCGGATTTTATCGTGATCGCTGCACGCCCTGGTATGGGAAAAACGGCGTTTGCGCTCACAGCAATTGCGGCTACGCTAGAAGCAATTGATAAGCCTGTGCAATTCTACAGTTTAGAAATGCCAGGCGATCAAATCATGATGCGCTTTCTTTCGATGCAATCAAAAGTGCCAATGCAATTACTACGCAATGCGTTGCTTATGGAAGATGAGGATTTCGCGAAATTAGGTGTGGCAGCCAATTATATTCAGCAGCATTGGGAAGATAATAATCGCTTATTAATTGATGATTCTTCAGCATTAACCCCTCAAATACTTCGCACTAGAGTACGCAAAAATATCCGACTTTATGGCAAACCTTCCGCGATATTCATTGATTATTTGCAATTAATGAAATACCCAGGCTCACAAAATCGTTATGAAGAAGTCACGAATATCTCTAATAGTCTCAAAGCACTGGCGAAAGAAATGCAATGCCCAGTGATCGCATTGGCACAGCTCAATCGCGGCGTGGAGGGACGGATCGTGAAAAAGCCGACAAGTTCGGATTTACGCGATTCAGGCGCAATTGAACAAGATGCGGATGTCATTATTTTATTGCACCGTGATGAATATTACACCGAAGAAGCAAGCCAAGCTAAGGGATTGGCCGAAGTGATTATAGGGAAGCAGCGCAATGGTCCGGTAGGTACGGTTGTTGCGCGATTCTTTGGGCAATATTCGCTGTTTGAAACTTATGCAGCGGAGGGAGATAAAACGCAATCCTCGACAGATATTGGAGATTTTCTATGATGAACACACCTAAAAAATTTAGTCGGGAAGACAAAAAAGCGTCATTGATGCGAGGTATGCAAATTGGCTTGATACCGAATACTTCACCAAATTATGCGGACGAGCGTATTGCATCGGAATTAATTTCTGCGGGGGAAAGTATGCAGCCACAATTGAAAACCGTTACCTTGGCTCAGCTAAAACCGTTTGATAATAATCCGCGTAAAACACAAAATCCGAAATTTGATGAAATTAAAGAATCGATTCGGATGCGCGGTTTAGATTTTCCGCCTAATATCACGCAACGCCCTGGTGATGATTTTTATATGATTGCGGACGGCGGTAATACACGGTTACAAGCATTGCGCGAATTATATGAAGAAACCAAAGACCCGAAATATTGGTCTATCAACTGCCTGTTTAAATCCTGGAAAGGTTCTGGAGATGATCAGCTCGAAGGCGAGCTATCTTGTTTAATTGGGCATTTGGCTGAAAATGATTTGCGCGGGGATCTGAGTTTTATTGAGCGCGCATTAGGCATTAATCAAGCAAAACTATTTTATGAAAAACAAGAAAATGTATTTCTATCACATCGTAAGTTAGCAGAAAAACTCAAAAATGATGGCTATAGTATTTCATTTTCTTTAATTGCAAGAATGGAGTTATGTTTAGAGCAATTATATCCAGCTATTCCGCAAGTATTATTTGCTGGTATGGGAAAACCACAAATTGAAAAACTTTTAACCTTACGTGGAAATTCCTTTTCCTGTTGGAAAAAATATCGTCCACAGGCAGAGGAGCAGTTTTCAGATTTATGGCTGGAAACTTTAAAATCCTTTGATGAAGTGCCAGAAGAATTTACGATTACAATTGTGCAAGATGAGCTAATTGGTAATTTAGTCAAAGCACTTGGTGATGAGGGAGTAAGCTATCAAGATCTGCATTTTGATATTAATATCGATGAAAATCGTCGCCGCAATAAAGAATCTGAACCAGTTATTCATTTCAGAGATCCAGTGACAGCTGTAGAAATACCGAATTCTGTATCCTCTTCCTCCTATAGTGGCGAAGCGCATGATTCTCAAGAGCCTACAACTCAGAAACAAATAGCTGAATCAACACTAAACCCACGTGTTTCTAAATCTGGAAACAGCATTGAGTCAAAACAAGATATTCCTTTAACGCATTTAGCAGAAACGGATAATACTGAAACTGCTATAAATGGTGATTATGAAAATATCTTGGCGCAGTTTGGCATGACCCCAGGACTCTCCTTGAGCGAGCAACGGAAACAACGTGCCGAAGAAAATGGTTTATCTTTCGCCAATACCGGCTGTCAGCCAGTCGATGATATTTGGAAAATTTTTCCCGTCTTCGATACTGCGAATAAACTCCGCTTGGAAGCCTTTAATCTTGTCAATGATCTCGCTAAGTTAAGCGGATTACCAAAGTCAATCATTAAGAATATCGGCGCACAACAATCGGCAACTAATTTTAGTTTTACCATAGAGCCACTACCGCACGAACTGGAAAATAATGCACTGGCATTATGCGTTTATGAGCTATTGGCGATGCTTGCTTGCGACAATCATACTGAGATGCTGGATTGGTTGATTCCAGAAGCATTATTGGTGGGAACAGATACAATCGATGCAGAAATATCCGACCTGCTTATGGTGAAAATTTTTCGCCTGATCCGTATTATTCGTCGCTTTAGAGCGCATTTGCGCCAGCCAATTGAACAAGATTAAATTCGGAGGAAACAATGGTTATTTCATCAATTAATCAAGCCGTAATTGCCCATGTCATTACGCAGCTCAAGGAAGGGAATTTACGGCACTGTGAGCAGATCGGTTTCACGGAGAATGAGCTGCGTGAAATTATGCAGCTAACAACCGACGAAATTCATCATTTGGCGCAGATTTCAACGCCTTTTTTAAAAATTGAAGTTAATCATAAATTATTTATGCGTATGGTGAATAGTGCCAAAGAGTATTCACATACACAAAAACTACTTGATCGTGCGCTGATATTGGGCGCAACGATCGAATTGATTAATTATTATTTTGGTTCAACTAACGGCGAAGTCAGTGAACGCCGCCGCTTACTCGGGCAAAGTAAAAAGCCGGGACGGCACTGCTTATGTAGCGAAAAACAATCGGCACAAGCCTGGTATCGCTGGCAAGAAATGAAGGCAGATTTAGCCTCATTTGAAAGTATTGAGACCCTCGATGCACTGATGCTGATTGCAGAAGAATTAGAGATGAATGTAACGAGTGTGTGGAAATTGGCGCAGAAATGGGAGACGCAAGATGCCTCAAACCATAAACACTAAGAAAAAAACGAGAAAGCGGTCACTTTCTCGTTTTAAAAATCCTAAACAACAGGATTAGCTAATATGAACAGTATAGATGCTATCGTAGAAAATGCAACAGGGAAATTAAAACACTACCGGCAACAAAAAAGTGCGGTTACTGAAGCAGTAGAGGGTTTGCTTTATTTTGGGAATCCACACGATACCGTACCGGTTCGATTATTGACAGATCCGCTTTTAACCTGTCGTGCGCGTTATGCATGGCAGGTGATTAAACACAATGCAAGAGCATTTGGTGGTGCAGCCTTTCCATCTTATGAAGAACTGCAACAATTACTGTCTGATCGCGCATATACGCAAGAAAAAGCGTCTAAGAAAGTCGTTAGTCAAACATTACTGTTACTACGTTTAACTCGGTGGCTCACTTTTTGTAGCAAAGCACGCGATGAGCAAGGCCGTATTCTCGGTAATATTTATATTATTCATGATGAGCCGATGAGCATTCCGGATTGTATTCATTTCAATGAAAACTATTTAAACATGTTGGAACAAGCAACACATCATCGCGATAAAATGATCCGAGGTGTGGCGCAGCACATTGTTAAAAATATGCAGATTGATGATGGTCAGTCACATCTGGTTTCGCATATTGATTTAATGCGCTCTCGTTATCACTACGAGAAAAATCAAAAATTATCGCTTCAAACGACACAAACATTAAATTCATCATCGTCACAAAAACTCGATAACCAGCAGCAACATTTACTGAGTTCCACGAGGGAACTTGGTCAAAACCAGCAAAATTCACTTAGTTCCATTAGGGAACTCAGTACAATTTCACCAAGTTCCACTATGGAACTCAGTCAAAAATCGCTTAGTTCCACGAGGGAACTTAGTGATAAACCCTTGATTTCAGTCTTAGTTCCATCAGGGAACTCAGTAAATCAGTACAGTACTAGTACTTATAATAAAAAAATCAGTACTGTACTGGATTCTTTAAAATTTTCAGCATTGGAAAAAAATACGGTTTTGAAGATGATGCGGGATTTTAACCTTGGTGAAACACTGGGGCAAGCGGTGTTGGAGGAAGCAGCCTTACGTATTCAACAAGGTAATATCAACAAGCCTGTGGGCTATGTTTGCAGCTTAATCAAAAGTGCCGCTCAGGGTGAGTTTAAACATTTTTTAGTGAATAAATCGAATGAGAAAAAATTGGGACAACCTCCAGTAACAACAAGCAATTCGATAACATCAATACCAATGCGCCAACGCAGCAAAGGTGAATTGCACAAAATGTCTCAGCAAGCCAGTTCACTGCGCCAGAATTTAAAGAGAATATCACCTACGGGCAATAGTGAATGAAAAATAGACAGCGTTGCCACTGGCAACAGTGAATAAAAAATAGATAAAGTGCTTCCACTGGAAACGGTGAGCAAAAAATAGACAAAGTGTGAACACTGTACACAGTTAGGTTAAAAAATAGGCAAAGTGTGAACACTGTACACAGTTAGGTTAAAAAATAGGCAAAGTGTGAACACTGTACACAGTTAGGTTAAAAAATAGGCAAAGTGTGAACACTGTACACAGTTAGGTTAAAAAATAGGCAAAGTGTGAACACTGTACACAGTTAGGTTAAAAAATAGGCAAAGTGTGAACACTGTACACAGTTAGGTTAAAAAATAGGCAAAGTGTGAACACTGTACACAGTTAGGTTAAAAAATAGGCAAAGTGTGAACACTGTACACAGTTAGGTTAAAAAATAGGCAAAGTGTGAACACTGTACACAGTTAGGTTAAAAAATAGGCAAAGTGTGAACACTGTACACAGTTAGGTTAAAAAATAGGCAAAGTGTGAACACTGTACACAGTTAGGTTAAAAAATAGGCAAAGTGTGAACACTGTACACAGTTAGGTTAAAAAATAGGCGCAGTATTACTAAACTGTATGAAGTTTTGTTTTAATTGAGATTTTAATTATCCGTTGTCATAAAACATCGATTTATTATGATGACATTCCATAACTAGAGGAGATTAATTATGAATAGTGAATCCGAATATGAACTAAATGAAATTAATGGGGAAATTGGCAAGCTACGTACTAATTCAACCCTGACATTGCATACCCACCAAGCGACAAAAATTTGGGCTGGTAAAAAGTATGAAGACGGCAATGTGAAAATTATGAGTATGCCGAATTGCCTTGCCATTATTGCCAATATTCACCATGACTCAGCGCGTAATGATCCCTATGCGGATATGGCGCTGTTAGAATTAGAACGACAAATCACCGAGGCACGAAAAGAGATTGCCGGTTTAGTCGATCAAATTTTTGATATTTACGCCAATAAAATCCCAGATGACATAAATATCCAAGATAGTTTCAATGTTAATCCAGTGAAAATATCATTAATGATCCATTCACAAATCGGCTTTTTGTTGATTTACCTGTTGTCTGAATATGATGCCATGGTGCGTTCTGTGATGACTGCTGCGCATCTAGCGTTAATTCCACGGCTTGATGCGCGCAGTTGGCTTGATAAAGGCTCAAAGCCTATTCGCCGGATTTATACGGCTGTTCAGCGTTATCGTGCGGTGCGGATTACCCGCGATGATGTGTTGCAGAAAAATGCACGTGCACTAGCAGCAATCGAAAAATACGGTGAAGTGCCAGAAGATATTTTTCGTGGAACACGTCGAAGCCAATATGCACCTTACGTTGATTTATCAAAATATGCCTCAGAACCGATAAATCAGAATAGTTGAGAAGGAGCTGACAATGAAAAAACCAGCGAAACCTGATGCAGTCAATTATTCCGCCCTAGATATGGGATCATATCAAAATCTCATTTTTCAGACACCACTGAATGATGGGTTGAAAGGGATATTTAAACAATTTGGTTCAGCAGAAGATTATCAAGTTCTACACCAGAATATTTTTGATGCACGCGTTGAATTACTGAATATGTCAAAAAATATCGTGAAATGCGCCAATGCGTATCCGTTAAACCATCTTCCGTTGATCTTTGTTGCAGACAACAATAATTCATCCGGTGGTCGTTTCTTACGTTGGCGCAATCAGCAGAATAACAAAGGTGGGCAACTAGCGTGGGAAAATTTGGTGCAGAGTTCAGAAGTGCCGTTAGAGTTGAAAAAAGCGTTGATTGCGGTCGAAAAAGACCGGATTGCCTACAATATGCAGATGTCGATTTTGAATTTTATTATCAGACAAGCACGAGAATGTGAAGACAAATTGAATACGGCGGAGCAATTATTAAATGAGGGAAAGCCAATCACGGAAATTCAGGGTAAGGCGTTGTAGGTATTCTCTATTTTTTAATGCTCGTATCCCCTATTTTTTCATGCTTGTAACCCCTGTAAAAGCCTTGTAGGTAAAGCCTACACTAAAAGGCCTTTTAAAGGTAAGGGGGCGCAGCCCCCTTAAACCCCCGAAAGAGAATATGGTGCAAATACGATCATCGGGATATTGAGACAAAATATCTTTAATCATAAAACAAGGAGTAAATGATGGCTGGTGTAAACAGAGTAACCATTTTGGGCAACTTAGGCGCAGATCCGGAAATTCGAGCAATGCCGAATGGCGATCTTGTCGCAACCTTAAGTGTCGCGACAAGCCGCACATGGAAAGATAAAACCTCCGGCGAAAACAAGGAATTGACGGAGTGGCACAGAATTGTGCTGTATCGTCGAGTGGCTGAAATTGCTAAGGACTATTTGCACAAAGGTAGCAAAGCATACTTCGAAGGCTATCTTCGTACACAAAAATGGACTGACAATAATGGTGTTGAACGCTGGACGACGCAAATCATTGCTGAAACACTTCAACTGTTAGATCCAAAACCGACTAACAGTGAAGCAAAGAATGCACCAGCACAGAGTTCACAAAGTTCATCTGTAAAAGCGCAAGAGCCGCCGCTTGACTTTGATGATATTCCATTTTAACTGCTGGTAAATATAGTGAGGTTTCATGATGAAATTTAAGATATGGGGAATCCTTCTATTATCTCTGGTTCTCAGTGGTTGTGCGGAAATGACCGCACTTAATCAACGCGTCGGAGATTGGGCGGAGCAAGCGAATCGCTCACTCGGTATGATGAGTACGACTTCAATAGCCCAATCAACCCTTGATGACAGTACGACATCAGCGCGGCAGATTGATACGCTATATATTCGTTTTAAGCGTGAATTTGGCTTTATGACGCGTGAAGAGGCAATTAGAGAGCATGGAGGCTCTAAAGGTTCGAATAACCGTCTATGGGCTGAAGAAGTGCTAATTGGTAATGGTTTTATCCACGATGCCACACCTGGGGTTTATTACCATTTGGCGGACTCCTTTAACTACGGTTATTTGAGCATTGTATTGGAAAAAGAAGATAAACGAGTCCTGGTGAAGTGGTCTGTCAAGACAAACGATAACGCGAAAGCCGCACAGATTAAGCAGCGGATATTGAAAATTATATAACAATAAAGACATTCTCCTTAGTCATTTTATCCCGGCGCAAGCTGGGATTTTTTTATCCAAATCTAAGAAATAATTTCTTATATCTTATTTTTTTTATTTTTTGTAATCTAAGAAATAAGAATTCAATAAAGGGAGTACAAAGATGAAGGTGTTAATCAGAGCTATCTCAATTATTTTATTTGTTATCGTGAATATGATGGGTTTTAGCGTATATGAGAAAATTTCGGCTCAAATGCAAGATTCACCATTTAGCGCAATACATTCCCTAGGAATACTTTCAATGATGATCTGTGTTGTGATTCTTTTAGCAAGAAAATAATAAGTATAATAATGTGAGGAGATAGTATGCCTACTAAGTATGTTAATGAAGCTTTATGGAAAAAAATCGAAGAGATGACAATTTCCACGGTAATAAGGACTCAATCCATGATTAAGGAAACTGAAATTTTACATGCTATTCTTGCTAAGGGGCTGGAATCCGTTTCAGAATCTGATTTAGATGAGTATGTTGATAAAAACAAGAAAAAACCTGAGGAGTCAATATGAGTGATCTTGGTGCTAGAGAGCAGTATGATGAAGATTTAGAGATTATGGAAAAACTCATTGCTCTAGAATATAAATTAAATGGATTTGATTATTATTTTGAAAAACTCCACAACCAACGTATGGAGAAGAAATTTATTTTATTTTTGATAGCCCTAGGAGTGATGAGTTTTTTAATGATTTTTTTAATCTATATTTTTGATTTATCATTTTTATATTTAACTATATTATTCCCCGTATTTATATTTGTTCCTATTCTTGCTCTATCTCTTAGAGATGATTACAAATATATTTTACACATAAAAAATAAGGCAAGAGAGCGATATATAGAGTACATATTTATTAGAGATAACACTCCCATTGATGACTTTTGCAGAACCATACTGCAACATGGAAAAACACTTGAGGAACAAGTTAAAGAAAAATATTTATTAGATTAACGGTGAAAGATGATTAAAAATTTTTGAATAGGAAATACCATGAATGCTAAAATTTTTCTAGATGAATATCACATTGACTACAAAATTATTCGTATAAAATACTTGGAACGTGAAATACAAAAAATTGAGGCTGGGATAATAAAAGCATCCTCACAAGAAATATTAAATGATATTCTTTTTGGGTATAAAAAAGAACTTGATAAATTAAAAAATTCAGAGCTATCTGATTAAATTCTGATATAAATTTCCGCTAGAGATACCTATTTCCCATTAGAGGGTAGAAAAAATGAAAAAATTAGGCTTAATAATTAATAGATTTTCTGGACTAATGTTAATAGTGATTATTATGCTTGTTTTTTTTATTTTATTGTATCTAAAATTAGACGCTATCAATAAGAAAGAATCTGCAATAGAGTATAAAATAGAGTGCTATTCAAATGGTAATGTTTTTATGAGTGATATTGGTAAGGAGTTAGTTAGGTTAGATGGGACTTATACTTATGTTTCAATAAAAATAGGTAAAACTATGATTATTCCACAGAATAATTGTATTCTTTCTTATGAAAAAGATTATAAATAACTAAAAGTTTTTAAGTGGAGGGAGGAATAATGGGAGTAAAACTAAATATGCAAGCCTTTGTGCGAAATAGTCTTCCCGGTTTAAGTAATGAGGATGTAATTGATATAACCGATCGCATTTTAAACCAAATAGGCTTCGTTCCTAGAAATTTTATGGGGTCTAAAGAAAGTGATAATTTTGAGAGTTTATTTAAAGCAAAATTTTCTGAAAATTTTAGTAAGTATAAAGAAATTACCCCATATGAGTTTTTTCTAGTAAAGAAAAAAATAGAATCCGAATCAGGATTGTTAAAAGCATAACTTTATTATATTGAAACACGAGGTAGATTATTATAATTATGATAGATCATCCAAAGTACATAAAAATCCCTGATAATCAAGGTAACTTAGTTCGTATACTAAAGTCACATCGTTTTAGAGATACGAAAAAACTTTATTATATCGAACCTAAGTTTATTTTAAATAATGGGGAAATCGTGCGAAAAGACGTTAATGTGATGATATTTTGTTTTTAGTTATGGGATGAATTTTTCCATTTTATAACTAAAATCTAAGAATTTTGGTAAGGAGAAAGCTATGACCACTATGCATGAAGCATCTAAAAAAGTAATGTTAGACTTATTTGGGGGTAATCCACTGGAAAGCCTGATATTATTGGTAAATCCTTTTGTGTCATTATCTTTTTTATTAATTTGCTTTATTATTATGAAACTTAGTGTATCTTTGGGAAATAATTATTTAAAAAATAACATGGGTCATGGGATTGGTATTCTGTTGATTTCAACGTTTATTTTATTTATTTTTTCTACAACCGCCCCTAATTTGATTTACATTGTTATTTTAAAACTGGCAATAATTATATATTTAACTGCAAAAACATACAAATCAAGATAAATAAAAATTTTGATATGGTGTGTGATATGGCAAGAAATTTCACCGAAACTGAATGTGGTATTGAATTACAATGTTCTTGCTGCAAAAAATATTATCCCGCAGATCTTGAATTTTTCTATAAAGAGAAAAAAAGCAAATGGGGATTACACTCTTGGTGTAAGGCTTGCTATGAAGAAAATCCCAAACAAATTGCTAAAAGACGGCGTTGGAAATGTGCAATGAAATCCAAAAAAGTTGCTCAATCGGATAGCCCAAAAATAGGATAAATGTTGTTTAGTATTTAACTCTTATACAAAAGGATTTCTGACAGTGAAACTTATTGATTACTCAATTCTGTTATGCATTATAGTAGGATATTTCCTATTATTTATACTTAGCACTGTTTTACATATTAGCTATTTTTATATTATTGTACCCTTAAGTATTTCTATAATCATTGCTATACAAGCTAAATTCAAAAGCCTTAACCATCTAATTGACTATATTTTAATAATGGGCTTGGTTTTTTCATTCATTAATATAATTGCAATTTATGTAGTAATACTGCTCTGGGCGAGAGGATGACACATGAAACTTTTTCTTTGTGAAAAACCATCTCAAGGGCGTGATATTGGTAAATTTATCGGGGCGATTCAGCGTGGTGACGGTTTGCTTGCGAGTGCCGATAAACAAACTATCGTGACGTGGGGAATTGGGCATCTCATGGAACAAGCCGATCCGCATGATTATGATGAAGCTTATAAGCGTTGGTCTATTGATGATTTGCCTATCGTGCCGGCGCAATGGCAAATGAAAATAAAACCGGACACCGCTAAGCAGTGCAAAATTGTGCTGGGTTTGATTAAAAAAGCCAGCCATATTGTGATTGCAACCGATCCTGACCGTGAGGGGGAAGTGATTGCGCGTGAGCTACTTGATGCCGCTAATTATCGTGGTTCATTACAGCGTTTATGGCTATCCGCACTTGATGACGGTAGCATTAAAAAAGCGCTTTCTTCTTTAAAATCTGATGCTGAAACTCGTCCGTTATACGATGCCGGTTTAGCACGCTCTCGCGCAGATTGGCTTGTTGGCATGAATCTCAGTCGTTTATTCACGTTGCTTGCACGTGAACAGGGGCATGACGGGGTGTTATCTGTCGGGAGAGTACAAAGCCCGACATTGGCAATTGTGGTACAGCGTGACCGTGAGATTGCGAATTTTATCGCTAAGCCGTTTTATGTATTACCGGTTATCTTAGCTAATTCGCAAGCGCAACAGTTTATTGCGTACTGGCAAACCCCTGAAACGAGTTGTGATGATGAGGGACGGTGTGTTGATTACATGCTCATTCAATCGGTAGCGGCGCAATTATTCAGCCTCGGCAACGCAAAAGTTATTCAGCTCGATACCAAGCGCATGAAAGAATCGCCGCCGTTGGCATTCGATTTGGGGACGTTGCAGCAAGCCTGTTCACGATTGTGGGGGCTGGGCGCGCAGCAGGTGCTTGATATCGCACAATCGTTATATGAAACTCATAAAGCGACAACCTATCCACGTACAGACTGCGGTTATTTGCCAGAATCGATGATTGCCGATATTCCACACGTTATCCGTGCGGTTGCTCATGCCGATCCCAATTTAAAGCAAATCATCAATCATTTAGATCTTTCGGCACGCTCTCGGATTTGGAATGACAGCAAAATTACTGCTCACCACGGTATTATTCCGACGACGGGTCAGGTGGATTTAAGTAAGATGAACCAAGATGAATTACGTGTTTATGATTTAATTCGTAGGCATTATCTTGCGCAATTTTTGCCGTTATACGAAGAAGACAGAACCCATGTGCAATTGCAAAGTGGCACGCATATCTTAACGGCGGCTGGCAAAGTCGTGATTAAAAAGGGGTGGAAAATCCTATTTACACAACATGCGACGGATAATGATGAGGAACAACAGGGATTACCACTATTATCACACGGTGAGGCTTGCCGAATTTGTCAGGCAGAAGTGCGGTCTATGCAAACATCGCCGCCAAAGCCTTATACGGAAGGTACGTTAATCAGTGCAATGAAAAACGCCGCAAAATTTGTGCAAGATCCTCGCTTGAAGCAACGATTGAGAGAAACCGAGGGGCTAGGCACAGAAGCAACTCGCGCCGGTGTGATCGAAACCTTGCTCAAGCGCGGCTATTTGGTGAAGCAGAAGAAAAATATTGTTTCAACAGTCGCCGCCGGCGCATTGATTGACAGCTTACCGTCGATTATCAAAGATCCAGGTATGACGGCGTTATGGGAGCAGGCACTCAATGATATTGCCCATAACCAACTCAAGTTAGCCGATTTTATGGCAAAGCAAGATGCGTTTATTCGTCATGTAGTGCAGTCCTCAAGCGGTATTTCGATGAAAATCAGCAGCACGCCAACGAAAATTTGTCCCCAATGCGGTGCGCCGATGCGCAAACGCAAAGGTGCAAACGGGGAGTTTTGGGGCTGTAGTGCTTATCCAAATTGCAAAGCGATCGAAAATATCCGCGGCCCTAAAAAACGAACGAAACAACAGGTTTCTAAGAATATGAATGCGTTACGACAAACATTGAAAAAAGAGAGAGATGTATGAGTGTGATAGCGGTGATTTTACTGATGTTCAGTGGTGCGAATGTTTATATCGGTCTAGATTACTTAATTCAAAGGCGCTTTGGTCTCTTTTGGGGACACACTTTTTTGGCAGCCGTGATCTTGATTGAAGCACTGAAATTTCCAATTCGGTTACATGGATGAGCAACTATTTTGAATGTTCATCATTTTATCATTACTAGAAAATTAAGGGGTAATTATGCCTAATAAAACATCCAAAATATCCTTGTTTGTATCTAAAATATCTACATTCGTGGCGATTATTTTATTCGGTATTTTTTTGCTTCTATCTGGTATTTATACCGTTGATGAAGGTGAAAGAGCGGTCAAGTTGCGCTATGGTAAAATTATCGATATTGCTGAACCGGGATTGGGCTTTAAAATCCCGTTTATTGATTCAATTAAGAAAATTTCGGTACAAAATAAAAATGCCATTGCAAATAATGTACAGGCCTACAGCCGCGATCAACAACCTGCCGTTTTGACTGTGTCGGTCAGCTACCATATCCCGCCATCAGAGGTGAGCGCACTGTACTCTCAGTATGGTAGCGAAGAAAATATGCGTGATCGTCTTTTAACCCGGCAACTCTATACACAAATTGAAAATATTTTTGGAAAATACAATGCTATCACGGCGGTACAAGAACGACCACAGTTTGTTCAGGAGCTCAGTGATGCCGTAAAAAAAGCCGTATCTGGTCCGGTTATTATTGACGGCGTTCAAGTGGAAAATATTGATTTTTCTGATGCCTATGAGAAATCGATTGAAGACCGAATGAAAGCAGAGGTTGCCATTGCGACACGCCGCCAAAATTTGGAAACCGAAAAAATCAATGCTGAGATTGCTGTTACGCAAGCGAAAGCACAGGCTGATGCCAGATTAGCCTCTGCTCATGCCGAAGCGGAAGCTATTCGCTTAAAAGGTGCGGCTGAAGCTGAGGCAATTAAGCTAAGAGGAGAGGCGTTGCGGCAAAACCCATCGTTAGTGAATTTAACGTCTGCTGAAAAATGGAATGGTGAACTCCCTCAAACCATGATCCCCGGTAGTAGCGTTCCTTTCTTGCAATTACCTGCAACGGCAGTCGAAAAAGCAATTCAATAGCCCGTTACGGCAGCCGTCTCTAGTAAAGACGGCTTTTACTGTGCTATCATTGTTTCATAACCCCGTTTGTAGTTTGTCGGCATCAAGCTACGCCCTACGACTGTTAAGGTACAGCGAACTCACCTTAGCAGGCAAGCCCAGATGTCCGCTAGAGCATTCTAATTGACTTGAACCTTTAGAATGTGACGCATTCTGAAACTCGGACTTCATTCCTTGCGAATGGCGAATGCATTCATATCATCGAGGTGATCGGTTATCACCTCATCTTTTTATCAAGGTTATCACGCAAAGATCAGAATATATTGCAATCAGTGTATTCCGCTCTTTGCGTTATCGCAGCTGTTTATCATAACCGGTGCTCGCCGGTGAAACAATGAGAGCCCTTTGTGCTTAGTAAAGCGCCTTGCTGATAATCGATTTGTGGCTACATAGTAATCGAGGATTTATGACGGTAGTAAATAGATTTTAACGAGGATCGATGTTATTAACCGGTTCATTCGTCTCTAGCCTTACTTCAAATATGCGCCTTATTGCGCATTCCCATCATCGGCTTCATCGCCATTTCACCCGAAGCCGCTGTTTTTTCAGCGGCTTCCCTCTTTACCGCTTTTTTATCATAATTTTTTGATTTTCCTATAAAATAAATTGTTTCAAATACGAGAATAAAAAAGCCTTATTTTTTGGGCAAAGATACGCTTAAATGGTCCACATTAAGCCACTATCGTTGATAGCACTTAAGCCCAAGCACCCGGTCTGAAACGTGCGGTTCTCGTAGAGAACGATGACCAGCCCAATATGCCTAGCGCACTCTGAAACAGGCAGTAAGTTTTACCTTACGAGTGTTTACTTCAAACCTACTTGTCTATTACCCGAGCGGTGAACGTTTATCCCGTGTTGGGTTAGATGTTTCTCCGCTTTTTTTATTTCTGAGGAGAAACATTATGACTACCCAAACTTCAAATGATAAAGATACCATCTATTTCAACCTTCACTTAAACGGATTGGCTTACATTAACCGTATTCGCGAAGTGAAACCGAAAAAAGGTGATAGCTTTTATGCGTGTTCGTTAGCCTTTTTGCGTGGCGATTCCGATAATACCGAATATACCTATGTTGATGTACGGGTATCCGGCGAAAAAGCGAAATCGCTTATCCAGCGCAGTGAACAAGCTTGCAAAGAGGAGAAAAAAATCTTAGCGTCTGTTACCGTCGGTGATATTTATCCTGATACCTTTGTCTATGAGAAAGGGTCAAGAAAAGGTGAAACCGGCGTAATGTTGAAAGGCCGTTTGTTACGCATTAAATCCTTAAAGATTGACGGCGTGTTAAAATACAGTGAAGCAGCCCAAAGTAATGCACAGACTAACACAGAACAGTCCGAGGCAAATGCTTAAGCTGAACAACAAGCAGCATAATCAACTCGGTCAATATCTTCGGATATTGACCGATGTTACCTCAAGTTATTATTCATTTACCCCATTGGGAATATTTTCCCATGGGAGATATTCCCCTGATTTTTTATTTTAGGAGAGTATCTATGAACCTCAATACTTATGCAAAATTTGCACCGACAGTGTTTGTTGCAAAATGCCCTGAAGCGCATACGAAAGGTGACATTATCGTACTTACCAGTAAGTACGGCAAAAAAACCGAAGTAGAAGTGTTCAATCTTGTGAAACAACACGATGATTGTTACTTCTATTCGTTTGTCCGTTGTGATGGCTTAGACAGCCAAGCGCGCGCCCAAGCGAGAGCCGAGCGTTATCAAAGTTATGCGGCAAATGCCAACAAACGCAGTGAGCAACACTGGCAGGCAGCTCAAGAAGGCAGTGACTTTTTAAGCCTTGGTGAACCGATAAAAATTGGTCACCATAGCGAGAAAAAACACCGTGCCTTAATTGAACGTAATGCCCGTCGTATGGACAATGCGGTTGCCGAAATGGACAAAGCAAAAAGCTATGACCATAAAATTACCTACTGGGAAGCGATGGCTGGCAAAATTGATTTGTCCATGCCAGAAAGTTTGGATTATTTTGCATTTGAATTGGCAAAAGCCAAGGAAAAACATCAAATATTGAAAAATGAACCCGAAAAACGTGAACACAGTTATTCACTGACTTATGCCAAAAATGCAGTTAAAGAGCTCGAGAAAAAAGTCTCATTAGCGCAGCAACTTTGGGCATAATCACGCATTTTCCATTATTTACCCACCAGGGGAATATTTCCCTGTGGGAGATATTCCCTCATTTTTGAAGGAATATTCTATGTCTCAATTATTAACTACAACAGAGCAATCTGTGATCAACTCAGCCCTAGCGATTTTGTCTGGCGTAATGGAAAGTCACCCCATCTACAAAGCAGGAAGGCTTTTGATTAATGATTCTGAAATCGCTAAAAATTACCTGAAGTTGCTGCTAGGGCTTGAAGAGAGGGAACAATTTTGTGTTCTTTTTTTGAATAACAATCAAGCATTGATTAAATCCGAAATTTTATTTTCAGGGACAATTAATGCCGCGCATATCTATCCGCGCGAAATCGTGAAAAAAGCCCTAGAACTCAATGCAGCTGTGATCATGTTGGCTCACAACCATCCTTCTGGCAATCCCAATATCAGTGATTCTGATAGGGCAATTACCGCGAAGATTAAGGATGCATGCGAATTAATTGATGTTCGTGTGTTAGATCACATCATTGTCGCCGGACAGGAAACCACGTCATTCGCGGAACAAGGTCTGTTATAGATTCTACATTAAGAGGAAATTGATATGAAACAAGGTATTTACATCAACGGTAAAAAAGTGATTGAAATCAATGAAAACACGGTTATTCAACAAGTTTTTAGCGGTCATCCAGACTCGGTACAAGTTGCTGGCGGACAAGTTAAAAATATGATTGCAGGTAATATGACCATCTTAGGTGATGGTGCTGTTTTGGCAGCGCCAAATGCTTATCTCATCGTCGATGGGCAAGTCATTACATTGGACCAAGGCCCCACTATCCAAATTGAAGTAGTCGGTAATGTGGCGCGTATTGAGTCTGTTACAGCAGCGGTCACGGTGAACGGCAATGTCGGTCGTGCAGATACCACCAGTGGTGATATTCATGTGACAGGTGATATTGCGGGTGACGCAAAATCGGTCTCTGGCAATATTGATTGCGACACACTGCATGGCGATGCCAATACGGTTTCAGGTAACATCAAAATCCGTTAATTTACTGTTATTTTTACACTTCCGAAGGGAAATTCATTCCCTTCGGGAGTGGATTTCTCGCTTTCGTTCTTTTATGAAAGGAGAAATATTATGGGACTTTTAACCACATTTTATACCAACTCTGTCAGCCACTGCTTGCCGGAATGGGAAAATATTCTTTTCCGCTTCCGTCGCTCAGTAGAAGACAAAGACGTTTGGGAGCAGGCTCGTTACAGTGAGGATATACCGCACTTGGGCAATGTTTATCAAAGTCTGGTTCTTAGCAATCTGGAAAACCTGTTTTGTGAACTGAGTGGTTTGACTGAGCCGTGGGAAGAGGCTGATATCAACTGTTTTGTGAATGGTACAGATACTCACTTCTGCATTGATGGTGAAGCAATTTGTACCGAAGCAGATTTTTTTAACGCTTTAGCGGTCTATACCGACGAGGCAGCTTAATTTTAACTTTACCCTTGTGGGAATATTCCCACAAGGGATATTCCCTCGGTTCTTAGAAGGAATATCACAATGAAAACACAAACCGTAGTTCTTGCCATCAAGTCAAATGATATGTCGGCAGATTTAAAACGTCTTGGGTTGGGTTATCTTCATCAACTCAGCTTTGAAAATGCGCTATTTTCAAACATGGATCGCCTCTGTGCTGATTATAACGGCGGTGATTGGTCACTCTATCTTCTGCCGAACAGCGGACTTTATTTTCAGTTGGAAACTTCCGCTGATACATTACATCTCGTTAGTCCCGGTGGGCGCAAATATCATTTAAGTCCACAAGCGGCTTCTATGGTGGCGAATTTATATGCTTTCAGCCAACTGTCGTTTTGTTCTGCAGAATATGCGGAATTGTTTGGGCGGTTTTATCATCTGCTACGCAATTATATTTTTGGAGCTGGTGGTGAATTTCCAGCACATCCAGAATCCAGCTTAATTTATGCGTTGATTGATTGAAAATATTATTGTAAGTCAAAATATCAAGCGGCTACTCACTGGGTAGCTGCTTTTTTATGTTTTTTGTTCGCCAGAAAAAAATAATAAATGCTTATTTCCAACAGTCACCATTGCTACAGTGGTATCACATCAAAACGAAGGAAGTTTCTTAATAAGTAAAGGAAAACGTGTGAGAGAAATACTCTTTGGTTGTGCTGAAACAACGGCTTATTATCGGCGTGTGTGTGATGTTATTTTCACCTATCGTCTGTATGAACCTTATACATTACACATCAGTGAAACAGAAGCCACATTAACATTTTTTAATTTTTTTCGATACTGCCGCAATTTAAAAACGGGGCGAATTCGTGCTGAATATTTTTCACTAAAAACGCGTCTCTGGCAAAAAGACACCTGCTATTACCATAAAGGCGATTATCGGTTTCGGCATTGTCCGGACATTCGATTATATAGTCGAAGTGGCGGTCTGCTTTATGCAATACAAGGAGCGGTTATTACTCAGTTACACCGTGATTTGCATCAAGGTATTTTTCATTCGGTGTGTGAATCATTAATTCATAAACGTTTCACCTTCTCACCGGTGTTTAAAAATACGCTTACCCATGACAAAAGGATTATGGCTTGGCTATGGCAGCATTTTTTAGATCGCCCAGTGATTTCAATGCTGGCACGGTTAGGTTACTTCCGCTGTATGACATTGAGCTATTATGCGTTTTATCAACCGCACCTTAGCGCATTTAATCAGGTTGCAGACGATTATTCTAACTTACTTCCATTACTACGCCATATTAAACCGCGATATTGGCGTGATCCGAATTTGTTCAGTTATGCGTATTGGGTTGATAAACTGGGGGAAGCACAACTTCATCCGAAACGATGGAAAAAGCCCTATCATTTTCAACTTCCGCAATCTAAGGCGGAGTGGCGATGGTTGAAAAGACAGTCACATGATGTTGTCCGCCGTTGGGGTGGTGAGGATTTGTATTATTTCGTTTCACACGGCATACAGGAAAAATTACCGGTCTGTTTAAACCATTTTCTATTCCAAAGCCACTCAATATGGCAAGATTTCGGGACTACACAACAACAATTAGCCGTTCTCCGTCTGTTTATCCGTTTTTCCCTTCACCGTTGGCGTACCGAAGGGATTGTCCAGCTACGTGAATATTTAAAGACCCGTGCGAAAGACGAGGTTTTAGACTGCCGAGATTATTGGCTAAATTCAGTGGAAGAACAACATGTTCCCGCATCATGGGAAAATTTATTGGTGCGAAGTCGTCAGTGGCATGAAAGACTTATTAATGCTGAAAATCAGCTGCGAGATGAAAAACATCAGAGGTTACTGCAATATCATTGGACATCTTCAGTTGAAACCTATCAATTAAAACACGTGCAATTTACCGCACTGACTTCTGGCCAAGCACTATTTAATGAAGGGCAAGACATGCATCACTGTATTTTCAGCTATGTTCAGCGTTGCATAGATAATCGCTATCGTGTGTTTTCCGTGGAATATCTGCTGGGAAATGACACGCACCGCGCAACATTGGGCTTGTACCGCACTTCTGAATCTGCCCCTTGGAAGATTGAGCAACTGAGAGGCCCGTATAACCAACCCCTTTCCACAACAATAAAAAAAATCAATCGGCTATTTTGTCAATATTTTAATCAGCAACAAGATATTGCTCCATCTAATGTGCCATTACCTCAAACCTAAAATTTTTTATCAATTTCTCGAAAACAATTAATTATTCAAATTTGTATGTGCTTTCGCCATAGTGCGTATTGTCGGCAATGATAAATTCAGATATAGGGAGAGCGTAATGATGAATAAACCGATAATTGTCTCAGCTTTTATCCTGGTATTGAGCGCATGTACACCGCACTTACAAACCAGTGATACCAGTCAATCTTACCCATTACCGGAGTATCCGATACTGGGTTCTCAATCGATTAATCAAGAAAACATCGTATTGAATCAGCCGTTATCGCCACCGAAGCCACAAGAACGGGTGATCACCCCAGATATTTATCAAACGACCTATACGGAGAATCCGGAAGTCGTTCGCTATGATCGCTATTTGCTGCTCGGCGCAGCTCCGCAAGGTGGGCAAAAATACCTGTTAGATCAGTTGGTCGAAGTGAATATCGCACAACGCAATAAGAAGCAATTTACGGCGACAGTTGAGCAAGGCTTTAGAGCGGCCCTGAAAGAGAGTGGTCTTCAATTGTGCAGTGGTCATTCTGATGTGAGTGTTTTGTTTTCCCGACCGCTACCGAAAGTCCACTACCGCTTTGGTCCGATGCAATTACGCGATGCGCTACAAATGTTAGCCGGTCCAGCGTATGAGCTAACCCTGAACGACATCACCCGAACCGTGTGTTTCAATCAACGAGATGTTCCGCAAGTGCGGTCACCAAAAGTGATTTCAACCTCGGTTGAAACCATCACACAGGTAATTGCAGAAGACGAAATTGACAATTAGGAGGCATGATGACGCGCGCACCATTAAAAATCTCTTTTGCGCTAGCTGCTTGCTGGGCATTTGCGCTTTTAATGCCCTCGGTGGTTTCAGCTAATTCCGCGTTACCTGTTCTTACCTTGCCGTCGGTTCGCAAACACGTGGAAAATATCGATGCGACAGTTCAGGGAGCACAAACGCAAGAAAATGAACGTACTCAGTCAAAACACGCTCAACCAAACCATATACAGTCAAAACAATGGGGGCTTGATGAGCGGGAGTGGGAACGCTATGAAACCTTGAAACGCAGTGAGCGCGGAATTTGGTCACCAAATCTTGATCCGCTAACCATGCTAGGCATTGAAGCCGAAAATGAGCTTGAGCGCATGAAATATGCCCGTCTTTTAGCAAAAAAAGAGTTTGAGCGAGTCGAAAAAGAACTCAAATTTCAATTGGCGTATGATGCCGCGTTTAAAGAGCTCTATCCGAATATCAATCCAATCAGTGAGCAAACCATGGATGTCAATCATGGGCAAGACAATGGACGATTGGTCTTTTTTACTCGGACGGAAAATTGTGAGCGGTGTGATGTTGCGCTGACGGATGTGCTACAAAGCGGTAAAGCGGTCGATATTTATCTTGTCGGCACGAGCAATGATGATAATGCAGTGCGTCGTTGGGCGCAAAAACATCAAATCGACATTGAGCAAGTCAAAGCACGCCGTATCACTCTCAATCACGATCAAGGATATTGGTTTACGCACGCAAACGGTAAAATGCCCGTGGTATTTAAGGGGGGAACATGGGACGTGGTAAAACACTATTAGTCAATTTCTTGCTCTTGCTATTACCGATTTTTATCGGTTCTGCTGCAGCTATTCCACCGATGTATCAGCAAATCGCCGCTGAACAAGGTGTGCCGGCGGAAATGCTGTTTGCCATCTCTCTGAATGAAAGCAAAACAAAATTAACCTCAAAAGCGGTGAAACCCTGGCCGTGGACACTGAATGTCAAAGGTAAAAGCTATTTTTATCCAACAAGGCAAGAAGCATGTTCAGCGTTGGAAAATTTTGTTCGGAAATTTTCGTTAAAGAATATCGATGTTGGGCTTGCACAGGTCAATATCGGCTGGAATGGCAAGCATTTTTTTGCCAGTCACTGCGCAGGTTTTGAGCCAATGGAAAATCTTCGAGTGGCTTCTATCATCCTAAAAAATTGTTATCGAACCCACAAAGACTGGGTTAATGCAGCCGGTTGCTATCATCACCCGAAAGGTGGTACGCCGGCGGCGCGTTACAAACAAAATATTCGGACACATTTAGCCAAAATCAAAAAAGGGGCTTATACCTCGCCTGAAACAACAATATTACCGTTGCACCCGCCACAAGAAATTTCTGCACTGCCAATTAGAACCGTTGAGCAAGGTATTGAATCTATTCTTTACATGCCTGAGCCGGATACCGCACTTCGCTGGATTTCCCCGCATCAAACACAATTAGTGTGGCTTGAGCCTAAACAAAATAAGGATTTATGATGAAGACAAGACTGAAAAACATGATTTTGACGGTATGCTGCAATATTTATCACACGATCAAGCAATCAAAACAGTCTTCACCATAATTTGGAGAGAAAAATGTTATGACAAATGATGCTGTATCGACCCCGGATGCGCTGACGCATGTGTTACGCGTCATTGCATTAAGTACACATGACCCCGTTGTTCGTGTTTTTTGTGAGCAGACCTTAAAAGAGGGTGCGGAGCAAATGCGACTTGCATTAAGTGAAACCTGCTGGCTGACCGATTTAGACCACCTTAGAGCCACAATCAGCCGTGCTATCGGTATGGACAGTATGGAGAAAACAGGATGAGCCGATTATACCATGTTTGCCTTGTAATGCTTGCGGTATTGAGTAGCCAGATTAGTGTAGCAGCATTGCGCGTGATTGCCGATGTCGGCGGTGAAAGTGCGGTGCGCTTTTATGAACCGTTGCAACCGGTGCATGATGACATGGCAGATGTCTATCCAAACGCCGTGCCGCCAACCTTGGAAGAAAAAGATTTACTGCCGATTGTGTCGCATTTGATGTCGCCGGGCAAGGTCAATACTCAAACATTTTCACAGCCGTTAGTCGGTATAGAGCCGCTCTTTTTGTTGGGCAGCGACGGCTATTCGCAACAGTGGCTGCATAAAAATAAAGTGCGGCTATTAGAACTGAATGCGACAGGTTTGGTAGTCAATGTCAGTAGCTTTGACGAGTTGCTTCAACTTCGCGCAATTGCGCCGGAGCTACCGCTCTTGCCGGTGAGCGCAGATGATTTAGCCAAACGCCTCAATTTATCGACGTATCCAGCGTTATTAACTGCCGATGGGATTTATCAATGAGTGATAAGCATGTGATCGAAACCGTATTGCGCCCAGCAGTTGAGCTAAATACCGCCGTAGTTGCGCTTTGCGCAGCGGTAATTTGTCTCTACGCCCCTTGGTCAGTTGCTTTAACGCCCAGTATCGGTTATGGCATGGCAGCAGGTTTTGCTGGTCTTGCCTACGTGCGCGCAAGACAAGGATTGATGATTTTACGTCAGCGTAAAAATATTCGTCGCCTGCCGTATTACGCTCTGAGCAGTAAACAAGTACCGATCAGTCAGCGTTATTTATTTTTAGGGAAAGGGTTTGTTTGGGAGCAAAAGCACACACAGCGGCTTTATAGCTGTTTGCGTCCGGAAATGGCGGACTACGTGAAGATGCCGGCGTATTATTTATGGGCACGTGAAGCTGAAAAGCGGTTTGAGGATAGTTTGCCTTGGTTGGCAAGATGGCTGGCAAAAGACGTTAGATGCAATCCGTTTCGCCCCTTGCCGCCGGTTGGCGGCAGTCCACTGATCCACGGGATTGAATTGAACGAAAGTGATGTGATGATGCCGCTGGGCGAGCGCGTTGGACACACTATTGTATTGGGGACAACACGGGTTGGGAAAACACGATTGGCTGAATTACTGGTTACGCAAGATATTCATCGCGGCAAAAAAGCGGACGATCGCGAAGTCGTTGTGTTTTTCGATCCGAAAGGCGATGCGGATATGCTCAAACGGATGTATGCCGAAGCGAAGCGTGCTGGGCGTGATAACGCCTTTTATGTCTTTCATCTAGGTTGGCCCGAAATTTCAGCACGATATAATGCTGTTGGGCGTTTTGGGCGCGTATCCGAGGTTGCTGGGCGAATTTCAGGACAGTTAAGCAGTGAGGGAAACAGTGCCGCATTTAAGGAGTTTGCATGGCGGTTTGTCAATATTATTGCCCGTGCGCAAGTAGAATTGGGGCGCAGACCAGATTACCCTAGCATTGCGCGCTATGTACAAAATATCGATGAATTGTTTATTGATTACGCTACACATTATCTGGGAAAGCACGATCCAAAAGCCTGGGACAGTATTGCGGCATCTGCATCCAAAATTAATGATAAAAATACGCCACGCAATATGATTGGGCGTGATCCACGCGTGGTTGCACTTGAGCAGTATTTAACAACGAGCAAAATTTATGATCCCATTTTAGACGGCTTGCGAAGTGCGGTACGCTACGATAAAACCTATTTTGATAAGATTGTTGCTTCACTTCTGCCATTGCTGGAAAAACTGACCACGGGTAAGATTGCCGAGTTGCTCGCGCCAAATTATAACAATATTCATGATGAGCGACCGATATTCGACTGGCAAGAAGTCATTCGCAAACGTGCGATTGTGTATATTGGATTAGACGCGCTATCGGATACCACAGTAGCAAGTGCGGTCGGTAATTCAATGTTTGCTGATCTCGTCTCGATGGCAGGTCATATTTATAAGTATGGCATTGATGACGGCTTGCCGGAAGAACTAAGCGGTAAATCAAAAAAAGTAGCGATTAATCTTCATTGTGATGAATTCAACGAACTAATGGGGCAGGAGTTTATTCCGCTGATTAATAAAGGTGGGGGCGCAGGGATTCAAGTCACGGCGTATACGCAAACCTTGTCTGACATCGAAGCGAAAACTGGCAATAAAGCCAAAGCGGGACAGGTGATCGGTAACTTTAATAACTTGATTATGCTACGCGTGCGAGAGCCGGCGACAGCAGAGCTGCTAACCAATCAGTTGCATGAAGTAGATATACTGAAAAATACCACGATTTCGGGCGTAACGGATAACAGTGATCCGAGCAGTCACCAAGATTTTACCTCCAATACGCAAGACCGGATCAGTGCTGAAAAAGTGCCGATGATCACACCGTCAAATGTAATACAGTTGCCAAAAGGACAAGCCTTTGCTTTACTGGAGGGCGGTAAATTGTGGAAAATCAGAATGCCATTACCCGTTTCTGATGGTGATGAGTTTATGCCGTCGTCCATTTTACAACTGGCTGGCTATATGCAAGAACATTATCAAACTGGCGAAACCCTTTGGTCACAAGCGGCGTACCATTATTCACCGTCCGCTGAAGCGATTGCCGCCTTTGAAAAATTAGTAGAAACCCCCATCTTGCCAATGTCCGATAGCTCAGTTGAATAAAGGAAAAATAAAATGAAATACCGCTATGATAAAGATGATTTACGGGTCAGTAATCTCGCCGTATCTGGCCCAGAAGCGTCGGTTATGCCGATGCTGAACACGCATTTGCAAATCGGTTTATACGATCAACATAAATCGCTCAAAGCCTTATTACGCTATTTTGCCGAGCAAAATTTTGAAGTGACACCCTTATTCGATGCGATACACCGTAGTGAGGAGCTCAGAACCTATGTCGTGAAGCTGTCCCATGATATTGATGATGAAATTTTGTTACAGTGTTACGTTGAGCCGGTCAATGCTAGTGAATTACCCTTTGATTTTGACACTTCGCTTCAAATCGGTAAGGTACATTAAATGGCAGCAGAACAAGGGCAAGTCCGTGAAGTGCGCCAAGGGCTGTTTAGTCGGTTATTCTCCCTGTTCAGCCGAATTCTCGGCGTGCTGATCATTTCATTAATTTTAAGTATTCTTTTTGAGTGGATTGGGATCACATGGTTCTGGCCAGATGAAGGCTATCGCCATAGCCAGCAGATGATGCTGACGGAGATAAGTTGGTTTACTTCTGATTTTACCCAAAGCCTGTTACACACCTCCCCACATGGTTTTGCTGAATACGTGATTACTCAGGTACACGAGTACCTTTTTGTGAAAACTGGCTTAGCGCGCTGGCTTGAGGCGCAGCATGCGCATGGTAGTATGTCGTACTATGTCTATTTTTATGCTCGTGCTTATATTGAATCCATTATCTATGTCACGATCACCTTTATTATTCGGGTACTCATTATCGTCTTCACCTCACCTTTGTTTTTGCTTGCCGCTATTGTGGGCTTGACCGACGGCTTGGTGCGGCGCGATATCCGCCGATTTGGGTATGGCTATGAATCTAGCTTTATCTATCACCACGCCAAGCGCACCGTATTTCCGATTTTAACGGTGGCTTGGATGATCTATCTTGCTATTCCATTTTCCGTTCACCCCAATTTTATTTTAATTCCCGCGGCCATATTGTTGGGATTAGCCATTTCAATCACATCCGCCAGCTTTAAAAAATATTTGTAGATATTGGTACGCTGCGACGGAATCAGCGTAGTATATCTTTATGAAGGGCTATTTGAAGAAATTGATCGTAAACCTCGCTATCAATTACCATCGGTATCATTGTTATTTGATATATTTTCATAAGCATTAATATGCGGTGACGACCATCAAGTACACAGCAGTTACTCGATAGTTCGGGATACTCAATCTCGCCATTGGATAGATAACACTTGATTTTGTACCAACGTTCAGGGTGTATTGTAAACGGCTGATACATTTCTGAAAGAATCTTAAACCCATCAACATACAGTATTTTATAGTTATTCTGAAGAGCTGGGTTTACATAAAAATGAACATCGGTAAAATTCGGATAGATCATATTTTCTGTATCATCTGGGATTTCCTCAAATGATGGGAATGGATATTTATCTAATTTTGTTCTGAGTAGTGCCATTGGAAATCTAGCAAACCACTCCGGTTTTGTATTTGACTCCCAATATCCATCTTGTGGCAAACCGAAAAAACAATCAATGCCTGGCCTTGTTCCCTCTGATTTTGTCATATTTCCTCCGAATACTTTCTAAAAATAGCAAAATTTTTTTGTTTCAAATGGGAAAATAATTTCCTATTAAATTTTTATTTTAATTTTCGCACACTGGCTCTCGCAGAACGACAACAATGCGAGGGAAATTATGCGGAAATTCATACCATACTTCATTCTGTTTATGCTGACTCCATTTGCCCATGCTAATGAACAAATGGAATTAGATCAAGCCATCAAACAACTCAATGCAGCAGAGCAATCATTGCTTCGCGCACAAGCCAATGCAAACGCCAATATCTCAACACGCTTTTATTTTGACTACAGCAAAGCACGTCAAGATATTGCGACCGTTCGTGCCGGTATTCATCGTTATCTCAATACCAACCGCGCTCAACCTCGTCCTCCGACAGCTATTAAAGAGCTGAGCGGAGATTACGAGAAAAGCCGTAAGGGGTATTGATGAGTACGGAAAGTATTACCGCGTATGAATCCATCGCAGGCTCAGTTTCAGCCAGCTATGTTCTGTTTGTCGGCGTATTCGCTGCGTTCTTTTTCATTGTGATCGCGTGGATATTTAACAGTGCATACAAAGGCTGGGGGCGAAATATGCTGAGAAATGAAGATTTGGGTGTGATTTTCGTTAGAGCAGCCGTGTTATTGACCATCGTTTTATTTGTCGTTCTGTGATGTGCCTATTATTTACTTTCGCTTAAGGAAAATCACTATGAAATTTCTATTCAAAAAATATCTCCAACACTCTCGCACAATGTTTCAAGGGAAATGTCTCGCACTATGGGCGTTAATCAATGTATTTACCGCAAATACCGCACTTGCTGATTTGCCAAAGATGGAAGACCCCTCGCGTGGGGCTGGTAAGGGGGTTATCGAAACAATCAAAAACTATGCCTATGACGCGGGTATTTTAGCCGGATTACTGATTTCAGCGGTTGCATTTTATCAAGTTGCCAGCAGCTGTTTGGCAACCTACCGTGAAATCAGTGACGGTAAAAAGAAATGGAGTGATCTCGGTATGACCGCGCTGGTTGGGGCAATTTTAATTGTGATCATAATCTGGTTACTAACCAAAGCTGCCGATATTTTGTAGTTCATCTTCATTCAGATAAACAAGGAGTCACGCGATGTCGAGTAAAAATGCAACCATTGATTTTTTGCCAGAGCGTCTTAATCGCCAACCAGTGATTTTTCGCGGTATGACTAATTCTGAGCTGTTTATCATGTTTGGTAGCGGTTTTGTATTTGGATTCGTACTGGGTATTGCTGCTGCAATTTTGGTCGGCGAATGGGCATTAATCCCGACACTCGCGTTGCTATTTGCTTTTGTCTTTGTGTTGAGCGGTGGCAATGTCATCGCGCGTAAAAAACGCGGGAAGCCCGATACATGGTTTCCGCGTTGGATAGAAATGAAGTTCGGACGAAACCGATTATTAATCCCGATCAGCGAAACCAAACGTTACTGGTCAATACGTAGAGGAACAAAATGAGTATCTATAAAAACATTTTGAAAGATAAAGACAATCATATCAAAACACTGCGTATTGTGATTGTTGGATTATTTTTCGTTATCGCTGTGCTGGCGGTCGGCTGGGGAAATGCGCCTAGCCGTTTACAAATTCATATACCGCCGGATTTAAAAGCTGGCAGTCAGCGCCCGTGGTGGGAAATTCCGCCGGCAAATGTCTATGGTTTCAGCTTTTATATTTTTCAGCAACTCAATCGATGGCCGACAGACGGTAAAGAAGACTATAAGCGCAATATTTCAGCATTGCGTGCTTATCTCACACCAAGCTGCCAAGACTATTTGGAGCGTGATTATAAAGAGCGTGACAGCTACGGTGAGCTGACTAAACGGGTGCGCGGAGTGTATGAAATTCCTGGACGTGGTTTTTCGCAAGATCGCGTACAAGTACTCAGTCAGGATGATTGGATTGTAAACCTCGATCTCAGTACTGATGAATATTATGGCGACGAAGCGGTTAAACGTTCACTCGTGCGCTATCCATTGCACGTCGTCAGATATGACGTGGATTTGGAGGCTAATCCATGGGGACTGGCATTAAATTGTTATTCGGAAACGCCGAAACGATTAGAGCGTGCCACCGAAGAACTGACAAAGTAAATGTAGAGGTTATCACATGAAAATGAAACAACAATTTTTATTCGGTATATTAGGCCTGTTCACCGTTTTCTTTGCGCAAGCAGAAGTGTTGGTGAAGTGGCAACGCACACCGATTCCGATCAGTTTATCCGTTGATAACGAGCGGATTATTTTCGTTGATCGCAATGTGAAAGTCGGATACCCACCTATTTTAGATAATAAACTGCGAATTCAAAATGCCGGCGGCGCACTCTATTTAAAACCGACGCAACCGTTTGAGAAAACACGGTTGCAGTTGCAAGATATGGCAACTGGCGAAATTATTCTACTCGATGTGCAAAGCCAAGCTACAACGTCGAATGTAGAGGCACGCAGTACACAAGAGCCAATTCGTATTCTTTACGATGTCGCTGTTGAAAGTAATCGCGCGGTGAAAATGCCCTCTGTAGATGTGGAAAGGGAATCCCTATCATCAGCTTCTGCTTCGATTAATCCTAAACCAAGTTTACCGATTCCGGCAGCATTGACGCGCTATGCCGCACAATCCCTTTACGCGCCGTTAAGAACGGTTGAACCGTTAGAAGGCGTTCGTCGCGTTGCAACACGCTTGCCGAAAATGCTCACGACCTTATTGCCGGCTGCTCCAATTACTGCAACGCCGTTAGAAAGTTGGCAGCTAGGGGAATATGTAGTGACCGCTATTCGTTTAAAAAACCGTTCTGCCACTCGTATTACGCTTGATCCACGCGATTTGCAAGGACGTTTCTATGCAGCAACCTTTCAACATCAGTGGCTTGGGATTAACGGCACATCGGAAGATACGACAACGTTGTATTTAATCACCGTAGGCAGTGCCGATAAGGCCGTCATTCCAGCGGCTAATCAACAAAATAAGGCAAAACCAGTGAAAAAAACCGTGAAAAAGATGATAAAAACCACGGTGAATACAACACAGCAAGTCATTGAATAGCAAGCCTTGGGAGTGAAATATGAAACTGAAACAAAACGGCATGTTAAAAATTCTAGTCCCAGGGGTACTCGCTGTGGCTGCCATTATTGGGATTAAAGCCTTCACAAAATCATCCCAGTCGAATGAAAGTTCGGTTGAAAATTACACCATCAACGATTTAAAACCGGAAGAGCTACGCGCACTCGGTATTGATGGTGATACGCCGCACGATACTGTCAGAACACTTATCGGTACAGTGAAAGCGACACGGCAGGATATTGCTGAGATTAAAACCCAGAATGCTGATTTAGCACGTCGAAACAAAGAATTACAACGGCAAGCGACCGATGTTGATTCCAAAGTTGCAGAGGTGATTTCTCGCGAGCGGCAAAATATGTCGGTCGAGTTTGAAAATGCCTTTCAACACCGAACTGACAGTTTAGTCAGTGAATTAGAACGCCGTATTGCAGAACTATCCAATTTGGTTGAGTCACCTTCATCAACTATAGCGACGGCAAAACAAGGCAGTGATATGCCGATTGGTTTGGGGTTGGAGGGGGAAAGTTTACCTAATTCTAATTCCAGTCCTAATTCCGGTATGCGCTGGGTGATGCCGTCAGATATGCAGGAAGTCGATCATAAAGGTAACCCGATTAGTAGCGGACAAAAAGCCGATAGCGTACGTTTTCCCAATCCTTTTTCAGCCTTAGATGATTCCACCATCGGAAAAGCGCACGAAGATTTCACTGGAAAAAGTACACGTGAAGCAGAAGCTATTCCAGTTTATACCTTACCGGAAAATTCAACCTTAGTTGGCTCAATTTCAATGACCGCACTATTGGGACGCGTGCCGTTAAACGGGGTCGTAAACGATCCATATCCGTTCAAAATTTTGATTGGGCGAGAAAATTTAACCGCAAACGGGATTGATTTACCCGAAGTGGAAGGCGCGATTATCTCCGGAACAGCTACCGGCGACTGGACGTTATCCTGCGTACGCGGCACGGTAAATAGCATGACTTTGGTATTTAATGATGGACGAGTCCGCACTTTGCCAAACGATCGCCGGAGCGGCAATAACGGCAGTAAAAACAGTAGTGAAAGCAGTATTGGCTGGCTGTCTGATCCACATGGTATTCCGTGTATTGCCGGCGCGCGCAAAACCAATGCGCCGGAGTTTTTAGCAACCAGTTTCCTACTTGGAGGCGCATCAGCGGCGGCACAGGCGTGGTCACAGAGCCAAACCACAACGGTCGTTAATGGCGATTCCGTGGTTGGTGCAGTCACTGGCGACCAAGGAAAATATTTAGCAGGACAAGCGTTGGGGGCAGGATTAGCAGAAACGACTGACTGGGTACGTCAGCGATACGGTCAGACCTTTGATGCGATTTATGTTCCGCCGGGGCAAACAGTCGCGGTGCATATCACTCAAGAGTTAGCGATTGACTACGAGCCGGATGGTCGCAAGGTTAAATATGCAACCTATCAAACGCAAGGTGCTATGGATTAATAGGAATGGGATTTAAGGAGAGTTTAAATGAAAAAAGTTATCATGATAGTCGCGCTTGGTGTAATGCTTAGTGGGTGTTCTACTTCGCAAAATGAATTGCTTCCGCCAGGTGACAGCTCAATGCTGGAACTCTGGCAGAAAAACAGCGGTAGCGGCACATTAATTCAATCGCGAGCTGATTTAACACGTGATATTGCACCGCAAGCCGTTCGTTCCAGTGAGCAGCAAAGTTATACACGCACGGCAGAGAACGAAGCAACCGCACTTTTCCCTCGACTGCCGAATCCGGATTTAGTGATGTACGTTTATCCGCATTTATCGCCCACGGGCGAGCCGATTCCCATTCCTGGTTACTCAACGGTAATTCCCTTTTATGGGCGTGTGCAATACGCACAGCCAGGTGAAAGAACGCGTGATTATTAGTAAAAAAGGACTATCTGATGCGCTTAAATCCATTTAAATCCAAGAAAGATACGATACCGCCGCCAATACTCGCTGGGCATAATGAGGATGAAAACAGCAGCAATACAACTGATTCATCTCTGAATGACATGCAGTCAAGTGACACAACCGCACAGAAGATTAACTTTGTCAAACGCGATGACTACCTGATGAAAACCTATCAGCAAACACAAAAACAAGAATCATCATTCGTTTCTCGCTTACCGTGGGTGGAGTTTATTGATGATCAACAGGTGATGTTACTGGAAGACGGACGCTCACTGGGTGCGGTGTTTGAAATTAAGCCGATTGGCACAGAAGGACGCTCGGCTGAATATCTCGAATCAATTCGGACACAGGTCAAAGATGCGCTACAAGACGCGTTTGATGAACTCGATAATAACCCTTGGGTGGTGCAGTTTTTCTGCCAAGATGATGAGATGGCAGCGTCTTATCGTGATGTATTGGAACACTATATTCAGCCGAATGCCAAAGGAACGGCATTTAGCGATGCTTGGCTGAATTTGATGGAAAAGCATTTGAATGATATTTCAAAGCCCGGTGGCTTATTTGTCGATAAAATGGTGACAAATACCCCGTGGCGCGGACAAATTCGTCGCACGCGCATGGTGGTGTATCGCTATGTTTCTGCGAAAGCCAATGAAACGCTATCGCCGTTAGAGGCGTTGAATAATGCCTGTGAACGGATTGTGAATTCGTTACAAAGTGCGGGTTTGCACATTGAGCGACAAACGGGTAAACAAATCCACGAATGGCTACTGCGTTGGTTTAATCCCGCGCCGGATATGTTCGAATCCGCCGAACATTTTTATCAGCAGTGTAGCTATCCAGAGCAACCCACCGATCCGAACGATTTAATGATTTGGGAGGATTTTTCCGAAACCTTGTTGGTCAAGTCGCCGCAAACGAAAGGGGAATATTGGCTATTTGATGAAAAGCCGCATGAAGTGGTTGTGGTTGATAGCATTCGGCGTGCGCCACCAGTGGGGCTTATCACCGGTGAAATTAAGCGTGGCGACAATTTCAATGCATTATTCGATTTACTGCCGGAAGGCACGGTGATGTCTTCAACCATGGTGGTTTATCCACAAGATTTATTAGAGCGACATCTCGCTACGATTTCATCGAAAGCCAAGGGAGATAATGTCGATTCAGTCTATGCCAAACAAGATTGTGACAGGGTTCAAGTATTCCTAAAAGAAAAACACAAAATGTACCACAGTGCCTTGGCGTTTTATGTTAAGGGCGAAGATGAGCGTGACTTACGAGCAAAGAGCCGTCGTTTACGTTCGGCATTGCTCAGTTCAGGCTTAGTGCCGGTTGCGGAAGGCAATGAGGTTGCGCCATTAAACAGCTATCTGCGCTGGTTACCGATGTCATTTAATCCGCAAGATGATCGCAACCACCTCTACACCAAATTCAATTTTGTGCAGCATATCGCCAACCTCATTCCGGTATTTGGTCGCTCCACTGGTACAGGACACCCTGGCATCTCATATTTTAACCGTGGCGGCGCGCCACTGGATTTCGATCCATTGAGTAAACTCGACAGAACCAAAAATGCACACACCCTGATTTTAGGCCCGACAGGGGCCGGAAAATCGGCGACACTCAACGGTAAAATTGCGCAGTTGATGGCGGTACATCGCCCACGTTTATTTGTGATCGAGGCGGGGAACTCATTTGGGTTAATGGCGGAATATGCCTCAACCTTGGGCTTAACGGTCAATAAAGTGACGTTAAAACCAGGTAGCGGTGTCACCTTATCGCTCTTTGCCGATTGTCACCGCTTAATGAATGATCCAAAAGTTAAACGTCGTTTATCTGAAAGTGCGGTCGAGGAGGAAGAACGAGAAGAGCAAACCGAAGAAGCCGAACAAGAAGGCGACGATCAGCGTGATATTTTAGGTGAAATGGAAATCACTGCACGTTTGATGATCACTGGTGGTGAGGCTAAAGAAGACGAGCGGTTATCGCGCCCCGATAAAGCCATGATCCGCAAAGCCATTATTTTGGCAGCAGAGAAAACCTATCAAGAAAAACGGCAAACTCTAACCCAAGACGTGCGTGATGCGTTTTATACAATGAGCCACGATGAATCGTTGCCGGAAAAAAGCCGTGAGCGTGCCTATGAAATGGGAGAGTCACTGGGTATGTTCTGTCAGCCAGGCAGCTTTGAAGCGGAGCTGTTTAATAGTGAGGGTGAAGCCTGGCCCGATGCAGATATTACCTTGGTTGATTTAGCCACCTTTGCTCGAGAGGGCTATGAATCGCAACTTGCAATTGCCTATATTTCCTTAATCAATCACATCAATAGCCTTGGTGAAAAATACCAGTATTCTGGCAGACCGATCGTCAATATTACCGACGAAGCACACATTATCACCGTCAATGCCTTGCTAGCCCGATTTTTAACCAAGGGGTCGAAAATGTGGCGGAAACTTGGCATTTGGCTATGGCTGGCGACCCAAAACATGAAAGACTTCCCGAAAGACGCGGTGAAATTAATCAATATGCTCGAATGGTGGGAACTACTTTGCGGTGTCGATGATTATGAAATCAGTGAAATCTGTCGCTTCAAACCATTAACCGAAGAGCAGAAAACGCTGATCCGTTCGGCGAAGAAAGATCGCAATTACACCGAGGGTGTCGTGTTATCCGATAAGCTGGAAGCACTGTTCCGCGTTGTGCCGCCGAGTTTGTATCTTGCGCTGGCAATGACCGAGCCAGAGGAAAAAGCCGAGCGGATGACATTGATGAAAAAGTTCAATATCTCAGAATTAGAAGCGGCAATGCACGTTGCTGCTCGCATTGATGAAGGGAGGGGGATTGAGCCATGTCTAAAACAAGCGGCGTAAAAACGCCAAATCGAACAGCAAGAAAAGCAGCTAGCAAACAGAATAGTTGTGACATATCACGCCACGAAGTGCGGTTATTTGATTCCGGCATTACCACACCGCAGCAGGCAATTGCGATCAATCCGCAATACCAATCTCACTACATCGAACTGTTGAGCTATGTACAAGCCGTGATTGGGGTTGCACGCACCTTTATGCTGAAACCGTACCGCATCATGGATGAACGCTATTTGATGATCCGCATTCAGGGCGATAAAAGCCAGTTTAACCTCACTTTAAACATCACGGGGCGCATTGCTTGGCCACGAATGCCGACCGCTAAACGGCAGTATCGATTGTATATGGACATGGTGGATTACATCGATAGCTTTTGGTTTGCTGAGTATTTGCGGCGATCCTTGGGACTACCGATGTCAGCGCAGTTATCCCCAATTCCTGTACATAATAATGTGGAGAAAACGAATGAAAGTGGACATTAAAGTGGATACGCAATCTGTACGAAAATCACGCAAGATACTTTTTACTATGCTGTTTTGTTCTAAGTTATTGCTGATCTTGTTAGCTGTGATGTTATTGGCCTGGTTGGCAATGAACTATTTACCCCAAGTTGCCGGCATTAATGAATGGCTAAAATCCACGTGGTATTTTTGGCTCGGACTTCGCCTCATTCTTTATTCGACGATAGCTTGGATCATCTATGAGATTCACCGTCATCAGAAAAATATTAATGTGATGCCGATCATTCGTTGGGCGATTGCGCTCATTGTGGTTGCGGAGCTTGCGAATATCTTACAACTCACAGCATAGGAGAAATACTATGAATATGTATGTGAACAGTTATTTTGAGTATTTCCTGACGTTGCTAAGCTGGATTATCAACAATGCCTTATGGCATGTGTTTACCGAAACAGGCTTATTCGCGACGCCGTTTCTTGCTCACTTGGTCCGATTGTGGTTGAAAGTGCGTGAAGAGGGCGATGATGAGGGTAATAAAGGGAAACTGTTGTTAGCGCGGCTAGAGCACGCCTTTTATGTGAGCCTTGTGGTGATTTTCTTTACCTGTGTCCCGATGTTGAAAATTACTATTCATAACATCAAAATGGATGTCGAACGCTCGAAGCAATGCGGTTATACCATTGTGGATACATCGAATACCCAGTTTTCTAATGTGCAAACCGAAATGGGCGGTAAGAGTGCTTCTGTGCCGATTTGGTGGGGATTTACCCACACCTTAAACAAAGCGGTGACACAGGCTGCGGTTGCGAGTATTCCGTGTAAACCGGATCTACGCCAAATCCGATTTGATGTGCAGCACACGAAAATCAGCAGTCCGGTGCTATTGCAAGAAGTGCGTGATTTTGTCGAACAGTGTTTTGTGCCGGCACGAACCAAAATCAAACGGCAGCAAATTGAGCTAAACGAAGTGCAAGCCAACGATGTGGATTGGATCGGCTCTAGCCTGTTGCTCAATTCCGAGGGGCTGTATGACAGCTACCGTTCTCATGCACCGCGAAAGCAATGGGCGTATAACGCAACGCGAGATGCCGGGTTACCAAACACCGGTGACGGAGGATTTCCGACCTGTAAACAGTGGTGGGCAGATGATAAAGCTGGTTTAAAATCACGGCTATTGGCGGAGTTTAAGCCAGGTGTGCTAGGCAGTATCAATAAATTATTCTCTGGTCAAAAAGACTACGAGGACAATATTATCCGCAGCCTGGTGCGCCCTGAAAATATCGAAGTCTCGACTGGTAATGCTTATTCCGGCTACGGTGGAAGCGTGGATTTTAGCTTGTCTAATGCCTTCAGCCGTGTTGCATCATTTGTCGGCATGACCGCTGGTGCAACCGCAGCATTTCCGGCATTTGACGCAATGCGACAGGCATTGCCGATGGTTCAAGGCTTCTTGATTATGGCATTGGTGATCTGTATTCCCTTAGTGACATTGTTCAGTGCCTACGACATCAAGGTAATTATGACCATGACCTTTATTCAATTTGGCTTATTTTTCCTGTCATTTTGGTGGGAGCTGGCACGTTGGCTGGATACGTGGCTGTTGGAAGCACTTTACAGCAGCGATACCCATTCAAACTGGAACTGGGCAGGCATACAAAACACCAGCGATGATATGGTCGTCAATTTTGTGATGGGCTCGATGTTCTTGGCACTTCCGGCATTCTGGTTGGGTGCTATGGGGTGGGCAGGGATTCATACTGGAGCAGCCCTCAATAATATAGTTAAAGAAGGAACTTCAGCAGCTAGAGAGAATGGTGGGAAAGGAGCTAGTACTTCAGTAAGTATAACTAAAGAGGCTATGTCAGATAACAAATAATTAAAAAAGCCGTTTGATAAATATATATCAAACGGCTTATTAATTACTTAAACTTCATTGTCATCATACCAAATAGGATCATCCCAATTTATCTCGCCATTTTTATAATAACCAGTTCCCCAGTCAGGAGTATATCCACTATGACTATAAATTTTTAACAATGAAAAATCAGATGGTTTCGTATTCGAAAGCCAGAACGCAGCGATAACGCCAGCAATCAGTACAAACACACTCAGAAAATAACAGACAAGTGCGGTCACGGCGATGACATACAGCCATTTCAACGCAGTTGGGTGCTGCCAGCGCATGAATTTGCGATACAGTCTGCCTAAGCGATAACCGATATTCTTTTTCATAACAGCCCCCCAATTATTGTTTAGATAGTCCTCAATATATACTTTACCTGCATAAAAAACAAGCTAAAAAAGTGAGGGGAAACAGTATTTTTGTGGCTAAATTGAAGCGAGAAAACGTGAATTATCTTGATGTGCGACCGCTGTTTTCACGTTTTCTCGACAGCATTTTGATCAAGGTTTTAATCAATTTGCGAGAGCGTATAAATGATATCTACTGGCAATGTTTCTGGTTTGGATTTGACGTGGTTTATTGTCACAATTCGATCTTGTTGTAAATCATCAAGCAAGATGGTGTCTTTATCAGCATATTTTTTGTGTTTCATCAAGTTGGCTGTATTCACAAAGAAATATTGTGTGTAATTTGTGACTTTATCTTCAATCAACACATAAGGTTGCGCTTTTTTGACATCGACACTGATTTTTTGATAGGCAGCCTGCGAGGGAGCAGATTTTTGCTGGGAAATGCGGTCGATAACATCACCATAAAATACCGCCATTTCGCTATATAACAATTCTAAAGAAAGCATATTGCGGAATTTAATATTAAATTCGCGCTCTAAATAAGCATCACGCTCTGTCTTATAGCGATCCAACTGCATGACAAGATCGAAATAATTGCGTTCTGCTTGCTCGACTTGATAGGAAAGGTGATTTTCATTCACACCGTTATTCTTATTGCGTGCAATGATTTCTTCATCATGAATTTGCTTATTGAGAGCAGATAATTCATATCGATAGCCAGTATTTTTAAATTGCTCGACATCTACCTTTCCTTGCGCAATTTGTTCTTGAATAATGCCGAGGAAATTTGCTGACAACAGAGAGGGAAGGTCGGTATTTTTGACAAAAACAGGGGAATATTGCGAGTCCATTCTGAAAGAAGTCATAAAACAAATATTTTGATGATGGAGCATAATCTCGGTATATGAGCCGTCGATACTCATGCCTTCCGCTTTACACGGTTTATTGGCTTGATAACGAAAATGGGATAGTGCATTAGGTTTCAAAATATCGATTGGAATCCCTTCATCAACAATAATTTTATTAATTGCTGCCACTGAGCTATTCAGTAGCTCATTGATTGTTTTATCACTGGCATCACGCTGTGCTTCAATATCTGCCTTTTTCTGACGCAGTGGCGTTAATTTTTCAAGGTACTGTGAGAATAAGGCACTTTGTGCAGAGTGCCGGTCTTTTGCCAAATCAACTTGCTTTTTTAGCAACTCCTGATCCATTTCAATCTTGAGTTCAACCTCTTCTTTGAGCTCAGTGGCTTCAAATAAGACTTGCTGGTATTTGCTTTTTAAATCAGACAAGGAAGCCGAATCAAAACCGGAAAAATCGGGAAATTTTGGCAGTTTTTCATTTGCAACCATGTCATAGCTGATCGCTAATTGTCCCAACTGCTGATAGGATTTTGACAAACTTTTGAGCTGTTCTACCGTTTTGCTGTCCCAGTAATAAAAGCTCCTTTCAACTTGGGCTGGCGCTAAATTAAAGAGTACCGCAGGTTTTTCCAATGTAACAGTTTTATCGTCGTCACAGGCGGTAATGAAGAGAGAAGTACAAAGGATAAGACTAAGTTTTGCAAGTGATTTCATAACAAGCTCCAGTCAATTAGTAATAAGTTCTTAATATCAAAGTGAATTTGTAACTAAGCACGTCCAATATATACTTTGCCTACAACAAGAACAAGTTATCAGATTTATTTTTATCAATGAATTTAATCAATAGATGTATTGCAAAATGGTTTAGTTTACTAGCATTTTTCAGAGTACTGCGATGGTAATAAATAGGCGTTGTTTATGGGTATTTTCGTAAGCCTGAGAAAATAGTATTTTTGCGACGGTATATAACGATACTTAATATGATAAAAAACTGTTGATTTGCAGATATGAAAAAGCCCTGTGTAAACAGGGCCTATCAATATAGCCTTAATTGGTGAAATAGCCGAGGCGGTTTTACCATAGGATCTGCAGAAACTACAGATATTTGCCCTATGTTGGATCTGGCTACCCAGATCACTAAATCACAGAGTTAAGCGAGTAACTCCCTGCCATGTAGCTAATCTGCCTATTCATCGCTTCCAGATTAACTATAGCTCTTGCAGTGTGTATATTATAAAATCATTCAAATTTTTTGACAATCTTTTTTAATGTGGTTAAGCGGTTTATTGCCCCAACGCCCTTGTACATTTAGCGGCGCAGCACGTGTTGCTGTGAGTAATGTTACTGCGCTATAAAAAGAATGCTCATTCCCATCTTCAATTTTTTCAATGATTACAGCTCCACTAGTTGTTTTGACAACTGCTGTTTTAGTATCTTTGATTTCTGGGTAAATTGGTGTTCGTCGATTTAAAATTGAAATTAGATGATTAATAACTTCTCTCACTGTTACAATTTTTAATCGTATTAAGGCAGTACGTCTGCCTTGCCATATGTGATCCAAACCGTATTTATGCAGATGTGCTCCTCTAGACAACCAGATTTCTCCCTCAACTAAAATATGATTTGTAGCAGGAAAATAGCCAATTAAGCATATTTGCTCATTAGGGTTAGTATACTTAATCAAGTAATCATCAACTGGCAAATCTAAGTCATTCTGAATCATGATATATTATAAATTGAACTGGAAAAGCAAGAATTTTATTAAAGGTCGATCAATGTATCACAAAGCGAGAGGAATACAAACTGTGTAAAAGCGCACGACTGTGCGCTTTGTTTGTTTTATGGGCAAGGTTTATACGTCTTTAGCTCAATTAACACATCGGTTTTATGGTGTGCGGTTTCAGCCCCGAATAATGTTCCCTCAGCAAAAACACAACCAACCGGCAGCTTTTTACCAGACCAGACGATTTGCAGTTTTCTCACGCCATCGATGTTGGGATAAAACGACTCTTCGCCACCTCGGAGATTAATACCCGGTGCAGCGAGATGTAGCATCGGATAACCGTTCTCTTTTTTGATGTTGCCTTGTAAAGTGAGTGGCGTGCTGTAATTAACTTGCGTTGGATTATCAGCTAGCGAAAATACACTAAATCCACATAAAAGCGTCGCGAATACAACGGTGATTTTTTTCATATATTCTCCTTACTTAATTAACCTGATGGGGTGTGCTCTTTTGATGAACCTTCTTTCCAACCTTCTTTCGTACGAATGGCATTAACGATATGGCGACGCTGCTCATCTGATAATGAACTCATTGGTGTATTTTTGTCAAGTCCGGTCGTTGATGTTACCATGCTTATATACAGGTCGGTATTATTTTCATTACGTGGTGCGTAGCGTTCAATTGCACCGGCGATTGTTTGGTTATTATAATCCCTTGTTTTTAACAATGCATGAATAGCTCTTTCACCGGTTTCAGCATCAGGGAAAATAGCAAAACCGCTTGGACCGACACCAATTGCGCCGTAACGTTGTGCAAATTCACCGGCACGAATATTGCCCGGGTTGTTATTTCGCCAAGCCAGTGTACCGCCTTCGCGCCGAATCAGCTTGCCATCCGCCGTTTTATAAATCGTGGCTCGCCCATCGGCATAAGCATTATTAGTTTCATAGGCTTGTAATCCCCGACCGCTGACGATGCCGCCATTCCCACCACGAGAGCCGCTATATGCGCCGTTGATACTGCCTAAGCCACCAGTTGAAGTCGGAATATTCAAGCGAATATAATGGGATTTGATATTGATTTTGCCACCGTTACTATTATCCGCTTTAGCATCTTCGATATTTCCACTCAATGCCCGCATACGTTTATCGGTATCGTCTGATACATTACTTTCTAAGGCTTTTTGCTGCTCATGAATACGTTTTTCCAAAATCGCCATTGCGGTGTTGCCGGCAATTGAGCGTTGTAGTTCCATTTCCATTTTGGTTTGCTCGATTTCCCTATCTAACATTAAGAGATTTTTTTCAAGCTCTTTTTGTGCAATTTCATTGGCAGCAATATTCGGTTCGCGCATACCAGCAAGGATTGTACGCCGTGCTAACAGGGCTTTTTCTAAGGTTTTTGAAATCGCGATTTCACTTGCAAGCCGACTTGAAAGCACAACGACATCCGAATCATCTTTGAGCGCCTCGACTAATCCACGTGTGATTTGAATCGCAGTTGAACCGATTTGTTGGAGTTGTGATGGTATGGGGTTCACGGCATTCAGTGTTTCTTCTAAAATAACGAGTGTTTTGATATTTTCTTCTTCAATGATAGGCGCAAGCCCTGTACCAGCTTTGGATTTTTGTTCACCACATTCATTGCAGGTGGTTTTATGTACATCACCCAAGACACGCGTTGCCCAGTCGGCAGCTTCTTGTGGGGTTTTCCAGGTCGTACACAACATACCGTCACATTGTTGTGGTGTCACGGCGGCTTGATTAGTTACGGCTAAGCCATTAGCGACATTAAAGCCGGCTTTTGCGGCATCTTCTAGCATTTTTAGTGGTTGTTGCCCTTTACCACCTTTTTGCTTACCACCCACCCATTTTACTCCCTTTGATCCATCATCTTTTTCAGCTTGTTTTTTGGCTTGTATTGCATCTTTTTGCGTTTCAGCGACACGTTGATAATTTTGTGTTTTTGCCATCATTCCCCAACCAGAATCGCCCAAATAATCGGCGGCTTTGTTGGCAAGTTCTTCACAACTGGTTTTAGCGGCATCAAAATCTAAACGTCCTTGTAGCACGCCGTTGGTGAGCAAATCATAAAGCTGTGGATTGGCGCGCTGTATGACCATTGCCGGTAGGCTGGCAACTGCGCCGGTTGCCGACTGAACAACATTGCCCATCAAGTCCTTGAAACCCTCAGTGATGCCATTTAATTGATTTCTAACGGTGGTTTTAATATCAAAATTACCACACATTAGATTTGCATTCCAGCCGAGCCCAATTGATAATTCATGTGGGCGTTTACGTGATGGCGGGGTCATCACAGCCGAGCCGCCGCCGATTTGGTAGTAAACCTTATCAGATAAAACTGATCCAGCTTGTTGTGTACTATAGGAATTGGCAAAGCTATTTTCTGAAAAACAGAAGAGCGTTACCATGACTGCAGATATTGAAAAATACAGTATGGGTTTGTTGTGTCGAATAGTCATAATATGATCCTTTCAGCTATCGAAAATCGGTACTAAATAAAAATTTCTGCCCGCGCCGCTTACAGCAAGAGTAAGGTCGCCACAGCGCCCAGGCATAATCTTGCTCAACCGAATGCTTGTCTGCGTATGCATCCGTCGCATTGCGATCAGGAAAGATGGCACAAGACTTTTCCATTTTCGGTGTGAGCATCTGCCATTTATGGCTGCGTTCATCACCTTCTTTCACGGGGGGCGGCGGCCACCAACCGTTTTCTTGTTGTGCTTTTTGCGCGGCTGGAATATAAATATGCAACTGCCCACTACGGGAGATAATATCGGCGGCACGTTGTGCCGTAACTGCTGCAGCTTTATAAGGATGAACTTGGGTAACATTGCCGGCGCGTGGGTAAATATTTCCCCACATATCGTCTAAACCACCAATCTCACGCATGCCCGGTGTTATCGCTTCCGGATAGAAGGATTCGGGTATGCCGGCGCGCCAAGCAAGCACATCAAGTCCACTTAAAAAGTGCGGTTTAAACGAGAAACTTTGGCTTTTACAGTAATAACCCGTTTTACTGAGCAGCTGTGTGATTGCCCCGAGAGGATGTCCGATAACATCAACGTTTTTAAACGTGAGTTGTGAATACTGTTTGGTATGAGGTTTGTCTTGATAATCACCGCCATCGATGCCTTTGCCGAGACTTTTGATTTCTTTCCAAGGATTTTGTCCGCCGTGGTTATACGCAGAAACAACTTGCTCTGGTAAAAAATGGCGCACTTTAACCGATGTACGAACACGGCAACCCGTGTAGGAACAGTAAAGCCAATAACAAATACCGACAGTTTGGTACTCCATGCAACTTGTTGAGGCGCTTGATGCCATGATCTGGGCGGTATTAATACTCGCGGCAGCCGTTTCATCAGAGAAAGTGATGCCTGAAAGGGACAGGCCTATTGTTAATAAATAATGGGGCAGTTTTTTCATGCTATTCCTCATTCATAGTAGATTTCAATCGCGCGCTGTAGATCAGTGATGCCATACATCACTTGGTTATCTTGAGGCGCTGAATTTGAGGAGAATAAAATTGCCGGCACTTTCATAATACCGTGTTGCCATGCCTGTGAAATGCCCTCATAAGCCTGTTTAAGTGCGGTTTCGTGCTGTATCCATTCTGGCGAAGACAGCAAGGCTTTTGCTTGTTTTTCTGCCATCTCTGGTTGATTGCTTAATTGGAATTGCTCAGAAAATTGGTCTTCTAGTTTATCGACCATATCTAAATAATAAATCTGTGCCGCCAATTCTGGAGACTGAATCGCATATTGCTGTGTAGTGTAAACGGTCATCGTGACATCCGTGGATGGTAGATTAGACCGGTTATCATCCGCGCAAACACTAGCACTGATTAAACACAGCAAAAGGAAATGGTGTGGAAACTTCATCATAAATCCTTAAAGAGAGCATGGGTGAGGCTATCGTAAGAAAATGTGTAATGAAGGTTAATCAAAAATTATATTTCAAATTAAAACAATTTTTTGATCTGACGTATTTTTTAGAAAAAAAGATAAATTTGTTATTGACAACCGTTAAATTAAACGTCCATAATTTTAACAGTTTCAAAGTAAGCCGCTATCGTTGATAGCACTTAAGCCCAAGCACCCGGTCTGAAACGTGCAGTTCTCGTAGAGAAAATGACCATCCCAAATGCCTAGCGCACTCTGAAACAGGCAGTAAGTTTTTAACTTATGAGTGTTTACTTCAAACCCAAATGTCGTTTATCGACATTTATCCCGACCGGGGAAACGAACCCGGCGGGTGAGTTTCCTTGGTTATTATTAATTAAGGAGCATGTTATGACTCACCCGACTCATAAAAGCATGACGAATGATGACTTCTTCGATGAAGATGATCTGTTCGTTGAAGAGCAAACGCAGTCCAATTTTCATAAATTGGGTGAAAATCTTGGACGCTTGTTTCTGAAAGCCAAAAACACGACAACACAGGCTTATCGCTCGGTGAAAAGTGGTGTTGAACAATCGGTTTTGCTAAATAAGCAAGTTGAATACCAACAACGTTTAGCCCAACAAACTGCGCTGTTAAAACGGAAATACACAATTTATCTTGTGATTTCGAGTGTTGGTACATTATTACTAGGTAGTATCGCAACTGCGGTATTATTGAGTTAATGACATAGCCACAGTAGCCTGTACGGAAAACCTTTCCGTATAGGAATCGGTTTCTCCGTACAGCTTAAGGAGAAACTGATGCAATTAACACTAGGTCATCGCGCTCATAGCGAACTATTGGCAACTTTTCAACGTAAAGGTCTGCCAAAAAACAGACATTCCGAATATTTATCTGCATTGTTAGTGGCGGCAACGCTTCACTGGCAAGCGCAGTTAAATCGGAATAAAACACCGAATTTATTTGTTTATGATGTATCAGAAAATAATCGGTATTTTTTGGTTTTTCACTATATTCGGCATCCGCATAAAGCGGATTGCTGGATATTAGATCGTTAAAGTGCGGTGAATGATGAAACGAAAAATTTCAACATTAACCCAAAAAATCTGTCATTTCAGATTAAGCACAAAAGCCTTTGAAGCGGTTTCAGAAGATTTTAGGAAGGTAGGCTCAACCATGGCTGCAATTAGCGTGGCTGGCTTAGTTCTCCCTAATGACGAACTATCTGCGAAGGATTCATTTTTTCTGTTTACGTGCAGTATGATTATTTGGTTATGTGGTATACTTTTCACACATAACCTGAATAAAAATACGCGAATCGGAGATATAAAATGAATATGCCCTTAGTGATTATGGTTGGCGGTCTGACACTTGCGGTCGTTCTGTTTACGGCATTTGTCTTTATTACAGATGCCTTTCCAAGACCGGACGAGCCAACTAAAAGCGATCAAAAACCAACCAATTAATTAACATCGGCAATCTGCCGAATTACCCTTATCGGGAATAATTCCCGATTTTTACCACTATCTTTTACCTTTTGTCCTATAGGAATAGCTTCCCATAGGGACATTATCTGATGCAGCATTTAAACACACCGTTCAACTTGGCGGAAGCCTGTTGAATAAAACCCGATCCACGCTCGTAAGTGCGTGGATCATACTTTTATTTTTCTACTATACGAAATCAAGCGATTATTGCTTTTTTGTTCAAATTCAAAAAACAATTTAATATTCTTTTTTCAGCATAACTTAACTTTAATAAAGGCTCTTAATTTCACCAAGGAGCCTGATGTTATGTTTACTAAATTTCCCCTATCTCTTTTAACGTTGGCACTCAGTATCAGTATCACTGGTATCGCACAAGCCAATAATACCAATACCTACGCGCTGGGCGATCATAGTATCGCCGAGGGTGAATCTGCTATCGCGACTGGACGCAATAGTGTTGCTATTGGGCGAGGCGCAGTGGCGACAGGTGACAACTTGACCGCCGCTGAAATTACCCAAAAACTCGCTGATAACTCGGCTCAGCTACAAAATATCAGCAATAAAAAGCAATCTGTGAGAAATGCGCAAGCGGATTTCAATGCTAAATACAGCACCTATTTAGAAGTAAAAGGAGCGTTAGATAAAATTACGGCAGGACAAGAGCAGCTAAATAGTACCTTAACGCCAGCATTGGTCGCCGCAGAGCGTGAATTAACCGCTTATACCCCTCAATTTGAGGCAAAAAAACAAGAAGTGACTGCGCGAACTGACAATTTAATTACCCTAAGTGGTTTTGATTTAACCAAAGCCTCGACAACAGCGGGTGTTACTGCACTGGCAAGAGAATTAAAACAATCTGCAGAACAGGGCTATGAAAGTATTATTAATGAGCCGATTTCGTACTATGAGCAATATGTCAAAAATTATATTCAAGCAAACGGTAATGTTGCCACAGCCATATCAAGCTACACCAAATTAATTGGTGCTAATCTTGGTACATCGACCAGTTATTATCATACGAGTCCGTTGCAAACACGGGGAGAAATCGCTAGACAGGCATTAAGTGGCGAACTCAAATCTTTGCCCACCATACGTGGTGGTGATATTACCCAAATCTACACTTATAGGTTTAAAAGCAATAATACCATGAATTTTCAACATCCAGATCAAACTGCCTCATTGTCGAAAGCAGATCTGGAGGAATGGCTGCATTATACAGACGAACAGAAAACGAATATTTATAATACACTCTTGGCCACCAAGAATATCTACTTTGACAGCGATGGTGCAAAAGAGACGACTCAAACGTTACTCAATCAGCAATTTGATTATTTCACCGCCCTAGTTAAGAGCCGCTACTATCAAAATCAATATGATGCGTTGGGTAATACCGCTGAAGGATTAAGTGCACTACAACATAAACTGCGTGAAGAACAGGAAATGGCGAGGTTAAAAGCCGCATTAAAAGAAAAAAATCTGTCTTCTGAAATGGGAAAATTTTTTGATACATGGAAAAAAGAGAATATCACGGATATCCAACAGAAAAATAGTCAATTTATTAAAGAATTTCGAGCTAATTTAACGAAAATCATGGCGGATGAGCAGAAAAAATATGATGCTCTGGTGAGCGCCAAACAAGTTGCACAACAAGCAATAACCAATTTAGAGGCTCAATTGGCACGTTTAGAGCCGGGTGAGCAAAAGCGTCGTATTGCCGCGCAAGCAGAAGCAGCAAAAACATTGCTCGCTAAGCAGGAAGCTGAATTAAAAGCACTGGAATTGGCACTCAGCTTGAATGATTTACGCAATATCGGTCAAGATGCGGTTGCTATCGGCACGGAAACTCGTGTAACTGGTGAGCGTGCGTTAGGACTTGGCTATAAAAATACCGTCACTGGCACAAACAGTATTGCCGTCGGTAATCAAAATAGTGTCGCTGGTCAATATGATGTGGTTATCGGACATCATAATCAAACACCATTAAACAGTGAAAACAATGTCGTGATTGGACGACAAATCATGCTTTCCGATAATGGCAATAGCACAGTGAAACAAAGTGTCGTTTTAGGCTATCAATCAACGTTAGCTGCACCGATTGCCACCGTTTCGCACACTATCAACAGCCAACCTTATGCCTTCGCTGGCGCAACCCCGTTCGGCACATTCAGTATCGGCGCACAAGACAAAGAACGGACATTAACCCACCTCGCGGCCGGGCGCTTGAGCCGCACCAGTACCGATGCAGTGAACGGCAGCCAGTTGTTTGCATTGGTTGAAGAGAGTGATCGCTTGGGCACAACACTCACCGGCGTACAAACGCGTTTGGACGGGGTAGAAAAAATCGCAACCGAAAATAAAACCGCACTTGTCAATCATACACAGCAACTCGCTGAAAACACGATATCAATTGAAAACAATAAACAATTGATTGCCGAAAATAAAACGACGATGAATAAACAGCAACAACAGCTTACCTCACAAGACAAACAGTTGGAGCAGCACAGTAACGCACTATCCGGCTTAAATAATACGGTGACTCAGCAAACTGCCGATATTAATGCCAATAAAACTGCGCTGACAAAACAACAACAAACACTCACTGCGCATACAAACCGTTTGGATAGGCAAGATCAAAGTCTCACTACGCTAACCACATTAACTCATCAACATACCACTGCGATTGATGAAAATAAGCAAAAAATTGCGGACAACACCACAGTTTTAACGAAACATTCAACCGCACTTGAAAAACAACAGCAAACACTCACAGCACAGGCTTCAAAAATTGAAAAGGTGGAAAATGATATTGCAACAACCAATCAAGCACTCCGTAAGCAAGAGACTCAAATCAGCGACAATGTGAAGGGGATCACAAAAAATCGGGAAGATATTGCGGCGCTGCAACAAGGACTGGGTACAGTCAATAGCCATATCACCAACCATAATACGCAACTGACTGAGCTAAATAATCGTGTGAATACCCATGATGACCGCTTAGATCATCACGATCGCAAACTAGCCACTCATACAACGACCTTGGCAGAGCACAGTACTCAATTGGCAACACACAGTGAAACCTTAAAAACGCACTCAGAACGCATTATTCAGTATGCCGGTGATTTAACTAATCTGAAATCGACCCAACAAACGCAGGGTGAAACCTTGATCTCTCATGGTAATCGCCTTGAAACACATGGAAATCAGCTGAATACACATTCAAGCACGTTGGTTCAACATGGTGATGACATCGATAAATTAAAAAATGCAACAAATTCGAATGCCGCACTTTTAACATCGCATACGACACGCTTGGACGGACTCGATCGTAGTGTTGAAAAACAGGATTTACAGTTAGTGGCTCATAGTACACAGCTAGCTGATTATAGTGTGCAGTTGGCAAATCATACCACAACGCTGAATACCCATACCGAGACCCTGCAACAGCAGCAAAAGACGGTATCTACGTTACAACAAACCCAACAAAACCATACCCAAACCTTGCAACAGCAGAGGGAACATCTCGCGCAACACGACCAAAATATCAACACCATATCGAATCAGGTGAAAGGATTAGAAGCCAATACCGCCAAAACCGTATTCTTTGATAGCGATGAAAAACACAGTATCACCTTGGGTAAAGAAAATAACGACGGCAGCCATGGTACAACGGTGATTAAGCAGGTGGGAGAGGGTGAAATTACGGCGGACAGCAAAGAAGCCATCAACGGTGGACAGCTTTATCACTCACAAGAAACCCTGATCACACAACTGCGTCAGGAAATGCTTCAACTCAAACCGAACATCAATACGGCCCAAATTGTGCGAGATTCGGTCACCGAGGCAAATGCTTACACGGATTATCGCATTCATCAACTGCAACAGCATACTGATCAGCGTATCGCACAAGTCAATCGTGATATTCGCCAAGTGCGAAAAGAAGCGCGTGCCGGTATTTCGGCGGCAATGGCAATTGGGGCGATTGAACGTGTACCGGGCAAAAAAGCCACAATCGGTGCGGGTATTGGCTCATACGGCTCAGAAACTGCCGTTGCTATCGGACTAAAAGCCTTACCGCACAAACAAGTTATGGTCACACTTGCTGGTAGCGTCGATAGTCAAAAAAATGTCGGCGGCAGTGCCGGTATCAGTATTGGTTTTTAATGAGATGCGCTTAAGTATCGCAATTCTGTGTATCTTATCACCGACTTTAGCAATTACTGTTGAAGTCGGTGATATTTGTCATGTTGAAGCAGATGCATATTATCCTGGTACTTGGGAAGAATATAGCGATGATGAGCTGATTTGTAATTATTGGCGTTGGTTGGATATGGATATTGAGAGTCCGGAGTTTGAAATAAATAATCCACTTAATAACGAAATCAATGAAACTAATTTATTTTATGAATAATTTTTAGTTAAATAAAGAGGCAATTTATGTGTGAAAATAAATCAAAATTGATAAATATTAGAGGCCTTAACAATGAAGTTTTTCAGAATCTACAAATGCTTGCTGAGGAAAACTCTAGGTCTTTAGAAGGTGAGGCAAGATACGCGGTGCAACAATGGTGTAATATGAATAAATTTCGTAAGGGTAATATTACCTTTAATAATACGGATTATCTAAAAAATATAGTTATTTTAATTCCAAAACATGATAAAGAAAATAATATTTCAATTGAAGTAAAATATGAAAGTCGCAATCTCCCTAAATAAAAAAGGGAAAAGGAAAGGGGAAAGATAAGGGTAACCGTTTCCAAGGGAAACGGGCTTACCCGAAAAAGGATTTTCAAAATAAAGAAAAGGATCAGAAAAAGGTAATAACGAGAAAAGGCTGTCAGTTATTATAAATCCTATCGTAGATTAATCATTAGGTCTCAATATGCTATCAAGATTTTTTAAATTTAAAATTAAAAAAAAGAATATAATTGAAGATAATCGATTAGGCGATAATTCAGACGGTTGGCTAATACCACAATCTGCAGCAGAATTATTAAACACCCCTTTGAGGAAAAAATTATTAACGATTATTTATCAAAAAGTCTCTATGTCAGAGGAGATGTTTAATCAATTATTTAAAATACCGATTGAACGTTATGCCGAACTGGTGCAACTTTTTCCCGCATCTGAAAACCATCACCATTCACACCATGGTGGAATGCTCGACCACGGCTTAGAAGTTATCAGTATTGCGGCTAAATTGCGCCAAAATTATTTATTACCGCTTAATTCTGCACCAGAAGATCAAGCAAAGCAAAGTGAAGTTTGGACTGCTGCAGCTATTTACGGCGCACTTACACATGACATTGGCAAAATTGCAGTCGATATTGAAATTGAAACAGAAAATGGGCGTTGGTATCCGTGGTTAGATAAACTGGAGCAATCTTACCGCTTTAAGTATATCAAAGGACGTGATTATAAACTCCATCCAGTATTAGGAACAATGATTGCAACAAAATTAATACCGCCTATTGCCTTCAATTGGTTAGCAAAATATCCAGATGCATTCTCATCTCTCGCTTATTTAATGTCTGGACACTATGATAAAGCCGGTATTCTAGGCGAAATTATACAAAAAGCAGACCAAGCTAGTGTTGCACATTATCTTGGCGGCGATATTACGAAAGTTCAGCAACAGCCTCAGCAATCTCTTCCGAAACAATTTATCATTGCACTACGTCACTTATTAGAAAAGGACTTAAAATTAAATTCACCTCAAGGTGGTTCAGACGGCTGGCTTACCGATGAAGCCCTTTGGCTAATGAGTAAAAGTGTAACGGATAAAGTCCGGTCTTATCTTATGCAACAAGGCATTAGTGTTCCTATGCAAAATGGAAGAATATTTGATGAAATGCAGGCGCATGGTATTTTAGAAGCAACGCCGGCGAATACGGCGATTTGGGTATGTCGTATTCAATCTAATGCTGGCTGGAAGCCAGCAAATACCTTTACGCTTCTTAAAATTACACCAAGCCTTATCTGGGAAAATATTGAGCAACGTCCTACAGTTTTTGATGGTATTGTTGAAATTGATATAGCTAAAATGCAAGAAAAAGAGCCAGCTCAAAACATAATAACAGCTCAAGTCATAGAAAGCGATTCACAAGGCTTAACTGCTATATCGCAAGTGTCAGACACAACTGAAGCTGAGCCAAATGAACCAAAAATTCAAACTCAAAATGCTGTTCTAGATGATATTGATTTTACAATGAACTTATTTAATAATATTGAGCAACTTCCAGCAGAAAAACCTAATAACCAACTAGATAGAGGGGTAATTGATGAAATAGAACAAAATAAAAGCATTATAGGTTCGAATGATATTAAAGAACTTGATATTAATCCAACAGATTTTGTTGAGTGGATAAAACAAGGAATAATCCTTGAGAAATTATCGATCAATCGTACTAACTCAGTTATTCACATTGTTGAGCAACATGCTTTTATTGTATCGCCCGGTATTTTTAAACGATATATTCGAGAAAAATTTGAAACAGGAGATAAGGAGGTTTGGCGGGAGCTTCAAAAACGCTTCCAAAGATTAGGAATACATAAGAAAAAATCACCTGAAGGGTTGAATATTTGGACTTGTCAGATCGTGGGGCCTCACAAAACGACAGAACTTAAGGGATATCTTATCGACGATTTACGAATGTTATTCGGCGATAGACCTTGTTTTGATAATTTATATTTAAAATTAAAAGAGGTATCACATGAATGATCTCACATTTAAACAATTGTTAGCCAAATTTTTTTTATAAAGTGCTAAGAGCGGATACTGAATCTTGCTATAAAAAAGCGATAAATCAGCTATTAAAATATGCACCTGACATTCTCCCACACCAAATCACTGAAGACTTTATTATTGAGTGGCGTAATGAAGCATTGCATAGAGTAAAGCCGGTTACTTGGAATAACTATGTTCGACATTGCAAAGCCTTACTTTATTTTGCCATGAAAAAAGAGTTAATTACTATGACAGTGAATCCGTTTTGCGGAAAAACAATACCTGAGGGTAAAAAAATACGCAAAATATTAGATGATGATAAACTGCATAACCTTGAACGGTTATTAAATTCTCATGATTTACCACCTTATCTACAGCCAAGTTGGTTTATAAACTCCATTATCGCGGTATTTAGATATACAGCTATACGCCGTAGCCAGCTTTTAAAGCTGACCTTGAATGATATTAATCTACAGAAAAGAACAATCTTTCTTGCTTCTAAAGCAAGTAAAAATCATGATGAGCATATTGTCCCTATTTCGGCAAAATTATATCCGCATTTAGAAAAAATCATAAATGAAGCAAAGAAAATTAACTTACCCTCGAATGCTCAATTATTTAATATCAACCGTTATTGTTTTACGACAAAACGCAGAGGTTCGGATATGAATGATAATCAGCTTTCTCATTTATTTAAAAAACTCTATGAGAGAACAGATTTTGGTATTTCACCGCATCGGTTTAGGCATACGGTTGCAACGAACTTAATGCGAAATCCAGAACAAAATTTATACGTTACCCAGAAGCTCCTTGGGCATAAAAATATCAAAACGACATTAGAGTACATCGAACATGATGTCGATATGCTAAGAGATTGTGTAGAACGGTTGTAAAAAATGGGTGTAGATGTGATGCCTTGGAAAGTATCGCATCTTTTTTATGTTCAATATATTGAGTTTTTGGTTAAAAATGTGATCTAGAACAACTTTTTTAGTCGCTCTTGTGCGATATAGACTTTACATACAAGATAAAAGGGGTAGAATGATACGCCAGTAGATCCTTGTAACTTGGCCAAGGATCATTCTGTGTCTAAAAGTTAAATATTGATTGGATACCAAAAAATAAGCAATGTCATCCAAGGGATTTAAAATCCCTCGACTTTCGAGTCGTGGCGGTTCAAGTCCGCCCTCGGGCACCATTACAAGTTAGCAATAAAATCAATAAGATAGTCATTTTATACGGCTTTTTTTATGTCTGTAATTTGCCGTTCTAACTTTCCAATTTTGCCACGGGTGGCTGTTTAGTGGCTCACTATAGATTTGTAATCAAGAAAAAAGTGATAACTTGTGCTATCATGGAGCCAATCTATTAATGCAAGTTTGAACCTTTTGGGTGAAAATCCGCAATAATTACAACATCGCCAACGACAATAAATTTCACAGCATGTCCATATTTTAGGGGATAAATATGGAATTTTCCGTCAGCATAAGCAGATGCAACGAAACTTAGTTTTTCCGCGGTAGAACGCATAATCTCTAAGAAGTCATTAGCGATACTGTCGTTTTGGCTGTCATTGTAGATGTAATCAGCCTTGTCTAGAAGTTTAGCCTCGGCTCGCTCTGACCAAAACACAAGGTAATCTAGCTTCATTTTCGTTGCAGTCCATTTTTCAAGACAAATTCAAGTTTTTCCATTACTTCATCGTGTGGAGTGAGTTTGATTTTTCCTGTCATCACTTCTTGTAAAAAACGTTGTTCTTCCGTCAAAGATTGTTCGAAAACCGATAAGATTTTTTCTTGAACGGTCGTCTGCTTCGGCTGTACTTTTGCTTGAGTTCCTTGCATAACATTTCCCCTGTGCGTTATTGCTCTGGATAGGATTGAAACTTTCATCCTACATTGGGTTCATTATACGCACCATGCTTTTCATTGCAATAAATGTGTTTTTAGGAAATATTTTGTTAAAGCGCCCTGTTAGGGGGTTTCAAATAAGCTGTAATAGTCTAATTTCCTGCAACAATTTTAAGGTTGGTTTTAATTAAAAGGTATTTTTGAAATAGACTTGGCGGACAAACAAGCGATAGTGGCGGTTACGGCAGTGGTTATAGCAATTTGCGACATGATATGCAAAAATCCGAAAAGCGCTTATTATTTTTAGTTATATGGCGTATAATCCCGCCTGTAAATTGGGGTGTCATTAGTCAAATAGAGAAGAAGTCAATGAGTCAGTTTTTTTACGTGCATCCGGATAATCCGCAGCCGCGTTTGATTAAGCAAGCGATTGAAATTCTGCGCAGCGGCGGGGTGATTGTGTATCCGACCGATTCCGGCTATGCATTAGGTTGTATGATCGGCGAAAAACACGCAATGGATCGGATTGTCGAGATCCGTCAATTGCCGGAAGGGCATAATTTTACTTTGGTGTGCAGTGATTTATCAGAATTGTCGAATTATGCGGTGGTGAGTAATGTGGCATACCGTCTGATTAAAAACAATACGCCGGGGCATTACACTTTTATTCTGACCGCCACCAAAGAAGTGCCGCGGCGTTTGATGACATCAAAACGTAAAACCATCGGCATTCGCGTGCCGGACAATAAAATCGCACTGAGTTTGCTGTCCGAATTGGGCGAGCCGATTTTATCCTGTTCATTGATTTTACCGGGCGAGGATGAAACCCAATATGATCCGGAAGAGATTCGCGATCGTTTGGAAAAACAGGTCGATTTGATTATTAACGGCGGTTATTTAGGGCAGAAGCCAACCACCGTGATTGATTTGACGGATGACACACCGCAAGTGATTCGCGTCGGCAATGGCTCGGTCGCACCGTTTGCATAACCCCATAATCTGACACCCGTGAGGGTGACAACGAGGAATAGATGAAATCAGAAAAAAAATTTAGCTCAAGCCGCAGTAATGTAGCGGGCGGCACACAAGCGAGTGATAAAAAAACCAGTCGAGGCAATAATAGCGCCTTACGCAAGCCGGGCAACCGCACGTTGAGTGAGAAAAAAGGGTCTGCGAAAAAAACACAGCCGGTGGCAGCCCAAAGTGCGGTTAACACGACAAAAGCAGCAACCAAAGCCAATAATCCCAAAACGAAAGTCGTCGGTGAAAAGTTACAAAAAATTTTAGCCCAAGCCGGGCAGGGCTCACGCCGTGAAATCGAAGCCATCATTGCCGAAAACCGTGTTAGCGTAAACGGGCAAATGGCGACACTGGGCGATCGAATTGAGCTCGGCACCGATACGAAAATCCGTATCGACGGGAAGTTGATCAATTTAAACAGCGTGCAAAAGCAGGTTTGTCGGGTGTTGATGTATTATAAACCGGAAGGGGAATTGTGCACCCGCCACGATCCGGAAGGTCGCGCCACCGTGTTTGATCGCTTGCCGCGTTTGAACGGCAGCCGTTGGATTGCGGTCGGTCGTTTGGACATCAATACCTCCGGCTTGATGTTGTTCACCACCGACGGCGAACTGGCAAACCGCCTAATGCACCCGAGCCGTGAAATCGAACGCGAATATTCGGTGCGCGTGTTCGGCGAAGTGGATGAATCGATGTTATTCCGCTTGCGTAAAGGCGTGCAGTTGGAAGACGGTCCGGCGAAATTCAAAATGATTAAAAGCGGCGGCGGGCAGGGGATTAACCAATGGTTTGATGTGACCTTAACCGAAGGACGCAATCGCGAAGTACGCCGCTTATGGGAATCGCAAGGAATTCAAGTCAGCCGTTTGATTCGTATTCGTTACGGCAATATCACCTTATCCAAACAACTGCCGCGCGGTGGCTGGCAGGAAATGGCGTTGCCGGAAGTGAATTATCTGCGTGATTTGGTTGGATTGGCGCCGGAAACCGAAAGCAAAATCGAACAGCACACGCAACGCCGCCGCATGAAAACCGCGAAAATCCGTAAAGCGGTGAAACGCTTTTCGACGCCGAGCAGCAGCCGTCGCCAGCGTAACGAACGTTAAGCCTATTAGAAACAGGAAGTTGCAGCATGAAAATTCAACAATTACGCTATATTGTCGAAATCGCCAATCAAAATCTGAACATTACCGATGCCGCCGAAGCGCTTTATACGTCGCAGCCGGGGATCAGTAAGCAAGTGCGGTTATTGGAACAAGAATTGGGGTTGGAAATTTTTGAGCGTAACGGCAAGCATATTAAAAGTATCACCAGCGAAGGGCGTAAAATTATCGCGATTGCGCGCGAATTGTTGGCGAAAACGCAGAGTATCAAAGCGATTGTCGATGAATTCACCCGCCCTGATCATGGCGTGTTGCGCATTGCGACCACCAACACGCAAGCGCGTTATGTTCTGCCGAGCGTGGTTGAACGTTTTCTGAAACGTTATCCTGATGTCAGCCTGCAAATTCATCAAGGTTCACCGAGCCAGATTTACGATGCGTTGTTGTCCGGCGAGGTCGATTTGGCGATTACCACCGAGGCGCAATACCTGTTTGAAGGCGTGGTGTTGCTGCCGTGTTATAACTGGAACCGTTCGGTGATTGTAACAAAAGATCATCCATTGGCGAGTTGTAACAATCTGACGATTGAAGAGTTGGGGAAATATCCGCTAGTGACTTACACCTTTGGTTTTACCGGCGCTTCGGATTTGTCGCAAGCCTTCAGTAGCAGCGGTATTTTGCCGAATATCGTCTTCACCGCCACCGACGCCGATGTGATTAAAACCTATGTCCGTTTGGGGCTAGGCGTGGGTATTATGGCTTCAATGGCGCACACCCAAGAGGACGGCGACTTGATTGCAATTGACGGGGCGCATTTGTTTAAACCGAGCAGTACACAAATCGCATTCAAGCGCGGTTCGTTTTTACGCCATTATATGTATGACTTCATTAATTATTTTTCCGAACATCTCACCCGTTCAATGGTTGAACAAGCGGAGAAACTGCCCAACAATAGTGCAATTCAGAAACTCTTTAGCGATGTGGAATTGGAAATGCGTTAATTCACCAAAGTGCGGTTTGTCGACCGCACTTTTTTGCTTAACGAATATGAAAATAGGCTAAAGCGTTGGCTTTGACTTCAATCCGTGCCGCTTGCAATAGATAATCAATCGGAATTTGTTCTTTATATACAAAACGTTGGCAAACCGAGATAAACTCCGCCTCAAGATGTTGGGTGTAAATAGCAAAATCCGTGCCCTTGGCATTTACGCCTGCCATCGCGCGCCCAAGCAGTTTGCCGTAAATATGAATGTTGCCATCCGCCGCAATTTCTGCGCCTTGTGCCACATCGCCATGAATAATTAAATCGCTGTTTTTAGCATAAATCGTTTGCCCGCTTGCCACCGAGTGCGCAATGATTTTGGGTTTCACATAGCGGAATTGCGGCATAATATCATCCAAACTGGTGCTTTTGCCTAATGCGGGCAAGTTATAGCTTAATACCAATTCTTTTTCCAAATTATTCTGCCAATTACTCACCCCGATCAGATTAATGCCGGCTTCGGTCAGTAATTGCTGGAGTTTCAGCAAATCGATTTTTGATAAAAATTCATTAAATTGCAGGATAACGGGGACATTCTGGAAAAATAACGGGGATTTTTTGACTTTATTCGTCAGCGCTTTTTTTATTGCGACCAAGCTGGAGCTGTTGATGGTAATCAGAATAGAAGAAAATTGCCCGGTGTGTAATTCGATAATATCTTTTGCCATGTGCACTTTGTCATTTTATGTGAATTTAATATTCTGATAATAGTATAAATTTCGTATAATGTCTCATTTAAATTCACGGGGAACAGCCAATATGTTATCTGCCATTTATAAAAGCCGGCGCCACGCGGGCATGTATTTGTACATTGCCAAGCGCGGGGATTTTTCCGCAGTGCCGCCGGCGTTATTACAACGCTTCGGGCAAGAGGAATTATTGATGTTATTTAATCTAAACGGTGAAAAACCGTTGGCATTGGCGGACAAGCAAACGGTATCACGGCAAATTCAAAAACAGGGGTTTTATTTGCAAATGCCACGGCAGGAAGAAAATTTGTTAGAACAATTTAAGTTACAAAATAGGAAAGCAGATGTTTAAAAAAATACTTCCCCTCGGTTGTTTGGCACTTTTGTTGAGTGCCTGTAGTTCAAGCGGCAGTTATAATGGACAACCGTATAGCAAACCGCGCAGCGTGAATAATTTTCAGGATTACGTCAACTATCTGGAGCAAAGAGCGGTAGCGGAAGGGGTGAGTCCGCGCACGATTGCACAGAAAGGGCAAGGCGTGAATTATATTGCCAAAGCGGTCGAACTGGATAATAGCCAAGCGGAACGGGCACAGCGCAATCGTGATACCCCGGCAGCCCCCAATCCGAACGGCGTGACCAATTATCTCAATCGGGTACTGACCCAGCAAAAAGTCGATATTGCCGCCAAGCGCTATTGGGAACAATTGCCGGCGTTAAATCAGGCGAGCAAGGAATACGGAGTGCCGAATAATTACATTATGGCGCTATGGGGCATGGAAAGTAGCTTCGGTTATTATCAAGGCAATTATGACGTATTATCCGTGTTGGCAACCTTGGCATTTGACGGACGGCGCGAAAAGCTATTCAGCCAAGAATACATCAATGCGCTGAAAATTTTGCAACAAGATGTGATTAGCCGTGAGCGGATGAAAGGCTCTTGGGCGGGCGCAATGGGGCAGTCGCAATTTATGCCGACCTCGTTTTTGCGTTATGCCGTGGATGCTGACGGTGACGGCAGCAAAGATATTTGGAAGAACCAGTACGATGTGTTTGCTTCGATTGCCAATTATTTATCCACCGTCGGCTGGAATAAAAACTTGCCATGGGGCGTTGAAGTGCAATTGGATGAACCGATGTCACTGGATGTTGCCGGTGTCGAGAACAATAAAAAACGCCGGTTATCCACTTGGCAGGCAATGGGGGTGCGTCTGAAAAATTACAGCACCGCCGATATGCAACGCTGGCAGCAGTTGTCAAATACGGATTTATGGCTGGTGCGCCCGAATAAAGAGGTCGGCAGAGCATTCTTGGTCACGAATAACTACCGCACTTTACTTAATTGGAATAACTCCAATTATTTTGCGATCAGTATCGGCATGTTTGCCGATCGCATTGCCCGGCAGGTGGGGCAATAAAAAACTTCAATCTTTTGGAGTAATGTGTTAAAAATAGACAAATTCGGGCAAAGGAGGTTGTAATGTATCAGCACCAAGATATTAAAGGCAGTACCTTGGATTTACCGGTGAGTAAAGTGGTTTGCGTCGGACGCAATTATATTGGGCATATCAAGGAGATGAATAATCCCGTGATAGAAGAACCCTTGCTTTTTTTGAAGCCGAGTACCGCACTTTGTTCTCTAAGTCGCCCGATTTTGATTCCGAAAAAATGGGGGCGGGTCGACCATGAATTGGAAATTGCCGTTCTAATTGGATCGATCTTAACCGATGCCTCGCCGGGACAGGTGAAAAGTGCGGTGGTCGGTTTCGCCGTTGCGCTCGATCTCACGTTGCGCGATATGCAACAGGAATGCAAACAAAAAGGCTGGCCGTGGGCGAAAGCCAAAGGCTTTGATAATTCCTGTCCGATCTCACATTTTGTCCCCGTCGCGCAAGTTCCGGATTGGGATAAAATCCGTTTCAGCTTAAGTGTGAATGGGGAAATCCGCCAAAAAGGCAAATCATCGCAGATGATGCATTCCATTCCGCAACTAATCAGTTACGCCAGCCGTTTTTTCACCTTACAGAAAGGTGATATTGTGCTGACCGGCACCCCGCAGGGAGTTGGCGAGTTGAAAGAAGGCGATCGGTTGGAATTGAAATTAGAAGAATATCAGATTAATACCGTCGTGATTTAAACGGTTAAAATTCAATTTCCAAATCACTTTCCACCTTGCAGCAACACAACAGAATCTCATTGGCGGATAAAAACGCCAATGGCGTTTCCGCATAACTCACTTTGCCACGGAGCAACTTCACGCGACACGAGCCGCAATAGCCGGAACGGCATTGGTATTCATGCGTAATACCGCACTTTTCCAAGCTTTCTAACAGCGAAGTGCGGTTATCGTGTTGGATGGTACGTTGTTGTCGGGGGAGCGTGATTTGGTATATTTTCATACGATATGGGAAAGAAAAAGCGGATAAAATCCGCCTTTTTTATCTTAATCTAATCAACGATTACAAGTTAAAATCGCCAAAATCATCGGCGTCAATTTTAGAGTCGATCTGTCCGACCAGATACGAGCTGACTTCCACCTCTTGCGGCGCAACCTGCACGTTGTCGGAAACTAGCCACGCATTGATCCACGGAATCGGATTCGAGCGTGCTTGGAACGGCAACGGCAAGCCGACCGCCTGCATACGGATATTGGTGATATATTCCACATATTGGCACAGAATATCTTTGTTCAAGCCGATCATTGAGCCGTCTTTGAATAGATAATCCGCCCACTCTTTTTCTTGTTCCGCCGCCGCGACGAACAGATCGTAGGCTTCTTGTTTGCATTCTTCGACAATTTCGCCCATTTCCGGATCGTCTTGCCCTGACGCCATAATATTTAAAATATGTTGCGTACCGGTTAAGTGCAAGGCTTCATCGCGCGCGATAAATTTGATGATTTTGGCGTTGCCTTCCATCAAATTACGCTCGGCAAAAGCAAACGAACAAGCGAACGAAACGTAGAAACGAATCGCTTCCAACGCATTGACGCTCATCAAGCACAGATAAAGTTGTTTTTTCAAACTGCGCAGAGACACGTTACATTCTTTGCCGTCTACGGTATAAGTGCCTTCGCCGTACAGGGTGTAAAGCTGGGTGTCGCGGATAAAATCATCATAATAAATCGAAATATCCTTGGCGCGTTTGATGATTTCTTCGTTGGTCACGATGTCATCAAACACCACCGACGGATCATTCACGATATTACGGATAATATGGGTGTAAGAACGCGAGTGAATGGTTTCCGAGAATGTCCAAGTTTCAATCCAGGTTTCCAATTCCGGAATCGACACCACCGGCAGCAGCGCCACGTTCGGGCTGCGTCCTTGAATCGAATCCAGCAAGGTTTGATATTTTAAGTTGCTGATAAAAATATGTTTTTCATGTTCCGGCAACGCCTGATAATCGATACGGTCTTGCGAGACGTCGATCTCTTCGGGACGCCAGAAAAACGACAGTTGTTTTTCGATCAGTTTTTCAAAGGTTTCGTATTTTTGCTGATCGTAACGTGCCACGTTGACGTTCTGCCCGAAAAACATCGGTTCTAATAGTTGGTTGTTTTTTGTTTGTGAAAACGTGGTATATGCCATAGTTTACCTCAAATTGAATTAAATTTTACACGCGCCGCCGGAGCAACCGTCATCAATATCCTCCTGATTATCGTCCGCACCGTCGCGGGTGTTTTGATAATACAGGGTTTTTAAACCATATTTATATGCCGTCAATAAATCGCCCAACAAACGTTTCATCGGCACTTTTCCGTCTTCAAAGCGCTGCGGATCGTAGTTGGTATTGGCGGAAATTGCCTGATCGACAAATTTCTGCATAATCCCGACTAACTGTAAGTAACCGTCATTGCTTGGAATATCCCACAATAGCTCATAATTTTCGCTTAAATTTTCATAATCCGGCACCACTTGGCGCAAAATGCCGTCTTTGGACGCCTTGATACTGACGTGTCCGCGCGGCGGTTCAATGCCGTTGGTGGCATTGGAAATCTGCGATGAGGTTTCCGACGGCATTAGTGCGGTCAGGGTAGAGTTGCGCAAGCCATGCTCTTTGATTTCTTGACGCAAGCTTTCCCAATCGTAATGCAGCGGTTCTTGAGTGAGGTTGTCGATCTCTTTTTTATAGGTATCAATCGGTAAAATGCCTTGGGCGTAAGTGGTTTCGCTGAAGAAGTTACACGGTCCCAACTCTTTCGCCAATTTATTCGAGGCTTTCAATAAATAGTATTGAATCGCTTCAAAAGTGCGGTGGGTGAGGTCATTGGCACTGCCGTCGGAATAACGCACGCCGTTTTTCGCCAAATAATAGGCATAGTTAATCACGCCGACGCCCAACGAACGGCGCCCCATCGAACCGATTTCCGCGGCTTTAATCGGGTAGTCTTGGTAATCCAACAGCGCATCCAACGCGCGCACCGCAAGCTCGGCCAGATCTTCCAGTTCGTCCAGGTTCTCAATGCTGCCCAAGTTAAAGGCAGACAGGGTACAGAGTGCGATTTCACCTTTTTCATCATGGAAATGTTCCAGCGGTTTGGTTGGCAAGGCAATTTCCAAACAGAGGTTAGATTGGCGCACCGGTGCAACGGCCGGATCAAACGGCGAATGGGTGTTGCAGTGATCGACGTTTTGAATATAAATCCGTCCGGTCGAGGCGCGCTCCTGCATGAGTAGCGAGAATAATTCGCTGGCTTTGACCGTGCGTTTGCGAATGCTGTCGTCCGCTTCGTATTTTTCATATAACACATCAAAACGTTCTTGATCGGCGAAAAACGCTTCATACAAGCCCGGCACGTCAGACGGGCTGAACAGGGTAATATTGCCGTTTTTAATCAAACGCTGATACATCAGTTTGTTGAGCTGCACGCCGTAGTCCATATGGCGCACGCGGTTGTCTTCTACGCCGCGGTTATTTTTTAATACCAACAGGCTTTCGACTTCCAAATGCCAGAACGGATAATAGACCGTTGCCGCGCCGCCGCGTACGCCGCCTTGCGAGCAAGATTTGACCGCAGTCTGGAAATGTTTGTAGAACGGGATACAACCGGTGTGGAACGCTTCCCCGCCACGAATCGGGCTGCCGAGCGCACGGATTGCACCGGCGTTGATCCCGATACCGGCACGTTGCGACACATATTTAACGATCGAGGCCGCGGTGGCATTGATCGAATCCAAGCTGTCACCGCACTCAATCAATACACAAGAGCTGAATTGACGGGTCGGAGTACGCACGCCGGACATAATCGGCGTCGGCAGGGAAATTTTGAAAGTTGAAGTCGCGTCGTAGAAACGGCGTACAAAATCCAAACGGGTTTCCTGCGGATATTGGCTGAATAAACAAGCGGCAACTAATAAATACAAGAACTGCGCCGATTCATAAATTTCACCGGTAACACGGTTTTGCACCAGGTATTTGCCTTCCAGTTGCTTCATCGCCGCATAGGAGAAATTCATATCGCGCCAATGGTCGAGGAAACCGTCCATTTCATCCCACTCTTCGCGGCTGTAATCGGTCAGCAAGGCTTCATCGTATTTGCCCATACGCACCAATTTTTTCACGTGATCGTACAAGCGCGGCGGGTCAAAGTGGCCGTAGGCTTTTTTGCGCAAATGAAACACCGATAAACGCGCGGCCAGATATTGATAATCAGGGGCGTCTTTGGTGATTAAATCGGCGGCTGCCTTGATAATGGTTTCATGGATATCGGAGGTGCGAATACCTTCGTAAAATTGGATATGTGAACGCAATTCCACTTGCGAGACCGATACATTTTCCAAGCCTTCGGCTGCCCATGTAATAACGCGGTGAATTTTATCTAAATCAATCGGTTCCAAGCGTCCGTCACGCTTAGTCACCATCAAGGCTTTATTCATTTGCTTACCTGTTTGTTATCAATTTGGTTGATACGTCGATGATGTTTATTTGAACACTAGATGTAGTATTCCATATAAGACGTGCTACAAGATAATGTGCTTAATCGGAAAGATCAAGTATAAAATTTGTAGTAAAACCGATCAAAAAAGATTGACAGCACGCAACATCAAGCCGGCTTTGCGTTGAGCGGATCGGGCAAATTCGAGCGAAAAATATTTATTGTCAATTTTGTGAAAAGGCGCACAGAAAATGCACTCGGAAAAAGAGAAGTGCGGTCGCTTAACCGCACTTGAAATCGCTTTATTCCAACACCAGCAACGGATCGCCGAGTTTGATTATCCCGCTGTTGAGCGGCACTAAATTGGTGCCGAACACGGGTTGCCCGTCGGCATCGGCGAAATATTTTTTCAGGGTGCGGAACGGTTCGGCTTTCGGTTGCAGTTCGGCGGTTTGCGGATTGCGGGTGGTCAACATACAGCGGATACAGGGTTTGGCATTGATAAACCGCACTTCGCCGATCTGAATGTGTTGCCACTGATTTTCACTGAACGCCGGTGCATTGTCGATCACCAGATTGGCACGGAATTGCGCCATGTTCACATCCACAGGGCAGTGTTGCCGTACGGCGGCGAGGGATTGCAGATTGGTCAGTAATAACGGATAACCGTCGGCGAACGACAGCGCTTGCTCGGGATAACGTTTAATCCGCCGCTGCGAAGCAAAGCCGGTCCAACGTAGCTGCACTGTTCTTTGTAATTTTTCACTAAACCAGTGATTGATGTGTTCAGCTGCAAGCAGAGACTCAAAATGGTTGCCCCAGACTTCGCAGCTGTTTTGCCGTTGGAAATCGGTATAGCGCACTTCAATCGAGCTGCCGTCCGAATGCCGCACCCATAAGCCTTGTGCGGTTGGAAGTGCGGTCAAGGCAAATAAAGCGCCGTCTTTGCGTGCGGTGATGAATTTGCCATCGGGCTCGGTCAACATAAAAGTGCGGTCAAATTCTAAGCCGGAGGGTTGAACCAACGCATTAGACACGCTTGTCGGCCGGGTGGATTTGATCGGGTAGAGGTTGATTTGTGTTACGTTGGTAATCACAGTCATCGGCTTTCCTTAAGCGTTTAAATAACGTCGTTTTAAATTTGGTATTTACTTTTATCACCGATATCGAAATGCAACGGCATGCGCCATTTTTGTACGCTTAAAATTAACAATAATAATGTGGCGATAGCGGAGAGAATTTGGCTGACAAGCATGGCGTGCACCACTAAACTCAACCATAAAAAGGCGAAAAAGAGCGGTTGTAAATTCAAACCGAACACGCGAAAGCAGAAATACTCTTTAAAACAGAGCCCGCCGAGAGTAAAAAACGCCGCACCCAGCCCAAGCCATTGCCAATCCAGCACAAAACAGATTGCCGCGACCCAAGTGGCAAATTGCAGCAGTAAGCGGAAATGTTTCAGATAAATATGTAAGGAAGACGCACATAACACCGCCGCCAACAGTACGCCTTTTGCCGCCCAATCGAAAGAATAAGGCAACAACGCCACCGACGGCACGGCAAGCACAAAACCGCAGCGATACAGGATCACAGTCAGATAATCCCAAAAATCCATTGGCGATTGAATATGCGGATCAGCCATAAAAACCTCATGTAAAAAATCAACGGGATTTCATTCTAGGTGGTGCGCAAAAGAAAGCAAGCGTTTAAAACAAAAAAATCCCGATAAAAATCGGGATTTTCAGTGTATTTGAGAGGTCAAACCGCACTTACGGAATCAACAAGTAGAAGTTGTTATTGCCACGGGTGATATTCAGAGCGACGGCAGACGGTTTGTTATCCAAAATTTTGCGTAATTCGCCGATATTGCTGACCGCTTGGCGGTTGACGCCAACAATCACATCGCCAGGTTGCAAGCCCAGTCGCTCGGCAGGGGATTTCTCCGCCACTTTCACGATTTCAACCCCTTTGCGTCCGTCTTTATCGTAGTTGCCCAACTCGGCGCCGCTTAAGCCCGGAATCAAACTGTTGGCACTGGTTTGCGCCTGTTCGTCCGATTGCAATACCACATCGGTTTTAGCGCTTTTGCCTTCGCGCAGATAAGTCAAACTTACGTTTTTACCGGCACCGGTGGTGGCGATTTTGGCACGCAATTCCGCGAAACTGTTAATCCGTTGTCCGTTGATTTCGGTAATCACGTCACCGGCTTTCAAGCCGGCTTTATCGGCGGCGGAATTCGGCAATACTTCGCTCACGAACGCCCCTTTTTGCGAATCAATGCCAAAGGCTTTCGCCAGATCCGCACTCAGCTCACCGCCTTTAATGCCTAAAATACCGCGGCGTACTTCGCCGAATTCGACGATTTGCTTGACCAGGCTGTTCGCCATATTGCTTGGAATCGCAAAGGCAATGCCGACGTTGCCGCCGCTTGGGGCGATAATCGCGGTATTAATCCCGATTAATTCACCGCGCAGATTAACTAACGCGCCGCCGGAGTTACCACGGTTCACCGCTGCGTCGGTCTGGATATAGTTTTCGTAACTGCCGCCATCCATGCCCATTGAGCGCCCTAATGCCGAAACAATGCCGGAGGTGACGGTCTGCCCTAAGCCGAACGGGTTGCCGATTGCCACGCTGTAATCGCCGACCCGGATTTTGTCCGAATCCGCCAACTTAATCGCAGATAGGTTTTTCGGTTCTTCGATTTGCAGCAAGGCGACATCGGATTGGCTGTCGGCACCGAGTAATTTGGCTTTCAGCTCGCGTCCGTCGTGCAAGGTCAGGGTAATATTGTCTGCTTTATCAATCACATGGTTGTTGGTCAACACATAACCTTTTTCCGCATCAATAATCACGCCGGAACCCAAGCCTTTGAATTCACGCGGGGCGGTATCGCCAAACTCACGCCCAAAGAAGAAACGGAATTCTTCCGGAATCAGGGAGTCTTGCTGCTGTTGTTTGCCGGATACATTGACGGTAACCACGCTTGGCAGCACTTTTTCCAACATCGGCGCCAAGCTTGGCATTTGTTGGGTATACGCCGGTATTTGCGATACGGTTTCCGCCAGACTGGTGACGCTGTTTTCCGTGTTTGCCACTGCCGGCAGGTTGAATAAACTGAGTCCGAGTACAACAGAGGATAGAATCAATTTGCTTTTTTTCATCTTAATCAATCTCTATAAATAAAAAAGTGTGTTAAACGCAAACGGTGAGATCTGCACCGTGCGCATTAATCGTTAAGCCTAACGTTTACATCAGACAGTTGCTTTGCCAAAATGTTCCCTAAAATAAATGGTGTTTTTTGCTGCTTATTCAAGCAACTCTTTTAAATTTTTCTTCATCAAGTGCATTTGCGAGGCATAAAGCTCTTTGTTTTCCGCTTCGTCAATCATATACATAATGGTTTCCGACAGGGTCATACGCATTTTGCGCGAATGTTTCGACAGGCGCGACCACACCGCATAGTCCAAATCAATCGATTTTTTCTTGGTCGAGCGTTTTTCGGCATTGAAAAAGCGTTTACGCCGCGCACGGATCGCTTGATCGAGCTTCACCACCAATTCTGTTGCCAAATGCTGTTGAACCCATGCCTCAATCAATAGCGGGTAGTTTTGCAACTGCAATAATTCGTTTTCTTTTTCGTCTTGCAGGCTTTTTTCCTGATAACGGGTGATGTTTTCGGCATTACGGATTTTTTTGATCAAATATAACCATTTCCAATTGGCTTCTTGATTTTCCAGTTTTTGATATTTCATTCCTGTCACCCTTTTACTGATATGTCTGCTGTAAACGTTACATTGTCACGTTTACAGTGTACGCTTTTTTTCAAGCAATGTGAATCACTAACGTATATAATGAACCGTGCTAAAGAATAAAATAGAAAAAGAGAGCGGAACGTGAAATTAAACGGCTTGAAGTGGCGGCAATTGACGCCGCAACTGGATTTAAGCGATTTTAAAAAACAACCGGCTGCGCCGATTGCGTTGCAGGAAAAAGCGCGCAATGCGTTGGATATGTTGTTGGCGGCAGACAGTGGCGCAATTCTGGTATTAAAAGCCGATGAACAGGCGGATTATGCCGACATGCTGGAAAGCTATCTGTGCAGTGGCTTGCCGCAACAGTTGCCGTTAAGCGGTGCAAATTATCAGATTGAACAGGCGGATTCGTTTTCCTTCCCAACGGTTGAAGTGCGGTCGGCAACCGCACTCGAGGATAATTTCGCCGCTAAAAGTGCGGTCGAGTATGCACTGTATTATGATGTGGCGCGTTTGTTCGGGCAGATTTTACAACACCCAAGTTCACATGATCTGAAGTTACAAGCCGGTTTGGTTCATCAGGTGTGTAACGGCATTTTGATTTTGGCGGTGAGCCCGCTGTTGCGGCAGCCTGAAATTTGGTCACGCCTGAAACAGATTCTCTTGAGCGGCTGGTTTGAATGGCAAACTACCAATCCGCGCAAACCGCTGCCTTGTCCGATACCGGGCTATCGTTTGCCGTTAAAATTGGTTTTAATCGGCGATCGTGAAACCTTAGCCGACTTTTCACTGTTGGAGCCGAATTTGTACGATTTCGCCCAATATGCGGAGATCGAAAATTACTTTTTAACCGATAGCAAGGCGCAGCAACAGGCTTGGGTCAATAATCTGTTGCATTATGCCGAACAGCTTAATTTGCCAACATTGAGCCAAGGCGCGCTGACCGCACTTTATCAACAAGCGACACGCGAGAGTGAGGACGGTTTACGTCAGACAATTAATCCGTTACAGCTGAAAAAATGGCTGGCTGCGATTAGTAAAAGTGCGGTTCACGTCGGCAAGGCACAAATTGAAGCCGATGATGTGCAACGCTACTTTGACAGCCTCACTTATCAACAGGGCAGTTTGCAGGAATACAGTTATAGCGATATTTTGCGCGAGCAGATCTATATTTGTACTGACGGCAAAGAGATCGGCGAAATCAACGGCTTGTCGGTAATCGAATATGCCGGTACGCCGGTGATGTATGGCGAGCCGAGCCGAATCACCTGTACCGTGCAATTTGGTGACGGCGAGATTACCGATGTAGAACGTAAAAGCGAGCTGGCGGGCAATATTCACGGCAAAGGTACGCTGTTGGCGCAATATTGCCTCAGTAATTTGTTGGATCTACCGGCACAACTGCCGTTTGCCGCCTCGATTGCGTTCGAGCAGTCTTATGCCGACATTGACGGTGACAGCGCCTCGTTGGCGCAATTTTGCGTGTTGGTCAGTGCCTTGGCGAATGTTGAAATTGATCTCGGCATTGCCGTAACCGGTTCAATCGATCAGGGCGGTTTGGTGCATTCGGTCGGCGGAGTGAATGTCAAAATCGAAGGGTTTTATGCCATTTGCCAAGCCAGAGGGCTGACCGGCAAGCAGGGCGTGATTATTCCTGCGGTTTGCGTCGAAAATCTGAGTTTGCACACGGACGTGGTGGACGCGGTAAAAAACGGGCAGTTCCATATTTGGGCGGTAGAGAATGTCGAACAGGCATTAATTTTATTAACCGGAAAACGCTTGTTATCTGAAAACAGAGGAGATGAACAGCAAGAGAATCTGGCAGACATGATTTCAAGACGGATTGAAAACAAGGTTGAAACCTTGGTGGCACACCCGCTTAGTAAATTACTGGGCTGGTTAAAAGCAATAAAGAAATAGTTTAGTTGCAAAAAGGAAAAATATTCAGCTTACAACTGTTAGCTATTTTCATCAGGAATAAACTTTGTTAGAATCTTTGCGATTTTGACAATTTGGCAAATAAGCCGTGGAGATAAATAAAACATGACTACTGTTCCTAATAAAAAATCCGCTTATACCTATGATGATCTGTTGGCTTCCGGTCGCGGCGAGCTGTTCGGACCGACCGGACCGCAGCTGCCTGCGCCGACTATGCTAATGATGGATCGGATCAATCTGATGACCGAAGACGGTGGGAATTTTGATAAAGGTTATATTGAAGCCGAACTGGATATTAAACCGGAATTACCGTTTTTCGGCTGCCACTTTATCGGTGATCCGGTGATGCCGGGTTGTTTAGGCTTGGATGCGATGTGGCAACTGGTCGGTTTCTTCTTAGGCTGGATTGGCGGCGAAGGCAAAGGGCGTGCGCTGGGTGTGGGCGAAGTGAAATTTACCGGGCAAATTCTGCCGACGGCGAAAAAAGTCACTTATCGTTTGCATATGAAACGGGTGATTAACCGTAAACTGGTGATGGGCGTTGCCGACGGCGAAGTGGAAGTGGACGGGCGTGTGATTTATACCGCCACTGATTTGAAAGTCGGCTTATTCCAAGATACCGCTGCGTTTTAATCCCCAGCGTTAACGGGCTTACACTCGAACCGCACTTTTAAAAGTGCGGTTTTGCTTTCTTTATGCGTTAGTTATTCTTATAATTCGCCAAACAGTCGCCATAAGAGGGCTTAATATGCAAAAAATGACGTCTTTATTACTTGCCGTCGCGGCGTTAGGGCTCAACGCCTGTAGCAGCAAACCGCCAATGCAAACCGGATCTGTCTATCCGAATCCGCACTTGATTCCACCGACAACGCCGGTACCGTCACCGCCGGAGCAAGAGGTGCGTAATGCCAGCGATAATCGCGAAAAAGTGGACTATAACCGCCAGACGATTTATGTGCGCCCTGTGGTTTCGGTCGGTTATGGTTATCACCGCGATTGGCATTCACACCGGGGACACTATTTCGGAGCGGGATATGCTCCTTATTATTGGTAAGCAAAAGCGCAATAAGCAGGTGCTTTTTAGCGGCTGATGTATTATCATTAGCCGCATTGCAAATAACCGTTATCGTTATGACTATCCATACGTTTTTTAGCCGATTTTTTAACTTTACTCGCTTCCTGGTGCCGTTTTATCCGCCGAAGGCTTTTGAGTGTGCTAAAAAATCAGCGTGAAATTCAAAAAAGCCTCTAGTTGATAGAGGCTTTTTTATCAATTCGTTACCTGAAAATCTCTAACAGGAGAGAGAAATGCAACAGTTACAACAAATTACCACACAAGCGTTGCAAGCGATTGCGCAAGCAAACGATGTGGCGACGCTCGAAACCGTGCGGGTGGAATATTTTGGTAAAAAAGGACATTTTACCGGATTAATGCAAGGACTGCGTGATGTACCGGCAGAAGAGCGTCCGGCGGTCGGGCAGCAAATTAATGACGCCAAACAACAAGCGCAGACCGCACTTAATGCCAAGAAAACCGAATTGGAAAGCGCCAAATTAAACGAGCAGTTGGCGAAAGAAAAAATTGATGTCAGTTTGCCGGGGCGTAAAGTGGACAATGGCGGCTTGCACCCGGTCACTATCACCATCAATCGTGTAACCAAGTTCTTTTCGGAATTGGGCTTCAGTGTTGAAAACGGTCCCGAAATCGAAACCGACTACTATAATTTCGACGCGTTGAATATTCCGGCACATCACCCGGCGCGCGCAGACCATGATACATTCTGGTTTGATGTCAACCGCCTATTGCGCACCCAAACCTCGGGCGTACAAATCCGCACCATGGAAAACCAACAACCGCCGATTCGGATTATGGCGCCGGGGCGTGTATATCGTAACGACTACGATCAAACCCATACGCCGATGTTCCACCAAATCGAATTGCTGTTTGTCGATAAAAAAGCCAACTTTACCGAATTGAAAGGCTTGCTGCATGATTTCTTGCGCAATTTCTTCGAAGAAGATCTGCAAGTGCGGTTCAGACCATCGTATTTCCCCTTCACCGAACCGTCGGCGGAAGTGGATGTGATGGGCAAAAACGGTAAATGGCTGGAAGTGTTGGGCTGCGGTATGGTGCATCCGAACGTATTGCGTAATGTCGGCATTGATCCGAACGAATATTCGGGTTTTGCGGTCGGAATGGGGGTGGAACGCCTGACTATGTTGCGTTACAACGTCACGGACTTGCGTGCTTTCTTTGAGAATGACCTGCGCTTTTTGAAACAATTTAAGACCTTATAATACGGTGGAGAGATAAGAATGAAATTTAATCAAGCATGGCTGCGTGAATGGGTTAATCCGGCGATCACCACCGAACAATTAAGCGAACAAATCACCATGTTAGGGCTGGAAGTGGACGGCATTGAAGCGGTTGCCGGGGAATTTGACGGCGTCGTGGTCGGCGAAGTGATTGAGTGCGCGCAGCACCCGAATGCGGATAAATTACGTGTCACCAAAGTCAATGTCGGCGGCGAACAATTATTGGATATCGTTTGCGGTGCGCCAAATTGCCGGCAAGGGCTGAAAGTGGCGTGTGCCACCGTCGGGGCAACCTTGCCCGGTGATTTCAAAATCAAAAAAGCCAAATTGCGCGGCGAACCTTCAGAAGGTATGCTGTGTTCATTCAGCGAATTAGGTATCAATGTTGAAGCGGACGGCATTATTGAATTACCGTCCGACGCGCCAATCGGTATGGATATTCGCGACTATTTAAAACTGAACGATCAGATTATTGAAATCAGCTTAACCCCAAACCGTGCCGACTGCCTAAGCATTCGCGGCGTAGCGCGTGAAGTGGCGGTGATCAATCAAACCGATGTGATTGAACCGACAATCAATCCAGCCGCTGTGAGTATTACTGATAAAGTCGCGATTAATTTACAAGCGCCGGAAGCTTGCCCGCGTTATTTATTGCGGGTGGTGAAGAATGTGAATATCAATGCCGCGTCACCGCTATGGTTGCAAGAAAAACTGCGCCGTTGCGGCATTCGTTCTATCGATCCGATTGTCGATGTGACCAACTATATTCTGCTGGAATTGGGGCAGCCGATGCATGCCTTTGATGCGGCAAAAGTGACGCAACCGATTGATGTGCGTATGGCGAAAGCGGGTGAAGAACTGGTATTGTTAGACGGTAGCACGGCAAAACTGAAAGATAATACCTTAGTGATTGCCGATCAGAATGGTCCGCTTGCCATGGCGGGCATTTTCGGCGGTGAAAAGAGCGGTGTCAACAGCGAAACCACCGATGTGATTTTAGAAGCGGCATTCTTTGCGCCGTTGGCGATTGTCGGACGGGCACGCCAATACGGTCTGCACACGGATTCATCACATCGTTTTGAGCGCGGGGTGGATTTCGAGTTACAACGTCACGCAATGGAGCGCGCAACCGCACTTTTGATTGAGATTTGCGGGGGGAACGCCGGGGAAATTTGCGAAGTGGCAAGCGCAGCGCACTTACCGCAAATTCAAGCCGTCAGCTTACGCCGCAGCAAACTGGATTCACTGTTAGGACACCATATCGCCGATGAAACGGTCACTGATATTCTAACCCGTTTAGGGTTCGCGGTCGTGTTTGCCGATGATGTTTGGACAGTAACCCCGACCAGCTGGCGTTTTGATATTGAAATCGAAGAAGACTTGATTGAAGAAGTGGCACGGATTTACGGCTATAACAGCATTCCGAATAATGCCCCGTTGGCACATCTGAATATGCGCGCACATCAAGAAGCCGATGTCGAACTGGTACGGATTAAAACCGCACTTGTTGATCGCGACTATCAAGAGGCGATTACTTATAGCTTCGTTGATCCGAAAATTCAGCGTTTATTGCATCCGGAGCAGGAGGCCTTGCTGCTGCCGAATCCGATTTCAGCGGAAATGTCGGCAATGCGTGTGTCATTACTGCCAGGATTGTTGAATGCCTTGATTTATAATCAAAACCGCCAACAAACCCGAATCCGTCTGTTCGAAACCGGGCTCAGATTCTTACCGGACAGCAATGCGGAAGCCGGCGTGAGGCAGGAGTTTGTGCTGAGTGCGGTCATTTGCGGCACGCGAAAAAGCGAAACTTGGGCGGAAAAAAGCGAAGTTATTGACTTTTTTGATCTAAAAGGTGATCTGGACGGCATTTTAGGACTAACAAATGCTGGTAATAAAGTTGATTTTGTTGCAAAATCATATACAGCATTACATCCGGGACAATCTGCGGCAATCATGCTGGATGGGCAAGAAGTTGGCTTCATCGGTACGATTCATCCGCAAATTGCACAGAAGCTGGGATTAAACGGAAAAACGGTTGCGTTTGAAATCCGCTGGGACGCCATTTCTACACGCCCGGCAGTACAAGCCAAAGCCATTTCCCGTTTTCCGGCAAATCGTCGTGACATTGCAGTCGTGGTTACAAATGATGTTGTGGCAGCGGATATAATTGGAACCTGTCGTGAGGTTGCCGGCGATATGTTGACTCAAGTGAACTTGTTCGATGTGTATCAAGGGAACGGGGTCGCAGAAGGTTGTAAAAGCTTGGCAATCAGTTTAACACTACAGGATAATCAGAAGACGCTTGAAGAAGAAGATATTACGGCAGTAATATCAAATGTGGTATCTGAATTAAAGCGGCGTTTCAATGCTTACTTGAGAGATTAGAATATGACCCTTACGAAAGTAGAAATTGCAGACAGTCTCATTCAGAAATTTGATCTGACTAAGCGTGAAGCAAAAGATTTGGTTGAAAGTTTTTTCGAGGAAATTCGTGTTGCTTTAGAAAGCGGAGAAGATGTCAAATTATCCGGTTTCGGCAATTTCCAACTGCGTGATAAAAAATCTCGACCTGGTCGTAATCCAAAAACTGGTGAGAGCGTAGCGGTTTCCGCCCGCCGGGTGGTGGTGTTCAAGCCGGGACAAAAGCTGCGCGCACGTGTCGGACAAAATGTCAAACATAAATAACAGAGGATAGTTTCCGTGTTGTATGCCGCAAGGAATCCGACGCGGAGCAAGGCAAGACGATTGATAACAGGCTGATTTTTAATGATGAACAATAAATTGTTCGGTTTGAAACCGACGATAGGGGTGTTTTTCTGTTCAATGCTATTGTTGTTGACCGGTTGTTCCTCATCACCGTCTTCCGGTTATCGTAGCCGCTTGCCGGATCCGATTTATACGATGGCGCAATTGAGCGAGCAACAACATCAATGGGACAGAACCCCGTATGTGTTGGGCGGCAATAGCCGCAGAGGTGTGGATTGTTCCGGTTTCGTAATGCGCACCTTTGCCGATCGTTTTGACATTTCACTGCCGAGAACAACTGCGGCGCAAGCAAAGTTCGGGGTTTATATCGATCGGAAAGAAGTGCAAACCGGTGATTTGGTGTTCTTCAAAACCGGACGCGGACCAAACGGCTATCATGTCGGTATTTATGTGAAAGACGGTCGGTTTTTACATGCTTCGACTAAAGGCGGCGTGATTTATTCTTCACTAGATTCGCCTTATTGGAAAAAAACCTATTGGCAAGCCCGACGCATATAAGTTTATCAATAACACATTATTTTGAAATTAATTGAGATGGAGGTGAAGAGTGAGCGATTTTAGTTATGCAATGTTGACCGTGGTTTTTTCATTGGCAATGATTGTTTACTTGGCGACACTGATTTTTTAATCAAAATCGTCAGATAAAACGCCATATTTTCAATGAAATATGGCGTTTTGTTTTTTGCTTTATTCGCTTTTATTGCGGAGAGTAATCGGTTTTTGGGTTTCGGTAAAATGACAGTTATCACTGGAAACCAAACGGGCAATCGCATTCAGATAAGTAATCTCCAACGTTTCGCGACTGGTTGCAATCACGCCCAAATCATTTAAGAATCCATCGTTCACATCGTAAACCCAACCGTGAATGGAAAGCTTTTTACCGCGCTCCCATGCCGCCCTGACAATGGATGAGCAACCCAAGTTATAAACCTGTTCGACCACATTGATTTTGGTCAACATATCCGCCCGTTTTTCTATCGGCAAGGTGCCGAACAGATTGCTGTGTTTGAGCCAAATATCGCGGATATGCAGCAGCCAGTTATCAATCAGACCGTGCGATTTGTTTTCCATTGCCGCTTTAATCCCGCCGCAATTGGTGTGACCGCAAATAATAATGTGTTCAATATCCAATGAATCAATCGCATATTGCACCACGGAGAGGCAATTTAAGTCAGTGTGAATCACCTGATTGGCAACATTGCGGTGTACAAACAGTTCGCCCGGACCTAAATTGGTCAGTTTTTCCGCCGGCACCCGGCTATCGGAGCAGCCGATCCATAAGTATCCCGGTTTTTGGTGTTCTGCCAACTCTTTAAAATAATTCGAATTTTCTTCCTGCATCCGAACCGCCCAACTATGATTATTGGCAATCAGCTGTTCTATTTTTTTCATACGACATCCTTACTGTCTGTTTTTTTGCACTCTGCTATAATACGTTAAAATTTTTTATACTCACATTTTTTTCTTGTTAATTTTGATGTTGGATAGCGTGGTTATCACATGTATGCGTTGGAAATAAAAGGATTGGTGAAATCGTATCCGAACGGTTTCAAAGCCTTGCACGGAATCGATATGATGGTGCAAGAGGGGGATTTTTATGCGTTGTTGGGGCATAACGGCGCAGGTAAATCCACAACTATCGGGATTGTCAGTTCCTTGATCAATAAAAGTGAAGGCAGTGTAAAAGTCTTTGGTTATGATTTGGAAACCCAATTGGTCGAGGCGAAAAAACAGATTGGTATTGTGCCGCAGGAGTTTAACTTTAACCAGTTTGAAAACGTGTTGGACATTCTTGTCAACCAAGCCGGTTATTATGGGGTTGAGCGCAAAGAGGCGCTAATTCGCGCCGAAAAATGGTTGAAAAAACTGGATTTATGGGATAAGCGTGATCAAAAATCAATGCGGCTGTCTGGCGGCATGAAGCGCCGCTTGATGATCGCCCGCGCATTAATGCACAATCCGCGTTTATTGATTCTTGATGAGCCGACTGCCGGGGTGGATATTGAGTTGCGCCGTTCGATGTGGCAATTTTTGCAAGAATTGAATCTACAGGGAACGACGATTATTTTGACCACGCACTATTTGGAAGAGGCGGAATTACTCTGCCGCCATATCGGCATTATTCAGCAAGGTAAATTGGTAATCGACACGTCAATGAAAGCGTTGTTGAGTAAGCTCGAATCGGAAACCTTTGTGCTGGATTTGGCAAAATACAGCAACCTGCCGCAAATTCAGCATTACACCACCCACCTGATCGACACCAACACCTTGGAAGTCGAAGTGCGGCGCGAACAGGGCTTGAATAATCTGTTTCACCAACTCAGCGAACAGGGCATTCAGGTGTTGAGTATGCGTAATAAAACCAACCGTTTGGAAGAGTTATTCGTGCGCATGGCGCTGAATAAACCGCATGAAATAGAACCGCAAGCCGGGCAAGGAGAGTAGTCATGTCGTTATCTTGGATCGCATTTAACACCATTTTACACAAAGAAATTCGTCGGTTTATGCGGATTTGGGTGCAAACCTTGGTGCCGCCGGTGATTACCATGACCTTGTATTTCGTGATTTTCGGGCAACTGATCGGCAACCGAATCGGCGAAATGGGCGGCTACAGTTATATGCAATTTATCGTGCCGGGCTTGATTATGATGTCGGTGATCACCAATTCGTTTACCAACGTCGCCTCCTCGTTTTACAGCACCAAATTTGCGCGCAATGTGGAAGAACTGCTGGTTTCGCCAACCTCAACCCATATTATTATCTGGGGCTACGTTGCCGGCGGTATGACGCGTGGGATTCTGGTCGGCGCCTTGGTGACTACCGTATCGTTGCTGTTTATTCCGTTGGAAATCCATTCTTGGTGGGTCGTGGCGTTGACGTTATTCATGACCAGCGCCACTTTTTCACTCGGCGGATTGATCAATGCGGTGTTTGCCCGTTCGTTTGACGATATCAGCATTATCCCGACTTTTGTGTTAACGCCGTTGACTTATCTCGGCGGCGTATTTTATTCGATCTCGTTACTGCCGGCATTTTGGCAAGGGGTATCCAAACTGAACCCGATTGTGTATATGATCAACGGCTTCCGTTACGGTTTTTTAGGCAGCAGCGATATCGCCTTGTACTACACCTTCTCGGTATTAATCCTGTTTATCACCATACTATATGGCTTTGCCTATTATTTGATTAGCAAGGGTGTCGGTTTAAGAAATTAACCTGACCAAGTGCGGTTTGACTGAAAGTTGACCGCACTTTTTTGTATTACTGATTTATTTTTATAGCAACGGCAGATTGTAGGAAACACTTTTGTTTGTTATCATCAAACAAAAGTGTTCGATATTATCAAACAAAAATTAATTAATACATCAGAGCAAGGGGAGGCGAAATCATGATTTTGAAATCCGAATTGGAAAATGTCATCAACCTACAACAAAAAAAGTTAGGGATACAGCAAAGCTATCCGAGAAAAATGTTGTCTGAATTACGGATTGTTAATGAATTTGCCTTGATCGTTTCAGGTATTCGTCGCTGTGGGAAAAGCACACTATTAGCCCAATTAATGGATAAACAAGATCTTTCATCAATTTTATTTATTAACTTTGATTCTCCGCAATTATTCAATTTTGAATTTAATGACTTTCAGCTACTTGATGAAATTATTCAGGAAAAGCAAGTCAGTACGCTGTTTTTTGATGAAATTCAAGTCATTGCGGATTGGGAAATTTATATTCGGGGAAAACTTGATGAAGGGTATAACGTCGTGATAACCGGCTCAAACGCAGCTTTACTGAGTCGGGAGTTAGGGACGAAATTGACCGGTCGTCACCTCAGTAAAGAGCTATTTCCTTTTTCTTTTGTTGAGTTTTGTGAATATCTTGAAAGAGCAAAAAATGCAGAATCGGTTAGAGAGTATTTAAATCGCGGTGGATTTCCGCAATATCTTCATTTAGATGAAAAAGAAATTTTAGAAATGCTGCTGAATGATATTTTATATCGAGATATTGTTGTTCGTTATTCCATTCGTGATGAAATGCCAATAAAGCGATTGATCTTATTTTTAGCCGCCAATATTGGAAATTTAATTTCGGCAACGAAATTAAAACAGCAAATTGAAGTGAAAAGCACTTCAACTGTACAGGAGTACCTATCACATTTAGAACAGAGCTATCTGATTCATCTTTTGCCTAAATTTACCTACTCTTATAAAGCACAATTAGTCAATCCAAGAAAAGTCTATTTTATTGATAATGGCTTGCAAAGTGCGGTCAGCCCTAGTTTTACGCAAGATTTAGGACGAAAATTAGAAAATGCGGTATTTTGGGAATTACGCAGAAAGCAGTATGAACTTTATTATTATCATGAAAACAGTAAAGAGTGTGATTTTGTTCTTTGTCGAAAAAGCAAAGTAGAAAAAGTTATTCAAGTCTGTTTACAGCTCAATAGTGAAAACGTGAAACGAGAGCAACAGGGGCTATTGGACGCAATGAATTTTTTTGAATTAGATCACGGCTATATTATTACTTTGGATCAAAAAGATAAAATACTTATCAATCAGAAAGTGATTGAGGTCATTCCATTTCACCTCTTTTTCGGCTTATAAAGTAAGTGCGTTAATCCTAATAAAATAAGGTTATGAGCATGTTTAAGAGAAAACAAGATTCCAAATCTAGCATCAAAACCATTTTTTTGACGTTTTTATTTCTGGGCTTAACCTCATTCGGCGGACCGATTGCACACTTGGGTTATTTTCGCGAAGCCTTTGTGGTGCGGCGTCATTGGCTGAGCGACAAGCACTATGCCGATTTGGTCGCGCTGTGTCAGTTTTTGCCGGGGCCTGCCAGCAGTCAGGTCGGTTTTGCCATTGGTTTGTTGAAAGGCGGCTATCCGGGCGCGATTGCGGCTTGGATTGGTTTCACCTTACCGTCGGCTATCGCGTTAATGCTATTTGCTGTCGGCATGAATCATTATGGCAGTCTGTTGCCGACAGGGATTTTGCACGGCTTGAAAATCGCTGCGGTTGCGATTGTGGCGCACGCAATTTGGGGCATGGGAAAAAATCTGATTACCGATCGGATTCGCGCCACGATTATGCTATTGTCTGCCATCGCGGTGCTGTTATTGGCGAGTGCGTGGGGGCAAGTCGCTGTTATTATCGTTGCCGCCGTTATCGGCAGCCGTTTTTTGCCGGTTGCAACAGATAATACGGTTCAAGCCCCGCTCGAAGTGCGGTCGTCGCAGAAACAGACCGCACTTGTGATCTTCAGTGTATTTTTACTGTTGTTAATCGGCTTGCCGTTACTGACATCCGTAGTCGAAAATCCGTGGTTACAAAGGGCAGATTCGTTCTATCGCGCCGGTTCACTGGTTTTTGGCGGCGGACACGTGGTATTACCGTTATTACAAACCGAAATGCTGAGCCACGGTTGGCTGAATGACGACACCTTTTTAGCCGGTTACGGTGCGGCACAAGCGGTGCCCGGTCCGTTATTTACTTTTGCCGCCTTTTTGGGCAGTGCGATTGGCGCCGATGGTTCGCCGTGGTTAAGCGGGCTGTTCTGCTTAATCATTATTTTCGTACCTTCATTTTTATTATTGATAGCCGCCTTGCCGTTTTGGGAAAGTTTACGCCATCAGGCGAAAGCGCAAACCGCACTTGCGGCAGTGAATGCGGCGGTCGTCGGGATTCTGTTGGCGGCGTTTTACCAACCAATCTGGCAGAAAGCGATTTTTGACGCGACGGATTTCAGTATCGCTTTATTGGCATTTTTATTGCTGAACTCTTGGAAATTGCCGGCTTGGGCGTTGGTGTTGGGCTGCGCAGGGCTTGGCGCAATGGTGTTATAGCCGTCGTATAATGCCAAACCGCACTTTGGTTTAACAAGTGCGGTTGGCGAGCCAATTATTTAATAATCCGATAGCAAGGCTGATAGGCATCGCCGCCCGGCAGTTTCATGCGGTGTTGATCAACGAAATCCTGTAGCACGCGGTCGATTTTTTCCATTAAAATCGGATCACCGTGCAGTTCAAATTCGCCGTGTTGTTCAATTAATTCGATTGTCTCCGGTTTGATATTACCGGCGACAATGCCGGAAAAGACACGGCGCAGGTTTGCCGCCAGACTTTCCTTGCTTTGTTCCAAATGCAGATCCAGATTGCTCATGTTGGCATGGGTCGGTTCAAACGGGTTTTGGAAATCCGACGGAATTGTCAATGTCCAGTTAAAACCGTAAGAATCGTTGGTTTGCGCGCGCACTTTTTTGATCGTTTTCATATGCGCGCTGACTTTGCGTGCGATTTTTTCCGGATCGTCAACGATAATTTCATACAAGGCTTGTGCTTCTGCGCCAAAGACTTCACCGATAAAACGATCAATGGTATTGAAGTAATCCGCACTTTCTTTCGGTCCTGTTAAGAATAACGGCAATTGCGCCTCTTTATTTGACGGATTGAGTTTGATTCCGATAAGATAGAGCAGTTCCTCAAATGTGCCCGGTCCGCCCGGGAACACTAAAATACAGTGTCCCATGCGCACAAACGCTTCCAGCCGTTTTTCAATATCCGGCATGATAATCAACTCGTTGACGATCGGATTCGGCGGCTCGGAGGCGATAATCGACGGCTCGGTAATGCCGATAAAACGGCTGTTTTTGAAACGCTGATTGGCATGGCCGATTGCCGCGCCCTTCATCGGGGCTTCCATCACGCCCGGTCCGCAGCCGGTAATAATATTCAGTTCACGCAGTCCCAGTTGTAATCCGACCGCGCGGCAATAGCGGTATTCAATCTCATTGATTGAATGCCCGCCCCAACAAACCACCAATGACGGGCATTCGCCGACAATCAAGGCTTTGGCATTGCGCAGAATGGTGAAAATATAGTTGGTGATACTGTTGGAATTCTGTGCCTGTTGCAGGGAATGTTGTTTGGTAATCACGTTAACAAATAAAATATCACGCAATACCGCAAACAGATGATATTGGATATTGCGGATCACTTTATCATCGACAAAAGCCGATTCCGGCGGATTGTGCAGTAATAATGACACGCCGCGTTCTTTAGCGATCAGTTCGATTTCAAAATCTTTATACATTCCCAATAAAATACGGCTGTCATCGGTAATGGCGCCGGAGTTCAGCACTGCCAACGAACAGTTGCGGTAAAGCTGATACAGGTTGCCGGAAACGCCTTTTTCTAAGAGTTCCACTTCCAGATGTGACAGTTGATCCATACTGCCTTTCGGATTAACGATATGGGCACTCATATTTTCTCCTTTTCTTTGTTTTTGTTATTGTCTTGCCAAGCGGCAGTTTGCCAGCCCAAGCGGGTAGTTCGCCCGCCATGGGTTAATATCTAAACCGCCGCGCCGCGTATAACGCGCATACACTTTCAGTTTTTCCGGCTTGGCATAGTGCATTAAATCACAAAAAATGCGTTCGACGCATTGTTCATGAAACTCATTATGTTGGCGGAATGATACCAGATAACGCAGCAGGGCTTCGCGATTTATTTTGTTGCCTCGGTATTCAATCTGTATGCTGCCCCAATCCGGCTGGTTGGTGATCAAACAGTTGGATTTCAACAAATGGCTGACCAGCACTTCATTAACGCTTTCTTCACCAGTGCAATCTTGCAGCAAGTGCGGTTGGAAATCATAGCGTTCAATCTCAATATCCTGCTCATCAATGCATTCGCCTGCAAAGTGGTCAATCGTTTGATTGCTATAAGTGTCTAATTTATGCAACCGCACTTTGACCCCGCCTTGCGCGCAATCGGTAAGATCCTGTTGAATAAGGCTTTCCACCTGTTGCAGGCTGTCGAAACGGCTTTGGTTGAAGCTGTTGAGATAGAGCTTAAAACTTTTCGATTCGATGAGATTCTCACTTTGGAAATCCAGATAAATGTCGCCGATTGCGACTTGCGGCAAACCTTTGGCATTGAGCCATGAAATTTCGTATGCCGTCCAAATATCTGCGCCATGACTAAAGGGCTGTTGCGTGCTGATACCAAGGCTGTCACGATTGAGTTTGCGCGGCACTGCTTGCAGCAAGCTCGGATCGTAATCGTGCCGATAGTCGGTTTGTTTACCGAGTGTCAATTGTTCCAGGCTGCTATGCTGATATGAAACCATAATATGATGTCCTTAATCGTACCAAGAAAGGTTAGAAACTAAGCGGCAGTGATCGCATTTGAAATGGAACAGGTTAAACAACGGTTTTTCCAGTAACCAATCCTGTTTGCAACGCGGGCATTTGCGTTGCCTTTCGCGGGCGTGATCGCGGCTGCCGAGATGATATAAATAATAATAGGTCGGAATTTGGGTGGCGTCGCTGATTTCTTTACACAGATGATAACCATGCTTAAACAGGCTGCTTTCAGGCGAGGAAATTTGCGTTAACGCTTCGCTTTCCAACACCGCGCCGTTCATTTGCAATTGATCACATGCCTGCCAGTTTTCCTGCCATTTGATTAAATCCATGCTTAATGACGGGTGTTGTTGCAAGGTTTGGTAGAGCGGCAAGGGCAGAAAAGTATCACCGCTGAATAGCGGTGAGCAGGTGTGCAGATAAGAGGTGTATAAAATCTGCCATGTCGGCACTTGTTGCGGGTCTTCAGCTTGATGGCTGATATTGGAGTTGAGATCTTCTGCGACCAAGCCGATTTGGTGCAGATAAACGCCTGATTCCGCAGCGGTCATCAATGCATGGTTTACATTCTCATTATTGTAATAGGGCAGGAGTGCATTGTGATCCGGGCAGATAACCCGCACGCTAAAACCGCGTTTATTGTCCATTTCGTCATAGTAGAGGGGAAACTCACGGCCGATAATTTGCCCGTTATAGCGCCATTGCTCAATAATTTGATTGACAAGGGTTACCGCATCACGTTGCGGTTCATCTGCGGGTTTTTTATTCGAATTATAATTGAAGAAAATTTCGACTAAATACATTCTGTTTATTTTTCCGAAAAACATGAAATAAAATTGTAACATAAATTCTCCGGCTTTTACCGAAGTTGGATTACAATAACGCAAATTTCATGAGATAGGAATATAAGCGATGTCCAATCAAACATTATTGCGCCAACATTTGGCGCAACTACAACAAAACTTAGTCCGGCTTGAATTATGGCAAACCGTAGCGCCAACCGCAGCACGCTTAAACAGTGAACAACCGTTTCATCTCGACACTTTAGATCCCCATGAATGGCTGCAATGGATTTTTATTCCGCGTATGACCGCACTTTTGGATTGCGGTGCCAATCTGCCGAACAAAATCGCCGTTTCGCCCTATATCGAAGAAGCAATGGCAGAACAGGAACAGTTGGAATTGCTGTTACAACCCTTGAATAAAATAGAAGCGTTGCTCAATGATTGCTGATAATTCGCCTGTCGTATTAGAAATTTTGTATCACGATCAGGATATTATCGTGATTAACAAACCGGCGGGCATGTTGGTGCACCGTAGTTGGTTGGACAAGCATGAGACGCGGTTTGTGTTACAAACCCTGCGCGATCAAATCGGGCGGCACGTTTATACCGTGCACCGTTTAGATCGCCCGACGTCAGGCGTATTGGTGTTGGCGCTAAATTCGGAGACTGCGCGCGCGTTAAGCCGACAATTTGAACAAAAACAGATTGAAAAGCAGTATTTGGCGGTGGTACGCGGTTATTTAGACGGCGAGGGCAGGATTGATTATCCGCTCAAAGTGCAACCGGATAAAATCGCCGATAAATTCAGTTCGCCGGAAAAAGAAGCGCAAAGTGCGGTCACCGATTACCGCACTTTGCAGCAAATCGAAATGCCGTATCCGGCAGGTAAATTTCCAACCGCGCGTTACAGTCTGGTACGGCTTTCACCGATAACCGGACGCAAACACCAGTTACGCCGTCACTTACGTCATCTGCGTCACCCGATTATCGGCGATACCGCCTATGGTGATCTGCGCCAAAACCGCACTTTTGCACAAGAGTTGGATTGTGTACGCTTAATGTTGCATGCCCGATCAATCTGCTTTGCCCACCCACGCAGCGGAAAAATGCTGACGATCAAGGCGGGGTTAGATAATAAATGGCAAAATGTTATAAATAAATTTGAATGGAGTTTAAGTGATTTATAATCTTTTTATATAAAAATCAATTATTTTTCAAATTTGTTAAAAAAGTCATCAAGTCGACGGTTTGGCGGTTGCAATTTATATAACCTTTGTATATGTTATGGAACAAACCGCAGGTGATGTTCAAGCATTCAAGCAAAAGTGCGGTTTCGACCTTTCTCAATTTTCTCAATCACTGAGCTAACCTCAAAATAAGAAGGAGCAAGTATGAAAAAACTGTTTAAATTATCATTAGTTTCAGGTTTAATGGCGGCTTCAGCCGGGGTGATGGCGGCAGAGCAGTTTGTGACCATCGGCACAGGCGGACAAACCGGGGTTTATTACGTCGTCGGTCAGTCAATTTGCCAATTGGTTAACCGTGATTCCGCCAACAGCGGCGTTAAATGTAACGCTCCTTCCACCGGTGCTTCCGTCGCTAACTTAAATGCGATTGCCGCCAAACAAATGGATATGGGAATTGCACAGTCCGACTGGCAATACCACGCTTATAACGGCACCAGTTCGTTCGAAGGCAAGAAAAATGACAAATTGAGAGCCGTATTTTCAATTCACCCTGAACCGTTCACCGTAATGGCGCGTGACGATGCCGGTATCAAATCATTCGATGATCTGAAAGGCAAACGTGTCAACGTCGGTGATCCGGGTTCCGGTACGCGTGCTACCATGAATGTGATTTTAGCGGCAAAAGGGTGGAATGATTCCGCCTTTAAAGTTGCTTCCGAATTGAAACCGGCAGAAATGGCGTCAGTGATGTGTGATAATAACTTAGACGCGATCACCTATAACGTCGGACACCCGAACGGTGCGTTAAAAGAAGCGGCGGCTTCTTGTGCCGCGCATTTAGTGCCGGTTGAAGGCGAAGCCATTGACAAATTGGTCGCCGATCACAGTTATTATGCGAAAGCGGTGATTCCGGGCGGTTTATATGCCGGTTCCGATGATCCGACCAATACTTTCGGGGTTTATGCCACCTTGGTAACGTCTGCCGATGTCAGTGATGATCAAGTCTACGCCGTGGTGAAAGCGGTATTTGATAATTTCGATCGTTTCAAACGTTTACATCCGGCGTTTGCTAATTTGAAAGAAGACGAAATGATCAAAAACGCATTATCCGCCCCCTTGCATGACGGCGCGGTGCGTTACTACAAAGAAAGAGGCTGGATGTAATTTATCCGCTTAACTTGATGAAATTAAAGGCAGGGACTGATCCCTGCCTTTGCAGTTTATAACTTTAATAGGGAAAAGGACTATGTTAGACACAAAAAATAAACCCTTTGACCAAGATGATTTGCAAGACATGGTGGCAGCGAACGACGCCGGCGGACGCAACCCCTATGGCTTTACTAAAAAATTAATTTTCGGGGTCGCAATTCTTTGGTCGTTATTTCAAATTTATTATGCTTCCCCCTTGCCTTTCGTATTTCAGGAAGCGTTACGTTCAATCGGTTTAGGCTCGATCAATGTGGTGTTTGACGACACCAAGGCCCGTTCCGTTCACCTTGCCTTTGCCTTATTCTTAGCATACCTTTCCTATCCGGCGTTTAAATCATCACCGATTCACCGTGTGCCGTTGCCAGATTGGATTTTTGCCATCGTTGCTACCTTTTGCGCCTCATACTATCTGTTTTTCTATGACAGTTTGATTACCCGTTTCGGCGCACCGAATACGCAGGATATCGTGGTCGGTATTATCGGTATTTTGTTACTACTGGAAGCTTGCCGTCGCAGTTTGGGCCTGCCATTAGTGATTATTGCAGGGGTATTTTTACTGTATAACTATTTCGGGCAATTCTTCCCGACCGGCTGGATTATCAGCCACCGTACCGGCAGCTTGTCACATATCATCAACCAACAATGGATTACCACCGAGGGGGTGTTCGGAGTTGCATTAGGCGTTTCCACCAAATACGTTTTCTTGTTTGTGTTATTCGGCGCCTTATTGGATAAAGCCGGTGCAGGCAACTATTTCATCAAAACGGCATTTGCTTATTTAGGGCATTTGCGCGGCGGTCCGGCTAAAGCGGCGGTCGTTGCTTCCGGCTTAACCGGTTTGATTTCCGGTTCTTCGATTGCCAATGTGGTTACTACCGGTACCTTCACGATTCCGATGATGAAACGGGTTGGTTTTTCGGCGGAAAAAGCCGGTGCGGTAGAGGTCGCCTCGTCGGTGAACGGACAAATCATGCCGCCGGTAATGGGCGCGGCGGCATTTTTAATGATCGAATACGTCAATATGCCGTATAACCAGTTAATCACGCACGCATTTTTACCTGCCGTGATTTCGTATATCGCCTTGGTTTATATCGTCCATTTGGAAGCCTGCAAAATGAATTTGCAAGGGCTGGAAAGGGCAGACGCGGCGAAACCTTGGGTGATCAGCTTGTTGCGCGCCTTAGGCAGCTTTATCACGATTTGCGTGCTGTATTTCGCGATTGAATACGGATTATCTTGGATAAAAGACATTACACCGGATCATTCATTGGCGATTATTTCAGTGCTGGTCGGCGTTGTCTATTTATTGTTGCTGAAACGCGTTGCGAAATTTGATGATTTGGAAATTGACGATCCGAATTCGCCGGTAGTGAAATTACCCTCAGTCAAACCAACCGTGAACGCAGGGCTGCATTTCTTGTTGCCGGTGGTGATTTTGATTTGGTGTCTCATGGTGGAGAGAATGTCACCGGGCTTATCGGCGTTTTGGGGCAGTTTGGCTTTATGTTTTATTCTCTTGACCCAACGTCCGATTTTGAGTTTTTATCGTCGTCGGAGTACGCACCGTCAAAGTGCGGTTTGGGACGCAACCAAACAAGGTTTCAATGATTTAGTCACCGGTTTGGAAAGCGGCGCACGCAACATGATTGGGATCGGTATAGCCACCGCAACCGCCGGGATTATCGTCGGTGTGGTCGCATTGACTGGTTTTGGCGTGCAATTATCGAGCATTATCGAATTTTTATCCATGGGTAATATTCTGCTAATGCTGATTTTGGTGGCGATGTTCAGCCTGATCTTGGGCATGGGCTTGCCGACCACCGCCAACTATATCGTGGTATCGTCATTGATGGCCGGGGTTATCGTTGAAGTCGGGCGTCAAAACGGTTTGATTGTGCCGTTGATTGCCGTGCATTTATTCGTATTTTACTTTGGCATTATGGCTGACGTGACACCGCCGGTCGGATTGGCATCCTTTGCCGCCGCCGCAGTGTCCGGCGGAAAGCCGATTCAAACCGGATTGGTGGCGTTCGGTTATAGCTTACGGACCGCACTTTTACCGTTCTTGTTTATCTTCAATACCGATTTATTGTTGATTAACGTGGGTTTAGCCAAAGGGATCATGGTCTTCATTGTTGCCACGATTGCCATTTTGGCGTTTACCGCAGCGAGTATGCGTTATTTCGTCCATCATAATAAATGGTGGGAAACCATCCTACTTTTATTGATTTCGTTTATGTTGTTCCGTCCGGGCTTCTTTATGGAATATATTTCCCCGACCGAGCGTCACATTGAACCGATTCATCTGGTTGAGGAAATCGCTAATGCCCCGGTCGGAGAGCGTTTGACCTTAAAAGTTGCCGGAATCAATCAATATGGTTCGCCGATTGAATTCTTCGCCCAACTTGATGTGCCGGAAGGTGAGAGCGGAGAAGCGCGCATTCAAAACTTGGGTTTAACCTTGTTATCGACCGGTGAGAAAATCGAGGTGGACGGCGAGGAAATCGATAAAGTCATCATTGATGACGCACAAATGGACTCAAAAGCGGCAAAAGCAGGTCTGAATTGGGATCAAACCATTTTGAGCGTGGCGTTACCACGTCACAATACGTTGCCGAAAGAATGGATGTTTATTCCGGCATTGGCATTATTGGCAGGCTTAGCCTTGGTTCAACGCCGCCGTAAATTATTATCTGAACGGAGTGAGTAAGACTATGTTTAAAAATATTTTGATTGTAATCGATCTCGGTTATATTCCGATGGCGAAAAAATTGGCGGAAACCGCACTTGAGATGACGAAAAACAATCCGGACACGGTTTATCGTGTTGCCGGCATTGTCTCGGCGCCAAGTAACAGCATTGTTTCTTCCTTTTTGCCGACCAATTTTGATAAGGATGTGTTGGCGGAAGCGAATAAAAAACTGCATGAGTTCACCCGTAATGTCTTTCCGGCAGATAGCAAAGTGCAGCATATCGTCGCTTACGGGACGATTTATGAAGAGGTCAATCGCGTTGCGGAAGAGAAAAATGTGGATTTAATCATTATGATGGCGTCGAAAGATGACAATAAAGACGGATTAAGTTCCAATACGGTCAAAGTGGCGCGTTATAGCCGTAAACCGATTTTGATTCTGCGTTAATTCCTGATTAATAGTATAAAAGCAAACGGCACGCTATAACGTGCCGTTTTTTGTTACTTACACCAAGAAACCTTGGGAAATTTAACGCGCCGAGGTGGCGTTCAACATCCAAATCAGTTTTTCCTGTTCCTTAATATAGTCGCTCATTTGCGAGGCCGTACCTTCATCGTCGGCTTCCGCCGCCAAACCGAGAATCTCGCGCTGTAAAATCAACAGCGATTTTAGACCCGCCATCGTGCCTTGTAAGGTTTCTTGATCGGTTACGGCATTGGTATGCGTTTGGATATCCGAAAGGGCAAGATAATCCGCAAAAGCGTGCAGCGGACGTTGTCCCAAGGTCAGGATACGTTCTGCGATTTCATCAATCTTAATCACCAAGTCGTCATAAATTTCTTCAAATTTAGTATGTAATTCGAAGAAATTAGGACCGGTAATATTCCAGTGATAACCACGCACATTCATGTAGAAAACTTGATAGTTTGCCAGCAGAACGTTTAATTTTTCTGCCAACTTTACTGACTTTCCCTGATCTAATCCGATATTTGTCGTCATAATTTTTCTCCTTCATTGTTATGTTTAATTCACCTAATCAGTATAGGGATAAAGACCTTGCAATACCAATGTGTATTATTGATAGCTTTGATAGGGAATAGCTTTGGATAGATAATAACCAATTATTATTGCCAATTAAATTGCGTGAAAGTGCGGTTAGGCTAAAGAAAGGCTTTCAGCGCGGAAAGCCTCTTTAATGTTTAGTCTTGGCTGTTATTCATCTGTTCCAGTTCGTAAGGATCCGGTTTGATTGCCAATACGTCGCAATTCAGACGCCCAATCACGTGTTCGGCGGTATTGCCCAAAAAGGCGGCGGACAATCCGGTGCGTCCGATCGTACCTAACACGACCAATTCGGCTTTGATTTTTTCGGCAACCTGCGGAATCACTTCTTCCGGCAACCCTTCTTCAACATGGGTATGATCTTCGTTAATTGAGAAGTGCTGGCGCAACGCTTTCATATTGATCAAATGCTGTCCGCGAATGCTGTCGGTATAAGCATTCGGGTTAAATTCAGGCAGGTCAATCGCCATATTCACCGGCGTAGTCGGGTAGGCGGTGACCAAATGAATTCGTCCGGCGGCAAGCACATTCGCCAAATCCAAACTGGAATTGACTAATTTCTTATTTAAAATATCGTGATAATCTTCATCATCGGCAACATTGACCGCCACCAAAATCCGACCTTCCGGCTGCCATTCGTGTTCTTTCACCATCAGCACCGGGCAAGGGCACTTACGTAGCAGTTGCCAGTCGGTCGGGGTAAAAATCAAGGCTTCCAAGCCTTCGGCGGGTTTGGCGTCTTTCACGACCAAATCATGTTTACCAAGCTCAACCTGTTCAATAATCGCTTCATAATCGCGACTTTTCCATACCACGGACGTTTTGATTTCAATCCCGGAATCGGCCGGCACCGTCTCGCGAATGAGTTCTGCCAGCCATTCTTCTTTTTGACTGATAATGCCGCTGTGCATACTTTCCCGTTCTTCGGCGGATAACATCGCGCTCATTTCAAAGGAAAAATCATATAAAGAGAGGAAGAGAGTCAGCTTGGCAGGCGTGTCGGCTTTTTTAAGCTGTTTTGCCAGATGTAATGCGCGTAAAAGGCTGGGCTGAGTGTCCAGCATGGGGTCGATAACAACCAAAATATTATTGAAACGCATAATAATAACCTCCAAATTCATAGTGGGAGAACACTATCAATATAGAGGATATTTTATTAAACAACAACTATCTTCGGTCATTTTTTGATGAGTAAGGCATTATGATGTATGCGTCTTACATTTTGTCGAATCAGCCAGTGCGCGTAATTTGTCTAAATCGGTGATCGTGATAAATTTGCCTTGCACCGAAAGAATCCCGTTTTTCTTGAAACGCCCCAATAAGCGGCTGATGGTTTCGACGGTCAAGCCAAGATAATTGGCAATATCGCCGCGGGTCATGGTTAAACCGAACTCCTTCGATGAGAAGCCACGTGCAGAGTAGCGCTGTGACAAATTATTGATAAACGCGGCTAACCGCTCTTCGGCATTCATTTTCGATAGCAATAAAATCATCGCTTGATCGCTTTTGATTTCGCTGCTCATCAGACGCATAATTTGTTGCCTGAGTTTCGGCATTTTGCCGGCAAGATCATCCAAAATATCGAATGGAATTTCACACACCATCGCCGTTTCCAACGCTTGGGCAAAGCTTGGATGGCGCATATCGGTGATCGCATCAAAACCGACTAAATCGCCCGGTAGATGAAAAGAGGTAATTTGTTCTTCGCCGGTTTCGCTAATGGTATAGGTTTTAATCGTGCCGGAACGGATGGCGTATAAGGAGCGCAACGGATCACCGGCTTTAAACATCACTTGTGATTTCTGAATCGGTTTTTTTCGCTCTATAATATTGTCAAGTTGATCCAATTCCTGATTGTTTAATGTGAATGGAATACACAGCGTACTGATGCTACATTCTTGACAGTGAATGGCGCAGCCACCAGATTGGACGCGTACAGCAGAAATATTCATTGGGGTCATTCTTCACACCTTTTAAAGAAAAAATTGATCTATCTCAATAATTTTAGCATTATTCAAGATATATAAGAAGTATTAAAATGACAAGGATACAAAATGGCAGCAGAAAAATTGACAAAAAAGCGCTTGATTCAGCTTTTAAGTGCAATGATTATTTTAATTGGGGCATTCAGCTATCGCAGTTGCCAGTATCATCCGCCAACCGCACTTGAGTCGGAATCGGAGCAAACGGATAGCAGCCAATAAGCTTAGCCGCAAAAAGCCCGCTTATTCCGAGAGAAAAGCAGGCTTAGGTAAAAGAGGAAGTGCGGTTAGTTTTTAGCCTGTTGCGTTTTCCGCAGTCGCCGCCGACAGCGTCGCTAAATCGCCATCGATATGGTACAAGCCGCGACCATCGGTGCCGACCAAATTAAATTTATCCAGAATACCACTGAATAATTTTTCTTCTTCGTGCTGTTCGGCAACATACCATTGCAGGAAGTTGAAAGAAGAGAAGTCTTTGTCTTCAAAGGTCATCGCAACTAATTCGTTGATTTTTGAGGTGACCAATTTTTCATGTTTATAGGTCAATTCAAAAATCTCTTTTAACGAATCAAAATCCGATTGCGGCGCTTCAATTTTACCAATCACCGCCAACGCGCCGGTTTCGGTCAGGTATGTGAACAAACGGCGCATATGCTGCATTTCTTCATCGGCGTGCGCCAATAAAAACCGAGCCGCACCGGGAAAGCCGTTTTTCTCACACCAAGCGCTCATTTGCAGATAAAGATTAGAGGAGAAAAATTCTAAATTCAGTTGTGCATTTAATGCATCAATAACGTTTTTCGATAACATGATCTCTTCCTTATTGTAATGTGGCTAATTCTTTGTCGATGAAGTAGAGCGATAAACCTGAGTCGCCTAACAGATTGAATTTGTCGATGATACTGTTGAACAGCTTTTCTTCTTCATGTTGCTCGGCAACGTACCATTGTAAGAAATTGAAACTGGATTGATCGCCGCACTCAAAGGTGACTTCAACCAGTTTATTAATTTTTTTCGTGATAAATTTTTCATGTTCCAGCGTCAGTTCGAACACTTCTTTTAACGAAGAAAATTCCGCTTGCGGCGCGTCCAGTTCGCCCAACACCGGCATAATCCCGGTATCATTCAAATATTGGAATAGTTTCTGCATATGCTGCATTTCTTCATCGGCGTGTCGTAACAGAAATTGTGCCGCACCTTCGAATCCTTTTTGCGAACACCATGCGCTCATTTGCAGGTATAAATTAGAAGAGTAGAACTCAAGATTAATTTGTTCGTTTAGCTTATTGATGACTTTTTTGTCTAACATAGCTATGTCCTTTTCAAAAAGTGATTGATATTTGAGGAAAACTATTAAAATTGAGACATTAATAGCAGTTACCTTGAACATAATACGCCGAATTACACTCAAATAAAAGCAAAAAAGACAAAAAATGACCGTAACTTATTAATAAATAAAACAATCACAACCGTTATCATTTATAAAATATTTAGAATCCCAATCATCAACCTGTAGGGTAATTTGAAATCCGAATATGAATAAAAGGGATTTTAGTTTTATCCTTATCTTCAAATTGCTAAAGCCTGATATTTCTAAAGGGAGTACGGGCGAATTTAAAAAATTTATCTTTTCATCAAATCAAATCGTGTTATCCGTTGTAATTGCAATCTAAACCGAAATGAATGTGAAGCATGGACGGATTTTTATCTGAATAAATAATGCAATTTATCAAGACAGCGTCACAAAAACAGAGGATATCCGAAGTGACATAAAAGTGACTTGTTAATTTCCTTTATTTAACATAATATGCATTATGCGAAATCAGTTATGCGGTGAGTGACCGCTACGGGTTAAATAAATCACAGGGTTATACACAAGGATGAAAATGAATGAAATCGCAGAAAGTCGCCGCTCTAGGCTGATTTGGCACGTGGTTTTAATCAGTTATCCTTATTGAAATTACAACGTCATTATTTTGTAAGTGTAAGGTGAAATTGATTGATGGCGTTATTTGGGATGACATTATTTCAACAAAAAACAACGATTGTTATGATGAAATCTGTTGGAAACGGGATATTTGATCTGTGTATTGTCGCGATAAAAAAATCCACTATTCAGTGGATTTTTAATAAGTCAGTCTTTTATTATTATTTGCTAATCAAGCTAAGAAATTCTTTTCTCGTTTCTCTGTCTTCGAGAAAAACGCCACCGAAAGCTGAAGTGACGGTGTAACTATTGGTATCTTTAATCCCACGGCATTTTACGCAAAAATGAGTGGCTTTCACATAAACCGCCACATCTTCAGTCTGCAAAATGGTTTGAAGTGCGGTCAAAACCTGCTCGGTTAAGCGTTCCTGCACTTGCGGACGTTGCGCCAAGAATGCAACTACCCTGTTAATCTTTGACAAACCGATCACCCAATCTTTCGGATAATACGCCACCGAAACCTTGCCGTCGATGGTGACAAAATGGTGTTCACAGGTGCTGGTTAACGTAACATCGTTCACCAACACCATTTCGCTGACTTTCATGCGGTTGCGAATATTGGTGATTTTCGGGAAATTGGCGTAATCCATGCCGGTGAAAATTTCATCAAGATACATTTTCGCCATTCTAACCGGCGTTTCTTCAATACTATCGTCCGTTAAATCCAAGCCGATCAGCTGCAACACTTCGCGCATATGTTTTTCAATTTGTTTACGGCGCTGTTCCAAACTTAAACCCACACTTTTCATCGGGGTTTCAATCCCTTTCGCCAACAAGGCATCGCGCACTTTGGCGGCTTCAACAGAAATATTGCTCATTTATTACTCCAGTTAAAATTAAGTGCGCCATTCTAGCAAAAAAAACGCGAAAAATTAATTATTATCATGCGAAATAACGTTAAAATAAGACTAAAATAGCGCCATTATTTTACTGAGGACCTTGTATGAATCAATTATTAACCCTTGCACAAGCATTAAATCAGATCGTTAGCGCACTTCCCTTTCCGGCGGACGCACAAACCGAACTCATTCCATTGGATCAAGCGCAAAACCGCATTTGTGCCGAAGATATTGCCTCGCCGATTAATGTGCCGAATTTTGATAATTCGGCGATGGACGGTTACGCGGTGCGCCTTGCCGATCTACAACAAAATCAAACTCTACCCATTGCCGGAAAAAGTTTCGCCGGTTCGCCTTTTATTGGCGATTGGACGGCGCAAAGTGCGGTCAGAATTATGACCGGTGCGATGATTCCATATGGTTGCGATGCAGTGATTATGCAGGAACAGGCGGAACTTGATAGCGACGGTAACGTGCGCTTTACTGCGCCGGTGAAAGCCGGGCAAAATATCCGCCGTATCGGCGAGGATGTCAAAGCCGGTGAAATCGTGTTGAAACAAGGGGCGAAACTGACCGCACTTTCATTGCCGCTGCTTGCCTCTTTAGGTATTGAAAAAGTCCGTGTTTTCAAACGGTTAAAAGTGGCATTGATTTCAACCGGCGATGAATTGGTTGCGGTCGGACAGCCGCTAAAAAGCGGGCAAATTTATGACACCAATCGTTTTGCAGTCAAACTGATGTTAGAAAAATGGCATTGTGAAATTCTGGATTACGGCATTTTGCCTGATGATGCTACTCTGTTTGAACAAAAATTTACCCAAGCCCAGCAGCAAGCGGATTTGTTGATCACCAGCGGCGGTGTCTCGGTCGGTGAAGCGGATTTCACCAAAACCGTATTGGAAAAACTAGGGCAAATTAATTTTTGGAAACTGGCAATCAAACCGGGCAAACCCTTTGCCTTTGGCAAATTGGAAAAGGCGTGGTTCTGCGGCTTGCCGGGCAATCCGGTTTCAGCCTTGGTCACGTTTTATCAATTAGTCCAACCGGTGATTGCCAAATTAAGCGGCTATGCCGAATGGCAAAAACCCATGCAATTAACTGCCGTTGCAACCACGCCGCTGAAAAAAGCCCCCGGCCGTTTGGATTTTCAACGTGGATTTTACAGCGTCAATGCGGAAGGCAAACTGGAAGTGCGCTCAGTCGGTTTTCAAGGCTCGCATATGTTTAGCTCGTTTGTTGCCAGCAACTGTTTTATCGTGTTGGAACAGGAACGTGGCAATGTTGCTGTCGGCGAAACGGTTACGATTGAACCGTTCGATACCGCTATTTTAAATTAAGTGCTTAAAATGACCGAATTAAGTTATCAAGAAGAATTGCGTTACAACCGCCAAATTATCCTGAAAGCGGTTGATTTTGACGGACAGGAAAAGCTGAAAGCCAGCAAAATGTTGATTGTCGGTTTGGGCGGTTTAGGCTGTGCCGCCGCGCAATATTTAGCAACTACCGGTGTCGGACATTTAACGCTGTTGGATTTTGACACGGTGTCGCTGTCAAATCTGCAACGGCAAGTGTTGCACGATGACAGCCGTTTAGACATGCCCAAAGTGCGGTCGGCGCAACTTTCACTACAGAAATTAAATCCGCATATTCAAATTGAAACCATCAATGCCAAGCTGAATGAAATCGAGTTAAGTGACGTTGTCACTCGGGCGGATGTGGTATTAGATTGTACCGATAACGTTGAAATTCGTAATTTACTGGATCATTGCTGTGAAAAAGCCCGAATTCCGCTGGTTTCAGGCGCGGCAATCCGCATGGAAGGACAGGTTTCGGTATTTACCTATCAAGCAAACACCCCGACCTACCGCACGTTGAGCCGCCTATTCGGTGAAAATACCCTAAGTTGCGTCGAAGCCGGCGTGCTTGCGCCGATTGTTGGCGTCGTCGGCTCGATTCAAGCCTTGGAGGCAATCAAAGTGCGGTTAAATATCGGTAAAAACTTGTGCGGACGGCTATTGATGATCGACGGCTTGAATATGGCGATTCGGGAAATCAAGTTGCCGAGCTAGATGTAATCAATCGGTAAAGCCGCCACATCAGCCGATAGCCATAATTTTTCCGGATATTGGTTGATAATTGTCCCTGGCGCAACAGTAATTTCACTATTGGCGAAATAATGCTTGTGAGTAATGCAAAATTTTTCGCCATTTGTTTATTCGGTGCTGCCGTGGTTTTAATCTCAACCGGTATAGAGGGTCTGCCCGTCAACAATAATCAAATCAATTTCTTTTTGATTGGTATCACGATAATAATATAGCGGCGGTTCAATAATTCCTTGATTATAAAATGATTTAATAATTTCACTCACAACAAAGGTTTCAAAGAATTGCCCGCTTTTTGCACCATTTTGCAAGGCTTCAGTCAGCCACTTGGTTAATCATGCCATTAGCCCCAACGCTGAAATAGATCTTGCGGCAGTGCAATATCAAACTGATCGAGCAAGCGGTTGACGCTTTGGTTAATCAGGTCGTCGAGGGTTTGCGGTTGATGATAAAACGCCGGCATGAGCGGGGTGATTTGCGCGCCGATTTCGGCGGCTTGGGTCATCAGGCGTAAATGCCCTAAATGCAGCGGCGTTTCACGCACGCATAAATGCAACGGTTTACGTTCTTTCAGGCAGACATCGGCGGCGCGACTGATCAGATCGTCGCTGTAGCAATGAGCGATTGCCGATAAGGTTTTGATCGAACACGGCACAACCACCATCCCTAAAGTGCGGTATGAGCCGGAGGAAATCGCCGCGCCAATATCACGAATATCATAATTCACATCGGCAAGCGAGCGCACGTCGGCGATACTGGCATTCGTTTCCATTGCAATGGTTTGGCGGGCGGCATTGCTGATAATCAAATGGGTTTCGATCTCGGTTTGCTGCAACACTTGCAATAAACGAATGCCATAAATCGCACCGGATGCGCCACTTATGGCAATGATTAAACGGGGTTTTTTCACGTTAAGTTTTATCTTTCGTTATGAATTTCTAAATTAGTTGCGTCTGCTTGCGTTTGTTTCGCTTTGTCGTTGCGCACCGACGCGATGTTCTCTAAGTATTCTTTTGACACATCACCGGTAATGTATTCGCCGGTAAATACCGAAGTGTCAAAATGTTGGATGTTTGGATTTTCTTGGCGCACCGATTCGGTTAAATCGTTTAAATCTTGGAAAATCAAGCGATCAACACCGATCAGTTCGGCAATTTCTTCCACACTGCGTCCATAAGCAATCAGTTCATTTTTTGTCGGCATATCAATGCCATATACGTTAGGATAGCGAATTTCAGGTGCGGCGGAGGCAAAATAGACTTTCTTTGCCCCGGCAAGGCGCGCCATTTCCACAATCTGTTCCGAGGTTGTGCCGCGCACAATCGAATCATCAACCAACAGCACGTTTTTATCTTTAAATTCAGAGGAAATGGTGTTCAGTTTACGCCGTACCGAATTTTTGCGCTGTTCCTGCCCCGGCATAATAAAGGTACGCCCGACATAGCGGTTTTTCACATAACCTTGACGATACGGTACGCCCAATTCGTGTGCAATCCGCAAGGCGATATCGGTGGAGGTTTCCGGAATCGGAATCACTACATCAATCTCCAAATCTTGCCATTCGCGTGCAATTTTTTTGCCTAAACGCTCGCCCATATGTACCCGCGCAGCATAAACGGATACGCCGTCAATGCAGGAATCCGGGCGGGCAAAATACACATATTCAAAAATACACGGACACAATTCCGGGTTGACCGCACATTGTTCGGAAGAGAAATTGCCGTTAAAATCAACATAAATCGCTTCGCCCGGATTGACATCACGCACAAACTCAAAACCGATTGCATCCAGCGCGACGCTTTCGGAGGCAAAGGCATATTCGATAATCCCGTTATCTAATTGGCGCTGTCCCAATACCAGCGGTCGAATACCGTGCGGATCACGGAATGCGATCATACCGAAACCGATAATCATCGCCACACAGGCATAAGCGCCGCGAATATCCTGATGGGTTTTTCTGATTGCGTTGAAAATATCATTTGCGGATAAGTCTAGATCGTCGGCTTGATCTAAATGATAGGCTAAAATATTTAATAGGGCTTCGGAATCGGAATTGGTATTGACGTGGCGGCGGGCTAAGGTGAAAAGTTTTTGTTTGAGTTCCTCGGAGTTGGTCAGGTTGCCGTTGTGGACGAGGGTTAAGCCGTAAGGAGAGTTGACATAAAACGGTTGTGCTTCGGAAACGCTGGAGCTGCCTGCGGTCGGATAACGCACATGCCCAATCCCTGCATTGCCCTGCAAACGGGTCATGTGGATTTGTTGGAACGTATCGCTGACCAAGCCGTTGGCTTTACGCAAGCGGAAGCGATTTTCATTATCCACCGTTACAATCCCGGCGGCGTCCTGTCCACGGTGTTGCAACACGGTCAAACCATCGTAAATAGCTTGATTAACGGGGGTCTGCCCAATAATTCCAATGATTCCACACATTTTTGTCTCGTCCTTAGCGGTGTAATTAGCAGTATAAATTGAGAGTTAATTTAACGGTTAAAATTTAGATTTAGGCGTTAAAAAAGAAGAATTCTGTTGTAACTGTTCGAAGAACCATTCTACCACAAAACCAAAGTGCGGTATCAGTTTTGAATTTTTCCACCATTCGGACTGGTCAAAATTAGTAAACGTATCCACACAGAAAAGTAAAGCGGCAACAATCAACACTCCGCGCAACACGCCGAAACAGGCGCCTAACACACGATCGGTGCCGGTCAAACCGGTTTTGTCGACCAATTGTCCGATAATATAATTAATCACGGCACCGACAATCAAACTACAAATAAACAGAATGGCAATCGCGGCGCCGATACGAATATGTTCCGATTCAATTTGGGTTAGCATGCCGGCAAGATAAGGATAAAAGCGGCTGGCAACGAAAAAAGCCATCACCCAGCTGGCGAGCGACATCACTTCTCGCACAAAACCACGCAATAAACTGACGATAAGGGAGAAAATAATAATGCCGATAATCAGGTAATCTATCATGTAAAAACTCTAGGAAAAATAGAAAGGAACGCTAAGCGTGATGAAGGCGTTATTGTACAAAAAAAGGCTATGGTTGCGTAGTGAAATTTTTAAATCAAGGTCAATTCCATTTACAAAGCAAACATTCCTGCTCGGTTGCGCCACGATAGATCTCGAATTTAAAACGGTTTTCTGCTATTGTTTAGAAACATTTTTTTAACACGCTTTTTAACACAGGATACTCTCTTGATCACACAATCCTCTTTCCGTGATGCCATGGCGCATTTGGCATCGGCTGTCAGCATTTTAACCACCAGCGGCGAAGCGGGCACGATTGGGCTTACGGTTTCTTCAGTAACTTCCGTTACCGACTCCCCGGCAACCTTGTTAGTCTGTATCAATCAAGCCAGCGAAGTACATGATATTATCAAACGGAATGGCAAGGTGACAGTGAATATTCTCAAGGCGGAACAACAAGATTTAGCGCTGCATTTTGCCGCGATGGCGGACAGCACGATGGAACAACGCTTGGCGTGGGATGTGTGGCAAAATGCCGAAAACGGCATACCGCACTTGCGCAATGCCTTGGTCAATCTGCAAGGGCGTATTGTTGCCGATAATCATATCGGCACGCACAGTGTCTTTTTTATTGAAATTGATACGATTGACCTGCAACCCGGCGAAGCACTGCTCTATTTTAACCGTTCGTTTAAAACGATTGCATTATAAATGCACTCTACAATTCCTCCCAAAAATCAGCCGATAAGTGTTTATCGGCTGATTTTAATATCTTTGCCAAATCCATAAAAGTCGGTTTTTCAGCCAAGATGAGATATACCTGCTGTTGTTGCAAAAGCGAGGCTATTTTTTGATAGGCTTGTTTGGCGCTTTCCGCCAACGGCTGCTGCGCACGTTTGCCTAACCACCACAACCCTTGCAACGGAAAACTGAGGGCGAAAAGTGCGGTCAGCACTGCCGCCGCCAACGCCATTTGATTGCCCGGCAGGGCGATTTGTTGCCAGACTATCGCCGCCACGGCAATTGCCGGCATGGCTTTTTGCGCAAAACGAACCGCCCGTATAACCCGGTTTTCCGGAAAAATCATGCCTAATTTTGCCTGTTGCGGCCATGTTTCCAGATAATGTTGTCCTAACTTAAAAGTGGTAAAAAGGTGCATGTTGTCCTGCTCATCGCTAATGAATCGTTATAAAGATCACGTTTTGCGTGGATTTCTCTCGAATTGCAATTTATTTTATTCTATCAAAAGTGTATCCTATATCGGATAATTTTCTGCGCATACTGCGCCTTTACTTAACTCAACATGAAATAGGTTAAAAAATTATGTCACAAAAATTGATCCTGGTTCTAAACTGCGGTAGTTCTTCTTTGAAATTTGCCATTTTAGATCCTCAATCCGGTGATGAGAAACTGTCAGGTTTGGCAGAAGCTTTTCACTTAGAAGACGCCCGTATCAAATGGAAATTGAATGGCGAAAAAGGCAATGCCGATTTGGGCGCCGGTGCGGCGCATAGCGAAGCATTAAATTTTATCGTGAACCAAATTTTACCACAAGGCGAAGGATTAAAAGACAGTATTGTGGCGATTGGTCACCGTATCGTACACGGCGGTGAAAGATTTACTCAATCCGTACTGATTAATGACGACGTCATCGAAGGTATCCGTGACGCAGTACAATTTGCGCCGTTGCACAACCCGGCGCATTTAATCGGGATTGAAGAAGCGTTTAAAGCCTTCCCTGAGTTAAAAGAGAAAAACGTTGCGGTATTTGATACGGCATTCCACCAAACCATGCCGGAGGAAGCCTATTTATATGCCCTGCCGTATTCCATGTATAAAGAACACGGCGTTCGTCGCTACGGCGCACATGGCACCAGCCACTATTATGTTAGCCGCGAAGTGGCGAAAGAGCTGAATATTGCGGAAGATAAAGTGAACGTGATCACCTGTCACTTAGGTAACGGCGGTTCGGTTGCAGCGATTCGCCACGGCGAATGTATCGACACCTCAATGGGTTTAACCCCGTTGGAAGGTTTAGTGATGGGAACCCGTTCCGGCGACATCGACCCGGCGATCATCTTCTATATGTACAATACCCTCGGCATGAAAATGGAAGAAATCGAAACGACACTGACCAAAAAATCCGGTTTATTGGGCTTGACCGAAGTGACCAGCGACTGCCGCTATGCGGAAGACAACTATGACAGCAAAGCAGACGCCAAACGCGCTATCGACGTGTACAGCTACCGTTTGGCCAAATACATCGGTTCTTATATGGCGGTGATCGGCGAGCGTTTGGACGCCATCGTCTTTACCGGCGGTATCGGTGAAAACTCGGCGCATATCCGTGAATTGACTTTGGCACACCTGAAATTATTCGGTTATGACATGGATAACGAACGCAATTTGGCGGCGCGTTTCGGTAAATCCGGCAAAATTACCAGCGATAATTCCCCATTAGCCTTGGTTATCCCGACCAATGAAGAACTGGTTATTGCCCAAGATACAGCGCGCTTGGCCGTAAACTAAGATTTTCCGCTGCCGACTCAAGTCGGCAGTTTTTTGGTTAAGATTTTTATTCAATATACAAAAGGCGTTATTATGTCTCGTACCATTATTTTAACTCCCGTCAGTGCCGGCGTCGGTCTGACCAGTGTCAGTTTGGGTTTGGTGCATGCGCTTGAACAAAAAGGCGTAAAAATTGCATTTATGAAACCGATCTCGCAACCAAGCAGTGGCGAAGATAAGATTGACCGTACCACCTCTATCCTGCGCAACAGCACCTCAGTCGATACCGGCGAACCGATTATGCTGAGTAAAGCGGAATCGTTGATCGGTCAAAACCAATCCGATGTGTTGCTGGAAAAAATTGTTGCGCAACACCAATCCTTAAGCAGCAAAAACGAATTGGTGATTGTGGAAGGCTTGATTCCAACCAGTAAAAGCACCTATGCCTCCGGTGTTAACTATGAAATTGCGCAAGCGTTGGATGCGGAAATTATTCTGGTCGCCGCACCGGGCACGGACACCCCAAGCCAATTAATCGAACGTTTGGAAGCGGTTGCCAGTGATTTTGGCGGACGTAACAACCCGAATTTAGTCGGTGTGGTGGTGAATAAATTTAATGCTCCGGTCGATCAAAGCGGCCGCACCCGTCCGGATTTGAGCGAAATTTTTGATTCTTTCCAAGAGAACGAAAGCTCAATCAATGAAGTTCGCCATTTATTCTCAAAAAGCCCGTTGACTTTGATCGCCAGTATTCCTTGGAATGCCGACCTCATTGCAACCCGTGCGATTGATATTGCCAAGCACTTAAATGCGCAAATCATTTATGAAGGTGAAATCAAAACCCGTCGTATCCACGGCATTACTTTCTGCGCCCGTAATTTACCGAACATGGTCGAGCATTTCCGTGCCGGCAGTCTGTTGGTGACCTCTGCGGATCGCCCGGATGTATTGGTTGCAGCCTGTTTGGCAGCAATGAACGGCGTCAAAATCGGTGCCTTAGTGCTGACCGGGGGTTATAAAATCGATACCCAAATCAGCAAACTGTGCCAACAAGCTTTTGAAACCGGCTTACCGGTGGTGCGTGTCGAAGGCAACACTTGGCAAACCTCGCTCAACCTGCAAAGTTTCAATTTGGAAGTGCCGCCGGATGATGCGGAACGAATCGAAACCATTAAACAATTCACCAGTGCGCAATATAATCCGCAGTTTATCGACAGTTTGGTCGGTTCTTCTTCGCGTTTGCGCCGCTTGTCGCCGCCGGCATTCCGTTATCAATTAACCGAACTGGCACGCAGCGCCAAAAAACGTATCGTGTTGCCGGAAGGCGACGAACCGCGTACGGTTAAAGCGGCGGCGATTTGTGCTGAACGCGGTATTGCCGAATGTATCTTGTTGGCAAGCCCGGAAGATGTCAACCGTGTTGCTGAATCGCAAGGCGTTCAATTAGGCAAGGGTATCACCATTATCGATCCGAAAATGGTGCGCCAAAACTATGTGGCGCGTTTGGTCGAGTTGCGTAAAAATAAAGGCATGACCGAAGTGGTTGCGGAAGAACAACTGCAAGACAATGTGGTATTAGGCACGATGATGTTAGAAGCCGCGGAAGTCGATGGTTTAGTCTCCGGTGCGGTTCACACCACGGCAAACACCATTCGCCCACCAATGCAAATCATCAAAACCGCACCGGGCAACTCCATTGTTTCGTCCATCTTCTTTATGTTGCTGCCGGATCAAGTGTTGGTCTATGGCGACTGTGCGGTGAATCCGGATCCAAGTGCGGAACAATTGGCTGAAATTGCGATTCAATCGGCTGATTCGGCAAAAGCCTTTGGTATCGATCCGAAAGTGGCGATGATTTCCTACTCTACCGGCTCTTCCGGTCAAGGTTCGGACGTGGAAAAAGTACGCGAAGCGACCCGCTTGGCACAAGAAAAACGTCCTGACCTGATCATTGACGGTCCGTTGCAATATGACGCGGCGGTGATGGAAGATGTGGCGCGCTCTAAAGCCCCCGGCTCCCCTGTTGCCGGCAAAGCCACGGTATTCATCTTCCCGGATTTGAACACCGGCAATACCACCTATAAAGCGGTGCAACGCTCTGCCGATTTGGTTTCTATCGGACCAATGTTGCAAGGCATGCGCAAACCGGTCAATGACTTATCACGCGGCGCGTTAGTCGATGATATTGTTTACACCATCGCATTAACCGCCATTCAAGCAACGCAATAATCGTTGCTTGCAGCAATAATAAGCCGACAAAAAAACCTGCTTTTCACAGCAGGTTTTTTATGTCTGATTATTGAGATCACCCAATCACTTTCGGTAAATAACCGGTATCAATCAAAAACGGAATCACGATAATCAGCAGTCCCAACAGCAATGCGAGCACAAGTGCGGTATTGCCGCCAATTACGCGATACGGCAGGTTCGGATGTAAACGGCGTGCTTTCCATGCCAAACCAACCGGCAACACTAAACCATAAAAGGCAAACATAATCCCGGCATAGCCTAAGGCTAAAATAAAACCTTTCGGATAAAACAACGCGAAAATCAATGGCGGCACAAAGGTTAATACTCCCAGCGACGCACGATTTGACCGCACTTTGACCCGTTTGAGCAAATCATGCAAGCAATCAAATAAACTCAAAGACACCCCTAAAAACGAAGTCACCAAAGCTAACGAAGAAAACAGCCGCACCGCTTCGCTTAAAATCTGACTGCCGGTGATTTCACGGGTGGCATTGACCAAACCTTTCAAGGTAGGGTCTTGTTGTAAAATATGTAGAAATTGTGATTGGCTCAGCACGCCATGGGTGGATAGCTGCCATAACAAATAGGCAATCAATGGAAGTCCGGTACCGGCAATCACTGAGATACGCAAGCGCTTCACATCACCGTCTAAATATTTCACGATACTCGGCAGCACCACATGGAAGCCGAACGAAGTAAAGAAAACCGGGGCGGCAGATAAGATCAGCGCATGATTTAGCGGCATTGCCATCAGGTTATCTAAAGAAACGCGCGGCAACATCATCAGCAACACAAACAGAAAAATAGCGATTTTGCTTAGAAAAAACAGCCGATTGACCGCATCCACACTCGATGTGCCGAGAATAATAAAAATGCCTAACACCACGGTAAACAACACAATGCTGACTTGGGTTGTGGTTTCATCATCGCCAATGATCGGTAATAAACCGCTGAGCAAAGAACCTCCGCCGGTGACATAAGCCGATAAAATCGCATACATAAAAATCAGCAGCGCCAATGTTGCTATAACCCGTCCGACAGAACCGAAATATTGCTCCGCCAATGAAGCCAAGCCGTCGTCAATCCGCGCGGTTTGATACACTTCGATAAACAGCAACGCACTGTAAGACAATAAAACCCATAAAATCAATAGCAAAAGAACGGTAAATGAAAATCCCATACTGGCGGAGGTAATCGGCATTGCCAACATCCCGGCACCAATCGTTGTTCCGGCAACCAATAAAGTGCTGCCCAATGTTTTATTTTTCACAACATGTCTCGATTTTTCTGATTAAAAAAAAAGTGCCCATGAAATGGGCACTACTCGGAAAGCAAATAGATGGCTATTGAAATAGCGCTTTTTATTGTGCGCGTAAGATACTCGAATCTTGAATGAAGAGCAAGTATCATCCGAATTAAATAGTCATTTTGTGATTTTGCGCAAGATTTTTAGATGAAATTGAATATTTTTTAATAAATCTTAGCGACTAAAACGCTAAAAATCCTGCGGCTTCAATCTTTTTCCCGACTATTAGTGTCAATATTAAACACGCTACTGCCGAATTAAATTGCTGCATTTTTTGAGGTAGAACAAATATTCGAGAAAATCCGCTTGAAATAAATTCTGATCGGCTCATAATTTGCCTATCTTATCATGATAAAGGTTCTCATTTTTATTCGTGTTACTAATATGTTAAAAATTATTAAATATTTATTACTGACCGCACTTTTCTCCGTCAGCCTGAATCTGAGCGCGACCGAAACTGACGGTGATAACCGTTATCGCGCCTATATCGCCGATATTGAACAACGCTTGGATAACACTCTGGGGTATTATCAAAACGGCGAGGTCAATCAGGCGAAAAGTGCGGTGCAAATGGCGTATTTCGAGGTGTTTGAGAATTTGGAAGGCCCGATTCGAATCAACATTTCCGCACAAAAAAGCTACCAGTTGGAAGCCGCTTTCGGCGAAATCCGCAAGATGATCACCCAAAATCAGCCGCAGTCGGTTATCGCAGAAAAAATTGATTGGTTGAAAAATGAGTTGAATCGGCTGGAATCGGTGTTGAACGACGGACACCGCCTCACCGCCGAAGGGCAACACGGCGCGTATCAAAACAGTGAGATTGCACCTTATTGGCAACAAAGTTTTCAGATTATCGACGATCTGCTGGCACAAGCGATCAGCGCCTACCAAGAGGGCGATTTGGACAGCGCCAAGAAGTTGATTCAACAGGCGCAATATGACGGTTACAAAAATTCCGAAATGGAAATGGCAATTCGGCAAAACCGCTCTTCCACCCAGTCCTCCGCTCTCAACCAACAATTTTACGATCTGATCAAAGCCGCACAACAGGCTGAAAACCTGAGCGAGCTGGGCTATTTAACTACCCAATTATTACAAGATATCGAAGATCAACTGCCGAACCTGCCGACCACCAAACAGGCGCAACAAGCGCAGGCAATGCAAGCCGCCGAGCCGCAAAACAACAGCACGCAAAATTGGCAACAGGTCGCCGCCGAGGTTAATCAAGGCATTCAGCAAGCACTTCAACACTATCAACAAGGTAAGCGTGACGAGGCGATTATGGCGGTGCAGGACACCTATTTCGATGTGTTCGAAAGTTCCGGCATGGAAAGCAGTATCGGCTCGCGCGACAGCAATTTGAAAACCACCCTGGAGGGCTTTTTCACCCGTCTGGTCGGGCAAATGAAAGCGCAGCAATCGCCGGAGCAACTGCAACAACAAGCGGACGGCTTGGCGCAACAGTTGCAAAGTGCGGTCAGTTTATTAAGCCAAAACAGCGGCGGCGCTTGGGATATTTTCCTCTACAGCCTGCTGATTATCCTGCGTGAGGGCTTGGAAGCCTTGCTGATTGTGGCGGCGATTGTGGCGTATTTGGTAAAAAACCATCATCAGGACAAGCTGCCGGTTATCCGCCAATCGGTGGTTATCGCCCTTGTCGCCAGTGTGATCACCGCATTTATCTTCCAGTTGCTGTTTGAAAATTCCGGCGCAAACCGTGAATTATTGGAAGGTATCACCATGATTTTCGCCGTGGTTATGCTGTTTATGATGAGCTATTGGCTGCTGTCGAAAGTAGAGGCGCAAAATTGGAAACGCTACCTTGAAGGCAAGCTCTCCACCGCCCTGACCACCGGCTCGTTGATCGGGTTATGGCTCACCAGTTTTCTGGCGGTTTACCGCGAAGGGGCGGAAACCGTGTTGTTTTACTACGCATTAGTGGGCGATATCCAATCTGCCGACGGCTATGTATATCTGTTCGGCGGCTTTGCGATCGGCGTGATGTTATTGTTGGTTGTCTATTTGATTATGCGTTTTACCGTGGTCAAACTGCCGTTAAAACCGTTCTTTATGTTGACGGGCGGCTTTATGTATCTGATGGCGTTTGTCTTTGCCGGTAAAAGCGTGTTGGAACTGATTGAGGGAAAACTGGTTCAACCGACCTTACTGGACGGCTTCCCTGAAATTTCCTGGTTGGGAATTTATCCGTATCTCGAAACCTTAATTCCGCAAGCCGTTTTAATCTTGGCGGCGATTTTCGCCCTGTTGTATATGAAAATCAGCGCTAAAAAACAGGCATTACACGCTATTTAATCCTAAACTTTTAAGAGGTATTTTATGAACTTCAAAAAAACATTGCTCACCGCCACCCTCGTCGCCGGTATCTTCTCCGCTACCTCGGCGCTGGCATTCAAAGAGTATCCGGCAGGCGAACCGGTTACCATGAACGAAATGGAAATCGCAGCGGTTTATTTGCAGCCGATCGATATGGAACCGCGCGGTATGGGTTTACCGGCGGCGAAATCGGATATCCATCTGGAAGCGGATATTCATGCGATCGAAGGCAATAAAAACGGCTTCGGCGCCGGCGAATGGATGCCGTATCTGACCATTAATTATACCTTGGAAAATTTGGATACCGGTGAAAAACAACAAGGCACGTTTATGCCGATGGTTGCCGGCGACGGTCCGCACTACGGCGCCAACATCAAAATGATGGGCGTGGGCAACTATAAAGTGACTTACCACATCGAGCCGCCGTCAAAAGCGGGGTTGCACCGCCATACCGATGACGAAACCGGTGTCGGCCGCTGGTGGAAACCGTTTGATGCGGCGTTTGAATTTAAATATACCGGTTTGAATTGATCTGAAATCGGTCGTTACCACTCTGCTTTGCCGGTGTTTTGCACGCTTTTCAGGGTGGTAATTTTATCTTTTTAAATCTTATTTATTCCAATCTGCATAGGATTTAAAAACATAAAAGGTTGTTGCAATGAATTACTTTTTCACCTCGGTTTTACAATTATTGCTGCCGTTCGGCGTACTCAGCGGTTTGTTGTGGGCAAAACAGCGAACCGTGCCGGACAAAGCGCTGTTTTGGCTCTCTCTGACCGCACTTTGCAGCGGCTTTGTCCTATGGCAACTGTTCAGCGTCAACCAAAGCCTGAAACTGATCCTGTCAATCGGTTATGCGTCGGTGTTGCTGTTTAGCCTGTTCAGTGCTTGGCTGAATCGGCGGCAACTGCTCTACCTTGCGCAAACCCTGTTACTGCTGTTCGCCGGTATTTTCTGGGCGCAAAATCCGAATTTGAGTGCAATCACCTCCACCGAGATCATCAATACTGATTTTATTCTTAATCTGTTTGCAATAGCGACCGCACTTTTGCTCTGTCTGTTGTGCGCCAACTGGATTGTCAGTCTGTTGCGGCAAAGCGCATTGGCTTATTCCGCTTGTTGGCAGCTGCGGCTGATAGCTATGCTGCTGTTGGGCGTTTGGCTGTTGTTACCGCTCAGCGGGCAAATTTTGCTGTCGCTGATTAAATTGCAATTGATCGATCTGGATAAAACCCTGCTCAGTTTTGTTGCCAAAAGCCTGAATCTGACCATTTGGAATAATTATCTGCTGGCGGGCATGCTTATCGCTATCAGCCTGCTGTTTTTCATTTGCGTGCAGCGTCCGCGCCAGCATGTGTTGGCACAGCAAACCGATCTGATCGAAAAACGGCAAAAAACCGCACTTTATCGCCAAGCGCGCCGCATTACGCTATCGGGCTTGCTGTTGGCGCTGATAGTGATCGCCGCACAGCTGTATTGGGATAAAATCGCTTCGCAGCCGCCGCGCCTGTCGCAAGCCACGCCGGTGACATTGTCACAAGACGGGCAAGTGCATATCGACATCAAACAGGTCAGCGACGGCAAATTACACCGCTTCGTTTGGATTTCCGACGAAGGCAAAGCCGTGCGTTTCTTTATTATCAACCGGTTAAGCGATCGTGTCAGCTTGGGCGTGGTGTTTGACGCCTGCCTGCTGTGCGGCGATCAGGGTTATGTCATGCAAGGCAATCAGGTGATCTGCGTGGCTTGCGGCGTGCATATGTTTATTCCGTCGATCGGTAAGCCGGGCGGCTGCAATCCGGTACCGATTAACGATTGGCGGCAAACCGAACAACAGGTGATCATCAGCAAGCAAAGCTTGGAAGAAGGTTTGAACTACTTCTCGACCATCGTGCAATTGGAGGTGATTGATCCGGTAGACGGCAGCAAGCTGCTCAACACCGACGCCAAATTTAAATACAACTACGCCGGCAAAACCTACTTTTTTGCTTCGGAACAGAATATCAATCAATTCCGTGACAATCCTGAGCGCTACCTTGCGCCGCAAAGCCAAGCGCCGCAAACCCGCTTGGCGGAGGAATAAGTTATGCTGTTACGTATGTTGTTACAATCGTGGAAAAACGGGTTACGGCGCAAGTTTTTGGCGATTTTCACCATTTTTCTCGCCGCCGGTTTAATCTCCGCCCTGTTGGCGGTGTCGATTGATATCGGCGATAAAATGGCAAAAGAGCTGAAATCCTACGGCGCCAATATTTTGATTGAACCTGCCGCCCAAGCCGCGCTGCCGCAAGTCGATCAAGAACGGGAAAATCTGTTGCAGGGGCAGGATTTTTTAGACGAAAAAGAACTGCCTAACATTAAAGATATTTTTTGGGGCAACAATATCGTCGGCTTTGCGCCGCAATTGAATGCGCCTTTTGAGTTGATTAGCCGTAACGGACAAGCGCAGCAACAAGATATCAGCGTACTGGGCACGTTTTTTGACTATCCGATCGGCATTCCGGACGATCCGGATTATCACACCGGACAGAAAATCATCAGCCCGTATTGGCAGGTGGACGGCGAATGGGTGGATGACAGTGTCAAACACCGCCATAACCGTGCTAACACTCAAAGTGCGGTTGCGCCGCAAGCACTGGTCGGGCGCCAACTGGCGGCAAGTGCCGATATTCATATCGGTGATCGGTTGCAATTACGTCCGTTCACTGACTCTAGCGCAGAGATGACCGCACTTTTAGAGGTAACGGTAAGCGGAATTCTGTCGAGCGGCGGCAATGAAGAAAATCAGGTGATCGTGCCGCTGCACGCACTGCAAAACAGTTTGAACCTCCACGGCAAAGTGCAGTCGGTACGGGTTTCGGCGTTGACCGTGCCGGAAAACGATCTGTCGCGCAAAGCGCGGGAAAATCTGGAAGCGTTGGACGCCGAAGAGTATGACCGCTGGTATTGCACCGCCTATGTTTCGTCAATCGCCCACCAGCTGGAAGAAGCGGTATCCGGCGCAGTGGTGCGCCCGATTTGGCAGGTCGCCGCCTCCGAAGGCGTGGTCATTGAGAAAATCCAGTTGCTGTTGGCGGTCGTCACGTTGGCGGCGCTGTTGGCTTCCGCAATGGGAATCGCTTCGTTGATGACCAGCAATATCATCGAACGCAGCAAAGAGATCGGCTTGATGAAAGCGCTGGGCGCACATCAACGGCAAATCAATCTGCTGTTTTATTGCGAAGCCGGTTTAAGCGGCGTTATCGGCGGGCTATTCGGTTGCCTTGCCGGTTGGGGCTTGGCTGGTTTTATCGGTGATGCGTTGTTCGGACAACCGCTCTCTTTTGCTTGGATTGTGGTGCCGTGCGTGCTGTTTTTGTCGGTGATGATTGCGATTATCGGCACTTGGTTTCCGGCGCACCGCATTGCCAAACTCTATCCGATCGAGGTGTTGTATGGGCGTTAATATGTTCTGGCGTTTGGTATTCCGTGCGTTGCGCTTGCGCCTGCAACGGGTCGCGATTATTTTTGCCGCCCTGACCGTCGGCGCGGCAATTGTCACGGCGATGTCTGCGGTCTATTTTGATATCAATACCAAAATGAGCCAAGAATTACGCACTTTCGGCGCCAATTTTTATATCGGCTCGAAACATCAAACCACGCTGTCGCAACAGCCGTTTCAACAAATTCTGGCACAAGCGCCGACCGGTTTGCTAAATGCCGCCGCCCCCTATTTATACGGCGTGACCCGCAGTGAATTGGAAAAAATCGCAATTATGGGCGTGTGGTACGACGCCATGCCGACCCTCGCGCCCTATTGGCAAATCCGCGGACAACAAATCGGAGTGAATTTCGATCAGCGCAATGCGATGATCGGCAAAACCTTAGCCGAGCGGCTGCACTTAACACTCGGCGACGAGATCACCTTAAGCAACGAGCAGCAGCAAAAACGCAGTTTCAAAATTAAAGCGATCGTGGAAGCCGGTGACGCCACCGACAATATGTTGATCGTCAATCTGGAATTTGCACAGGCATGGCTGAACAAGCCTGATCAAATCAGTTACGCGCTGTTAAGCGTGAAAAATGAACAGGGACAGGTGGAGCAATTCGCCGAACAGCTGCGCCGCCAATATCCCGATTTGGAAATTCGCCCGATTCGTAAAGTTTCCGCTTCCGAAGGGCAGATTCTGGATAAAATCAAAGGCTTAATGGGCTTAATTTCGTTGGTGATTTTGATCTTGGCGACCCTGTGCGTCAACACCACCTTAATTGCGATTATCGCCGAGCGTGCCAAAGAGTTCGCGCTGCAAAAAGCATTGGGCGCCAAACGCGGCGATATCATCAAACAAATCACCACCGAAACCCTGCTGATTGCCCTGCTTGCCACACTCGCCGGCTTGATTTTAGGCTATATTCTCGCGCAGGTGTTGGGGATCGCGGTGTTTAAATCCAGCATTGATCTGCGCTTGCCGGTAATTCCGATCACGCTGCTGCTCTCGCTGATTGTGGCGATGATTGCGGTGATCGTGCCGACCCGACGGGCATTACAAATTGAAACCGCCAACGTATTGAAAGGTGAATAATGACAGAGCAAAAATGGGTGATCGAAACCCGCCATTTGGTTAAACGTTTCGGACAGGTGACCGCACTTGACGATATCAATATTCAAATCGCCGCCGGCGAATTCGTAGCGATTATGGGCGCTTCCGGTTCCGGCAAAACCACGCTGATGAATATTTTGACCTGTTTGGACACCGCCAGCGACGGCAAGGTGATTTTAGACGGCGTAGACGCCGCCAAGCTGAACGAAGAGCAACGTCAGCGTTTTCGTGCCGAGAAAATCGGGTTGGTGTTCCAACAATTCCATTTGATTCCCTACCTGACCGCACTTGAAAACGTGATGTTGGCGCAACATTATCACAGTGTCACCGACGAAGCGTCGGCGAAAGCGGTGCTCGCCCAAGTCGGTTTGGCACATCGAATCAATCACCTGCCAAGCCAACTGTCCGGCGGCGAACAGCAACGGGTGTGTATCGCCCGTGCATTAGTCAACCGTCCGCCGGTGATTTTTGCCGACGAACCGACCGGCAATCTGGACGAAACCAACGAACGCCTAATCCTGCAACTGTTGACCGAACTGAACCTGCAAGGGCGCACCATCGTGATGGTGACCCACAATCCGGAATTGGGCAAACTGGCACACCGCACCATCTTCTTGCAACACGGCAAATTTTTGCGTGAAGAAAAATATGAATCGAGGACAAATTGATGAAAACGTTGTTGAAAACCACCCTATTTGCGCTAACCTGCCTGTTCCTGACTGCCTGCGAAGAGCAACAGGCCACCGTCGGCAAAAAAGCGCCGCAACTGGCAACTTTTAATTTGAGCGGCGAAGCGGTGAAACTGGAAAATGTGGTGCAACAAAAACCGCTGTTTATCACCTTTTGGTCGGAAAACTGCGGCGGTTGCATTGCCGAAATGTTGGAATTACAGCGCTTGCAACAAGCTCATCCGGATAAACTGGATTTTCTGGCGATCAATATCGACGGTAAAAACGCCGACACCGCCACCGTCGCCAAACAACGCGGCATTACCCTGCCGGTGGTGAGAGATCAACTTGGCATCACCGCCGAACGTTACCAAGTGATCGGCACGCCGACTTCGTTTCTCATCGCCACCAACGGCGTGTTACAACAACGCATGGAAGGCTTCGATCACGAACGGGTTAATGCGCTGTTTGAATAATTGCGGACGGCTTACTTATTCTGTACTAAAATAGCGGCATTATTCAGTTAACAACAGGATTTTCAACATGCGGTTTCATTTTTCCCCCGCCTTATGCGCCATTACCCTCGCCTTGCTGACGGCACAAAGTGCGGTCGCCGAGGCGGATATTGCCAAAGGCAAACGCCAATATCAGCAGTTATGCGCCATGTGCCACGGCCGCAATGCGGAAAAACAGGCATTTGACACCTCAGCGGTGATTGCAGGCATGGCAAAAAATGACATTGTCACGGCATTGGAAAAACGCAAAAACGGTGAAATCGAAGGGGCAGGCAACACAGTGAAGTCGCGCTTAACCGAACAAGATAGGCAAAATTTGGCGGCGTATATTGCAACGTTAGGCAAATAATCCTATGCAAAAAATCGGTATTATCGGCGGCATGAGCCCGGAAAGCACCCTGCTCTACTATTCGCAGATCAATCGCGGGGTCAATCAGGCGTTAGGTAAAAATCACAGTGCCGATTTGCTCATGCACAGTATCGATTTTGAAACCATTGTGCAATTGCAGAAAAACAACGATTGGCAACAAGCCGGTGAGTTGCTGGCGCAAAGTGCGGTTTAGCCCGATTACTCAACATTTGATTTTTCTCAACTATCGTTTTATCCTGAAATCAAGCAGTTAATCAATAACAGGAAGAACCTTATGGACACCAAAGATATTGAGAATATCGAACTGACTTATCTCACCTTGAATGACTATCAGGAATTGAAAGACGCGATGATCAGCGCCTATTCCCTTCTGCCGAATGCCTATTGGAGCGAAGAGGAAATTTCACGCCTGATTAATAAATTTCCCGAAGGTCAGGTGGTGATTAAAGTGAATGATTGTTTGGCGGGCTGTGCGCTGTCGATCATCGTCGATTACAACAAATACGGCGACAACCACACCTACCAAAAAATCACCGCGAACGATACCTTTGATTCGCACACCGACAAAGGCGATATTTTGTACGGGATTGATGTATTTATCAAACCGGAATTCCGCGGGCTGCGTTTGGGGCGGCGTTTATACGATTACCGCAAGGATTTATGTGAAAAGCGGAATCTGAAAGGCATTTCCTTCGGCGGGCGGATTCCCAACTATCATAAATATGCCGATCAATTGACGCCGAAAGCCTATATTGACAAAGTGCGACGCAAAGAAATCAACGATCCGGTATTGAATTTCCAAATGTCGAATGATTTCCACCCGCGCAAAGTGTTGAAAGGTTATCTCGAAGGCGATGTCGCCTCGAACGAATATGCGGTGTTAATGCGCTGGGATAATATCTACTACGAACCGCCGAGTGACTTGGCAACCCAAAACAAGAAAGAAGTGCGGTTGGGTTTGATCCAATGGCAAATGCGCCCCTACCGCAATGTCGCTGAATTAATGCAGCAGGCGGAATATTTTATTGACGCGGTATCAGGCTACCACTGCGATTTTGTTCTCTTTCCCGAATTTTTCAATGCGCCGCTGATGGCGAAATATAATAACGATTCCGAACCGGAAGCGATTCGTAAATTGGCGCAATATACTGCGGCGATTGTCGGTAAATTCGAAGAATTGGCCATCAGCTACAACATCAATATCATCACCGGCAGCATGCCGGAAATCAAAGACGACTCTTTATATAACGTCGGCTATTTATGCCGACGCGACGGCAGCACCGAGCGCTTTGAAAAATTGCATGTCACCCCGGACGAAGCCAAAATTTGGGGCATGATCGGCGGTAACCAATTAAAGGCGTTTGATACCGATTGCGGCAAAATCGGCATTTTGATTTGTTACGATGTCGAATTCCCCGAACTCAGCCGTTTGCTTGCCGATCAAGGCATGGAAATCCTGTTCGTACCGTTTTTAACCGATACGCAAAACGGTTTTTCACGGGTGCGCCATTGTGCCCAAGCACGTGCAATTGAAAACGAATGTTTCGTTGCCATTGCCGGTTCGGTCGGCAACCTGCCGAATGTACATAATATGGATATCCAATACGCCCAGTCGATGATTTTCACACCGTGCGATTTTGCCTTCCCGACCAACGGCGTCAAAAGCGAAGCGACACCGAATACCGAAATGGTGCTGATTGCCGATGTGAATATTGATGAATTGCGCGAACTGCATGAATTCGGCAGCGTGCGTAATTTGAAGGATCGGCGCAATGATTTGTATCAGTTGCGTTGGAAAAAGAAGTAAAAGCGGTGTAAGACCAAAGTGCGGTTCGCTGAAAACCGCACTTTGATGATTATTTTGATATTTGTGTTTAGAGATTATTCAAATCCAACACATCGGTCATATCAAACAAACCGTTTTGCTTGCTTTGCAGCCATTTGGCGGCACGCACCGCACCGTTGGCGAAGGTCATGCGGCTGGAGGCTTTGTGGGCGATTTCGACCCGTTCGCCTTCGTCGGCAAACCAGACGCTGTGTTCGCCGACCACATCACCGGCGCGAATGGTGGCAAAGCCGATTTCATCGCGTTTGCGTTCGCCGGTGATCCCTTCGCGGGCAAAAACGCCGTGGGTTTTGAGATCACGCCCTAAGGTTTTGGCGATATGTTCGCCCATTGAAAGTGCGGTACCGGACGGCGCGTCGACTTTGTGGCGGTGGTGTGCTTCGATCACCTCGATGTCGCAATAATCGCCCATCACTTTGGCTGCTTTTTCCAATAATTTGAACACCAAATTCACGCCCACGCTGTAGTTTGAAGCAAATACAATACCGATTTTTTCCGCCGCTTGCGCAATCGCGTGTTTGCCTGCGTCGTCAAAACCGGTGGTGCCGATCACCATTTTTTTCTGATTGGCGACACAAAAATCAATATAGCCAAAACTGGCTTCCGGGCGGGTGAAATCAATCAGCAAATCAAATTGATCTTTCACGCTGTCCAAATTGTCGCTGACCGCCACGCCGATATTGCCGATTCCGGCAAGTTCCCCGGCGTCTGCACCGACCAAACTCGAACCGCTGCGCTCCAAGGCTGCCCCCAACACCACGCCCTCGGCGTTCTTCACCGCTTGGATTAATTGGCGCCCCATGCGCCCACCTGCGCCGGCAACGGCAATGCGTAAATCTGTCATCGTTAATTCCTCATTTTACTTTCTATGTATCCAATATTATTTATCACTCGAAGACGGTCGGTAAACCGAATCCAGATAGACATGCACGGTAATTTCTTCCCGATCATGAAAAAGCTGTTTGGCTTGCAGCCGATGGCTAATGCCCTTTTTGTTCAGATCGTCACTCAATGTTTGCAAACAAGACCGCACTTCTTGATAGCGTTTTTTCATCGGCAGTTTTAGGTTGAAAATCATCTCACGACACCAGCCGTTGAGCAACCATTTGCTCATTAAGGCGGTGATCCGCGCCGGTTGCTCCACCATATCGCACACCAGCCAATCCAAGCGGGTGCGTTTCGGCGGTTGGAATTTGAAACCGTCTTCCGGGCAATGATCCACCCGTCCGCTTTCCATCAGCGACGGTGCGATTTTACCGTGATCGACCGCATACACAAACATGCCGCGTTTGACTAACTGATAAGTCCAACCGCCGGGGCAAGCACCCAAATCAGCGGCTTTCATCTGATCGTTCATGCGTTGCTTTTCTTCTTTTTCGCTGAGAAAAGTCAGGATCGCTTCTTCCAGTTTTAAGGTGGAACGGCTTGGCGCGTCGCTTGGGAATTTCAGGCGTGGAATGCCCATAAAGTGCGGTGCATGGTTGTTGTTGTAAGAATAACCGACATAGCAGCTATCATTGGTAATAAACAACACATGCAAGGTGACGCCGCTGCCGCGAATTTCACGAAAATTCAGCAGACCGCACTTTTTCAATTGTTGCCTTAATGGCACGGTGAATTTGCGACAAAAGGTCGATAACGCTTTTGCCTCATTGGTGTCGGCGGTTTCCACCCACAGCTCGGTGCTTTGTTGCAAGTTAACCTGCTGATTTTGCTGATATTGTACCACAATCGGGCTGATACGGTCGTCAAGCGGCAAATCACTCAATAAATCGGAAACCACAATCAGTTGGCGGGCAAAAATCAGTTGGTTGAACGGGATTTGTTGCGCCAAGCGATCGGCTTCGCCTGCTTGGTAACACTCGAAAATGACATAACCGCTGTTTTCCACCACCCGCGCAAAGCCGTACACGCCTAAATCGCCTGCTTTTTCGCTGATTTCCGCTGCCAGTTCTTTTTCAAAACCGATACGGCAATATAATGCCAATTTATTCACGAGCTTAACCTCTTGGCTTCATACTGCCGGCAATGCTGATAAACGCCAACGCGCCCCAGCCGATTAAAAATGCCGTGCCGCCAATCGGCGTGATCCACACTAAACTTCTGATATCGGTTAATGCCAATCCGTACAAGCTGAACGAAAAACAGAGAATGCCGATGGCCCAACTGTAACCGATCCAGTTTAAACCACGATTACGGCACGCCGGCGCAGGCTGGTTCTTGGTTGCGGTGACAAAGAGCCCCAATGCGAGTAACGCCAAGGTATGAAAAACTTGGTATCTCAAGCCTTTTTCGATCCAATCCAGTTGTAAAAAGGTCAAGTGCGGTTCCAAACCGTGGGCGGCAAAAGCGCCGAATGCGACGCAGAAAAAACCGCTGATGGCGGCAAAGGTTAAAAAACGGTTTCCCATAGTAATCCTTGGTCTGTCGGGTGGTTAGTGGTGTTGTCGGATATGTTCGATGATCCAATTGATAAACGAAACGGTCTGTATTTTATCCGAATAATTCGGATGATACACCACATAAAATGATTTTGGATCGGTCACATCGGTGAAAAAGACCTCTTTCAGCGAGCCGTCATTGATATATTGCTGTGCCAGAATCTTGTTTGCCAAGACCACCCCTTGCCCATGCAATGCGGCTTGTAACGCCATAAACGTATGGCTGAACACCGAGCCGTGTTGAATATTGAGATTGTCCAACTGCAAATGTGCCGCCATCCGCTGCCAATTTTCGCGGGTGTGGATATGCAGTAAATTGTGTTGCGACAAATCGGTTAAGTTTTGCAACGGCTTATGCTGTAGCAGTTTCGGGGCGGCCAAAATGGACAAACACCCCTCCAATAAACGCTGGCTTTTTAGCCCGCGCCAATCGCCTTTACCATAAAAAATCGCGACATCCGCATCGGCGAGAATATCGCTTTCATCATAATCGAAACCCTGAATATTCACTTCAATCGCCGGATATAACCGATTAAATTCGCTCAGTTGCGGCACCAACCAAGCCAAACCAAAGGTTTGCGGCACTTTGATGGTCAGTTCCAGATCATGCTGACTGTTTCTGAGTTGATCCGTTACTTCCGCCAAGCGGCGTAAAATCACTTTGATTTCATGAAAATAAGCACTGCCCTGTTCGGTCAGCTCCAAGGCGCGGTTTTTACGGATAAACAGCGCATTGCCTAAGAAATCTTCCAATAATTTAATTTGGTGGCTGATAGCGGCTTGGGTAACAAACAGTTCATCTGCAGCCTTGGTGAAACTTAAATGACGGGCGGCCGATTCGAACGCTTTAAGTGCATTTAACGGGGGCAAACGTTTATGCATGACATATCCTGTCGTTAAAATCGCATAAATAAAATTTATGCGAACGATAAAAAAATATAAATTGTTACTCGTGACGGCAAAACCTAAAATGGTCGCATTGCTTAAGCAACATGGTGTTGTTTTTAAGTATGATGTTGTGTTTTATCTAGTTCACTAGATTTGAGTTTTACTGTTAACTTCCTGTATATTTTAAAACCCATTTGGTTTATCGGCCACTCAATCCTTGAGTGGCTTTTTTCTGCCGCTTATTCTAACATAAACCTGCATTTTTTATCCTATCTTCCGGCCGATTGTTATGTTAAATTTTCAGCCAATTCATTTTTGCAGGGAAAATCAGTTATGAGTTCTGAAAACCAAAGTCAATCTATTATTTGGCAGTTAAAAAACCTGACGTTAAGCCTTAACAAATCCCTTGATCAACTGTTACAGCAAGAAGGCTTGACCCTCTCGCAAGCGCGGGTTTTGTTGTTGCTTTTTAGCGAAAATGGGCAAAATCAAAGCAGCTTGATGAAGCAGCTGCAAATTGAATCCTCCTCGATGACCAAAATTATTGATCTGTTGGAACGGAAAAATTTTATTGTGCGCAAAGACAACCCCCGTGATGCGCGGCGCAAAAATATTTTTCTGACTAAACAGGGACAACATAAAGAACAAGCAATTCACCAGTTGTTACAACAATTTGAAGCGACGCTGCTCGCCGCCCTGTCTGCGAGTGAAACGCAACAACTGCAACGCTTGCTGCAAAAATTCAGCCCGAAATCAATTAATGATTGATTTGACGTAAAAATAGGATAAAAATGACGGATATTTTTATCTAAAGCAAAGAAATAAGAGTAAGGAAAAACAATGAGTGATGTTTTATTAGATTGGGAAAATTTAGGCTTTGGCTATATCAAAACCGATTTCCGTTATATTTCCCACTGGAAAGACGGTAAATGGGACGGCGGCAAACTGACTACCGATAATGTGCTGCATATCAGCGAAGGCTCAACCGCACTTCACTATGGGCAACAATGTTTTGAGGGGTTGAAAGCCTACCGTTGTAAAGACGGCAGTATTAACCTGTTCCGTCCTGACGAAAATGCCAAGCGCATGCAACGCAGCTGCCAACGTTTATTAATGCCGCAAGTGCCGGTGGAGATGTTTGTCGATGCCTGTAAACAAGTGGTTAAAGCCAATGAAAAGTTTGTCGGTCCTTACGGCAGCGGCGCAACCTTGTATTTGCGTCCGTTTTTAATCGGCGTGGGCGATAATGTTGGTGTACACGCCGCCCCGGAATACATTTTCTCGATTTTTTGCTGTCCGGTCGGCGCCTATTTCAAAGGCGGGATGAAACCGACTAACTTCATTATTTCCGAATATGATCGCGCTGCGCCGCAAGGCACCGGGGCAGCCAAAGTCGGCGGTAATTATGCCGCCAGCTTGCTGCCGGGCAAAGAGGCAAAAGAACGCAACTTCGGCGATTGTATCTATCTTGATCCGAAAACCCACACCAAAATCGAAGAAGTCGGCTCGGCGAATTTCTTCGGTATCACCAAAGACAACCAATTTGTTACCCCACTGTCACCATCGATTTTACCAAGTATCACCAAATACTCACTGCTCTATTTGGCAGAACAACGTTTGGGCTTGAAAGCGGTTGAAGGCGATGTGTATATTGATAAATTAGATGAGTTTATCGAAGCCGGGGCTTGCGGCACGGCGGCGGTCATCACTCCGATTGGTGGCATTCAAAACGGTGATGATTTTCATGTATTCTACTCCGAAACCGAAGTCGGACCGGTGACTAAAAAACTCTATGCGGAACTGACCGGCATTCAATTCGGTGATGTAGCCGCGCCGGAAGGTTGGATTGTCAAAGTCTGACTGCCAATAGTTGTCTAAGCAACCGCACTTTGGCTGTTCAAAATAAGCCAAGTGCGGTTTTTTTATATTAAAAAATAAAAATCAATTGGTTTTATTTTTCCACTTTAAAAATCTATATTTGTTTCAATTCTGTTTAATTAGATGATGATTTTCTCACATCGTTCATGGTTATTTTTCGTATTTGTTAAAAATAATGCAATCTTTTATCAGAAATACCAAATCCGAGTTAATTTAGATTGACCGCCTTTCCTATTTTTTGTTATATCTATCACAGTTTCTAAATTTTAAAATTGACTTTCTGAATAAGGAATAAACTATGATTCAGCAATACAGTGAAATGCGCAATAATATCAGTATGCTCGGACGGTTTTTAGGCGAAACCATCAGTGATGCGCAAGGCAGCGATATTCTCGATTTGATCGAAAATATCCGTGTTCTTTCGCGTGATTCGCGCGCCGGCAACGACAAAGCGCGCCAAGCGTTGCTCGATACCCTCGCAACGATTTCCAATGACAATATTATTCCGGTGGCGCGTGCGTTCAGCCATTTCTTGAATCTGACCAATATTGCCGAACAATACCAAACCATTTCACGCCACCATGACGACGCAAATTCCAGCCAGCGCTCGATTGGCAGCTTGTTCAGTAAGCTCAAACAGCACGGTATCAAACAAGAACAGGTGCTAAGTGCGGTCGATAATCTGTTGATCGAGTTGGTGTTGACGGCTCACCCGACCGAAGTCACCCGCCGTTCACTGACTCATAAACACGTTGAAATCAATAAATGCCTAAGCAAATTGGAGCATTCCGATTTGACCGTGAAAGAGCGCACCGCAATCGAACGCCGTTTGTTGCAACTGATTGCCGAGGCATGGCACACCAATGAGATCCGTACGCAGCGCCCGACTCCGTTTGAAGAGGCAAAATGGGGCTATTCGGTGATTGAAAACAGCTTATGGAAAGCCGTGCCGATGTTTTTGCGTCAACTCAACGACAGCACCCGCGACTATCTGGATTTCACCCTGCCGGTCGATTTTACCCCGGTCAAATTTTCTTCATGGATGGGCGGCGATCGTGATGGTAACCCGTTTGTCACCAGCGCCGTCACCCGCAATGTGTTGAATTTGGCGCGCGCCAAAGCCGCCGAGTTGTTTTTGGAAGACATTAAGCTGTTATCCGATGAACTTTCAATGGTGGAAGCGACCGAGGAGTTCAAAGCCAAATACGGCGAACACCAAGAACCGTATCGCTATATCGTCAAAGATCTGCGTACCAAATTAAAAGCGACGCAAAATCACTACAATGACTTATTGGCGGATAGACAGCCGAGAACCACAATCGACCAGATTATCACCAAAAACGAGCAACTTTGGCAACCGCTGTTCGATTGCTACACGTCCCTTTCCAACTGCGGAATGCGGATTATCGCCAACGGCTTATTGTTAGATACCTTACGCCGTATCCGCTGCTTTGGCGTGACCCTGTCACAGTTGGATATTCGCCAAGAAAGCACCCGTCACAGCATGGCGATTGCCGAAGTGACCCGTTATATCGGTTTGGGGGATTATGCGCAATGGAACGAAGCCGACAAACAAGCGTTTTTGATTCGCGAACTCAATTCGCGTCGTCCGTTGATTCCGATTGAATGGTCGCCAAGTGCGGAAACCAAAGAGATTTTAGACACCTGCAAAGTGGTGGCGGAACAAAACGAAGGCGTGATTTCGGCTTATGTCATTTCTATGGCGAAGTCAGCTTCTGACGTGTTGGCCGTTCACTTATTATTGAAAGAAGCCGGCTGCAATAAGAATATCCCGGTCGTGCCATTGTTTGAAACGCTGGAAGATTTAGACAATTCCGAAGCTGTGATGGAAGAACTGTTTAATGTCGGTTGGTATCGCGGTTTTATTAAAAATAAACAAATGGTGATGATCGGCTACTCCGATTCCGCCAAAGACGCGGGCATGATGGCCGCCTCTTGGGCGCAATACCGCGCGCAAGAAGCGTTAGTGAATTTGTGTGAAAAATTGCATATCGAATTGACGCTGTTCCACGGTCGTGGCGGCACAATCGGCCGCGGCGGCGCTCCGGCGCACGCGGCGTTATTGTCACAACCGCCTAAATCACTGAAAAACGGTCTGCGTGTGACCGAACAAGGCGAGATGATTCGCTTTAAACTCGGCTTGCCGCAAGTGGCGGTCGGCAGTTTGGAGTTGTATGCCAGCGCAATTTTGGAAGCCAATTTACTGCCGCCGCCGGAACCGAAAGCCGAATGGCGCGGCATTATGGATGATTTATCCCGGCTCTCTTGTGAGATTTATCGCGGCACTGTGCGCGAACAGCCGGATTTTGTGCCCTATTTCCGCTCTGCGACACCGGAACAGGAATTGTCGCGCCTGCCGTTAGGCTCGCGTCCGGCAAAACGCAACCCGAAAGGTGGGGTTGAAAGTCTGCGTGCGATTCCGTGGATTTTCGCTTGGATGCAAAACCGCTTAATGTTGCCGGCATGGTTGGGCGCCGGCGCCTCGATTCAAACGTTGCTGAATAACGGCAAAAGTGCGGTGGTGGAAGAAATGTGCCAAGGCTGGCCGTTCTTTTCTACCCGTATCGGCATGTTGGAAATGGTGTTCAGTAAAACCGATTTATGGTTAGCCGAATATTACGATCAACGTTTAGTCGAACCGCACTTATGGGCTTTGGGGCAAGAATTACGCCAACAATTGCAAGCCGATGTCAAAACCCTGCTTGACTTATCGCATAAAGATCAATTGATGGACGATTTGCCATGGGTTGCACAGTCTATTGCCCTGCGCAACGTTTACACCGATCCGTTGAATTTATTGCAAGTGGAACTGTTACATCGCCTGCGCCAACAGCCGGAAGAACAGCAAGATTCGCACTTAAATCAAGCTTTAATGATCACCATCACCGGGATCGCGGCAGGAATGCGCAATACCGGTTAATCATACCGTAACCGATAATGCCCTTGTTATCTTGATAGCAGGGGTATTTTTTTATAAAAGTGCGGTTACCCGTTGGTTTCCCGCGCAGAAACAGGTATGCTAACCGCACTTTGCTTACCCTTTGAGGAATAAATAATGACAACCAAACGTGATCCCGATAATGCGATTGATACCGCCTATGATATTTTTTTGGAAATGGCGGAGGAAAACCTCGACCCGGCGGATATTTTGTTGTTTAACCTGCAATTCGAAGAACGCGGAGCGGTGGAAATGGTGGAAACCGCCGACAATTGGGATGAAGAAATCGGCGTGTTAATCGATCCGGAAGCCTATGCCGAAGTCTGGGTCGGATTGGTGAATGATAAAGACGAAATGGACGATATTTTCGCCAAAGTCTTGATTTCGCACGATATGGAAAATCCGGAATATCATATTGTGTGGAAAGAATAGTGCGACAAGCGCCGAACGCCATTTCCCTCCCTCCCCATTTTTCCTAACGAAAAGCGGTATTTCCTCCGTACACGGAAGGAGAGAAATCAAAGCTAGCGCATGGTCTGCAAATAACTTAAGCGCTCAATGTTATTCATAAAATGCGCTAGATCCTGTTTTTCCGGCTGATGTAAATAGGGAATTTGCCCCAATAACGGTGCGTCGATTTTACTGGAAAGCAACTCGATAATCGCACTGTAATTACTCAAACCGGGATTAATCCGATTTGCCACCCAACCGATTAACGGCACTCCGCTCTTTTCAATCGCTTGCGCTGTCAACAACGCATGATTAATACAGCCCTCTTTAATTCCGACCACCAATACCACCGGCATTTTATGCTCGGCAACCCAATCGGAAAAATCCAAAGTGCGGTTAATCGGTGTCAGCCAACCAAAAGTGCCTTCCACCAAAACGGTTTGATAGCGCGATGTCAATCGCCGCAAATCGCTATTGATTTTTTCGATTTGAATCACCTGCGGCTGCTCCAAGAACTCATTCAAACCCGGCTCTTGTTCCAACGGCATGGTATAACTGTTGATGTCATGATATTGCAACGGTTCGGTGCAACTTTCCAATAACGTCAGTACATCGCCGTTCTGTTTATCGTTTTGTTCTGTCGGCGCATCGAGATAGGGATGATAACCTCCGTCACCGCAGGCAATCGGCTTATAGCCGACAATTTGGCAACGTTGCTTTTGCAATGCCTGGATAATCGCCCTGCTTGCCACGGTTTTACCGACACCGGTATCGGTGCCGGTTACAAAAAAACAACTCATAATTTTCCCTCGACATTCGTAGTACGGGGAAAATTTTAAGCAAAAATGAAAAGCAATTTATTGAGCTAACACAAGTTTTTAGCAAATAATTAACAGGCGCCGCCAATTATCGAACAATATCGGCAAATAATTCGCCGTTGTACAGTTGTTGTTTAATCGCCGATGACGCGATTTCCGGGTCATTCCAGCTAAATTTAGAGGTGATAATCTCCACCTGCTGCTCGTCCGATAGCAGCGCATCTTGCAATTTCAACGCCAAACGCTGTAAAAACAGATCTTTGACCGACAATAACCGGGTGTTGATCATGATTTTTTCCGAGGCAAAAATATTGGTCAGATACATCAACAAGTACGACACATTGTCTGCCAGATGGTGAATAATCTTAATCGCCGCCGGATTTTCCTGCTGCGCCTGTTCGCATAAAAACTGAATTTTGTTTTCATCATTCGGCAACTCGTTTGGCAACAATAAATCAACCAGTTGATAAATCGCTTTATTGCTGACCTGATTATACAGATAGTGCCGCTCGACTTCCGGCACATCAAATGCAATTTGATCGCTGAGTTCACTGATTTTCGGCAACGACACTTTATCGATATTCATCCGTTTCTGTTTTTCGTTCTTAATCATCTTGCCTTCGCTGAGCACACTGATATTAATCGCATCGTCAAACTGCAAGAAAATCACATTATTACTGTTAATCGCATTGCCTAAGTGGCTTTCGGCGAAAGTCCACATCGCAAAGTGTTCCGCCACGATAATCGGAAATTTGAAATGCTGCTGTAACATGTCCTGCAACTCAGGATTCAACTCTTCAGCCCCAAGGTAAACCCGTTTTTCAAATTTATCGACTCGTCCGAGAATACACAACGAACACGCCAAAATATGCTGTGCCGCTTCATTGTGCTGTTTTAAGAAACCGTTAATCGCCGAGCCGATAAACTCATCCAATACCACCCGTTTATCCAACGGGCAGTGTTGCACCTGCAACTGCTTTCCATTGAGCTCGCATAAGCTGATATCCAAACTTTTTTCACTCAGCGTGACAGCCAAATATTGCCAATAAAATGGCGACAAGCAGATCCCGACCGCCGGACGCCCGCGCACGATAGTATTTTGCACCGCTCTTTCAATCACAAAATGGCAATTGATCAATTCTCTGGTCAAATTGGTAATACTCGCGGGCGCAAAACCTGAAATCTTGGAAAGATCAATTCTTGAAATTAATTCAAATTGCTCGATCAGGCGGTAAACTGCACCTAAATGCTGCAAATTGACCCGATTTGCACCTTCTTGTTTTATTTTTGGCATAAGTTCTTCTCTTGTGTTGTCATCTATTGCCGATAAGAATATTTTCGATAGCCTCTTATTATACGCATTTATTTATTTAATTACAATAAGATATTATCAAATATGCTAATCAGCTCACGATTTCGACATAATATTTTTCTCAAATAAATATTATCTAACCATTCGGCGGAAAATCGGTTATTTCCATTCAAATCGTTGTATTTTGGCTTGGAATCAGTAAACTAGACGCACTTTTTATATTTGTCTAATTTGAGGAAAAAATGGCTAAAATTTCATCTATTCATGATGTTCTGCAAGGAAAAGTTGCCGTCGGTGAAACCATTACCGTTCGCGGTTGGGTTCGTACCCGCCGCGATTCAAAAGCAGGCTTCTCTTTCTTGGCGGTCTATGACGGTTCATGCTTTGATCCGATTCAAGCGGTGGTCAGCAATAGCCTGGCGAATTATCAAGATGAAGTATTGAATCTAACCACCGGCTGTTCCGTAATCGTAACCGGTAAAGTGGTCGAATCGCAAGGGCAAGGACAAGCGGTTGAACTGCAAGCGGACGATGTGGTTGTCAGCGGTTGGGTTGAAGATCCGGAAACCTACCCGATGGCGGCAAAACGCCACAGTGTCGAATATTTGCGCGAAGTGGCGCACCTGCGCCCGCGTACCAATTTAATCGGCGCGGTGGCACGGGTGCGTCATTGCTTAGCGCAAGCCATTCACCGTTTCTTCCACGAACAAGGCTTCTATTGGGTGGCAACGCCGATCATCACGGCGTCTGATACCGAAGGTGCGGGCGAAATGTTCCGTGTCTCCACTTTAGATTTAGAAAATCTGCCGCGTGGCGAAAACGGCTTGGTGGATTACAAGCAAGATTTCTTCGGTAAAGAAGCGTTTTTAACCGTATCAGGACAACTCAACGGCGAAACCTATGCTTGCGCCTTGAGCAAAATTTACACCTTCGGACCAACGTTCCGTGCCGAAAACTCCAACACTACCCGCCACCTTGCCGAATTCTGGATGGTTGAGCCGGAAGTAGCCTTTGCCGATTTAGCCGACAATGCCGCGTTGGCGGAAGCAATGTTGAAATATGTGTTTAAAGCCGTATTGGAAGAGCGTGCCGATGACCTGAAATTCTTCGCCGAACGCGTGGATAAAGACGTGATCACCCGTCTGCAAAAATTCATTGCCTCTGATTTCGCCCAAATCGACTACACCGACGCGATTGAGGTGTTGCTGAAATCCGGTAAAACCTTTGAATTCCCGGTGAAATGGGGAATCGACTTATCCTCCGAACACGAGCGTTATTTAGCCGAAGAGTATTTCAATTCCCCGGTGGTGGTGAAAAACTATCCGAAAGACATCAAAGCGTTTTATATGCGCCTTAACGACGACGGCAAAACCGTTGCCGCAATGGACGTATTAGCGCCGGGTATCGGTGAAATCATCGGCGGTTCGCAACGTGAAGAACGGTTAGAGGTGTTGGATCAGCGTTTAGCCGAAATGGGCTTAAACAAAGAAGATTACAGTTGGTATCGCGACCTGCGCCGCTACGGCAGCGTACCGCACTCCGGCTTCGGTTTGGGCTTCGAGCGCCTGATCGTTTACGTCACCGGGATACAAAATATCCGCGACGTCATCCCATTCCCACGCTACCCGCGCAATGCGTCGTTCTAAATTTTACTACTGATACGCAACGCCCTGCTTCGGCAGGGCGTGAGATTGCTGACAAACTGACTTCCCTCCCTCCGTATACGGAGGGAGGGAAGTTATTAGAGAGATACATTGACCAGTTTTGCACACGCGTCTTGCTTCAAGCCAGCCCTTTTAAACGCAATTTTTTTAACGCAATAATGTTACCAATACTACTCAAAATTATTTAACAACGGATTATGACTAACTCAGCAACTTTTCGCCGTACTCATACACCTGTTGCAATAACGCCAGTTTTTCAGGATCATTTTGATACTGTTCGCCTAATTGTTGCAGCGATTGTACAAAGACCTCCGCACTTTTTTCCAGTTTCAATTTGCGGTATTTCTGCCATTTAATCTGCTCTGCACGGTTCAACGTGCGGTAAAAATGACGGGCGCGGTAGTGGAACAGTAAATCGGGAATACGTTTGTCTTCAAAGGTTAAATCCGGGTTTTGCAACTGCTCTGCGCTCAAGCTACGCAAAATTTGCAGATTGCGTTTATCGGCATTGCTGAAAAAGCCGTTGTAAAGTGCGGTTTCGACATTCAACTCGTCGGAATATTCACGCTGTTCGCTGAAAATAGCGATCACTTTGTCGCGAATTTCGTAAGATTGAAGTAAACGCTGCTGATTTTGCCAACATTGTTCACGATCAATCCCCAAGCGTTCGGCACTTTGCGGCAATAAGGTTTTTTCGGGGGCGACAATCGGGCATTTGTTGATATGCACCAATTTTAGCGGTACAGGTAAAATCCCCTGCGCTTCCAACTCCGCTTTTTTACTGTATAACCGCACTTTTAACGTTTCGGCATTCAGGCTCAACAAATCGCTGAGATCGGCACTCAAATCACACACGATCACCGCATTATTATTGGTCGGGTGCCATGCCAACGGTGCGACAAGTGCGGTATTGCCGCGATAGTTTCCGAGCATGCCGGAAACGTGCACCAACGGGGTCATATTGGCGGTGTCGATCAGTTTCTCCACCGCTTTTTTGTTGCGCAGATTGAAAAAATAATCGAACAAGCGTGGCTGTTTGGCTTTCACCAATTTCGCCATTTCAATCGTTGCGTACACGTCCGCCATTGCGTCATGGGCGTTGCTGTGTTCAATGCCGTTCGCCACTGTTAAGCGGTCTAATTTAAACGACGGCAAGCCGTTTTCGTCATATACCCAATGAATTCCGTCAGGGCGCAACGCATAGCAAGCGCGCAACACATCCAGCAAATCCCAACGGGAATTGCCGTTTTTCCAACTGTATTCGTAAGGGTCGATAAAATTGCGGTAAAAGGTGTAACGGGTCATTTCGTCATCGTAGCGAATGCTGTTATAGCCCATCACGCAAGTATTGGGCTGAGCAAACTCTTGCAAAATACGCGCGGCAAATTCCGGTTCGGATACGCCTTTTTCGTTGCACGCTTGCGGCGTGATCCCCGTCACCAACACAGCCTCCGGCGCAGGCAGGTAATCGTTGGTCTGCTTGCAATACAACATCACCGGCTCGCCGATAATGTTAAAATCCGCATCGGTGCGAATGCCGGCAAATTGCGCCGGTCGGTCGCTTGCCGGATTGATACCGAAACTTTCGTAGTCGTAAATAAAAAAGCTAAATTCTTTCGCCATTTGTTAGCCTATGATTTTATCCAAATAAAATAAGCAGATAATCGACACAATCCCCAAGCCCACGCCGATAGCGTTGGCTTTGTTGATTTTCTCTTTGAACAGCCACGCGCCGGTCAACGTGCCTAAACAGATCACGCCGATATTCATGCCGGCAAAGACTAACGTCGGGTTGTCGCTATAGCTTTGATGGGCTTTGATATAAAACAGAATATTCATAAAATTCAGCACGCCGAGCAGCAAACCGCCCAACATACTTTTGCCGTGCCAACGGGTTTGTTTAATCAGCAAATAAATAAAAATGACACAGGCCGCTAAGCAAAACGACACAAATAACGTCAACGGAAACGCGCTACCGCTCTTTGCCATTTGCTTAAATAAAATATCGATCACGCCATAACCCAGCCAAACCAACAGCAGGTTAAACCAACCTTTGCCGACCGCACTTTTGCCCGCTATGCTTTTGGCTACAATGCTTTGCGGCTCGTCTTTTTTCCATAATAAGCATAAAAGTGCGGTAAACGCCAGTACCAGACTAACCGCACGGCTGCCGCTCAGCACCTCATTGAAAATCGTAAACGAAGCTAAAATCGGTAAAAACAACGATAACCGTTGTGCCGCGTCGGAGCGCACAATCCCGGCACTTTCCACCGCTTTCGACATCACGAGAAACACCGTCGGCAGCAAAATCCCTAAGGCTAAAAATAAGTAGGAGTATTCATTTTGCGCCACGACTTCGCCAAATGACTGCCCGGAAAAATCGGGTTTCAAAAAAGAATAACTCAGCCCGATTGCCATAATATAATTAAACGCAATCGCTTGGGCGATATTGATATTCTGCTTGCGTGCCACTTTCAAAAAAACCGACACGATCACACTGCAAAGCACAGCGATGGCAAGGTTGTGCATAATTTTTCCTATTTCATTTCAACGTATTTTTCGATAATTTGTTCAAAGCTGTTTTCAGGCATTTTTTCAATCGCGGCAAGGGCGGCTTTGAGGTATAACGCATTGGCAAAGCGAAAATTGCTTTTTGAGATATTTAACTCACGGATCTGACCGGCAAAATCATATAAACCGTCAAATAAATAATGGTGAATTTGTTGCAAGCCTTTAGTTGTGCCGATTTCCAGCCGGTGAATCGCCCCGGAGTCATATAAATCATAGGCTTTTTGTTTGCTGAGAAGGTCGATTTGTTGTGTGTTCATCTGTTCTACGCTCAAAAAGGGGAGTTATGGCGTACATGATACGCCCTAATAATTTCAACCGCACTTTGCCCTACTCCGTCGCCCCAAATCCGCGTAAACCAACCACATGCACATATTCGTGATTATGGGCGATTTTACGCACCAGTTTATAGGTTGTGCCTTTTTCCGGGCTGATATTTTCCGGCGCGGCGATCAAAAGCTGCATATCGAGGCGTTCGCACAGTTCGAACAAAGTTGAGATCGATTTGGCGTCGAGGCGGGCGGCTTCGTCGAGGAACAGCAAGCGGCACGGCAGAATATCTTTGCTGCGAATGCGGCGGCTCTCTTCTTCCCAACTTTGCACCACCATCAACAAAATCGACATCCCGGTACCGATCGCTTCACCGGTTGAAAGTGCGCCGCTTTCCGCACGCAACCAACCGTCTGCGCCGCGATAAACTTCCACTTCCAGATCAAGGTAGTTACGGTAATCCAACAACTCTTCGCCAATGGTTTGCGCAGTGCGTTGTCCCATATCAATATGCGGATTGACCCGTTGATACAGTTTCGCCAAGGCTTCGGAGAAAGTAATTTGATTGTTGTTGAACAGATCCTGGTAATCGTCCTGCTCGCCCGATAACGCATTCAGCAAAATTGCGTGGGTATCGCGAATATTCACCACCAAACGCACCGATTTCACCTGTCCGAACGCAATATTCTGTAAACCTTGGTTCAACATGCGAATCCGGTTTTGCTCGCGTTGAATGGTTTTGCGCATGATATTGGCGACACTTTCGCTACTGATCGCCAATTTGCGTTCACGGTTGGTCAGCTCTTCGGTCAAGCGTGACAGTTCGATTTCCATTTGCTCAATCGCGTCAATCGGATCGTCGGTTTTAATAATATCCTGACGAATCCGCTCGCGCAGATGTTGATAGACCGCGATAAAAAACCGCACTTTGTTTTCCGGTTTGCGGCTGTCTTCCGACAAACGCAAGGCGTCACGCAGATATTCGTTGTCGGCGACGGCGGTACGTAATGCGCCCAAGGCTTTATCCGACATCGAACGCAATTCGTCAGCGGAGAGATAGGCCAGTTCGCGTTTATTCAAGCGGCGTTCCACATCACTGTTGCGTGACAAACGAAGTACTACGCACCAACTCACTTTTGCCGCCACCACCAGCTCACGCTGACTGCGGTAATCGCGTTCGGATTTGCGGATAATACGCGCCAAATTCTCGCTTTCCGCCTCTAACAAGGTCAGTTGTTTTTCCACATAATGGCGGCGTTGGCGGCTTTGTGACAGGGTTTGGTGCAGTTCATCGCGCCGTTGTAACGCACGCTGTTCCGCCCCTTCATCGGCACGTCCGCCGATTTTATCCACTTCTTCCAACAGTTCGAGCAACATATGATTTTTCGCGTCCAGCGAACTGCGTAACGAAATTTGTACTTGGTTAAACTCGGCAAACTGCTTCTGTTTCTGTTGCAGTTGATCGCGTTGCTGTTCCCGTTGTTGTTGCAACTGCTCCAAACGTCGACGCAACTGTTCGTTCAGCTCTGAGCCTTCGCTTTGTAGCTGCTGTTGATAATCGAAGTGTGCGCGCCGTTGCAACACATCAGACAGCGCATAAAAACATTGTTGCGCGCGTTTTTGCTGATCAACGGTGGTTTGATAGTCATTTTTCAGAGCGTCGTATTGTTGCGGATCGTTCTGCAAACTGGCGGCAATCGGCTCAAGTTGTTGTAATTGCTGCCCGAATTGGCGTACGAACTGCACATCTTGCTCGGCATTCAGCAACTGCTCGCGATATTCCTCAATGCGATCTTGCAAAGTTTCATCGGCTAACAGGTTGAATTGTGGCGATAGTTTATTTAACAGGCGCACCAACTCTTTGCTTTCGTTCAATTGCAACCGCACTTGCTGTTCGCCGGCGGTTAATTGGTTGAGTTCACGATCCAATTCGTTGCGCTGCGCATTGATTTGCTTCATTTCCTGCTCAGGATCAGGCAAGAATGCCAACGCCAAATGCAAGCCGACAAACTGGCTGAATTGTTGATGTAAACGTTGGCACTTTTGTACGTCAAACGCCCGCTGCGCGTGCTGTTCATTGATTTCGTCCAACTCACCGGCTAAATCTTCCAAGCGTTTTTCGCGCGCTGCGCGTCCGAACAGCGGAATTTCCGGGAATTTGGAATAGCGCACTTCACGTTCGGACACCTGTACCACCACGCCGCCCTCAAGCTCCTGCGCAGAAAATACATTATCATCAAACGCCGCCGGATCACCCTCGATTAAGTAGAGATCGTCCGGGCAATCGTCCAGCTCTTGCAACTGTTTTTTCACGGCTTCTAAGTCGCGAACCACAATCGCATGGCGCGCCGGGCCGTATAAGGCGGAGAAATACGGCGCATCGTCAAGCGGCACATCGTCATATAATTCCGACAGCAACACGCCGCCGAAACGCTCGGCAAGGGCATTCAGGCGGTGATCTTCCGAACCGTCCGGTTGGCTTAAGCGGCTGATTTGTTGTTCCAACTGCTGTTTTTGCAACTGCAACTGATCGCGCACCATGGTATGTTCGCGCTCTTTTTCCAGCTGCGTTTGCATAAAATCCATCACATCTTGGCTGTCGCCGAACTGCTGCCCGCTCTGCTCGCACAAGCGTTCCAGCGCCGCTTGTGCCGTCAGCCATGCCGGGGCTTTGCGCTCGTTTTCTTGATAAAGTGCGGTCAGTTGTTCGCGTTTTTGACGCAAAGCGGAACGCTGTTCACCCTGTTCGGTAAGATTATGGGTCAATTCATCAACCAAATCTTGTTGTTGTAAATGGAAGTCGTCCAGCTCTTGCGGTTCGCTTAATGCCAAGCCGCTGCGCTGATTAAACGCTTGCAACAGCTGTTTCGCGCTGTTTTGCGCCTGCAAACGCTGTTCCAATTCATTGACTTGGCTGCGCAAGCCGACCGCACTTTGCGCTTGTGCTTTCTGTTGCGGATAATCCGCCAACAGGGTTTTCGCCTGTTCCCATGCGGCAGAACGCGGCACATCGCCGACAATCTCGCTCAGCAAGCGATAGGCTTTGTCAAACTGCGATTTTGCCGCATCAGACACCGATAACCGCTGTTCCAGTTGCAACACCTTGGCAGTCAATTCTTCCACTTGCTCTTCAAATTCTTGATGATACTGCTCGACATTTTTCAAGGCGAGATCGTTTAAACCACACACTTCTTTGGCTTTTTCCAACGCTTTCACCGCTTGCTGATATTGCAAGGCGCGTGTTTGTTGCGCGTCTAACGCTTGTTGGTAATCCGCCAGTTGTCCACGCACCTGATCGATTTCAAGCTCGCCCTGTTCAAACCGCTGTTGCGCCTCTTCCAACTGTTCGGCGGCGGTTTCGACTACGATTTGCTGCTCTTCCAGTTTTTCGCGCAACTCGTTGACATCGTCTTGATAGCGGTTGATTTTCTCCTGATGGCGCAACACGTTTTGCACCAAATTCAAGTGATCGACCGCACTTTGGTGATCGACTTCGAGGCGTTTTTCGCTTTCTGCCAAATCCGCCGCTTCCCTGCTGAGTTCAATCAGTTTTTGTGCGGAAAAGGTTTGTTCCTGTTTGGCACTGAACAAGGCACGGCGGAAATTCAATGCGCTGTCGATGTGGTGACGGCGATCATTGGCGTTGCGCATATAATCGGCGGCAACGTAAGCAGTGGATTCGTTAATCAAATGCTTGAACAAATCGCGATCCGCTTGGGTGACTTTAATCGCCTCCAAGGTCATGCGGTTTTCACGCAACGCCGCTTCCATATCCTGAAACGCCTTGCGCACGCCCAAATTTTCCGGCAATAAATAGTCGCGCAAGGAACGGGTGATCGCGCTGGAAATCCCGCCGTAGAGCGAAGCTTCAATCAGTTTATAGAATTTGCTGCGATCCGATGACGAACGCAACCGTTTCGGAATAATCCCCAACTCAAACATCATGCTGTGGTAATCGGTCACTGAATGATACTGTTTCAGTTGTGCGCCGTTCTGCTCGGCTTTGTCTTTTAATTCGTTTAACGCCAGCACTTTTGCCTGTTTTTCGTTCACCGCTTCGGTGAAAAGTGCGGTCGGCTCAACCGCCAGCGGCAAACCTTGAATCGAGAACGATTTAATATCGACTTTTTTATCGCGTCCGGCGACTTGCTGCAAACGCACCCCGACCAACACCCGCTGATTGCGTGAATTGAGCGTATCCAACGCCGCATAACACACGCCCGGGCGCAATTTGCCATGCAAACCTTTATCACGCGAACCGCTGGTGGCGCCGGCTTCGGTGGTGTTGCGGAAATGCAACAGGGTTAAATCCGGGATAAGTGCGGTGACAAATCCTGCCATGGTGGTCGATTTCCCCGCCCCGTTACCGCCGGACAGCGTGGTCACCAATTCGTCCAAATCAAAGGTGCGCGCAAAAAAACCGTTCCAGTTAATCAGCGTCAGCGAGCGGAATTTACCGCGTTCAACCGCACTTTGTACCGGGGTTGATGTGGCGAGGATGTTATCTGAAGTTGTCTCTTCGACTTGGTTAAGCCGTTGTTCGTTTTCAAATTCTGACATTATTCACGATCCCCTTGTTCATCATTGCTGTCGATTTCATCATCAAATTCGTTGTCATCTTCATTGTCTAAGACTTCGTTATCAAACTCGTTACTTTCCGGCTCAAGTGCGGTTTTCTTCGCTTGTTTCTCTTCTTTTAACGAATCCGCATTTGCCGCTTCGCCGTCGCGGATTAAACGCAGTTGCGCTTCAAGCGGATCATCGCCCGACCGCACTTCCGCCCCGAAACGGAACACTGATTCAGAAATCACAAACTTACCGCCGTACTGATCGCCGACGGTGGTAATCATGCCCAAACGGCGCAAACGGTTTAAGGCGGCGCGCATTTTTTCCGCCAGTTTTTGTTTATCCAAATCCGAACCGGAGGAACGCTGATTGACCGCTTTCAGCAATTTGCTCTCATCGGCTAAATTCAACAGTTCGTCATACACTTCCTCGCTGCTGAAAATGCCTTGCTGCGCCAAACGTTCCGGGCTGAGGTAGAGGTAGCACAACACTTTGCCGACCAACATCTCCAATTCGCTCAATACGCTGCGCCCAATCAAGGTGCTGGATTTCGGGCGCAGATAGAAAAAGCCTTCCGGCGCGCGAATCAATTCGACGTTATAACGGCGGTAAAAACTTTCCAGTTCGTACTGAAAATCCATCAAAAAGGCGTGATTATCCAAATCATCAAGGCTGATATGACGACCGGCACGCAGCAGGCTGTCCACCACAGGAAACAACGGATTGGCAATCGCGGTGGCGAGTTTGGTTGGCATGACTTCAGAAGTTTGATTTATCATAGTGAGTTCGTTCATTTAGCAGAAAAATTATTTATAACCGTCAATCACATTGGCTTGCACTTCCGCACCGTGCGGGTTGATTGCTTGCCATTGCGGATAGACCGCGGAGAAATCGTCGTTTGCCATGCCCAAACGCACCGCTTGATCGACGATAATCCGCGCCACATCGAAATGGCGCGACAGCGGATAGTGCTCAAGCTGTTGGCGCAGCACTTGGCTGAGGTCAATCGGTTGATTGTTTTCACGGTAGCGGATTAACAGGCTTTGCATTTGCTCCACAATCTGCTCATGCAGATCGGATAGCGATTCGTATTGCAGCTCTTCCGGCAATTCGCCCAGTGCGTCCTCATCGCTGAGGCTCAATTCCTCGTCGCGCAGATCGACCAAGCGCTCGGCTTGGGTCGTCCACAGATACCAAGGCGCGTCGAAATAGTGGTGAATGGATTGGCGCAAGCGGCGCGAGAAGACGCGGTTTTTATCCATATCAATCGCGGTGCGGATAAATTTATGCACATGACGGTCATAGCCGATCCACAGGTCAATCGCTTGTTGCCCCCAACTGATAATCCGATCCAGTTTGGCTTGCAGATTGACGATCAGTTGTCCGACAAAATCCAGTTCACCTCGCCCGATAATACAGTCTTCAATCCGCAACAGTTGCGCCTGCAATTTATCACCGGCGGCATTGAGCGTGTCTTGCAACTCGCGCAGATTGCCGGAGGTTTCGTCCAATAATTGTTCACAACTGAGCAACGCCGCTTGCCAGTCTTTAGTCAGCAATTCGGCGATCTGCTCTTTAATGCCCTGCTGATTTTCGTCCATGATCCGTTGCGACAAATCAATGCTATCGAAAATCTCCGCCACCGAATATTTTAACGGCGCATACACATTTCGGCGCCAATGGTGTTCATCGCCGTCCTCTTCGGCGGCGGATGAGGCGCGTTGAATTTCATCGGCAACAATCGAGAGCTGCACCGACAGGCGCAAGGCGGAAAATTCACGTTGGCGGATATAGTAATCGGACACGCCCACGCCGAGCGGCGTTAAGCGGTAAATGGAAAGCCCTTCGGTAAATTCGCTGCTGAAGCGGTTTAAAAAGCGTTGTTTAACCAGTTCGTTAATCGCGTTGTTGGCGCGCTGTTGCACCGTCTCTTCCGCCAAGCCGAATTCATTCGACACCAAACGGAACATGTCGACCAGATCGTGTTCGATCATCTCGCCGTCAATCCGTTCGTTATTGTAAATCGCAATCGTCAGCAAAAAGGCTAAACGTTCGGTCGGCAAATTCAGCGAAAATTCACGCTGTTTGGTCCAACTCACCAACTCCGGAATGGTCTGTGCCGTTTCAGTCATATATGCTACTCAAGTTCAAGATCCGATTCAGGATCGGTTGTCATTATCTGAATAATAAAGTCGACATTGTACACGAAAATTGACGGGCTGACAGCTCAAAAGCGCATTGGCAAGTGCGGTAAATTCATATAAAAAAGTAGCATTTCCCCCCGTTAGCCTTTATCCTATGCGCTGATTTTTACCTATTCTGCAAACCGCACTTTTAATTATGAATACAGCCAATAATTCTGTTGATAATACTCAACAAAGCAAAAAACAGATCTATAACCTGAATAAACTGCACAAACGCCTGCGGCGTAATGTCGGCAACGCGATTGCCGATTTCAATATGATTGAAGACGGCGATAAGGTGATGGTGTGTCTTTCCGGCGGCAAGGACAGCTATACTCTGTTGGATATTTTGCTCAATCTGAAACTGAGCGCGCCGATCCACTTTGATATTGTGGCGGTCAACTTGGATCAAAAACAGCCGGGCTTTCCGGAACATATTTTGCCGGAATATCTGTCCGGCTTAGGCATTGAATACAAAATCGTGGAAGAAAATACCTACGGCATTGTCAAAGAGAAAATTCCCGAAGGCAAAACCACCTGTTCACTCTGCTCACGTTTGCGCCGTGGTATTTTGTACCGCACCGCAACCGAGTTGGGCGCGACTAAAATTGCATTGGGACACCACCGTGACGATATGTTGGAAACGCTGTTTTTAAATATGTTTTACGGCGGCAAACTCAAATCCATGCCGCCGAAACTGATCAGCGACGACGGCAAACAGATTGTGATTCGTCCGCTTGCCTATTGCAAAGAGAAAGACATTGAGAAATATTCGATCGCCAAACGGTTCCCGATTATTCCGTGCAATTTGTGCGGTTCGCAACCGAATCTGCAACGCCAAGTGGTGAAAGACATGCTGCAAACTTGGGATCGCCAATATCCGGGACGGATTGAAACCATGTTTAGCGCATTACAAAACGTGACACCGTCACACTTGTGTGATCCGCAATTATTCGACTTTAAAGGTATCCGCCGTGGCGAACCGATTAATGGTGTGGAAGGTGACATTGCGTTTGATAAAGAAGAATTGCCGCCCTTCGACTGGCAAGATGAAGAGGACTTGCTCGACATCGATCCGCGGCAACAAATTCAATTCAAACAAGTCGGTTAAATAAGGATTTACAATGCGAAAATTATTCGAATGGTTTGAAAGCCGGATTAATCCCTATCCGGACGAAGCACCGACAACGCCGAAAAACAACCTGCTCAGTTTTATCTGGTCAGGCTTGGGCGGATTGCGCGGTTGGTTGCTGCTGTTGATGATATTTAACGTCGGCATGGGGATTTTTGAAGCGCTGTTGTTTAAAATCATGGGCTTGATTGTCGATTGGTTAACGGCATTCTCTCCATCGGAGCTGTTAGCGGCTAAAGGCGATAGTTTTATTTGGATTGGCTTATTGCTGATGGTTAGTCCGCTGTGGTTGTGGTTGTTATCCAGTATCCGCTTTCAAACACTGCAAGGCGTATTCCCAATGCGCTTGCGTTGGAATTTTCACCGCTTGATGTTGGGACAAAGTTTATCTTTTTACCAAGATGAATTTGCCGGGCGGGTGTCCGCCAAAGTCATGCAAACCGCACTTGCGGTGCGCGATACCGTGATAACTTGTGCCGATATGGTGGTGTATGTCGCGGTTTATTTTATTTCGTCAGGCATTATTTTGGTGCAATTCGACGGTTGGCTGTTAGCACCGTTTCTGGGCTGGCTGCTGTTTTTCTTTGCGATGATGTTTTATTTTGTGCCGAAACTCGCCGACACCGCCAGCAAACAGGCGGACGCCCGTTCATTAATGACCGGACGGATCACCGACGCTTACGCCAATATCACCACGGTCAAACTGTTTTCCCATGGCGAACGCGAATCGAATTATGCCAAATCCTCAATGCAGGAATTCATGTACACCGTCCATGCGCAAATGCGTTTGGTCACGCAGTTGGAAGTCTGCAACCATATTTTGAATACGCTGCTGGCGGCGTCCACTGCCGGTTTAGGCATTTACTTATGGGCGCAAGGGCATATCAACGTCGGGGTGATCGCAGCCGCCACCGCAATGGCGCTACGGGTGAACGGCTTATCGCACTGGATGATGTGGGAATCGGCGCGTTTGTTCGAAAATATCGGCACGGTGCAAGACGGCATGAGTACGCTCTCGAAACCGCACACCGTGGTGGACAGCAAAACCGCGCAGCCATTAGTGGTCAGCGGCGGCGATATTCGGTTTAATCAGGTCGATTTTCACTATGATGAAAACCGCACGTTGCTGAAAGATTTCAACCTGCATATCAAACCGGGTGAAAAAGTCGGTTTGGTCGGGCGTTCCGGCGCAGGCAAATCTACGCTGACCAACCTGTTATTGCGTTTTTACGATATTAATAACGGGCAAATCTTGATTGACGGACAGAATATCAAAGATGTTACCCAAGAGAGCCTGCGCGCGCAAATCGGCTTAGTCACACAAGATACGTCATTGTTACACCGCTCAGTGCGTGAAAATATCGTCTACGGTCGTCCGAATGCGGATGAAAGTGCGGTATTGAAAGCGGCGCAACAAGCGGCGGCGGATCAATTTATTCCTTACCTGCACGATTCGCACGGACGCACCGGCTATGACGCGCACGTCGGCGAACGCGGGGTGAAACTGTCCGGCGGGCAACGGCAACGGATTGCAATTGCGCGGGTGATGTTGAAAGACGCGCCGATTTTGTTACTCGACGAAGCCACCAGCGCACTCGATTCCGAAGTGGAAATTGCGATTCAAGAGAACCTTGAAAAACTGATGGAAAACAAAACCGTGATCGCCATCGCCCACCGTTTATCGACCATTGCCGCAATGGACCGCCTGATCGTGATGGATAAAGGGCAAATCGTCGAACAAGGCACGCACCAAGAATTGCTCGATTTAAACGGCGTTTATGCCAAACTCTGGTCGCACCAAAGCGGCGGATTTTTGGCGGAAGACAGTGAAGATTAAAACGGATAAAACGATAAGGGCTGAAATTTCAGCCCTTATCCGCAGAAGAGCAAACTTTATCTTATTCGTTCACTAACACCACTTTCATTGCCCGATTTTCCGAAGCGTGTTTGAATACTTCGTAAGCCCGCTGTAAATCGCCTAATTTGAAGTGGTGCGTCAGCATTTTACTGTAATCCACTTTACTGTTAGAAATTGCCTTTAATAACATTTTCGTGGTATTGGAATTGACCAACCCGGTGGTAATGGTGAGATTTTTAATCCACAGCCGTTCAATATTAAAATCCACCGATTTGCCGTGAACGCCGACATTCGCAATATGTCCGCCCGGCTTCACGACATCCTGACACATTGCCCATGTTTGCGGCATTCCCACGGCTTCAATCGCACAATCAACACCGTTTTTGCCCGCAATCGCAGTAACTTGCCGTTGAACATTCCCGTCAGCGGGATTAACGGTATGGGTGGCGCCCAATTCCCTTGCCAATTCCAAGCGTCCCTCATCCATATCACACATAATCAACACGGACGGACTATACAGCTGTGCGGTTAATAACGCGCTCATTCCGACCGGGCCGGCACCGGCGATAAACACGCTATCGCCCGGTTTCACATCGCCGTATTGCACGCCGATTTCATGCCCTGTCGGCAACACATCGCTTAACAGTAAACCCACATCATCGCTAATTGTTTCCGGCAAAGGAATTAAGCTGTTATCTGCAAACGGGGTACGCACATATTCCGCTTGCGTGCCGTCAATCATATAACCCAGAATCCAACCGCCGCCATTCTCACAGTGGGAATACAATTGTTTCTTACAGTTGTCGCAAACACCGCACTTACTGATACAAGAAATAATCACTTTATCGCCTTTTTTGAAATTTTTAACCGACGATCCGACGGCTTCGATCACGCCGATACCTTCATGACCTAAAATCCGACCTTCTGCAACTTCAGGATTTTTACCTTTCCAAATGCCAAGATCAGTACCGCAGATTGTGGTGCGTAAAATTTTAACGACCGCATCGGTTGCTTCAATCAATTGTGGAATCGGTTTCTCCTCGACACGAATGTCATTAGCACCATGATAGACCATCGCTTTCATTGATTTTATTGCATGGATGACTTGCATAACTTGCTCCTTTGATTGGTTATTGAATGAGGCTTCGACCACAGAATAACCAGGCAGAAACAATTTTTTAACATTAATAATCTCATGTTTTAGGCTTTTTTTATCATTCCCATTCTTTATTGCGGCTTCCCTTAGTGTATGATTTTTAAAACAAATTTATATGTATTTTATGACATTTAAAGGCAGCTGAAATCCCGCTGTGTGATAAAATCCGCCGATTTATCTCCGCTTTTGATAAAAAGTGAAAAGTCCACCTTTTATGGTCGGATTCAACCGACGGAATAATCTGTTTTTGGGCGCTACAATCTCAATTCATTCTCATTTAGAGTAAAAAATAGGGTTTTTACATTTTTGCTATTGATAATTATTATCAATGATGTATTCTAACCGACCTTGAAAATCACTTTTTACAATAAGGCTAAATAATGAAAAAAGGTATTCACCCCGATAACTACCGTACGGTATTATTCTATGACTCCAGCGCAAAAACCGGTTTCTTAATCCGTTCTTGTGCGCGTACTACCAATACAATGCTATGGGAAGACGGTAAGGAATATCCCGTGTTCATGTGCGATACCTCCGCGGCGTCACACCCCTACTATACCGGTAAAACCAGGCAAATGGCGGCGGAAGGCCGAGTCAGCGATTTTACCAACCGTTTTGCAAAATTTGGCTTGAAAAGTAAATCATAAGGGAAGGGCTATGCAGGTATTATCTTCATTAAAAAGTGCGAAATCCCGCCATCAGGGCTGTAAAATTGTACGTCGTCATGGCGTGGTTTATGTGATCTGTAAAGAAAATCCGCGCTTTAAAGCGAAACAAGGCTGTGCCAAAAAAAGGCGTTAGACGATTGAACAAAGGCGGAACTCTCCGCCTTTCTAATATATTGCCATCTTTAAATCTGAAACTGCGCTGCCGACCAAATCGGTTTGGAGCTTGTCGGCAGCCAAAGATTTTTTCCCAATTCGATCCAACCGCAGGGATAATGAAAATCCGAACCGACGGAGGCAAACATTCCCATCTCCTCTACGAGTTTGGCTAAATTGTGCCGCTGATCGGGGGATTGTCCGCTGTGTGCGACTTCCACCGCGTCACCACCCCATTGCCGGAAATCGCTAAACAACCGATTGAGCCATTTGCGCGTTAGCGGATAACGCAACGGGTGGGCGCAAACCGCCAAACCGCCTGCCTGATGGATAACACGGTTAGCCGTTTCAATATCGCACCATTGCGAGGCGACATATGCGCCTTTCCCCTGGCCGAGATAGCGCTTAAAGGCTTGAGTTTCATGTTTTACTTTGCCGATTTGCACCAGATAGCGGGCATAATGCGCACGGGTCACCTCCCCTGCCGCCAATGATTTCGCGCCTTGGTAGGCATTGTCGACACCGCACTTCTCTAATTTTGCCCCGATTTCCAAAGCGCGCTGATGACGTAACTCGGCTTGTTGGGTTAACAGTGCGGTCATCGCCGGATGGCGGTGATCGAAACCAAGCCCAACGATATGAATACCGCGATTTTGCCATACGGTTGAAATTTCCACGCCGTTAATCAATATGATACCGTGCTGCCGCGCCGCTTGCCGCGCTTCGTCTAAGCCATTCACGGTGTCATGATCCGTCAAAGCAAGCACATCGATTCCCTGTTCTGCCGCTCTTGCCACCACGTCAGTCGGAGTGAGTACGCCGTCGGAGGCGTTGCTGTGGCAGTGTAAATCAAAACGCAAGTTGGTTTGCAAGGTATCGGATTGCATAGATTAATCTCTGTTGGGGCGATAATTAAAGGATAAAAACGGAATATTAAGCAATTTGTTGTTGCCAAAATGAGGTGGAATGCTCGCTTGCAGCCAAATGTTGTAAGCGATTATTGAAAATGCGCAGCGGTTGTCCGAACTGCAAACAAAGTCCCGGCAGACTGAGTTCATCTTCCAGTAACAAACAATCGGCAACATTGCCATCGCTTGCCAATAGCAGCAGAGAAATGATTCGCTGATTTTGTTTAACCCGGGTCTGCACTAAATAAGGGCATTCTTCCGGCAATGCCGTTGCCGCATTATCCATGGCTTCAAAAAACCAGCTTTTGGGTTGTGTCGGCAGTAAGAATGTGCGGGCGGCAACCGCCGTATAGGCAAGAAACTCCCGTTTTTCAGGGGCAACCAAATCACAGTATTCAAGCAATTCCATAATCTGGGTGTAGAACATAAACTCATCCGCCTCACAATCACAGCTGATAAAAGCACTTTGGGTTAACACTTCGCCCTTCAGCGCCGTACGGATTTTTCGTTGGGTCGTGTCTGAGCAAAGCGTCAGACAATCTGCCGCCTTGTCGTATTCCCAATAAAAAAATCCGTGCGTATTCATCATGTTTTTGCTCGCTACCGTGTAGTCTCCGTCGGTTTTATCCTACCTGTTTTCTTTTTATACGGCTAGTATTTTATCGTAATTGAGCAGCAAGTTGCTGCTTATACCGCACTTTTCACCTCAATTAACGCTAAAAACGCCGCAACCGTGAAGAAAGAGCCGAAAATCAAGACAATATCCGTTGCAGAACTCCGGCTCAATGCCGTTCTAACCGCCGTTTCCACATTATCCGCCCTAACCGCACTTTGCTGCTGTTGCCGAGATAAATAGGGCTGAACCGCACTTTGTAATTCCGCCGCGCTTTGCCCGCGATAGCCGTCCAATGAGGCAAAATACCACCGGTCAATCGATTGCGCCAACGGTTCAACCACGTGCGCGGCGTCTTTGTCTTTCAGCATTGCAAAAACCGCGTGAATTTTCACGTTACCCTGTAACTCATTCCGTTGTAACTTAAGCTGCTGCAATTTTTGTGCTAAATAGCGCGCCGCATGGGGATTGTGCCCGACATCGACGATAACTTGTGCTAAATTTTGCGCTTCCAACTGCCAAGCCCGCGCCAAACCATGTAATTTTTCAGGTTTAATAGCTTGAAAGCGACCGTTTAATTCCACTTCGGCAAGGGTTTTCACGATTGTTTCGCGGTTGATCGTAAACGGTGATTGCCGACATACCGCAAGTGCGGTCGCCGCATTGGCGAGAGGAATGTGCGGTAACGGCAAGTCTTGTAAGACGTAATCGCCACTCTGCCAGCGCCAATTCTGCGCCTGTTGTTGGTAGTACCAATCTTTGCCGACACAAAATAAAGGACAGCCAATTTGCTGCGCATAATCGATCACCGATTGCGGCAATTCCGTTTCCCCGATGACCGCACTTTTGCCACTACGGAAAATCCCGGCTTTTTCATAACCGATTTGCTCGCGGTTATCGCCCAGATAATCGACATGATCAATATCAATCGAGGTAATGACACTGAGATCGGCGTCCACGATATTGGTTGCGTCCAAGCGCCCGCCAAGCCCGACTTCCAAGATCACCACGTCCAAATCGGCTTGTTTGAATAAATATAATGCCGACAACGTGCTAAATTCAAAATAGCTGAGCGATTGCGATTTATGCTGATCGAGAAAATAAAACGATTCGCTGTGTGCCAGATCGGGCAATTCTTGATTTTGAATGCGCACCCGCTCGTTATAACGCAACAAGTGCGGTGAGGAATAAACGCCGACCCGATAACCGCTGTTAAGCAGCAACATTTCCAACAAACGGCAGGTCGTGCCTTTGCCGTTGGTGCCGCCGACGGTGATCACAAACGGCGCCGGTTGGAGTAAATCCAGTTGCTCGGCAACGGTTTTTACCCGGGTTAATCCCATATCGATGATTTTGCTGTGGCTTTGCTCCATATAGCAAAGCCACTTCTCCAGCGGAGAGGTGGCTTGTAAAGGTATTGTCATTTCGGCTTAATTATGTTCTTGTTGCTGTTCGACATTCGTATTTTCATTCGCTTCTTCTACCAACTCCGCTTCTTTGAACGGCGAAGGTTGTCCACAAAGCTTAGATAAAATACTGGCTAAGGTTTTGCGCATTTCCAGACGGTTGACAATCATATCAATCGCGCCTTTTTCCAACAAAAATTCACTGCGCTGAAAGCCTTCCGGCAATTTTTCACGCACCGTTTGCTCAATCACGCGCGGACCGGCAAAACCGATCAAGGCTTTCGGTTCGGCAATATTAATATCGCCCAACATCGCGAAACTGGCGGAAACGCCGCCCATGGTCGGGTCGGTCAAAACCGAAATATACGGCACCCCCGCTTCTTTCATTTTTGCCAACACCGCACTGGTTTTCGCCATTTGCATTAAAGAGAACAGAGCTTCCTGCATCCGCGCGCCGCCGCTTGCCGAGAAACAGATCAACGGACAATTATTCACCAACGCCGCTTCCGCCGCTTTAACAAATTTACCGCCGACCACCGATCCCATCGAACCGCCCATAAAGTTAAAATTAAACGCCGCGACCACCACCGGCAAATCATAGATTTTACCTTGCATGACGATTAAGGCGTCTTTTTCACCGGTTTGTTTTTGTGCCGCGCTGAGACGATCTTTATAGCGCTTCAAATCTTTAAATTTCAACACATCTTCCGGCTCAATCTCAGCCGCTAATTCCTGTGCGCTGTTTTCATCAAGTAAGCTCAATAACCGCGCACGCGGATCGATACGCATGTGGTGACCGCACTTTGGACACACTTCCAAATTGCGCACCACTTCGTCCCGATATAAAACCTGTTCGCAAGAGGTACATTTGGTCCAAATACCTTCCGGCACATTCGCCTTCTGGCTACTGCTGCTTACCGAGGTTTTGCTAAAAATTCTTTCAATCCAGCTCATTGCTTATAACCTTGTTGATCGTTCTTGTATATGATTGGGGTGTTAATAAACTGGCGTTATTACACCATATTTATTGGTTTTTTTATACATTTTTCTCAAAAGTTAACGGTTAATCCGGTAAAAAAAGTGGTCCTAACGCCATTTTCGGCAACTCAAAATCCGCAGGATACGTTACATCAACCAAATATAAGCCTTCCGCTTTTGCCGTTGCCGCCGCCAAAGTGCGGTCTTTTTGCTGTTGCAACCATGCGATCCATTCGGGCGGCTGATTGCCGTTGCCCACTTCCAACAAACTGCCGACAATATTGCGCACCATATGATGTACAAAGGCATTGGCTTGAATATCCACCATCACAAATTGCCCAAAACGGCTGACGTTCAGATGGTGTACATTGCGCCACGGCGAACGGGATTGGCACTGCGCCGCGCGAAACGCGCTGAAATCCAACTCGCCCAATAAGGCTTGCCCTGCTTGGTGCATTTTTTCGTGTTCCAACGGCGGGTGATAATGGGTTAACCCTTTCGCCAAAATCGCCGGGCGCAGTACATGATTATAAATTAGATAACGATAGCGGCGTGCGGTGGCGCTAAAACGGGCATGAAAATCGTCATCAACCTGTTTGACCCATTTCACTTTCACATCATCGGGCAAATTGGCGTTTACGCCCAACGTCCAAGCGTGAGGCTGACGAATTGCTTCGGTTTCAAAATGCACCACTTGTCCGGTGGCGTGTACGCCGGAATCGGTACGTCCGGCACAAAAAACCGAAACTTCATGCGCCGCAACCTTGCTAAGTGCGGTTTCCAAGGCTTGCTGCACGCTTTTCACCGCCTGCTGCCGCTGCCAACCGAAATAACGGCTGCCGTCGTACTCAATCCCCAAGGCAATTTTCATTTTCTCTCCGCCTTTCTTTTAGTATTTCCCTTAGCTTAGATACGAAAAAACACCAAACAATCGAAGATTGCTGGTGTTTTTCAGATGACACGTTAATGGTTATACGCGTTTGAAATCCAGGTGCGCCAATTTTGGTTTGAACGGGTGGCGTTGTACTGCTTGGATTTTTACCGCCACTTCTTTACCGTCGATAACCAAGGTGATCACTTCGCTGTAGAAGCTGTCGTGCGCTTGCGCGTTATTCAGTTCATCGTGGTTTAAGGTGATAGATACCGGGGCTTCGTTGCCACCGTAAACGATTGCAGGAATTAAACCGGCATGGCGCAGACGGCGGCTCGCACCCGTTCCTAGCGCTTGACGAACTTCAGCATTAAATTTATACATATTAAATGTCTCATTTGTGAATCTTTAAAATTAAGGATTACAGGCGACCCGGCAATCCCGACAGGTTTGGCTTGAACGGCGCGCGGCTCACTCAAGGGCGGCTATTCTAGTCAATTTTTGTCCGCAACGCAAACAAAAACCGCACTTTGCCATTTGTTTTGTTTAATCCGACCCGCTCTCTCAAGTTTCTGTGGCGGATTCTTTTTTTATGATGGCAATTATTGGTAAAAACAGGCAAAATAACACCTTATTTCAATTTAAGAAGTTGAATCCTTTAAACGAACGAAAATAACGGGTTAATTGTGCAATTTTTTATTGATTTTTTTACGAATTACGGCTATTTCGCGGTCTTTTTTGTCTTATTATTATGTGGGATGGGCGTACCGATTCCGGAAGACATCACCTTGGTTTCCGGCGGCATTATCTCCGGCTTGGGCTATGCCAATCCGCATTGGATGGTGGTGGTCGGAATGCTTGGTGTGTTGTTCGGCGACTGCCTGATGTATAGTTTAGGGCGTTTTTATGGCGTTAAAATCCTGCGCTTTAAATTAATTAAACGGTTTATCACCTTTAAACGTTTAAAAATGGTGAAAGATAAATTTGATCGCTACGGCAACCGTCTGCTGTTTTTCGCCCGCTTTCTGCCGGGTTTAAGAACACCGGTTTATATTATTTCCGGCGTCACCCGTCGCGTCAGCTTTATCCGTTTTCTAGTGATCGACTTTTTCGCAGCTATTATTTCAGTGCCACTGTGGGTTTATTTGGGACATCACGGCGCGGAAAATATCGACTGGATTAAAGCGCAAATGCGCCATGGGCAAATGGGGATTTATCTGATTTTGGCTGTGGTCATTATTTTTGTCGGTTTTACGTATTGGAAACGCAAACGGCAACAAGCGGAAGAAAATAATTAATCCTATAAATAAAATAGCGGTTATAAATGAAAGTCTATAACCGCTATTTTTTAGTGCTTGAAATTACAAAGCAGAAACATTTAACGTCGAGCCGCCGACAATACGCACCCGTGCGCCCGGCACTAATTTGGAATCGTACTTTTGCACCACCACGATTTCTTTGCCGTCATCTTTGCGGATCACTAATTCTAATGAATCCACTTGGCTGGCTTTTTGCTCAATCACACTGCCCGCCACCGCACCGGCAACTGCGCCGACTGCCGTGGCAATCGCCTGCCCCGTGCCGCCGCCAACGGTCGAACCTAAAATCCCCCCGATCGCACCGCCGCCGACCGTGCCAATCACGCCTTGATTAGGTGCCTGAATGGCGACCTCACGGCTGGAAACGATGGTGCCGTAGCTGATCGAACGCGCTTCCTTCGCTTGATTCCCCGTATAAACATCACCGCTATAAACATCTTTATTGGCACAGCCAACAACAGCCAATCCCATCATTACGGTTACAGCTAACATTGATTTTTTCATTGATTACATTCCTCAACATGTCATGGTTGTCTTTCTGATCCCACTACATCGGCAATAGGGTGCGGATGTAATTTGATACAAGAATGATTTTCTGTCTTCTCTTGTAAAGTAACGGCAATTGAAAGATTACACAATTGCTCTCCCTCTACGTTAGGTTCGTCGACTTTGACTCTTAAGCGCGGGTTTTCGTTCAGACCAAACCGTTGATTTATTCGATTTAGCCATTCATTTGCCGATTCTTTAACCAAAAACGGCACGACTAATTCAATATGTTCCCAACCTTGCCGCGGATAGACTTTATTTTTCGGCATGGGCAATTCAACGATTGACACCGCTTGCCCGGCAAATGTCAACGGTCGATCTAATCGAATCAAATAAATCGGTCTGCCATTGACTTGATTATCACTCAATATCGAACCGCACTTTAACAATGCCGCCAGCCAAATTTGTCCTTGCCGCACGCTGTTGACCCGAATCGCCAGATGATCGATTTCAAATTCCGCCAACGAAATACCGATTGTCTGCGCTAATTGTTCAATCTGCCGTTCAAATTCGGCAAATTGATCGGAAAGTGCGGTTACATCCGCCGATTCGCCGGAAAATAGCGGGTGCGGCTCGGTTAAATTTGTCATTCTGTCTTTTCTCACTGGCGATAAAACGGTATGATAGCGCCCAAATTTTCAATTTAAAAGGCTACAATTTCTGTGAATATTCAACACATTTTATCGCAAAAAATCAAACAGGCAATGATCGCCGCCGGTGCAGAACAAGACTGTGAGGCGTTAGTACGCCAATCCGGTAAACCGCAGTTCGGAGATTACCAAGCCAACGGGATTATGGCGGCTGCCAAAAAACGGGGTATCGTACCGCGCGAGATGGCTCAGCAAGTGCTGAATCATTTGGATTTAACTGATTTCGTGGAAAAAGTCGAAATTGCCGGGCCGGGCTTTATCAATCTGTTTCTACACCCACAATGGTTGGCAGCACAAAGCCAAGCTTTGCTTAAACAAACGCAATTAATTGCGCCTGTCGCGCAACCGCAAACCATCGTTGCTGACTACTCTGCGCCGAATGTGGCAAAACAGATGCACGTCGGGCATTTGCGTTCGACGATTATCGGCGATGCGGTGGTGCGAGTGTTGCAATATTTAGGACACAACGTAATCCGCGCCAACCATGTCGGCGATTGGGGAACCCAATTCGGCATGTTGATCGCTTACTTGGAAAAAGTGGAATACGAACACGCCGAAGATTTGGCGCTGAGCGATTTAGAAGAATTTTATCGCGCCGCCAAACAATGTTATGACAGCGACGCTGACTTTGCCGAAAAATCGCGTAATTATGTGGTGAAATTACAAGGCGGCGATGATTATTGCTTGGCCATGTGGCGCAAACTGGTGGACATCACCATGCAGCAAAACCAACAAACCTATGATCGCTTAAATGTTACCTTGAGTAACGATGACGTAATGGGCGAAAGCCTGTATAACCCGATGTTGCCGAGCATTGTCGCCGATCTGAAAGCCAAAGGCATTGCAGTCGAAGACCAAGGCGCCGTGGTGGTGTTTTTAGACGAATTCAAAAACAAAGACGGCGAAGCGATGGGCGTGATTATCCAAAAAAGCGACGGCGGTTTCCTTTACACTACGACTGATATTGCCGCCGCCAAATACCGCCATGAGGTGCTGCACGCCGACCGAGCATTATATTTCACCGACAGCCGCCAAAGCCAGCATTTACAGCAGGCGTGGACGATCGTACGCAAAGCCGGTTATATTCCGGACAGTATGAGCTTGGAACATTTCAATTTTGGCATGATGTTGGGCAAAGACAACAAACCGTTCAAAACCCGTTCCGGCGACACGGTGAAATTGACCGATTTGCTCAACGAAGCGATTGAACGCGCCACCAAGCTGATCGCCGAAAAAAATCAGGATCTAAGCGCAGCCGAACTGCAACAAGTGGTCGAAGCCGTGGCAATTGGCGCGGTAAAATATGCCGACCTCTCCAAAAACCGCACCACCGATTATGTGTTCGATTGGGATAATATGCTGAGTTTTGAAGGCAATACCGCCCCCTATATGCAATATGCCTACACCCGTATCAGCTCGATTTTCAGCCGCAGCCAAATTGATGTTAATTCGTTACAGGGTAACATCAATTTGCAAGATGAAAAAGAACGTGCCTTAGCGATTAAATTACTGCAATTTGAGGAAGCGGTGCAACTGGTTGCCAAAGAAGGCACGCCGCACGTTTTATGTGCCTATTTGTATGAATTGGCCGGGGCGTTTTCTGCATTCTATGAACATTGTCCGATTTTAAATCAAGAGGATCAGGCTGTGAAGAACAGCCGTTTGCAACTCGCCGCCCTGACACAGAAAACCTTACAACAAGGGTTGGATCTATTAGGGATTAAAACCGTCGCAAAAATGTAATTTGATGTTTTAAAAATAAAAAATCGCCATTCCGAGATAAAAATGGCGATTTTTTTCTCGATCATTTGCGTGTAAACCGCACTTACGCCGCAACCATCACCATCGCCGGACGAATCACACGGCCGTTCAACAAATAGCCTTTTTGTAATACTTGCGTGATTTGATTGGTGGTAAAACCTTCTGTCGGCTGCATAGAAATGGCTTGATGTTGTTCCGGATTGAAAGCTTCGCCGATCACGCCAACGGCGGTGACGCCGAATTTATTTACAGTCGCAATCAACGACTTATAAGTCAGTTCTACCCCGTCAAACACCGCTTTGCTGCTTTCATCATCGCTTTGTGGTCTTGCATCAAGCGCACGTTCCAGATTATCAATCACTTCCAACAACTCTTTGGAAAATTTTTCTAAGGCAAAGTTATGCGCTTTTTCCACATCTTGCTCGGCACGGCGGCGGATATTATCCACTTCGGCACGGCTTCTGAGCTGCACGTCTTGCACACGCTTGTTGCTTTCTTCCAGCTGCACTTCCAACTCTTGCACACGGGCAATTGCTTCTTCTAACGGATCTTGATTGATGATTTCCACCTCTTGCGGCTCTACGCTTGCATTCTCTTCGGCGGCAGCTTCAATTTTTTTCTCATCAGTAATATCAGACATCTTTTCTCCCTATTTTGTGCTGAATATCAAATTTACAGGCTATTTTACCCAAAAACCCAGTATCAAGTCAGCCTTGATACTGTTAATTGTATCTTATTTTGTTAAGATAGGGGCTAAATTGACTATTTCAAGCAATTACTATTTTTTATGAGTAGCATAAATGAGCAATAATGCGTTAAATTCCACGCCGAGCAAGAGTAAACGGCAGTTCCATACCATTGGTTTGGTCGGCAGACCACGCAACCATAATGCCCTGCAAATGCATAAAAACATCTATCAGTGGTTAAGTGAACGTGATTACGAAGTGCTGGTAGAAGAAGACATTGGCAAAGATTTATCTATTCCCGAAAACCATATCGCCCCGATTGAACAAATCGGCGAAAAAGCCGATTTAGCGATTGTAATCGGCGGCGATGGCAATATGCTCGGTACGGCCCGGGTGTTGGCGCGCTATGACATTGCCGTGATCGGGATTAATCGCGGAAATTTAGGCTTTCTCACTGACATTGATCCAAAGCATGCCTACTCACAGCTCCATTCCTGTTTGGAAGAAGGGGAATATTTCATCGAAGAGCGGTTTTTATTGGAAGCAATGGTTGAACGTGGCAATCAACGGATCAATTTAAACAATGCCGTCAATGAAGTGGTGATTCACCCGGCTAAAATCGCACATATGATCGATTTTCAAGTCTATATTAACGATAAATTCGCCTTCTCCCAACGTTCCGACGGCTTGATTATTTCCACGCCAACCGGTTCGACCGCTTATTCGCTCTCTGCCGGCGGTCCGATTTTGACACCGCAACTGAATGCAATTGCACTGGTGCCGATGTTTCCGCACACCCTATCGTCTCGTCCGCTGGTTATCGACGGCAATAGCGTGATTTCCCTGCGTTTTGCACAATACACTGTGCGCCAGCTGGAAATCAGTTGCGACAGCCAAGTGGCACATGCCTTTTCGCCCGATGATAAAATTATTGTGCGCAAAAGCCAAGATACCCTACGTCTGTTACATTTAAATGATTACAACTATTTCAATGTGTTAAGTGCCAAACTCGGCTGGTTGCAAAAATTATTCTGATATTTTTGAACAAAAACAGAAAAACCTCTTTACTGGATAAAAAAACAGTATAAAATACCTGTATAAATACCCAGTAAAGAGGTTGCTATGTTAATTCATTTGAACATTCAAAATTTTGCTATCGTTAACCAACTCGATCTTGCCTTGCAACAAGGCATGAGCGTGATTACCGGCGAAACCGGCGCCGGCAAATCCATTGCGATTGATGCATTAGGATTGTGTTTAGGCGAACGCGCTGAAAGCAGTATGATTCGCCACGGGCAAGAGCGCGGCGAAGTGCGGGCAACCTTTGATATCAGTCTTAATAGTGCGGCGCAGCAATGGTTACAACAATATGAATTGGAAGATCTGGATTTGCCTACCTTTTGCAATTTACGCCGTGTTATCCGCAATGACGGGCGCTCAAAGGCGTTTATCAATAATTACCCGGTTCCAGTCGCGCAACTACGCGAATTGGGCGGATTACTGATTCAAATCAACGGGCAACATAGTTCACAGCGCCTATTAAAAAGCGAAGCGCAATTAACGTTGTTGGATCAGTTTTGTGATAACCAAGTGCGGTTACAGCAAATGTCCGACAGCTATCAGCAATGGAAACAAGCAAAACAGCAACTTAAAACCTTTCAACAACAACTGACAGAAAATGAAGCCAAACGCCAACTATTGCAATATCAAGTGGAAGAGTTGAACGAATTCAATCCGCAAGCGGATGAATATCAACAGTTGGAACAACAACATAACTGTTTAGCCAATGCCGAACAGATTGCGCAGCTATCGCAATCCATCAGTATGTTGCTGAATGAAAATGAATCAGTGAATATCGAATCGATGTTGAATAAATCCGAGCGTTATTGCGAAGAATTATTAGGCATGAGCAATCAATATGCCAATTTACGGAGTCTACTGCAAGGTGCGCTGATTCAAGTGCAAGAAGCCGCTTCCGAACTGCAAAACTTAACCTCCAATATTGAGCAAGATCCGTATTTGCTGGCGGAAGTGGAACAACGCCTCGGCACTACCCTGCAATTAGCGAAAAAACACCATATCGAACCGGAACAATTGGCACAACACCACGCACAGTTAAAATTACAGTTAACCGAATTGGCCGATCTGAATGAAGGCGAAGCGCAATTGCAACAACAGCTTGAAAGTGCGGTTAGCGCAATGCGACAAGCGGCTGAAGCGTTGTATCAAGCCCGACAGGATGGTGCGAAAAAATTGTCCTCAGAAATTACCGGTGTGATTAAACAATTAGCCATGGAAAATGCCGAATTTGATATTCGGATTCAACACAATCCTTCCGCCGTTAACGGCTTAGGTGCAGATGAAATCGTATTTATGCTGCGCAGTAATTTAGGGCAGTTATCACAACCGCTGGCTAAAATCGCCTCCGGCGGGGAATTGTCACGTATTGCCTTGGCAATACAAGTGCTGACTGCCGATAAAATGGCGACACCGACATTGATTTTCGATGAGGTTGATGTTGGTATCAGCGGCGCAACCGCCGCCGTGGTCGGGCGCTTAATGCGGCAATTAGGTAAAAAATGCCAGATTCTGTGCGTCACCCACCTGCCACAAGTCGCTGCGCACGGACAGCACCATTTTAGTGTACAAAAATTCACCCGTAACGGCGAAACCATCACTGAAATGACCGCACTTAATGGCAAAGAACGGATTCACGCTCTCTCGCGTTTATTAAGTGGCAGTGAAGTGACCAACGCGACGCTGGCAAATGCCAAAGAATTGTTAAAATTAGCGGCTTAAATACCAACTCATTCGTCCAATGATTTAAACCGCACTTTTACATTATCTATAATAAAAATACAGGTTCTGCTCAATGTGAGCAAAACCTGTACTTTAAAAGTGCGGTTCTACGCAATCAGTCGAGAATCCGCAAAGTTAGAATTTATATCCCAAGCCGATAAAATACACCATTGGATCTAGTGTTACATCTGCTTTTTGTTCATTACCATTTAATTTAAAGCTGGCTTTGGTTTTAATTTTTGCATACCAAATTGAAGTATTTAAGAATAAATTATCGGTTAAGCCAATATCCACACCGGCATTTAAGGCTAATCCCCATGAATCCTTTAATTTCAGTTCTGTGACAGGTGCAAACGTCGATTTTTCACTAAAGAAAGTCGTATAATTTACCCCTGCGCCTAAATAAGGGCGCGCTTTTGCTTCTTTATCCAAGAAATAATATTGCAGATATAGACTTGGTGGTAAATGTTTGGTTTTACCTACCGTGCCAATGCCCGGCAATGACAATTCGTGGCTAAACGGTGTTGCCGCCAGCAATTCCACCCCGATATTATCGGTGATCATATAAGTACCGGTCAAACCGAGTTGCGCATTGCTATTTACATCAAAGTTATAGTCTAATGCATTGCCTGCATAATTTTTCGTTGAGGTATCCGGCACAACTAAAATCGGACCTCCACGAACAATCACGCTTCCGGCTTCATGTGCGACTGCGGCTCCGCTGGCAAAGACTGCGGCGGCAACTAAAGCGACTGCTGTTTTTTTCATACTGATTTCCTCATAAATTATTCATTAACCTTGTTATAACACTCCAATGACTTCCATCCTCCGTTAGAAGCGCATTCAATATACCCCTTATTAGGTATACAAAAAATGACATAGATCAAATTTGATTTTTTTCATAAAAATAAAATATTGATTTATCATTATTTAACCAACAAATCACCACGCCATTAATTGATTCATATCAATAATTAAAAAACATGCTTAATTTATAACCATGTTGATTTTCTTCTACAAAAAAACCACTCAATTGAGTGGTTTAAATTTATCCAATTTTGGGATCAGACTTTATGCTTGGCACTGAAAATCGCCACTACGCCTTCAACCTTAATAGTTACATCAACAAAAAAGGTCGATAGCACCTCCTGCAAACTCGCTAACGAATCATGATAATTACTGAAAATTCCTTTCTTATTATAAACTTGCATCAATTTTCGCCCAAACGCATTATGCGAAACACCTGCTCCCAAAATAGTCGCACCATACAAAACACCATCCGGTTTTAGTGCAGCAACAACATGCCGTATTGCGGTTTGCTTATCCCGCAGCGTTCCCGGTAAGCAATGCAATAAATAAAAAATAGAGATCGAATCAAATGTTTCATGCATATTTTTTGGAAACGGATTAAAAATATCATGCTGCACACATTGCTGAATTTTGGTATCGCCAATACTTTTTCTTGCATAAGATAAGCTATGTTGATTTAAGTCTACAAATGAAATTTGCTCAATCTGATTCCGAATCATTTTAGGATAAAAACCGGTTCCAACGCCAATATCCAAATGATTAGCCCCAATATGTTGGCTAAAGTGCGGTAAAAGTACATTGTGTGTATCACAGCGCCATGCATATCGATTAGAAACCGCGAGCACCCACCAATCATATAATTTTAAAGAAAGCGGTGTATAAATTTTTGTACCATCCCGGGTATTTAAAGACATGACTATTCCTTTATTCAATCGCGTGCACAAAGCACCATTAAAAAAGCCCACTATTTACAAATGGGCTTTGGTTAATTATTTTTTATTTAAAAATAGAAATTAAAAACCACCCTTAGTCGTTGGATCAAAACCATCCAACCGACCATCGATCGGACGCTGTTCTAATTCCAACACTCCCCCTTTAGTGGTTGGATCAAAACCATCCAGCCGACCATCAATCGGACGCTGTTCTAATTCCAACGATCCCCCTTTAGTAGTTGGATCAAAGCCATCCAACCGACCATCAATCGGACGCTGTTCTAATCCATTCGCCTGTACACTCAATGTCAACATGCTGAATACGGCGGTGGCTAATAAAGATTTATAGTTCATTTTTGGAACTCCTTTTCAATAAAAATTAGTGGACCAAAATAAACTCGCTAGGTGCTAAATTTATAATACTATTTCGCCAATTAGTAAAGCGGGTTACTATAATTTAAGTTATTGTTTTGTAATTATCATGCTTGATATTTATGGTTTTGTCACAATTGCATTTCAGGTTTATTTCTGTTCGATATGGAGTATTATCAGTGCGCAGTGTGCTAAACACAACGGCTAATTTATAATTTTAAAAATAATGACATAAGAATATTCGCTAAAGTTTAGTTTAAACGATATTATTTTAACTAAACCTTAATAAGTTGTGATTGTGTTGTTAGCTCTCATCGCCTAGCACCTGCACTAGCTTCCGCCAACGCCATCATGCAGCCTGTTGGCGTGGTTCAAGTGATCTGCGTAGCTTTGCCGTCGGCGAATTGGTGGAAGTGTTCCGCCTTGCTGATTGGGATATTCAACAAGCGCACCAACTGCCCCACGCACTGCTTGCTGTCGCAAATAAACCCACAGTGGTACTGAAATAATTGCTACGAAAAAGTCGATCACTAGAAAACGGATAACGCTGACGCAGCCGGAAATAATATAAACCGGTGTTCTAGTTATACGGCTTTTAGCTATACAAGCTCCGTATAACTAAACGTATAACTAAAATTCGTGGATTTAAGTGTAATATAGTGAAGTGAAATAAACAACTGAAATGCGCTAAAACTAGGTTTTATAAGGGCTTAGTGTAGTTTAATGGGGTGTTGTGAAAGGCTTGATGGACCGGGTGGACTCGATATCAAGTCTTAATGCATTGTATTTTAATAAATTTTTATTAAAACTCCTATAATGGTATAGTCATTCGTATAGTTAAAATCAAAAGTCATCAATTATTCAGTATGAAAATCAACCAACAAAATATCCTTGTTTTCTATTATAGATTAGCCAATCAAACAGGAAAAGCAAGATGATTATTGGTTTTCGCAGTTTAGTTTCGCAATTAGATCCCTAATACCTTTCTGTTGCTAGGTGTATATGTTCTTTTAGTATTTCGCAAATCGTAGAAACTTTCGCAAACTTACCGAGGATTGCCATTAAACCGATACCATAACTGTAATTTTAACCCCATGTGAGTACCAATTTTGAAAACAAGCCTATGTAAGTGAATTAACAGGCTCAATTTTGAGCTTGTAGCCAATCCAATTTTGGATTGGCTAAATCTATGCTATGCCGTCTTGCTAGTGGGTGTTCGTGTTATGCGAATATCTAGAAATTACCATTAAAAATCAATGCTTATACGAGTCAGATAATTGTTTGTTATTTATACAATTAGTTGGATCGTATAGCTCCTTGTTCCGCCTTGCTTTGGTCGTTTCTTTGATGTCGTTGAATGGTGGTGCTATGCCGTGCTTATTTCGCTGTAAAGCGTGCTTACGAGGCTGAGTTTGCTAATCTAGTTTTATTCGTATAAATGGTGTGCCTGTGTGATAAAGGCGGTTGATTTGTTCGGTTGGGTGGCTGGTGGCGGTTGCTATTCAATTACCCTAGTTTCTAACGCTATTAGATTTTCGTTACCCCAGTTTCTAGGGTAAGTTACCCCAGTTTCTAACGCTATTGTGGTCATTTTTTAATCAATTTATTTCCAATAGCGTTAGTTTCTAGGGTAGTCATGTGTTTTTTTACTCCCCAATAGCGTTAGTTTCTAGTTACCTTTATAAATATACCATATACACTACATATAAAAACGATTAGGAAAGTGAGCAAAAAGGGGTAAAACAGGTTGAGCGGTCAATTGGGGTTTCCCTTTGGCGAAAGTCATCTTGGTTTTTTCCAATAGTCCAGTGGCTTTCTTGTCGGTTGAATATCAATTTTATTGTCACACTCATTCACTGCGATAAATGTCAGGGCATAGAGTGAACAGCGATTTTTTCCGCCTTGCCGTGTGGTGATAATAAAGCCACTATCAAGCAGTTCATCAATTGCTTTCTTGGCGGTGGCGTTACTCATGCCGTAAAGTTCTGCCGCCTTGTTTTGTAATAGGGTTAAATCGCCATTGTTATAGCCGTTGAATTGCCCTAGTAATTTCGTTAAGAGCTTAGCCGAATTACCGCTTAGGGCGTTAAATTCAGGGCTGTTAATCACATCATGCCGCAGTGTGGAAAATCCGCCCTTGTTGAAATCCACGCCTAGCCGCTCGGCTCTCTCTTGTTTGGATGATCTTTTTTTTCGTTGTGCTGTTCGTTGCGCATTATTTCCCATATAATAACCACTGTTAAAATAGTTTAAATATTGCCCTTTCTGTTTCACAACATGAAAGGGCGTTTTTTAAATTACGCCAATTGCCCTTATCGTTTCGGCTTTGCTACTATTCGTTCATCATCAGCCACGATAAACGGATTACGCTCACCAAACCTATTAAGTGCAGTTTGAATTTGTATCGGTGTGAGTGGTGGATAGCCTTTTGCTTTGGCTTTCAGGTTGTAAGCTGAAATTAATTTTTCCCCCTGATATTTATTTGCGACTCGATAAGTCGTATATTCGCCACGCCCATTTGCTTTAGCGTGCTTCACTCGAATAAATTCAAAACTTTCTAATCGTTCAATTTCATTAACTTCATTTCTCGCATTAAGGATATTTCCAGCATTCAAGGTGTCTAACTCCGACAATTCACCGTCAGCAATCAATTTTAATAATACAATTGGTCTGCGTTCCATTGCGGATAGTTTCAAGTCAGCCGAAAGAAACAAGTTAATGCTGATATTATTACTGGCGCTGTGGTTATTCTGTTTCATCTTGATTTTGTCCTTTTGCCTTAATTTCTTTTAACATTCCTAACAGCTTAGCTTTTGCCATTGTGGCAGTGGTCATTCCGTTAGGGTTTTTATGTCGCAATGCTAACAATCGGGCTTCTTCTAATTCCGCCAATAAATCGGTAGAACTTGATAAAACTTCACTTTTTAATTCGGCTCTCAGTTCATTAATCCTAGCGGTAATCTTAGGGTTATTGGCTAATCGGCTTGCTTCAGTGTGGATAGTTTCATTTCCCATATAAAGCGTGTTGTAGCAATTTCTATAAGCCCCTGCGTAGCTCATGCCTTGAAATACGGCAAAAGCAAAGGCTTCTTGTTGAGCAGTCAATTTCTTAGCCATTTATGCCCCCTTTTGTGCGGAATTTGTCGGGTTTTCGCCATAAAGTGCGATTAATTCTTGTTGAATTTTGTCTAAATCCATTTCACAAAATGTGAGTTTGTCAGCAATAAAGCCGATCACTTCGTTAAGTGTCATTTCCCTTGTTGGTGCTGGTGGCTCAATGCCTCGCACTTCGGGTAATTTTCCAGCAAGAACAGGGCTGATAAATTCCTGTAGCTCTGAAAGCTGTTTTAAAACGCCTGTCAGCGTAGGTTTATATTCGGTATTAGTCATATTTAAAAAGCTCCCTATGCGTGCGTTTTACGGCTTTTATCGGCATTCATCAGGCTTTCGATAAAGTCATTGACTTCATTTTCTCGATAGCCATTTAACCGCCCACCAAGTGAAAACGGCTTAGGGAAATCGGGCTTATATTGTGGGTGCTTCGGGTTTTGCCAGTTGTAAAAAGCGGTTTGTTTAATGCCTAGCTTTTGCTGAAAGGCTTTTGAGGTGATGACATTCATCGGATTATCTCCACGTTTGAAATTAATTCAGATATAAACGCTCAAGGGCTTTTATATGGTTTAATGTTGCAACGTGGGGAATTATGAAATGTAAAGTGATAAAAAAAGGAATATTCCCCTAAACTTGAGAATATCCCCCTAATAAAATTTGAATATCATTACTGTTTTAGATCGGAAATATCACTATTCTTTATCCATTCTGATAGCGTTCTACCAGTAACAGGAACTTTATAGCCATTTTTGTCAAAGGCTATTTGAATAATGCCATTTGTATATTTTGTACCTTGAGTTATATCATTTTCGGCAATGTGTGATCTTGGATTATCCGCTACATTTTCTCCAAAACAGACGGCAATAAATGCTTTTAATGTTTTAGTTAGTGCGTTTATAGTTTTAGGATTATCATTTTTAGCTTTCAAGTCAGTATGTTCTTTTTTTAATTTGTCGTTTTCAGACTTTAAATTATGAAAATATGTTTTTGCGTTTTCTAATCGTTCAGAAATTTGATCGTGTGCGGATTTATAATCTCTAGCGGAACTTTCAGCAGAACTTAACTTTGTTTGAAGTTCATTAAGTTGTGACTGTAGTTTACTTTTTCAAGTAAAAGGCTATCATATTTCCTCTGTAATTCATCAAACTGAATTTGTGTTAAAGGGGTTTTTCTTTCATCATCATTAAATAAAGTCTTAGGCTTATCATTTGGATATTTTGATGAAATAAATTCTTTTAAATCTTGTATCCAAAAATGACGACGGTTTCTAGCTACATGATCTTTTACGCATTTTGTGCCGTCATCTAAAATTTCAATTTCGCCACCATATCCATGTTCCCTTACCGCTCTTATGTCACCCTGTGTAATTGCTAATTCCAAAACTCTAGTCTTTTTCTGTAAGCAAGGAATATAAGGGTGTTGATAAATACCAGAACTTAATTCATTTACTTCATTTAAAACACCTTGTAGATCTTCTCTCTCAACTCCGCACCATAATAAAACAGCTTCAAGGTATGGAATGACTTCATAATCAATAATAGAACATTCAGGTAATGAATTATAATAGCTTTGATTTTTTGTCATAAAACGCCCCTTAGCGCAACAATATCCCTTACTGATTGAATTAGTGCGACAATAGCAATAAGGGTTACTATCTTTCGGTGTGGGTAATTAATCCTCACCTAGCCGCACTAAATTAATAAAATCTGTGGAAATTCAACCGCACTTTATAACGTTACAACGTAACGGCTTTCTTTTGGCATTCTTCAATAAATGCGCCCCACCTGTTCATAATGCCTATGCGTTGATTGAAGTAGGTCGCCTTGTTATACACACCGCTAACGCCTTGGATATGGTGAGCAAGACAAGCATCTACATAATCCCTAGGCTCGCCCATTTCGTTTAAATAGGTGCTTGCTAAACGCCTTAAGCCGTGGGCGGTTTGTTTGCCACTGTAGCCCATGCGTTTAATAGTCGTATTTACGGTTTCTTTGTTCATCGGCTTACCACTGGTTAGGCTACTGGCAAAAACATATTTTAAATGTCCGGTCATCGGTTGCATTTTTTTCAATATCGTCAGTGCCTGTGGTGATAGCGGTACAATGTGCGGATTTTTCAGGCTGTGTCTTGTCTTTTTCATCTTTTCCGCTGGTATCGTCCATAATGCTTTTTCTAAATCAATTTCCGCCCATTCCGCACAAACAGCCTCATTAGAACGCACCATTGTCAGCATTTGCCACATCACTAAAAAGCGTGTTTTCGGCTCAATATTGCTATTTTGTAGATCGTTTAAAAATTGCGGTATCTCATCATGATGAATTGCGGGGTTGTTGGTTTTGGTATGTTTCGCAAACATCTTACGAATATTTGTACAAGGGTTATAAGTGAGCAAGCCACCATTCACCGCAAAATCTAATATTTCGTTGAGCATACCGATAATGCGGTGTAATGTTTCTGATTTGCCTTGTTTTGCCAGTGGTTGCAATGCACTTACCATTAAAGGGGCGGTAATATCTGAAATAGGGCAGTTGGCGACATAGGGGAATAAATGCTTTTCTAATCTGCGGTAGTTTTTGTTAATGGTCAGTTCAGCGACTTCTTGAAGTTTTTTAGCTTTCCATTTCTCCGCCATTGCTTGAAGTGTATTAGCCAGCTCTAATTGCTTTTCTAATTTTTCTTGCTCTCGCTTGATTTGTGGATCAATGCCTTGCGCTAGTAAGATTCTAAATTCTTCTCTTTTTTGGCGTGCTTGAGCTATGGATATTTCAGGGTATGCCCCTAAGCTAAGTAATGCCGCTTTCTTAGTAAATGGTTTCTTATATTCAAAACGCCATAATTTAGAACTATTTGATTTGACCAATAGCGACAATCCACCACCGTCAAAAAGGCGGTAATCTTTCTCTTGGGGCTTTGCTTGTGCTACTTGGGTATTAGTCAGCGGAGCTACAACTTTAGCCATTTATTCACCTATTTCAGTATGTTAAGAATGACTATACGACCTTTTATTTAAAAAAGCGGTATAGTTATCACTTAACTAATTGAAGAATAAAAGAAAAAACAACTTTTAACTATACGGCTTTTAACTATGCCTTAGCCGTATAGTCATTCGTATAGTCAAAATTCGTGGATTTAAGTGTAATATAGTGAAGTGAAATAAACAACTAAAATGCGATAACGCTAGGTTTTATAAGGGGTTAGTGTAGTTTGATGAAGTGTTATGAACGGCTTGATGGTGCGACCGGGTGGACTCGAACCACTGACCCCCACCATGTCAAGGTGGTGCTCTAACCAACTGAGCTACGGTCGCATTTTGAAGTGGCGCTATAATAGCGACTTTCAGATTAAGGAACAAGTTTTTTTTCGTCTTGCGCATTCAATTGTTATTTTTTTAAACAAAATGCGAATAAAATCATCTTTTTCGCAACAGAAAAGCATTATTATATCTTCTCGGCATAATTTATTGTGTATTGTCATTTCATCTTTTGAGTATAACAGGTTATGCTATCTCCATTGATTGATTCTTTTAACCGAGGTTCATTATGTCTCTCTATCTGCTGCTGAATCTGGCAATTTTTTTAGCTTTAGTCTTTGTCTTATATCATTTTAAAAAGCAAGGTCATTCGCTTGCGGTTACCGTACTATTGGCGTTAGTGCTGGGCGTGGTGTTCGGCATTGCATTGCAAAATCTGTACGGCGATCAAAGTGCGGTCAAAGCCAGTCTGGATTGGATTAATCTGGTCGGTGGCGGTTATGTCCGTTTGCTGCATATGATTGTGATGCCGTTGGTGTTTGTTTCGATTTTATCGGCGATCAGCAAACTGCATGATGCCGGTGGATTGGGCAAAATCAGCTTTAGCATTCTCTCCGTTCTGTTGTTTACCACCGCTATTGCCGCTTTAGTCGGGATCGGGTTCAGCGCCTTGTTCGGTTTGAATGCGGACGGTTTAATCGCCGGGGCGCGTGAAGTCGCGGCACAAGAACGCGTATTAGGGCGGGTAGATCAAGTTGCCAATTTAACCATTCCGGCCATGTTGCTCTCTTTTATTCCGCGCAATCCGTTTGCGGAACTGACCGGTGCAAATCCGACTTCGATTATCAGCACCGTGATTTTTGCCGCTTTTTTGGGCATTTCCACCCTGCGTTTGCGTAAAGATCAAACCGAAACCGCTGAGCGTATCACGCAAGGGATCGACAGTTTGAATAAATTGGTGATGAGCTTGGTGCGGATTATCATCAGCCTGACTCCATACGGGATTTTAGCCTTGATGACGCGCATGGCGGCAACGTCTAGTTGGGCGGATATTCTTAACCTGCTGAATTTTATTATTGCGTCTTATTTGGCGATTGGAGTAATGTTCATTGTACACGGCGTGCTGTTGGCATTGAGCGGCATTAATCCGTTCAGCTATTACAAAAAAGTGTTGCCGACCTTGCTGTTCGCCTTCACCTCACGCTCCAGTGCCGCCACGATTCCGTTAAATATCGAAACCCAAACCAATAGACTGGGTAATTCGGGCACGATTGCTAACTTTTCGGCGACGTTCGGCGCAACCATCGGGCAAAACGGTTGCGCCGGGATTTATCCGGCAATGCTGGCATTTATGGTTGCACCGTCGGTCGGGATTGATCCGCTGGCACCGCACTTTATCTTGTCATTAGTGGCGATTGTCACCATTTCATCTTTCGGTATCGCCGGTGTCGGCGGCGGCGCAACCTTTGCCGCGATTGTGGTGCTATCAACCATGGGATTGCCGTTGGAATTAGTCGGACTCTTAATTTCGATTGAGCCGCTGATTGATATGGGGCGCACCGCACTTAACGTGAACGGCGCAATCACTGCCGGCACATTGAGCAGTAAATGGTTAAAACAGACCGATTTGCAGGTGCTGGCAAATCCGAAAGCGGAATAAACCGCACTTTAAATAGCTAATGCAAAAGCCCATTTCATATCAGAAACGGGCTTTTATTCTTGAATTGATAACGCTATTAAACCGCTTCAATCACATGATCAAACCACGCAATCACGTCACGTTCATGAATGCCGTTTTCAATCGGGATTCGGGCGAGTTTGACCGAGTCGGGATTGCCGGAAATGAGCGGGTGCCAGTCAAACAACGGTTTGTTTTCGTATAATAAACGGTAAGCGCAGGTTTTTGGCAGCCAGCCGAAATCAGGCAGGTTTTGTTTGGTCAGTTTGGTGCAATCTTCTTCCAATTCAAAGCGTTGGGCGTAGTTGCCACATTTACCGCTATTCAAATCGAGTTGGTTGCAAGCGATACTGGTGTAATAGATGCGCTCGTGTTTGCCGTAGCCGTCAAGGATTTTGCGGTAGCAACACAAACCGCAGCCGTCGCACAACGCTTCCCATTCTTGTTCGTCCATTTCCAACAGGGATTTTGTTTGCCAAAACCGCACTTTCATTATTTCTCTCAAGGGATTACCGAACCGCACTTTTACATTCCCTCCCTCCGCTGGCGAAGGGAGGTGTCCAAAGGACGGAGGGCGAGATTAAAAATTAAGCGTGATTAAAAACCACTACTCTCTTTCAAACCGACCGTTAAATTGAACACTAAGTTATCGGCACGAGAATCTTTACTATCCGCACAGAAATAACCTTCGCGTTCAAATTGATAGGCTTTTTCCGCTTCGGCGTCGGCTAAATTCACTTCGACCACGCCATGTACCACGGTCAGAGAGTTCGGATTAATCACGCTGAGAATATCCTCTGCCGCCCCCGGGTTCGCCACGTTGAACAAGCGATCATATAAACGGAATTCCGCCGCGTTATTTTGCGTTGCCGAAACCCAATGGATCACGCCTTTTACTTTACGCCCGTCCGCCGGATTTTTACCTAAAGTGTCCGGATCGTAACTGCAATATAAGGTGGTGATATTACCGTCGGCATCTTTTTCCACCCGTTCGGCTTTAATCACATAGGCGTTGCGCAAGCGCACTTCTTTGCCCAGCACCAAACGTTTATATTTTTTATTCGCTTCTTCGCGGAAGTCGGCTTGATCGATATAAATTTCACGCCCGAACGGCAACTTGCGCTCGCCCAGTTCAGGACGGTTCGGGTGGTTCGGCGCGGTCACCAGCTCATCATCGCCTTGATAATTTTCAATCACCACTTTCAACGGATTGAGCACCGCCATCGCACGCGGGGCGTTGATGTTGAGATCATCACGGATACAGGCTTCCAGCGCACTGAATTCAACCATATTGTCTTGTTTGGTCACGCCGATACGTTCGCAGAATTCACGCAATGCCGCTGGGGTATAACCGCGGCGGCGCAAGCCGGAAATGGTCGGCATACGCGGATCGTTCCAGCCGTCCACGATTTTATCGCTGACTAATTGCAACAGTTTGCGTTTTGAGGTCAGCGTGCTTTCCAGATTCAAACGCGAAAATTCATATTGGTGCGGCAACGGACGCTCGATTGAAATATTTTCCAACACCCAATCATATAAACGGCGGTTGTCTTGGAATTCGAGCGTACACAATGAATGGGTAATACGTTCAAGCGCGTCGGAAATACAATGGGTGAAATCGTACATCGGGTAAATGCACCATTTGTCCGCCGTTTGATGATGGTGGGCAAATTTGATCCGATACAACACCGGATCGCGCATTACCATAAACGGTGACGCCATATCGATTTTGGCACGCAGACAGGCTTTGCCTTCGGCAAATTCGCCGTTACGCATTTTTTCAAATAAAGTGCGGTTTTCCTCAACCGACCGCTCGCGATAAGGGCTGTTTTTGCCGGCTTCGGTCAGTGTACCGCGATATTCTCGGATTTCCTCCGGCGATAATTCATCGACATACGCCAAGCCTTTTTCAATCAATTCAAGCGCATAGCCGTACAGTTGATCGAAATAATCCGACGCATAGCGCACTTCGCCCTGCCATTTGAAACCGAGCCATTCCACATCTTGCTTAATTGAATCGACATATTCCACATCTTCTTTCACCGGGTTGGTGTCATCAAAACGCAAATTACATAAGCCTTGATAATCTCTGGCGATACCGAAGTTCAGGCAGATCGATTTGGCATGGCCGATATGCAAATAGCCGTTCGGTTCAGGCGGAAAACGGGTATAGACATTATTGACTTTGCCCTGCGCCAGATCTTCATCAATAATATGGCGGATAAAATTAGACGGGCGATGTTCTGCCGCATTCACGGCAGCGATTTCAGGTTGGCTCATTGCACTTCCTTAAAATAGTAAATCTTAATAGAAAATTGGTCTATTCTACACGCTTTAGCAGCGGAAAAAAACCGCTAACACGCGGCAAATGTTTAAGTTCTTCTTAATAAATTGGTGATATAGTATATCTCACTCACAAAATTTACAATTTTAACCCAAGCAACGTGATATCCCTATGAAAGCAAACAAAATCAACACCGTTGTCCTTGCGGTAGTGGTGTTAACCGCACTTTTCGGCGGTTACCAATATTGGCAAAGCAGTCACAGTGAAAATAAAGTGACCTATATGACGGAAAACGTCAACCGCGCTTCCCTATCCGACAGCGTCATCGCCACCGGCACGGTGCGCAGCCATAACCGAGTGGAAATCGGGGCACAGGTCTCAGGTCAGTTGCTCAAAATTCATGTCAATCTAGGGCAAAAGGTAAAAAAAGGCGAATTACTGGCAGAAATTGATGCGAAAAACCAAGAAAATTCGCTCAATACCGCACTTTCGCAATTAGCTTCCTACCAAGCGCAATTGACCGCGGCGCAAGCCAATTTAGCCGCCGTACAATCCGCTTATGATCGCATTAATCGGCTATATAAACAGAAATCCGCCACCCAAGACAGTCTCGAATCGGCTCGGGTGAATCTTGCCAATGCACACTCGACGATTGCCCAACTGGAATCGTCGATTAAACAAGCGGAAATTGCAGTAACAACCGCCAAAACCAATTTAGGTTATACCAAAATTCTGGCGCCGATTGACGGCACGATTATTTCCATTCCGGTATCCGAAGGGCAAACCGTCAACGCCAATCAAACCGCGCCGACCATTATGCAAATTGCCGATTTAACGAAAATGCTGATCAAAGCCGAAATTTCCGAGGGCGACATCAGCAAAGTCAAAACCGGCATGAAAGTGCGGTTTACCACGCTGGCGGAACCCAACAAAGTCTATCAATCGGCAATCGCCTCGATTGATCCGGCGCTTACCACCTTGACCGATAACGATTACAACGAATCGTCCAGTAACAGCAGTGCGGTTTATTTTTATGCCAATATCTTGATCGACAACCCTGACGAAGCGCTGCGAATCGGCATGACCACGCAAAATACGATTACGATTGCCGATGTCGAAAATGTGCTGACCATTCCGACCATGACGATTCAAAAAGTCGGCGAACAGTATCAAGTGCGGGTATTGACCGCCGATAACAAAGCGGAAACCCGCACGATTAAAATCGGTATCCGTGATGAGATAAACACCGAAGTATTATCCGGTCTGGAAGAGGGCGACAAGGTGATTTCCGCTGAAATGCGGCAAGGCGAAGCCGTCGGTAACGGCGGACAAATGCGCATGCGCTTTTAATCGGGCGAGGCAAGCATGAATATTATCGAAGTCAGCAAACTGAACAAATATTTCGGCGAAGGCGAGAACCGGGTTCATATCTTAAAAGCGATCGATCTGACGATTAAAAAAGGCGATTTTATTGCGATCATGGGGACATCGGGTTCGGGCAAATCGACCCTGATGAATATCCTCGGCTGTCTGGATACCGCCAGTGACGGTGTATATAAAATCAACGGCGTGGACACCTCGCCGCTGTCGCGCGATCAACTGTCCGATTTGCGTCAGAAAAAATTCGGTTTTATTTTCCAGCGTTATAATTTGCTGTCTGCGCTAAGTGCGGTCGAAAATGTGGCGTTACCGGCGGTGTATGCCGGCGTGCCGCAACAACAACGTTTGGCGCAAGCGGAAGAATTGCTGAAAAAACTCGATTTAGGCGATAAGCTGACTAATAAACCCAATCAACTTTCCGGCGGGCAGCAGCAACGGGTCAGTATCGCACGCGCATTAATGAACGGCGGCGAGATTATTTTAGCCGATGAACCGACCGGCGCGCTCGACTCCAAGAGCGGGTTAATGGTAATGCGAATTTTGCAGAATCTGCACCGTGAGGGGCACACCATCATTTTAGTCACCCATGATAAAGATATTGCCCACTACGCCAATCGGATTATCGAACTGAAAGACGGGCGTATTATCGATGACAGTCGCCGCTCGGATCAAATCATTGACAAAGACACCTCGGTTAAAATTCAAAAAAACCGTTTTGCACAATTTAAAGATCAGCTGGTGGAATCGTTTAAAATGTCGGTCAGTGCGATTTTGGCACATAAAATGCGTTCGTTGCTCACCATGCTTGGGATTATTATCGGCATTACCTCGGTGGTGTGCGTGGTGGCGATCGGTAACGGTTCGCAACAAAAAATCTTGTCGAACATCAATTCGCTCGGCACAAACACCATGGATATTTATAACGGTACCGGTTTTGGTGATCGGCGCGCAAATCGTACCAAAAATCTGACAATCCAAGATGCCGATATTCTTGCCAAACAGCACTATATTGCGAGTTCGACGCCGAACAGTGTATTGAGCGGCACATTGACTTACGGCAGCCAAGCGTTCACCGCACAAGCACGCGGCGTGGGCGATCAATTTTTTAACGTCAAAGGCTTAACCTTAAAGCAAGGCAAGGTGTTTACTGCGCAAGATGTCGCAGATAATGCGCAGGTGGCGGTAATTGACGAAAACACGCAAAAAGAGCTGTTCGCAGACAAATCACCGTTGGGGCAAATTATTATGATTGACAAGAAACCGTTAAAAATTATCGGTGTCGCCGCCAGCAACAACAATATGGGCATGCCAAGCAGCTCATTGACGATCTGGCTGCCTTATACCACCGCAATGTATAAAATTTCCGGTGAAAAAACCATTGATTCAATCACAGTGAAAGTGAAAGATGATGTGAATACCCAAATCGCCGAGAAAAATTTGACCCAATTACTGACGATACGCCACGGTAAAAAAGATTTTTTCGTGCTGAATACCGATATGATCAAACAGACGATTGAAAGCACCACCAACACCATGAAGCTGTTGATTTCTTCAATCGCACTGATTTCGCTGATTGTCGGCGGAATCGGCGTGATGAATATCATGTTGGTTTCCGTGACCGAACGCACCAAGGAAATCGGCGTCCGAATGGCGATTGGTGCGCGGCAATCCAATATTTTGCAACAATTTTTGATTGAAGCCACGCTGATTTGCGTGATCGGCGGTTTGGTCGGTGTCGTGCTATCCTATCTGCTCGGACTGTTATTTAACAGCATGATGCAAGACTTTACCATGTTGTTTTCTGCGGATTCGATTATCGCCGCCGTGATCTGCTCCACGCTAATCGGTTTAATTTTTGGTTTTCTTCCGGCTAAAAATGCGTCACAATTGAACCCGATTACCGCACTTTCAAGAGAATAAAAGTCAATATGATTTCTACTATATTATTTCGTCGTTCCGCCGCCGCTTTACTGGTGAGTGGCTTTCTCACCGCTTGTGTCAGCAATCCGCAGCAAACCGGCTATCAGCAGGAAATGCAGCAATTCGAGCAATACCGGCAATTAAGCGAACAATACCGCATTGATCCGAATTGGTGGACCCAATATCAAGATTCCCAACTTAACCGTTTGATTGATACCGCACTTGCCAATAATTTGAACTTGGCAAAAGCGGCGGTAAATGTGAATCGCGCATTATACAATGCCAACTTGTTGGGCGCGGATTTAGTGCCGGCATTCAATGGTTCGGTATCCGGTCGGGTGCAAAAAAATACCGAAAGCGGTATTTCCAGCCGCACTTACGGCAGTTCACTCGCGTTGAATTATACCGTTGATCTGTGGCGTAAGCTTGCCGACAGCGCCAATGCGGCAGAATGGGCGCATAAAGCGACAGAATTGGATCTGGAAGCGGCGAAATTGACGCTAATTAACCAAGTCATCGACAGCTACTATCACATCGCATACTTAAAACAAGCGATTCAAATTGTGCAAAGTAACATCAAAACCTACCAGCAAATCGCGACCTTGACGCAAAACCAAGTAAACCAAGGCATGACCTTGCAGTTGGATGCCGATCAAAGCCGCCAAGCGGTGCTATCGGCAGAAAACCAACTAATCAGTTACCAATCACAGTTACAAACGGTAGAAAGTACCCTGCGTAATTTGCTAAACCTGCAACCACAGCAGAAGTTAGGGCTAAGTGCGGTCAATTTAAAAAACCTGAAGTTACAACCGGTGAATTTGAATATTCCGCTCTCCACCATTGCCAATCGCCCGGACTTGAAAGCTTATCAATACCGCTTAACCTCTGCGTTTAAAGATTTAAATGCCATGGAAAAAAGCTGGTATCCGAGCATTACCTTAGGCGCCAGCTTAACTACCGGCGGCAACAGCGTGGGTAATATGTTTGATGTGCCGTTGAGCGCCGGTACAATCGGTATCAATCTGCCGTTCTTAGACTGGAACCGGGTGAAATGGAACGTGAAGTTGTCGGAAGCAGGTTATGAAACGGCGAAATTGAATTTCCAGCAAGGCATTACCACCGCGCTGAACGAAATTGACAGCAATTATAAAGCATATCAATTGGCGCAAAAAAGCTACCAAAATCTGAATCAGAAATACCGTTATGATCGTAATATCAGCAATACCTACCGTTTACAATATAACGCCGGGATTGCCGGGATGAAAGATTGGTTGACAGCGCTGGCAACGGAACAGCATTCCGAGCTCAATATCTTGCAGGCAAAATATGATTTGCTGCGCTATGAAAACGCTATTTATCAAAGCATGGCGGGAAAATATCAGCGTTAAACGGGATAAAATAATAACAAAAAACGGATGTTGATTTGACGATCCGTTTTTTATTACCTATATATCAAAGAGTTGGATTTTGCTCTAGTGGTACCGGGATAATTTTGGTGGCATGGGAACCCTTGTCACCATGAATCGCCTCAAACCGAACCTTTTGACCGGCTTTCAACGAGCGATAGCCATCCATTTCAATCACTGAGTAATGAACAAAAATATCTTCCACCCCACCGTCCTCAGCGATAAACCCAAATCCTTTTGCATTGTTAAACCATTTGACTGTTCCAATTTGCATATTGCAACCTCATTTTGTCTTGACCCGGCTCTCTCGACGGCTGACCGTACGTGTTATCTCGGTCAACCTGTTGTTATACTTAAATAAATGTGATTAATATGCAACCATCAAACCTAAAAAGTATGTACCAGATCACAAAATTAATGCAATATTATCATTCACTTGGCTGAAGATATGAAAAAAGAGAGGCAAACCTCTCTTTTTTTGCATTTTACTGATATTTTACTTGACTTTTCACTTGTTTAGATAGCAGGCGGCTATTTCTGACGAGTGATCCACTTGCCGTTGAGGTAATCAGCGATCCATTTGGTGGCTTTACCGTCTTTCTCCGAGGTAATGTATTGGCGTTTTTCCTTACGGCTAAAACGCACAATCGTTTTATTGCCTGCGTCATCAACCGTCGGTGCTTCGGTCAGATAGTGGAATTTTTCCGGCAGGCGATCTTTAAAGCGTACCAATTCCTCCACATACGGCGCACGGGTTTCACGCGATTTCGGGAAGTTATGCGCCGACATAAACACCCCGCTTGCGCCGTCACGCAGCACAAAATACGCGTCCGATTTTTCACACGGTAATTCAGGGAAAGCCACCGGATCCTCTTTCGGCGGGGCAACCTCACCGTTTTTCAAAATCTTGCGGGTATTGCTACAATTGGTGCAGCCCATATATTTACCAAAGCGCCCCAATTTAAGGTGCATGTCCGCACCGCACTTGTCGCACTCGACCACCGGACCGTCGTAACCCTTGATTTTAAATGCGCCTTCTTCAATCAGGTAGCCGTCGCAATTCGGGTTATTACCGCAAATATGCAGCTTGCGTTGACCGTCAATCAAATAACTGTCCATCGCAGTATGGCACTTTGGACAGCGTTTGCGTTTGCGCAAGGCGTCGGTTTCCGAATCGTCATCCAACACATTCAATAATTCCGCTTCCGGAATCAAGTTAATCGTGGTTTTACAGCGTTCTTTCGGCGGCAAGGCATAACCGCTACAACCTAAAAATACCCCGGTGCTGGCGGTACGAATCGCCATATTACGCCCACAGGTCGGACATTTGATCTCGGTCTCTACCAAACTATTTGGGGTCATGCCCCCTTCCAATTCGTCCAATTCGGCCTTGGATAGTTTCTCTGAAAAATCCGCAAAGAATTGGTTTAGCTCGGTTTTCCAGTTGGCATTGCCGTTGGCGATCTGATCGAGCTGGTCTTCCATGTTGGCGGTGAAATCATAATTCATCAATTCGCTAAACGATTGGTTTAAACGATCAGTGACGATTTCGCCCATTTTTTCCGCATAGAAGCGACGGTTTTCCACCCGCACATAACCGCGCTCCTGAATGGTAGAAATGATCGCCGCATAAGTTGAAGGCCGCCCGATACCGCGCTTTTCCAATTCACGCACCAACGCCGCCTCAGTGAAGCGTGCCGGCGGCTTGGTAAAATGCTGTTGCGGATCGATATGTTGCAAATTCAGCGTTTCATTGACTGCCACTTGCGGCAACACTTGATCTTCAGCCGTTTTGCCTAAAATCGGTAACACTTTGGTCCAGCCGTCAAAGCGTAAGATCCGCCCTTTGGTGCGCAGTTCATACTCTCCGGCTTGCACCGTTAAAGTTGTGGAATCATATTGCGCCGCCGGCATTTGGCAAGCCAAAAATTGCCGCCAAATCAAATCGTACAAACGTACCGCATCTTTATCCATGCCGTTTAAATCGTTGTCTTTCACCGCCACATCGGAAGGACGAATCGCCTCATGCGCCTCTTGAGCGTTTTCTTTGCTGGAATAAAAATTCGGCTTTTCCGGCAGATATTGTTTACCGAAGTTTTTCTCAATATAGCTGCGCGCCATGGTTAGCGCATCTTGGCTGAGATTGGTCGAATCGGTACGCATATAGGTGATATACCCGGCTTCATACAAACGTTGCGCCATCATCATGGTTTTCTTCACCCCGAAGCCTAAGCGCGTGCTGGCGGCTTGTTGCAGGGTCGAGGTGATAAACGGGGCTTTGGCGCGTGAACGGGTCGGTTTGGTTTCCAGAGCGCTGACCACGTAAGTTGCTTGCTGCAATGCCGCAACTGCGGTATCCGCTTGCTGTTGGTTGACCGGCTCAAATTTTTTGCCTTGGAACTGCGCCACATCTAAGCGAATTGCCTGATTTTGCAAGGTGGTGGTATCCACCGCCACTTGCCAAAACTCTTGCGGATCAAAAGATTTGATTTCACGCTCGCGCTCCACCAACAATTTCACCGCCACCGACTGCACCCGCCCGGCGGATAAACCGCGCGCCACTTTTTTCCATAACAACGGCGACACCATAAAGCCGACCACGCGGTCTAAAAAGCGGCGGGTTTGCTGTGCATTGACCCGATCTAAGTTTAACTGTTCCGGTTTTTCAAACGCATTTTTAATCGCATTCTTAGTGATTTCATTAAACACTACGCGGCTATAACGATTATCATCGCCGCCGATCACTTCGCGCAAATGCCAGGCAATCGCCTCTCCCTCTCTATCCAAGTCGGTTGCGAGATAGATATGTTCTGCATTTTTCGCCAGCGATTTCAGCTCGGCAACCACTTTTTCTTTGCCCGGCAGAATTTGATAATTCGCCTTCCAACCATGATAAGGATCAATCCCCATGCGTTTCACCAACGCCTCCTGATCACGGGCGGCTTTCAATGTGGCTTTCTCTTCCACGCTCATGCCTTTGGTTGAAACCGCTTTGCGTTTCTCACCGGTCGATGAACCGGCAGTCGGCAAATCACGGATATGCCCGACGCTGGATTTCACCACATAATCTTTCCCCAGATATTTATTAATTGTTTTTGCTTTCGCCGGGGATTCCACAATAACTAATGATTTACTCATCTTTTTCCTATCAGTTGTCTGAAATTTTTTTCAGTTGCCTTTTAAAATACATACTAAAGACCATAAAATGCGCTGACAATAACAAGGTTTGCCAAGGATTACAATAGTTGATGACACAAACCGCCTAATTCACACACGCTTTCTGCCCGTCCGACTTGTGCTTGACCGCACTTTCACTCACAATAAGCGCTAAACGGATAAGCCATATACTAAGGAAGAATTTATGCAAACGGCAATTTTAGCAGGCGGCTGCTTTTGGTGTATCGAAGCGGTATACAGTCAGATTAAAGGAGTGCAAAGTGCGGTTTCGGGTTATATCGGCGGGCAGCTCGCCAATCCGACTTACGCACAGGTTTGTGACGGTGTCACAGGACATGCCGAGGCAGTCAAAATAACCTTTGATTCTGACATCATCAGCTATCAGACTTTGTTGGATATTTTCTTCTCAATCCACAACCCGACCGAACTCAACCGGCAAGGCAATGACATCGGCACGCAATATCGCAGTGAGATTTTTTATCTTGATGAACGGCAAAAACAGCTTGCAAAAAACAAGCTTAGCGAATTGCAACCGCACTTTGCCGCACCAATTGTGACGAAAATCAGCCCTGTCACAACGTTTTATTCGGCGGAAGATTATCATCAGGGCTATTTCAAACAAAATCCGAATACCGGTTATTGCAGCATGGTGGTTGCCCCGAAATATTTAAAAGCCAAAGTGAAATTTGCGAAGTGGTGGAAGTAACTTTTGATATATCACTCTCGCTATTTCGCCGATAGCAACTTTAAGATAACTATCAATACCGCAACACCTTAACATTGCTATAGCCCTGCTGTTGCAAATACAACGCTTGCAGTTTGCTCATCACGCCGCGTTCGCAATAAAGCAAGTAGGTTTTGGAAGAATCCAACTCGGCAAAAGCGGTAGAAAGTTTGTAAAACGGAATATGGCGTACGGTCTGCCCTGCGATTTGCAACGGCTTATCTTCCGCTTCCTCATTACTACGCACATCGATCACCACTTCGTTTTCCGCAATCAGTGAAACCGTTTCGATTTGCACTTCCTGCTCGGTTTGCTGCCCGATTTGGCGGATATCCAAATATTGCGCATTGCTGACCGCACTTTCGAGGATCGCAAAATCAAAATTGGCTTCTTCTTTTTCGATCTTGGATTTAATCGCTTTGACGGTCGGATTTTTGGAAATCACGCCGCAAAATTCCGGCATCGATTTGGCGATATCGTCGGTGCCGATCTGTTTTGCCAGTTCGATAATTTGTTCTTTGTCGTGGGTAATCAGCGGGCGCAACACCAACGCCTGCGCCGCTTCATCAATCAAACGCAGATTGGTTAAGGTTTGGCTGGAAACCTGCCCCAACGCTTCGCCGGTCACAATCGCCTGAATACCGAAACGCTCCGCCACTTGCGACGCGGCACGCACCATCATGCGTTTCAACACCACGCCCATCTGTCCGTTATCGACTTTTTCCAAAATTTCCGCCACCACCGGTTCGAAGTTGATCGCCACAAACCGCACTTTATGCGAGGCACTGTAACGTTGCCAAATGTGATACGCCATCTGTTTCACGCCGATTTCATGCGCCGCGCCGCCCAGATTGAAGAAACAATAATGCACGCGCGAACCACGGCGGATCAGCATATAACTGGACACGCCCGAATCAAAGCCGCCGGAAATCAGCGACAGCACGTCTTCCTGCGTGCCGATCGGATAGCCGCCAAGACCGGCATGGCGCTGTTTAATCAACATCATCCGGTCATCTTCAATATCGATCCGCACCGTCACGTCCGGTTTGCTCAGTTTGACTTTTGCCGATTCAATCTGTTGATTTAAACCGCCGCCGACATAACGTTCCACATCAAGCGAGCTGAAATCGTGCTTGCCTTTGCGGCGCACGCGCACGCAAAAAGTGCGGTTTTCCAAGTCAGCGCGCGTGGCTTGCAGAGTTTGTTCAAAAATATCGTGCAGCGAGTCGAACGGGGTGTCTTCCACTTCCAAAATATGGTGAATGCCGGGGGTGCGTTGCAGATAATCCAAAATCAGCTGGCGTTGGCGCTGATCTTTGCTGCGCACTTCAATGTAATCCCAATGGCGCACCACCGCCACGCTTTCATCGTGTTTGGCAAGAATATTACGGATATTGCCGGTCAGGATTTTAATAAAACGCTTACGCACCGAATCGCTTTTAATCATGATTTCGGGGAAAAGTTTAATAATAAATTTCATAACAACAACTTTAAATCAATCATCAAGAAAAAATTAGCGACATTGTACACGAAATTCATAAAAAAACACCGACAACAATTTGAATCTGAAGTACAATATGCCGTTTATACGTCAGCCGCAACGAGAGTTCAGCATGGAAAAAACCACTAACGCTAAAAAAACGGATTTTGAATCAACACTTTCGCAACTGGAAAGCATTGTCTCACGTTTGGAGTCGGGCGATTTGCCGCTGGAAGAGGCATTGAGCGAATTTGAAAAAGGTATCAAGCTGGCACAGCAAGGACAGCAGCGTTTGCAAAAAGCCGAACAGCGCGTACAGATTTTATTAGAAAAAAGTGCGGTTGCGCCTTTAGCCGACTATGATGAATAACTAGCCATGAACTACAGCTTTAATGATGATTTAGTCGAACTGCGCACGCGGATTAATGCATTTTTACAGCGGCAGTTGCAACCGTTTGACAGCGCACCGGCGCAATTGTCCGACGCCATGCGCTACGGCATTTTACTGGGCGGCAAACGCCTGCGCCCGTTTTTGGTGTATGCGGTCGGCAGAATGTTGCAAGCGGATTTTCACAGTTTGGATTATGCCGCAAGTGCGGTGGAAGCGATTCACAGTTATTCGCTGATCCACGATGACTTGCCGGCAATGGACGACGACACCTTGCGCCGCGGGCAGAAAACCTGTCATATCGAATTTGACGAAGCCACGGCGATTTTAGCCGGTGACGCGTTACAGGCGTTCGCCTTTGAGTGTCTCAGCGACGTGCCGGACATCAGCGCACAACAAAAAGTGGCGTTGGTGAAAACCCTGGCATTGGCTTCCGGCGCCCAAGGAATGTGTTTAGGGCAAAGTTTGGATTTGCTCGCCGAGCAAAGTGCGGTCAGCCTCGATTTTTTACAGCGCATTCACCGCAATAAAACCGGCGCGCTGATTATTGCGGCGGTCGAAATGGGCTTGCTCTGCTCGTCGCACTTTGATGATGTTGAATTGCGCCGACGCTTAGTGCGTTACGCGCAGGCGATTGGTTTGGCATTTCAGGTGCAGGACGATATTTTGGACATCACCGCCGACAGCGCCACCTTAGGCAAAAATGCCGGTTCGGATTTGGCATTGGATAAAAGCACTTATCCGAAATTACTCGGTTTGGACGGCGCACAACAAAAAGCGGCGCAACTGATCGCCTCCGCCAAAGCGGAATTACAGGATTTGGATTTTGATACCGAACCGTTAATGAAATTAGCGGATTATATTGTGCAACGACAAAATTAGTGGTTACACAGACAAATTTCTCTCCCTTCGCTCGCGGAGGGAGTAGCATTTTTCATTAGAAAAATGGGGAGGGTGGGGATTGAAATAATATCCGATAAAATTATGCCTCCGTCCTTCGGACACCTCCCTCCGCTTGCGGAGAGAGGGAAAATTAACAAATATCAGTAGTCATTTAAAATAGATCGTTCTTTTTTGATTACGTAATAATCGATGATAACCATGCAACATTACCCGATTTTATTTTCAATCCACACGCCGGACGATTTACGTCTGTTATCGCGTGAACAACTGCCGCAACTGTGTGATGAATTGCGCAGTTTTCTGTTGGAGTCCGTCAGCCGCACCAGCGGACACCTCGCTTCCGGTTTAGGCACGGTCGAACTGACCGTTGCCCTGCATTATGTTTATCACACTCCGTTCGATCAATTGATTTGGGATGTGGGTCATCAAGCCTATCCGCATAAAATCCTGACCGGTCGCCGTGAAAAAATGCACTCGATCCGCCAAAAAGGCGGCTTGCACCCGTTCCCGTGGCGTGCAGAAAGCGAATATGACGTGTTGTCGGTCGGGCACTCCTCTACCTCGATTAGTGCCGGTTTAGGTATTGCGATTGCCGCCGAAAAAGAGAACGCCAACCGTAAAACCGTATGCGTGATCGGCGACGGCGCCATCACTGCCGGAATGGCGTTTGAAGCAATGAACCACGCCGGTGCGGTGCACAGCGATATGTTGGTGATTTTGAACGATAACGAAATGTCGATTTCGGAAAATGTCGGTGCATTGAATAACCACTTGGCGCGCTTGTTATCCGGTTCGTTCTATTCGTCGATTCGCGAAGGCGGCAAAAAAATCTTAGAAAATCTGCCGCCGATTAAAGAATTCATGAAAAAAACCGAAGAACACGTGAAAGGTTTTGTTTCGGGCGGCACATTGTTTGAGGAGTTGGGCTTCAATTATATCGGTCCGATTGACGGGCATAATGTCGACGAATTAGTTTCAACCCTGAAAAATATGCGTAATCTGAAAGGTCCGCAGTTCTTGCACGTGATGACCAAAAAAGGCAAAGGCTACGCTCCGGCTGAAAAAGATCCGATTGGGTTTCACGGCGTCCCGAAATTTGATCCGACACTGGGCACATTACCCAAATCCAAAGCGGATATTCCGAACTATTCGAAAATTTTCGGCGACTGGCTGTGTGAAATGGCTACACGCGATCAAAAATTGCTTGGGATCACGCCGGCAATGCGTGAAGGTTCGGGCATGGTCGAATTTTCCAACCGTTTCCCCGAGCAATATTTTGATGTCGCGATCGCCGAACAGCACGCGGTGACTTTTGCCGCAGGACTTGCCATCGGCGGGTACAAACCAGTAGTCGCGATCTACTCGACCTTCCTGCAACGCGCCTACGATCAACTGATTCATGACGTGGCAATTCCGAATCTGCCGGTATTGTTTGCGATTGATCGCGCCGGTGTGGTCGGCGCAGACGGACAAACCCATCAAGGAGCATTCGACATCAGCTTTTTACGCTGTATCCCGAATATGGTGATCATGACTCCAAGCGATGAAAACGAGTGCCGCCAACTGCTCTACACCGGCTATCGCCTTAACGCCCCTGCGGCAGTGCGCTATCCGCGCGGTTCCGGTGTCGGTTGTGAATTGCTGCCATTGGCGGAAATTCCGCTCGGGCAATCGAAGTTAATCCGTCAAGGGCAAAACGTAGCGATTCTGAACTTCGGTACATTATTGCCAAGTGCGGTCGCGGCGGCGGAAGCGTTAAATGCCACCGTGGTAGATATGCGCTTTGTCAAACCGCTCGACACTGCCCGGATCGACCAACTGGCGGCACAACATCAACTGTTAGTGAGCGTGGAGGACAACGCCGTTCAAGGCGGCGCAGGCAGCGCAGTGGCAGAATATTTAAATCAGCTTGCCATTCGCAATAAAACCGCAACACCGCGTTTGCTGCAACTCGGCTTCCCGGATTATTTCCTCCCGCAAGGCGAACAAGCGGAAATCTTGGCGGATTTGAAATTAGATACGGCAGGCATTCAACAACAAATCGAAACCGCACTTTGATTCATTTAGCGCCCCTACATTGTTGACAACGGTGACTGATTTAGGCAGCGTAGGGGCGGATTCTCTATCCGCCCGCTTACGAAATTCGGCATAACTATTTAATCTAAAAAGGAAAATACAAAGTGCGGTTCGGACGGTTAGAGAATCCGCTCTTACTTTTGAAGTAAATAATTCAACCCGTTGATTTAACATCAAAAAATAAAAAAGCTGACAAATTTTTTATTTTTAGTTGAACTTTTTGGCAAGGATCCAGTCTTAGTTAATGCTAGTGCACTGCAACCGCAGTTGTCTTTTTACATTTTACTTATTGTAAGACCTCCCCCGATATTTCACTGTTGAATATCGGGTTTTCTTTTATTTACACCGCACTTTTAGTTGATAACCAATTGATAAGCGTTATACCACAGCAATAAACCAAAACCGATAAACACCACGCCCGAGATATTATCAATATAACGGCTGTAATTGAGGTAAAACGATTTGACTTTACGGTGTGAAAAAATACGCGAAACCAAGTAAAAATAAACAAAACTTTCGATTAAAATCATCAACGCCACAATACCCGCTTGCCCGTAGCCGTTGATACTGCCGATCACCAACGAAAAAATACCGCCGAAATAGATCATCGCTTTCGGATTGGAGAGATTAACCAAAAAACCTTGACGAAAATTGATCCAATCATCATGGCTTTTGACGGCTGCCGCGTTGGCGGTAATCTGCTCTAATTTGATATTTTCCTGCGTGCGCAACATCAAACTGCCTAAATAGCCGAGATAGCCCCCACCAAGCAGTAACATCACGATTTCAATCGGCGGATAGAGTTTAAACAGGATGGAGAGTCCAAGCAGGCTCGCCAGCAACCAAATACATAACGCCGCGACAATCCCCAGAATCCCCAAAACCGCACTTCGCTGATTTTCTGCAACCGCTTTACGGATCACAAAGAAAAAATCCGGTCCTGGGCTGGCAAGGGCGAACAAATGGATAAAAAATAATTTCGTCAATAAGGCAAACATTAGAAATAGATCCGAACAACACAGAAAAGGGATAACACGGAAAATATGGTATAAATAGCAGCGAGTAGATCATCCAGCATAATGCCAAAACCGTTCTCGACATTATGATCAAAATATTTGATCGGATACGGTTTGAGGATGTCAAACAAGCGGAACAGAACAAAAGCGACGGCGTACCAAAGCCAGCTTGTTTCAGGAATAAACGCCAATACCAGCCAAATTGCCACGATTTCATCCCACACTATCGCGCCATGATCATGCACGCCCATATCATCCGCGGTTTTGCCGCACAGATAAATACCGAAGATAAACCCCAAAACGGCAGGAAACAATAAATAGTATGACGGCATAAACTGGAGTGCCAATACCCCAAGCAACCAGCCTGCCAAGGTTCCCCAAGTGCCGGGAGCCGGGGAAATTAAACCGGAGCCGAAACCCAGGGCAAGGAAATGGATCGGATTCGACATGTTGACTTTGGTTAATGCCAATTGCTTTTCGTTCATCTCAGTTATTCCTATTCGCCCTCACGAAAATGGTCAAATCCCGAATATTGCGGCAACTCGACCTTTTCGCCATTCCGTTTCAAGCGAATTCGGTTATTCATCCTTTTGCTGCGAATTTGCCCGATACAGGTGTACTCAACACCGATATGGGTTAACGCACGCTCCAGTTTACTACCATTTTTATCGGCGACGGTAAAGCAAAGTTCATAATCCTCCCCGCCGGTGAGCGCCAAGATTTCCGCCTGCCGCTGTCCGACCGCTTCGCATAATTGCGATGAAAGCGGTAATTTTTCCAAGGCTAAACTGGCGCCGACATCGCTACGCGCTAAGATATGCGACAAATCCGCCAATAAACCGTCGGAAATATCAATCGCCGCACTGGCATATGGCGCAATAGTCTGTCCTAATAGAACGCGCGGGGTCGGGCGTAAATGGCGCCGAATCAAGTAATCCTCCGCCGAAGTGCGGTTTTGTACCGCACTTTTTGCCTGCAATAGTTGCAAACCGGCGGCACTGTCGCCAAGCGAACCCGTGACATAAATCCAATCGCCTTTTTCCGCCCCGTGGCGACACAACGCTTTATCGCGTGGCAATAAACCGTGCGCAGTAATCGTGATAGACAAAGGGCCTTTGGTGGTATCCCCGCCAATCAGATCAATATTATAATGATCCAATACTTCGAAAAAGCTATTGCTGAATGCCTTCAACCACGCATGATCGATTTTCGGCAAGGTCAACGCGAGGCTGACCCACGCCGGTTCCGCGCCCATCGCGGCAAGATCACTCAAGTTGACCGCAAGGGATTTATAGGCTAAATCCGCCGGAGAAATAGTCGGGAAAAAATGAATGCCTTCGACCAAGGTATCGGTGGTGATGGCCAGACGCTGATTGGCCTTAATCTCGGTGATGGCACAATCATCGCCGATTGCCAAAGCAACGTCTTTGCGCGGTGGGCGGCTCGAGGCATTAAAATATTGACGGATAATATCGAATTCACTATTTTGCTGCTGTTCCATGCTACCTCCGACCGCACTTCAGGTTGTTGGATGTTGATTATTTACGTTTTAATGCCGGTGCCAATTTATCCAACACCCCGTTGATATATTTATGGCTCTCTTCCGCACCAAATACTTTCGCCACTTCAATCGCTTCGTTGATCACCACTTTATACGGCACATCCGCTTGGTATTTCAACTCGTACGCCGCCATTAATAACACGGCTTTTTCAATCGGATCCAACTCTTCGGTGCCGCGGTCCAAGTGCGGTGCCAACATTTGCTCCAGCTCTTCGCTATATTCAGCGCTACCCTGTAACAATTTGCGGAAATACGGCATATCAACACCTTTCATCTCTTGATCGGTGACAAACCCCAATTCCACCTCGGCAATATCATTTTTTGAAACCGCCCAAGAATACAACGCCTGAACCGCACACTCTCTGGCGCGGCGGCGTGGAGATACTTTACTCATCACGATATCCTTATGCTTGATCGATTGCAGTCAGTAAGTTGATCATTTCCAACGCAACTAACGCCGCTTCCGCCCCTTTATTGCCCGCTTTTGTGCCGGCACGTTCAATCGCTTGTTCGATGTTTTCGGTGGTCAATACGCCGAATGCCACCGGAATATCCGCTTGCATTGCGACTTGTCCCAAGCCGCTGCTGGCTTCGCCGGCAACGTATTCGAAATGCGCGGTGCCGCCGCGAATCACCGTGCCCAACGCGACAATCGCATCAAATTTTTTGCCGGCGGCCAAACGGCGCGCCACCAACGGCAATTCATAGGCGCCGGGCACATAAACCAAAGTGATGTTATCTTCTTTTACTTGTCCGATCCGTTTTAACGCGTCCACTGCGCCGTCGCGTAAACTTTCATTGATAAAACTGTTAAAACGGGCAATCACCACGGCGATTTTGGCATTTGGCGCTGCCAGCGCGCCTTCTAAAATGTTCATAAGCTACCTATACTTTGTTTGCAAATTCGAGGGCGGATTCTATCATATTATTTTGCTTTGTTCAGTAGCAAATCTTACTCTGCTCTTGAATATTTATACCTTGCTTTTATTTCCGCGATAAAGTGCGGTTTTTTGGTCAAATCGGCTAATTTCCCTTTTCAATCCGTAAACCAATTGTGGTATTCTTAGCGCTGATTTTTTAGGGGGCTGTTTCTCTTCTGCCATTGATAAGTAAGATTGGTAAGCAAGATAGACAAGCCCTTTAATGTTCTATTGTAACCGTAACGCTGTAAGGTCGGAGGAAAACAAAGCTGGTGGAAAACATCGCTAAAACCAAACCGGTGATTGAGCTGAAATCAATCCGCAAAGAATATGATGGCAAAACCATTATTAACGATTTTAACTTATCCATTAATCATGGCGAATTTATCACCATATTAGGGCCGTCGGGTTGTGGCAAAACCACGATTCTGCGCCTGATCGCCGGTTTCGAGGAATTAAACGGCGGACAAATTATTCTGGACGGACAAGACATCAGTCAAGTGCCTGCGGAACAACGTCCGGTGAATACCGTATTCCAAAGTTATGCCCTGTTCCCGCACTTGACGATTTTTGAAAACGTCGCTTTCGGCTTGAAAATGCAGAACGTGCCAAGTAGCGAAATTAAGCCGCGGGTGTTGGAAGCCTTGCGTATGGTGCAGTTGGAGGAATTTGCCGAGCGTAAACCGGCGCAACTCTCAGGCGGGCAACAACAGCGGGTGGCGATTGCCAGAGCGGTGGTAAACAAGCCGAAAGTCTTACTGCTCGACGAATCCCTCTCGGCACTGGATTACAATCTGCGCAAACAAATGCAGAACGAATTGAAAGCGTTGCAACGTAAATTGGGCATTACTTTTATTTTTGTGACCCACGATCAGGAAGAAGCCTTGAGCATGTCCGATCGGATTATTGTGCTGCGTTCCGGCAAATTGCAGCAAGACGGCACGCCGCGCGAAATTTACGAAGAACCGAATAATCTGTTTGTGGCGCAATTTATCGGCGAGATCAATATTTTTGACGCCAGCGTGATTGAACGCTTAGACGAAAAACGGGTGAAAGCCAATGTGGAAGGGCGGATTTGCGATATTTTCGCTACGCAAAACGTCAGCGCCGGCAGCCGGTTAAAAGTGTTGCTGCGCCCGGAAGACTTGCGTTTGGAAGAAGTCAACGAAACCCAAGCGGTCAACGGCATTGTCGGTTATGTGCGCGAACGCAACTACAAAGGCATGACGCTGGAATCAACCATTGAGTTGGAAAGCGGCAAAATGGTGCTCATCAGCGAATTCTTTAACGAAGACGATCCGGACGTGGATCACTCGCTAAATCAAAAAGTGGCGATTACTTGGGTTGAAAGTTGGGAAGTGGTGTTGGAAGATGAAGATAACAACGCGTAATTTTCAGAATATCACCGTTGCCATTATTTTCGGTTGGTTGATTTTCTTTGTTCTTGTGCCGAATGTGTTGGTGTTGGGAACCAGTTTCCTGACCCGTGATACCAGTAATCTGATCGATTTCACCTTCTCGTTAGACAGCTACAAACGGCTGTTTGATCCACTGTATGCGCAGGTGATGTGGAATTCGCTGTATATGTCGGGCTTGGCAACGATTATCTGTTTGCTGATCGGCTATCCGTTTGCGTTTATGATTGCCAAACTGCCGAGCAAATATCGCCCGATTCTGCTGTTTATGGTGATTTTACCATTCTGGACCAACTCGCTGATTCGGATCTACGGCATGAAAATTTTCTTAGGCGTGCGCGGCGTGTTGAACAATGCCCTGATGTCACTGGGCATTATCGACAGCCCGATTCGGATTATCAACACCGAAATGGCGGTGATTATCGGTTTGGTTTATATCCTGTTGCCGTTTATGATTCTGCCGCTCTACTCTGCGATTGAAAAACTGGACGGACGTTTACTCGAAGCCGCCAAGGATCTGGGAGCCGGCACAGTACAGCGTTTTGTGTGGATTATTCTGCCGCTCACTATGCCGGGCATTATCGCCGGCTGCTTGCTGGTATTGTTGCCGGCAATGGGCATGTTCTATGTAGCCGATCTGCTCGGCGGCGCGAAAGTGCTATTAGTCGGTAACGTGATTAAAAGTGAGTTTTTGGTGTCGCGCAACTGGCCGTTCGGTGCCGCGATCAGTATCGGCTTGACCATTCTGATGGCGTTGTTGTTGTATGTCTATTACCGTGCAGGTAAGTTGTTGAATAAAAAGCCGGAGTTGGAATAATGGGTCGTTTACTACGCAGTGGTTTTATGTTTGTGGTATATGCCTATTTGTATATACCGATTATTATTCTGGTGGTCAATTCGTTCAATGCCGACCGCTATGGTTTAACGTGGAAAGGCTTCAGCTGGAACTGGTACGAGCGTCTGTTCAATAACGATACCCTGATCCAAGCCGCCGTACATTCGGTAACGATTGCCTTTTTTGCCGCAACCTTCGCTACCGTCATCGGCGGTTTGACCGCGATTGCACTCTATCGCTACGCATTTAAAGGCAAAAAGTTTGTCGGCGGGATGTTGTTTATCGTAATGATGTCACCGGATATCGTAATGGCGGTTTCGTTATTGGCATTGTTTATGCTGTTCAGCATTAAGTTGGGCTTTGCTTCGCTATTGCTGGCACATATCACTTTCTGTCTGCCATATGTGGTGGTGACGATTCTGTCCCGCTTAAAAGGCTTTGATGTCAAAATGTTGGAAGCGGCGAAAGATCTGGGCGCGGGCGAACTGACGATTCTCGGTAAAATTATTCTGCCGTTGGCGTTGCCTGCGATTGTCTCCGGTTGGCTATTGAGCTTCACCATTTCCCTGGATGATGTGGTGGTCTCTTCGTTTGTCACCGGGGTCAGCTATGAAATTCTGCCGTTGAAAATCTTCTCGATGGTGAAAACCGGGGTTACGCCGGAAGTGAATGCGCTGGCAACGATAATGATTTTGTTATCGCTATTACTCGTCAGTCTGAGTCTGTTTATCGGGCGTAAAAAATAAATCATGATCTAAATTGATTCAAATAACACAATAAATTGATTAATCTCACAAAAAAGATCTTCTTAGGAAGATCTTTTGTTTATTCTGGAATATAGTAATAAACATTCACATGGCTTGTTATTTATGGAGAATTACTTATGCCAAACCACTATCATTCCAATTTACATATTTCTGAAAAAGTGCGGTCTGCTTGCGCCAAACTACCGAACCAAGAATTAGCAAAAACACTTTTCACTATTTTAACCGAACAACGTTTTGTCGGGCGCTTACCGCACTTCACCGTGCAACATCTCTGCCATAAATTTGAATTAAGCCAACGCGATCTCTCCCTCGCCCTCTTGCCGATTGCCTCCGCCTATTCGTTAGCACCGATCTCACGCTTTTATGTCGGCGCCATTGCGATTGGCGCCAGCGGCAATTTTTATTTCGGTGCCAATATGGAATTTGTCGATACCGGCATGCAACAAACCGTCCATGCGGAGCAAAGCGCAATTGCCCACGCTTGGATGCAAGGGGAAAACGGGATTAATGAGATTTCGGTCAACTATGCGCCGTGCGGGCACTGTCGCCAATTTATGAATGAGTTGGACGGGGCTGATAAGCTCGTGATCAATTTACCGCAAAGCAGTAACAATCCATTGCATAGTTATCTTCCAAACCACTTCGGGCCGCAAGATTTAAATGTCACGGAGTTGCTGCTGGCACCGCGCCACCATGGCTTAAGCTTATTGAATACCGACGATTTACTGATTGATACCGCACTTGAAGCGATTAACATCAGCCATGCGCCGTACAGCCAAGCCTATGCCGGCGCCGCACTGGAGACCGAAGATCATTTCTATTTTATCGGCAGCTATGCGGAAAACGCCGCGTTTAATCCGAGTTTACCGGCATTACAAGTGGCAATTAATAACCTGATTCTCAACGGCTTTGAATTACAAAATATCAAAAGAGCGGTATTAATCGAGAAAAAAGCCGACATCAGCCAAAAAGTGATGGCGAAACAATTATTGGCGACCTTGTGTAAACTGCCGTTGCAATATATTTCCATCGAGTAATCGATCTTCCTATAAGAACCTTATAGTAGATAAACAGATTTATTTTTGCTTAATAACTCGAAAATCTATTTATTTTGCAATTATAATCATTTATCTACTATTTCAAACAAAATCAAAAACGCGGCATCGCCGCCCCACTCTTTCGGGGCTTGGTGTAGGGCGCGGACTTTGGGGTGTTGCACCAGCCAGCGTGGGATTTGCTGTTTCAGAGCAAATGTGCCGTAACCGGTCATAATGCTGGCACAATGGATATTCTCTTTTTCGCAGGCGTGCAACAGCGCAGCAAGTTCGGTTTTGGCTTGCTCGCGGGTTAAACCGTGCAGATCGAGAAACAGTTCCGGCTCAAAATCACCGCGGCGCAGTTGTTTTAACAAATGCGAATTTTCCCCGCTGCGCAGATACCGCACTTGCTGATCGTCTTGCAACAGCGGCTCGTACTGATCGGAAAAATAGAACAGATTGTCCTGCTGCCGCACCAATTCTTTATACTGCCGTTTGTGTTTGGATTTCAGCCGAGGCGCAACGTAGGTATCCTGTCTTAAGCGCTTCGCCCCTTTAATTTGCTCGTGAAAAAGAGCGATGTCTTCTTGTTCCAATGCCATTATGCCATTATCCCCTTATGTTCTATGCGGTTATGCCTTTCTGAATCCACTGAAACGACACAGTAAACACTTACTCAAATCGTAATCGTTGTTATTCTGCGTGATTTGGCATTTTATTGCAAACCTAGGTTCTTTATTATTGAAGACAGTGAGACACAGTCCAACACCTCATGACGAGATTAATAAAATATGATATAAATAGCCTTCGATTTTGTTTTAACAAGGCAGCCCGATTTATGCTCGAAAATATGACATATAATGCCGATTTGGTGGAAGAGATTTCGCTTTCGGCTAATCAAGATGATCTCAAAACCATTCAAGATTTTTTGCGTTGGAGTTATAGCTGTTTCAATGCCTCGGATATTTTTTACGGACACGGGCAGGACAATGCTTGGGATGAAGCCGTTCAATTGGTATTGGCGACATTGCATTTGCCGCACGATCTGCCCGCCGAACTGTATACTTCAAACCTGACGCACTATGAAAAACAAAAATTATTCGGCATGATTGTTCAGCGGATTGAAACGCGCAAACCGGTAGCCTATTTGACTCACAACGCGTGGTTCTGCGGCTTGGAGTTTTATGTCGATGAACGCGTGATTGTACCGCGTTCGCCGATTGGGGAGCTGATTCAAAATGGTTTCACCGGCTTGCTGAAAGAAGAACCGCAACGGATTTTGGATATGTGCACCGGCAGCGGTTGCATTGCGATTGCCTGCTCAGTGAAATTCCCGCATGCGGAAATTGACGCGGTCGATCTGTCGCTCGAGGCGCTACAAGTGACTGAAATCAATATTGAACGCCACAATGCACTGCACCATGTTTTCCCGATTCAGTCGGATCTGTTCAGCGCCTTGCCGCAGGATCAATATAATTTAATCGTCACCAATCCGCCGTATGTCGATGCGGAAGATTTGGATGAAATGCCGGCGGAGTTTTACCATGAGCCGATGTTGGCACTTGAGGCAGGCGACGACGGCTTGATTCTGGCAAAACGGATTTTGGCAAATGCCGCCGACTATTTAACCGATAACGGTGTATTGGTGTGTGAAGTCGGCAATAGTATGGTGCATTTGATCGAACAATTCCCGACGGTACCGTTTAACTGGATTCAGTTTGAACGCGGCGGCGACGGCGTTTTCTCTCTCACTAAAACGCAGTTGTTAGCCAATCAAGAACTGTTTGCCCAATATAAATAATCTAATTTTGTTACACCGAGTGCTTTTTTGTCGTAGGACGTTTTATGCCCGTAAATTTTACAAAAATCTTTCAAGATAGCTTGAATTTTCTGATTAACCAGAAACCCTTATTGATTACGGTGATGGCGCTGTTTGTTATCAACAACCTCGCCACCCAACTGATCTTAAGTTCTCTGCAGCCGCCGATCGCCGTATTGAACGACGCGGAATACCGTATCAACGGCACCAGTTTAATGCTGACGATTGCAGCGCATATCATCAGCTTATTGCTGGTCTTATGGCTGTTAAACCTGATTATTCAAATCAGCAAGGGACAGGCTGCTAATTTCGCTACCGCACTTAACCTTTCGCTTGGCAAAATCATTCCTTTTGTGGTTTTGAATATCATCAGCGTACTGCCGATCAGTCTGGGTATCACCAGCTTTTCCGCCCCGAATGTCGGTATTATTGCTTTATTGTCATTCTGTGTCGGCGGCTACTTATTCCTGCGTCTTTTTCTGGCGCAATTTGCCTATATTATTGAAAACGGTACGATTGGCGAAGCCTTGAAATTAGTCTGGCTGAACAGCGGTAAACGGGTGTTTCCGTTGTTTTTATTAGTGTTGGCAACCTATATTTTACCTTTATTGGTATCGCTACAATTAGCTAATTTAGGCAATTCGCTGTTTGTGATATTTTTGAGTTCTATTATTACAGCGGCAATCAGCATTTTCACGGTGGTATTTACCTACCGTTTTTACCAATTGTTTATCGATAAAAATATCTTACGGAAGTTTCAATGAAACAAATACTTGAATTTATCCCTTTAATCCTGTTTTTTGCCGCCTATAAAATTTACGGCATTCAAGCCGGTGCGATTACCCTGATTGCGGCGACGATCGCCCAAATGCTGATTTTAAAATTTAAATTCGGCGGGATTGAAAAACAGCAAAAAATCATGGCGGCGGCGGTGGTCTTTTTTGGCTTATTAACGGTGTATTTTAACGACTTAGAATTTCTGAAATGGAAAGTAACGATGGTATACGCCCTGTTTGCCATTATCTTGCTGGTCAGCCAATATGGCTTTAAAAAACCTCTGGTAAAAAGCCTGCTCGGTAAAGAAATCCAACTGCCGCAGTTTGTATGGAATAATTTAAATCTGGGCTGGGCGTTATTTTTTATTCTGTGTATGTTGGCGAATTTGTATATCAGCCATTATATGTCGGACGACGCTTGGGCAACCTTTAAAGTCTTTGGTGTGATCGGTATGACGTTAGTCGCCACCGTGATCACCGGGGTCTATCTCTATCGTTATTTGCCGAAAGAGAACGAACAAACGAACAATAAATAATTGGAAGAAATCATGGAACACGAATTTGTTGAAACCGCACTTGGTGCCAATCCGGGGCGCATTTCTAAAGGGCGCTTATTGCTGCGCACACTCGCTATGCCGTCTGACACTAACGCCAACGGGGATATTTTCGGCGGCTGGATTATGTCGCAAATGGATATTGGCGGCGCCATCATGGCAAAAGAAATCGCACAAGGCAAAGTGGTGACGGTGTCAGTCGATAAGATCAACTTTATCCGCCCGGTTTCGGTCGGGGATGTGATTTGTTGCTACGGACGCTGTGTCAAAGTCGGCAACAGCTCAATTAAAATCGAAGTGGAAGTGTGGGTGAAAAAAGTCTCCACCGAGCCGTTTAATGAACGCTACTGTGTCACCGACGCGGTCTTTACCTTCGTTGCGATTGATCAAAACGGGCGTCCGAAAGCGATTCCGAAAGTCAATAATCCGGAATTGGAAAAAGCGATTTTAGAACTACAAGAATATCAAGCCAATCAAACAAAATAAGGGGAAACCGATGTACTACGTTATTTTCGCACAAGATAAACCTGACACGTTACAACAACGTTTAGCCGTTCGTGAACAACATTTGCAACGTTTGCATGCCTTACAAGCGGAAAACCGCCTGCTGACAGCCGGTCCGAATCCGGCGATCGATGATGAAAACCCGGGCGAGGCCGGTTTTACCGGTTCAACCGTGATCGCCCAGTTTGACAGCCTTGAGCAAGCCAAACAATGGGCAAGCGAAGATCCGTACATTGCCGCCGGTGTCTATGGCGATGTGGTGGTAAAACCATTTAAACGCGTATTTTAGCTGGCAAAGAGGTTGGGATTCCAACCTCTTTTTTATGCTAAGGCTTGAATTTCAGTAAGCGGTTGGCGTTGCTGACCACGGTAATCGAAGAGAGCGCCATCGCCGCCCCGGCAAAAACCGGATTGAGCAAGACCCCAAAGAAGGGATATAACACCCCGGCGGCAACTGGAATTCCCAAGCTGTTATAGATGAATGCGCCGAGCAAGTTCTGTTTGATGTTGCGTATGCTTGCCTGTGACAACGACAATACATCAGACACGGCGTCAATACTGTGGCGCATTAAGGTCAAATCCGCCGTTTCAATCGCCACATCGCTGCCGCTGGCAATCGCAATACTGACATCTGCCAACGCCAAGGCGGGCGCGTCATTAATGCCGTCACCGACCATTGCCACGTTATAGCCCTGTTGCTGCAGCTTGCGGATAACGTCCACTTTTCCTTGCGGCAATACACCGGCAACCACTTGATCGATCCCCAGTTGTTTCGCCACCGCTTCTGCGGTTTGCTGCTGATCACCGGTCAACATCACGGTGCGGTAACCGGCTTGTTGCAACTGTTTGACCGCACTTGGGCTTTCGGCACGGATTTGATCTTTCACCACCATAAAACCGACAAATTCGCCATTTTTCGCCAAGTACAGCACGGTGCCGCCGGCTCGACTTTCACGGCTTGCTTTTTCCGTCATTGCTGTCGGAATGACAATGTTTTGCAAGTTCATTAATGTCAAATTACCGAGATAAAGCTGTTGCCCATGAATTTTTCCACTGACCCCCATGCCTTTTAAGGTCATAAACGCCTCAACGTCGTTTAACTGTACATTTTGTATCAATTCAGCGTCTAGCAAAGCCTTCGTTAGCGGGTGGTTGGCGTATTTTTCCAAACTGGCTGCCCACCGCAATAAATCCGTCTCATTCTGTCCGGTCGCCGGATAAAGTGCGGTCAGCTTCGGTTTACCTTCGGTCAGCGTGCCGGTTTTATCAAAAACCACAATATTAACGTTCGCCGCTTTCTGCAAGGCATCGGCGTCCCGTACCAAAATCCCCAATTCCGCCGCACGGGAAACCGAGGCAATCACCGACATCGGCGTTGCCAAGCCTAATGCACAGGGGCAGGCGATAATTAATACCGTGGTCAATACCACCAACGAATGCGCCAGTTTTGGCTCCGGTCCGATAACATACCACACTAATGCCGCCACAATCGCAATTGCCACCACTACCGGCACAAATACCGAAGCGACTTTATCCGCTAATTTGGCAATTTGCGGCTTACTGCTCTGCGCCTGACGCACTAATTTGATGATATTTGCCAATACGGTTTGTTCCCCGACTTGGGTTGCCTCAAAACGTAAACTGCCGTTATCGACAATAGTGCCCGCTTTGACTTGATCGCCCGCCGTTTTATTCACCGCCAACGGTTCGCCGGTCAACATCGATTCATCCAGCCAGGCTTCACCGCTCACCACCACGCCATCAACCGCCACACGATCACCGGTTTTCAGGCGGATTAACATCCCGCTTTTCACTTGCTGCAACGGCAATTCCGTTTCACCTTGTTCCGTTATCACAGTGACGCTAGGCGGTGTCAAATCCAGCAATTTCTCCAATGCATGCGAAGAGCGTTGTTTGGCTTTGGTTTCCAGCATTTTGCCTAAACTAACCAAACCGATAATCATCAAGCTGGCTTCAAAATAGAGATGGCGCGCATTGTCAGGAAAAAAGCCCGGAAACAGCGCGATTGCCATCGAAAATAACCAAGCAACACCGGTTCCCAAGGCGACCAAGGTGTCCATGGTGGCATTGCCGTGTTTGAGATTACGCCACGCACTGATAAAAAAATGCCGTCCGCTGAATGCCATGATTGCCGCACTCAATAGCCCGACCAAGATCCAACCGAATTGAGTACTTGGCGTCACAGCCATGCCGTTGAAAAATCCCCAAAACATCAAGCCAAAGCCAAAGAGCAAAGCGACAATCGCCTGCCATTTGCGTTGTTTGATTTCATCTTCGGTATGTTGCTGTTGCTTTTCCCGTCGCAATTGCTGATCTTCAACCACCTCCGCACCATAACCGATATTTTCGACTGCTCGAATTAAATCACCGCGGTTAACATCGCCATAAACCAAGGCGCTGTTATCGGCTAAATTCACGCTGACTTTAGCTTTCGGATCAACGGCTTCCAAGGCTTTTTCAACTTTTAACACGCAACTGGCACAGGTCATGCCGCTTAACAACAGCTGGGTGACCGTTTGATTCTGATCTTGCTCGCCTACTACCCCTTGATCAGAATCCGGTTTTTCCGCTGTATCTTTCGGTTCGCTGGGCAGTAGTTCAATTTTTGGGTCGCGCGCTTCCTCTGCCGATTCAGAAACAAGCGCGGCATGATAACCAGCCTCTTCCACCACTTGAATCAAGGCTTGCGGATCGCTGTCGGCATAAACCGACAATTCATTCAGACTTAGGCTGTAAATGAGCTCCGGATCACATTCGCCCAGTGCTTTATCCAACGATTTGACACAATGCTGACACGACAAGCCGCTCAGTGCCAAAGTGAAGTGCGGTTGCGGATTGGCACTCGCCTGATAACCTGCAGCCGCAACCGCTTGAATCAAGGTTTCGCTCTCCGCCGAGCCGCTCACCTCTGCGTAATGCAAGTTGACTTTAACCGTATCAACCCCACTGACTTGACTTAAATTCTGTTTCACATGGCGCACACAGTTTTGGCACGACAGCTGTTGCAGCCCCAAGATAATCTTTGACATGAATCTTCTCCTATCTGTTTATCTCTTGCTATTTGAATCGAATGAATCTTGGCGTTAGAATAAACCTTCCCCTAACGATAAGGTCAAGCTGTTTTTTATGAATATCAAGCAAATCGCACAAATTACCGGATTAACTGCCAAAACGATCCGTTTTTATGAAAGTAAAAACATCATCAGTCCGCCTGAACGCGGAATAAACGGCTATCGCCAATATGATATTCGCCACATCGACGAATTGACCTTTCTGCGCCGTTCGCGCAGTATCGGATTCTCTTTGCCGGAATCCAAAGAATTATTGGAACTTTATCTAAATCCAAGTCGCCACAGTAGTGAGATCAAGCAGCGCACCTTGGATAAAATCGCACATATCGAACAACAAATTTTACAGCTGCAAGCAATGAAAACCCAACTGGAATCCCTCGCCGCCGAGTGTCCCGGGGACGAACAAAGCCAATGCCCGATTATTGATTCGTTAAGTGGAAAAAACGATTGTGCCGGATAGAACAAACCGCACTTTGTCGATCTGATCACAGATTAAAGTGCGGTTTGAGGTAAGCGAAATGCGTTATTTGACAATTTTCAGGTGTGAAGTAGAGCGCTTTGTTTTGGCTTTATCTTCGCGCGTTGTTTTTAGTGGTTTATCCACCGCCTCGCTAAAGCCGGACGGTTGTTCAACTAAATCCCCTAAGCTTTGCTCCAGCTCCCGTTCATAGATCAATTCGGGTTCAAACATCACGCCGTCGCCATTCTCGCGTGCATAAATCGCCACCACGGCGCCGAGCGGCACGCTAATATCACGCGGCAAACCTTGAAAACGCGCGTTAAACAGAATTTTGTCATTGCCTAATTGTAAATTACCACAGGCATTGGGGGAAATATTGAGCACGATTTGCCCGTCTTTCACAAAATCATCCGGCACAATGGTATTTGGATAATAGGCATCTACCACCAAATAAGGCGTCAAGTCGTTATCCAACAACCAATCGTAATAAGCGCGGAGTAAATAAGGACGCTTTGCACCAAACATGGATTTTGTCATCTCAAACCTACTTTTCCGCGATGATTTTCTGCGGACTGCTTTGCAACGATACTTCAAAACACGGACGCTCAAAGACCGTATCCATATAGTTTTTAATTGCTTTGCTGCCGGCACCGGTAAATTTCAAATCATAGCTTTGCAAACGATAGAGAATCGGTGCGATATAGCAATCCACCAAGCTGAACGCTTCGCTTAAGAAATACGGCTTCTGGGCGAAAATCGGACCAAACGCTAAAATTTCATCTTTCAAATTATTCAACATTTGCAATTTTTCCGCTTCCGGCAAACGCTCTGCCTGCTCGATCACTGAAAACCAGTCTTGTTCAATGCGGTGCATTAATAAACGGGATTTAGCGCGATCGACCGGGTAAACCGGCATTAACGGCGGGTGCGGAAAGCGCTCATCCAGATACTCTAAAATAATACGCGGTTTGAACAACACCAAATCGCGATCCACCAGGGTCGGCAACTCCCCGTTAGTGCCTAATTCTAAAAAGTCCTCATTAATCGTGCCGGACAGGATCAATTCCTGCTCATGCGGGACTTCTTTTTCTGCCAAAACCATTCTGACTTGCTGCGAACCCAAACTGGTTTCATCATAAAAAAGAGTAATAATTGAACGTTTGTTAGCTGCTATCATGCCTTTCTCCGCACTTGTTCTTATCTATTGCGCTGTTTTCTTTACATTATCGTGACAAAATCGCGTCTTTGCAGGACCCGATTCAAAATAAGGCGAGTATTATAGCATAAAGCATTACCATTTTTCTAAAAAAACCGCACTTTGATTGGTATCGCCTTGTTTTAGAAAATAAAAAAAACCTCTATCCGAAAGATAGAGGTTGATTTTATATGATCAACAATGAATTATTTCGTTTCCGGCTTAGTTTGATCTAATAATTTATTCATGCTTTCTTTTGCTTCGTCAGCTTTCTCGGCGACAGTTGCTTGCGCTTCAGTCGCTGTCGCAGTCACGCTTTCTTTCGCTTCCGCGGCTTTCTCTACCACAGTCGCTTTAGCGTCGCTTACTGTTGCCGCAACACTTTCTTGTGCTGAAGCCGCTTTTTCCGCAACCGCTTCTTTTGCGTCAGTTGCAACGGCTGCCGCACTTTCTTGTGCCGCTTGAGCCTGTTCTTTCGCCGAATCTACCGCTTGTGCCGCTGTTTGCTGTGCGCTTTGCTGTGCATTTTCAACTGCGGAAGCGGCTTCCGCTTGGGTTTTCTCAACTGCGTTCATCGCGTCCGCAGTGGCTTGATTAACGGATTCTTTAGCTCCGTCCATTGCGCCTTTTGCACTTTCAACCGTGTTATCAATGGATTTTTTCGCATCTTCTACAACGTTGTTGACAGATTCTTTCACTTCTTCAACTTTTGCCGCAGCCGCTTCTTTAACATCCGTTGCAGCGCCTGCCACCGAATCTTTCACATCCGTCGCTTTTTCCGCAACCACTTCTTTCGCTTCAGTTGCTTTTTCAACGACAGCCTCTTTTGCTTGAGTTGCGGTATCAACAACATCTTGCTTCGCTTCCGCTACGGTATTTTTAACATCTTGCACTTGTTTGTCGTCACATGCAGTCACAGCCAATACGCTAGCACCCAATAAAACGGTAGTTAACAATTTTTTCATTTTCAAAACTCCTGTTTGCAATTAAGTTCGTTAATGTTATGTAAATACACTTACACAACACTCACATTTGAGTGAGGGCAAGTGTCCAACATTTTTTCTTGAAGCACAACTGTTTTTCAGTCTATTTGTACAAATAACGAGCATTATATAACAAAACACCCCAATTTTTACAATTGGGGTGCGTATTTTTGTGCAAAAAACCAACTACTCTTCGTCAATTGTTCTTAATAATTCATTGATTCCGACTTTACCACGGGTTTTGGCATCGACTTTTTTCACGATCACCGCTGCGTATAAACTGTATTTACCGCACTTTGACGGCAGGCTGCCGGAAACCACAACCGAACCCGCCGGAACACGTCCGTAATGAATTTCGCCGGTTTCACGATCATAGATTTTCGTGCTTTGACCGATAAATACGCCCATCGAGATCACCGAACCCTCTTCGACGATCACGCCTTCCACCACTTCGGAACGTGCGCCGATAAAGCAGTTGTCTTCAATGATGGTCGGGTTGGCTTGCAACGGTTCTAACACACCGCCGATACCGACACCGCCGGACAAATGTACGTTTTTACCGATTTGCGCACAAGAACCGACCGTCGCCCACGTATCCACCATCGTGCCTTCATCGACATAGGCGCCTAAATTGACATAAGACGGCATTAACACCGTGTTGCGGGCAATAAACGCCCCTTGACGCACCGCTGCCGGCGGCACAACGCGGAAGCCTTCTTTTTCGAAACGCGCTTGATCGTAATCGGCAAATTTCATCGGCACTTTATCAAAATATTTGGTTTCGGAGCCTTCCAATACTTGGTTATCATTAATCCGGAAAGACAGCAACACCGCTTTTTTCAACCATTGATGAGTTACCCATTCGCCGTCGATTTTTTCAGCCACACGCCATTTGCCGCTGTCCAGACCGGCAATCACTTCTTCAATCGCGGCTTTTGTTGTAGCGTCAACGGTTTTCGGGGTGATTTCCGCACGTTTTTCAAAGGCGGCTTCAATAATGCTTTGTAACTCAGACATGGTTTTTCCTCTTCTCTAATAAAAAATAAAATGGTTATTGCGCCAAACTATCTACTTTCAGTTGCAGCAGCTGTCGGTCAAGCGAGTTTAAATTCTCATTGCTTAACGCGTGTTGATAAGCATTTTTGGCAGCGGCATTATCGCCTTTTGCCAATAAAATATCCCCTAACAACCGTTGTTTGTTCCCCTGCCATGCACTGTCAGTGACGTTATTTAAGCTAGCTTGTGCCGCTTCAAATTTCTGTTGCTGCACTTGTAATTCCGCCAATCGCAAACTGGCAATGGTTTTTAGATTGCTATCTTTGCCGATAACAACGGCTTGTTGCAAACTGCTTTCCGCCAATGCCAAATTGTTTTGTGCAACCGCACTTTTAGCTTGTTCAAACAAGGCAAATACCGCATAACTGGAATCTTTATTGTCATCGGCAAATTTTTGCAATAGTTCCGCATTGGTTTGTGGATTTTGTTGATACGCTTGTGTGACTTGCTCATAGTTATTTGACGTCAGCATGCGGTTGTTAATTTGTTCGGACTGCCAATAACGCCAGCCCAACACACCGCCGACCACCAGCACGAAAGTGGTGATAATCACTTTGCTATTTTCTTTCCACCAGCTTTTCAGCTCTTCGACTTGTTGTTCTTCTGTAATATATGACACGGATTCACTCCTTTAAAATGATACGTTTTCAGCCAAAAAGCGGATTGCCGCTTCGGTTGGCAAAGTTTGTTGCTCGTTGCGTCCCAATAGATCCTTCACCACTAATCGCCCGTTTTGCACTTCGTCTTCGCCGATCACTACGGCAAATGCCGCCCCGCTTTTGTCGGCACGTTTGAATTGCTTTTTAAAATTGCCGCCGCTGCAATGTAGCATGACATTTTTCTGCGGACAAGCCGCGCGCAACTGCTCCGCCACTTTAAAAGCGTGCAGCGCCGCTTGTTCGCCACTGTGTACCACATAAATATCAACCGCTGGCGGTAACCTCAGGTTTTGATTGACTTCTTGCACCAACAGCACCAAGCGCTCTACGCCCATGGCGAAACCGACCCCTGAGGTGGCGTGCCCGCCCAGTTGTTCGACCAAGCCGTCGTAACGCCCCCCGCCGCAAACCGTGCCTTGCGCCCCAAGTGCGGTTGTCACCCATTCGAATACGGTTTTATTATAATAATCCAAACCGCGCACCAGTTTTTGATTGATTTCATAGGCAATCCCCATTTGATCGAGAATCGCACACAAATGCGCGAAATGCCGTTTGGAATCCTCATCCAGATAATCATGCAGTTTCGGGGCATGATTCAGCACTTGCTGAATCTGTTCGTTTTTGCTGTCCAAAATGCGTAACGGGTTAGTCGTTAAACGGCGTTTGCAATCGTCATCCAGAATATCCAAATGATCTTGCAGGAAATCGACTAATGCTTGGCGGTAGTTATTGCGTGCCTCTAATGAACCGATCGAATTGAGTTGCAAGCTGACATGATCGGCAATCCCCAATGCTTTCCATAAACGGGCGGTCAGCAAAATCAGCTCGGCATCAATTTCCGCTTGGGTAATGCCGAACACTTCCACCCCGATTTGGTGAAATTGGCGATAGCGCCCTTTTTGCGGACGTTCATAACGGAACATCGGGCCCATATACCATAAACGTTGTTCTTGATTATACAGTAACCCGTGTTCAATACCGGCACGCACACAGCCAGCCGTGCCTTCCGGGCGCAAGGTCAAACTTTCGCCGTCACGATCATCGAAAGTAAACATCTCTTTTTCGACCACATCGGTCACTTCGCCGATAGCACGTTTAAACAACGGCGTGGATTCGACAATCGGCATACGGATTTCATTATAGCCGTAACTGCTTAACACGCATCTGACGGTGCTTTCCAGCCATTGCCACAATGGGGTGTCTTGCGGCAGACAATCGTTCATACCGCGAATTGCTTGAATGGTTTTCGCCACGTTTTTTCCTTTCTTATTCATTTCTTATTGACTAGGATCTGTTGATGTTTTAAGTACATTATTCAATTTCTTTTTAGCCTAGCACGGCAAAGCCGTACTAGCTTACGCATAGATCAGCCGCTTTGCGGCTGCTTTGGAGAGGCAAAGCCACTCTCATCAATGCTTAACCGATTGCGACCGTAGGTCGCTGTCGGGTAAAATTTAAGTTACAAACACAAATGATCAACAGATCTTAGGTTAAATCAGCGGTATTAATGCGTAAATTCGGATCTTGCATTGCGATTTTGGCGCGGATTCTGGCTTCTAGCTGATCGATCAATTTATCGTTGTCAAACCGCTCTTTTTGGCGCACCCCGTCCAGATAGAAACCGCTTTTGTTATTGCCGCCGGTCACGCCTAAATCCGAGATCAACGCCTCGCCCGGTCCGTTCACCACACAGCCGATAATCGACACATCCATCGGCGTGACAATATCTTCCAAGCGTTGTTCCAACGCATTGACCGTACCGATCACATCAAATTCTTGCCGTGAACAAGTCGGGCAAGCGATAAAATTAATGCCGCGCGAACGGATACGCAACGATTTTAAAATATCAAAGCCGACTTTGATCTCCTCGACCGGATCAGCGGCTAGGGAAACGCGCAAGGTGTCGCCGATCCCTTCGGCTAACAACATCCCTAAACCGACTGCCGATTTCACTGCGCCGGCGCGTGCGCCACCGGCTTCGGTGATACCCAGATGTAACGGCTGTTTGATCGCTTTCGCCAATAAACGGTAGGATTCGACCGCTAAAAACACATCGGAGGCTTTGACGCTGACCTTGAATTGATCAAAATTGAGGCGATCCAAAATGTCGACATGGCGCAATGCCGACTCCAACAACGCTTCCGGTGTCGGCTCACCGTATTTTTCTTGAATGTCTTTTTCCAACGAACCGGCATTAACCCCGATCCGAATCGGGATATGGTTATCGCGCGCGCAATCCACCACCGTGCGAATGCGATCTTCACGCCCGATATTGCCCGGATTAATCCGTAAACAATCCACCCCGTATTCGGCTACTTTCAACGCAATGCGGTAATCAAAATGAATATCCGCCACCAACGGCACATTGACTTGTTGTTTAATCTGCTTAAATGCTTCGGCTGCATCCATGGTCGGCACGGAAACGCGCACAATATCCGCCCCGACTTTTTCTAAGGCTTTGATCTGCGCCACCGTCGCCGCCACATCGGTGGTGCGGGTGTTGGTCATCGATTGCACCGCAATCGGCGCGTCTCCGCCAATCGGCACATTGCCGACATAAATTTTGGTCGATTGGCGACGTTGAATCGGAATCTCTTTTAACATGCTTTGCTCTCTCTTAATTCGGCAGTTTGATTCGCGCGACACGCCCATCGATGGTGAGCGGCACTTCCTGCCCTTGGAAGGTGATCCGTACATTTTGCGGCGCACCGATGACTAAGGAATACGGCTCGCCATCGGCAAAATTCAATACTTCCCCTTGTTTATATTCTTTCTGCGCCAGCACCTTGCGATTGCCGTCACGCACGCTTAACCAGCAGCTACTGCCGACAATTTCAATCGTCAAACCGCTGCCCGCCGCAGGTAACGCTTGCCCAACCGCAATTGGCGTCTCGTTTTCGGTGTTTGCCGTTGCCGTAGAGCCGTCCAATTGTTCCATCACATTACTTAACACCTGCCCTGAGGTTTGCACTTCCGCCGGCGTCAAGCTGCTTGCATTGTCGGCGGTTTCTTCACTCATCTCCAGCGGCGGTGTCAAGACAACAACATTAGTCGAATCCTGAATTGAATCCGCGGCAGGTAGACCGGCAAGCGGATTATCCGTTTGAATCGCCACCGCCGGTTGATTCTCACTAATCGGAGCCGCAACGAGTTGATTCTCGCTGGTGCTCACCGCACTTTCCGCGGCGGCACTGGTTGTTTGCGAGCCACTCAGAAAATTTTCCACTAAACTGGTGCGTTCGTCTTGCGATTGTTGGTAATTTTGCCACCACCAATATGCGGTCATCCCGATCATTGCCAAGGCGACGATCCAAGTCAATCGCCCAATCCAGCCGGAATAAGAAGAATAGTGATTCACTTTATAGTTATTACGCATATTTTTCTGTAAATCATTCTGCACCGCTTCACCGTAAGTGATCGACGGATCATTCCAAACCGACTCCGGCACTTTCAGAAATTTGGCATAATTGCGCACGTAGCCCTTCATAAAGGTCGGCGGACAAGACGGCACGATAAATTCGTTATTTTCAATATGCTTGATAATTGCTGTTTTAAGCAAGGTTTTCTGAGCGGTTTGCTCCACGCTTAAGCCCAGTTTTTCACGCGCTTGGCGCAGCGTTTCGCCAAGATTAAAAGTCGTTTGTTGTTGCTGATTTTCCATGACGTTACCATAAAATGAATTTCAAGCGCAAAGTTTAAAATTCTACCCTTATTTTTGCAACTGTTAATCATGGATCAGGCGCTGATATATGAAAAAAACGGCAAATTCATTCACTGGCTTGTCATAACATTTAACGCAACAGCTCGGCAAGTTGTTGTGCCTGCCGGACATCAATATGGCGCAACCGTTCCAATGCGGCATTCAAACGGGAACGATCGCCGGCTTGGTGGGCGCAAAGTGCGGTATTTTCGTAGGTTTGCGCTAAACGGTAATAATCCGGGCTGGCAAGTGCGGTGTCAAAATGGCTGAATGCGTCACTAAATCTGCCCTGCTGGCACAAAAACGCCCCATAATTATTATGACTGTCGCCTTGTTGCGAATCTTTGTCCAACGCAAGCAAATAATGGCTCTCGGCTTGATTAACATTGCCGATCTGTTGGTAGTAATGCGCCAGCACCAAATACGGCAAATAATAATCCGGGCTGTGCTGCAACGCTTTATCCAAACTCTGCTTTGCCGCTTCGTATTGCCGTTGTTGCAGATAACCCAACGCAACTTGCACTCGGGCGTAAGCCGCCCGCTGGTTTTCACTGTTCTGTGGCGGCGTGGCGCAGCCGCTCAATACGCAACTGAATAAAAGTGCGGTCAAAAGGGATAAAAACGGGATTTTTTTCGCTGTATCTTGTTTAAAACCGAACATATTTTCTCCCTCTCGTTATGATTATCGGTTAAGCCTGTTTAACGGAAATCGCCTCGCCAAACGCTTTCTTATGTAAGGTACGTTTGGTGCGGTCGATCACCTCGCCCGCCAATTGCCCGCACGCCGCGTCAATGTCATCGCCGCGGGTTTTGCGCACAATCACGGTCAGCCCGTATTCCATCAACACTTTTTGGAAACGGTCGATACGCGTGTTGGAACTCTTGTTATACGGGGCTTCGGGGAACGGATTCCACGGAATCAAATTCACTTTACACGGAATATTTTCCAATACTTTTGCCAATTGGTGCGCATGCTCCGTGCCGTCATTAATATGATCGAGCATTACATATTCAATCGTCATTTTGCCGTGATTGGCTTTGGAAACCGCAAGATAGCGACTGACCGAATCCATCAGCATTTTAATATTGTATTTTTTGTTAATCGGCACGATTTCATCGCGCAATTCGTCGTTCGGTGCATGCAGCGACACCGCCAACGCCACATCGATCATTTCCGGCAATTTATCCAATGCCGGCACCACGCCGGAAGTCGATAACGTGACACGGCGTTTGGACAAACCATAGCCGAAATCGTCGAGCATAATTTCCATTGCCGGCACCACATTGCTGACATTCAACAACGGCTCGCCCATCCCCATCATCACCACGTTGGTGATCGGGCGTTCGCCGGTCACGCCGAAATTGCCGATAATTTTCGAGGCGCGCCACACTTGCCCGATAATTTCCGACACCGTCAGATTACGGTTAAATCCCTGTTGCGCAGTCGAGCAAAAGGTACACGCCAAGGCGCAACCGACTTGCGACGATACACACAAAGTCGCCCGATCATTTTCCGGAATATACACGGTTTCCACTTGTTGATCGCCAACCTGCATCGCCCATTTGATTGTGCCGTCGCTGGAACGCTGTTCTTCCGCCACTTCCGGCGCGCGGATCTCCGCCACCGCTTTCAATTTTTCACGCAATACTTTGTTAATATTGGTCATATTATCAAAGTTGTCTTCGCCGAAATGGTAGATCCACTTCATCAGTTGATCGGCGCGGAACGGCTTTTCGCCTAAACCTTGCAACAGTTCGCGCAACTCTTTGCGGTTTAAATCGAGTAAATTGGTTTTGTTTGTCATGATGATTCACGCCTCGTTATTACACATTACGGCTTGTCGGCAGGATACCGAAAAGGTGCTGTTTAAGAAGTCGGCGATTTTACTGACTAACCGGAAATTAATCTAGTGTTTTTACGCACGTTTCGCCACTGACCGCACTTTTTTTCTCGATCCGGATCGCAAAATTGAAAATAGCCAGATATAAACACTTGTGTTTGACCGCACTTTGGGGCTGGGCGCACTATCGAATAAAAAATCGCATTTAAAAATAAATTTCTTAAACTGACCACTTGGACTTGAAATTAACATCTTGATAACCATCTTTGTGATATTATGGTGCTGTTTCCGTCCTTATTTTTGATAGGAGTATTTACTTATGATGCGAATTATTCTGTTCTTGTTGACCAATATGGCAGTGTTGGTGGTTTTTAATATTATTTTGACCCTGACCGGGATCCAATCACAAGATGCGGCAGGGCTGTTGATTTTAGCGGCGTTGTTCGGCTTTGGCGGCTCGCTGGTTTCGCTGTTGATGTCGAAATCGATGGCAAAAAGAGCGGTCGGTGCGCAAGTGATCAGCCAACCGCGCAACGAACAAGAGCAATGGCTGCTGCACACCGTGCAAGCGCAAGCGCGCAAAGTCGGTTTGCCAATGCCGGAAGTGGCGATTTATCACTCTAGCGATGTCAATGCCTTTGCCACCGGCGCCAGCAAAAAGAACTCACTGGTTGCGGTCAGCACCGGTTTGTTAAACGGCATGACCCGCGATGAAGCCGAAGCGGTGTTGGCGCACGAAGTCAGCCACATTGCCAACGGCGATATGGTCACCATGACCTTATTGCAAGGCGTGCTGAACACCTTTGTGATTTTTGTCTCGCGCATGATCGCCAAAGTGGTTGCCAGTAACCGCGACGGCGAAACCAGCAGCGGCATGTATTTTATGGTGGCGATGGTGTTGGAAATCGTATTCGGCTTCCTCGCCAGCATTATTGCGATGTGGTTCTCGCGTTACCGCGAATTCCACGCCGACGCCGGTTCGGCGCAATTAGTCGGCAAACAAAAAATGATTGCGGCACTCAAACGTCTGCAAAGCTTACATGAGCCGCAACAACTGGAAGGCGAATTGGCGGCATTTGCAATTAACGGCAAACGCGGCACCCCGTTAGCGGCGCTGTTTATGAGCCATCCGCCGTTGGAAAAACGGATTGAAGCGTTGCAAAAACTGAATTAAGATAACCGCACTTTTGAGTTTATAAGGCAACGTAGGGGCGGATTATATATCCGCCCGTTTACGAAGTAAGATATAAGCATTTAATCTACAATGGGAAAATGCAAAGTCTGGTTCGGGCAGATATATAATCCGCCCCTACTTTCATCATAAAAATCAAGTTATTTACTCTTTGTCAGCAGTCTGAACTGAGGATTTCAGCTCTTTTGCTTTGTTTAATTCATTGGCTTCATTTCAATCCTTTTTTATTTACGGACCCCACAATGCAACACGACTACAACGATCTGATTAACATCTTCAACACTTGTTTTTATGCGGAATATAACACCAAATTAGAAAAAGGCGGTGACGAACCGATTTATCTGCCAGCCGACGAAAACCGCACTTATAACGTGATCCGCTTTGCGCATGGTTACTACAGCAGTGCCTTGCATGAAATCGCCCATTGGCTGGTTGCCGGGCGTTCCCGTTGGCATTTGGAGGATTTCGGCTACTGGTATGAACCGGACGGCAGAACGGAACAACAACAACGTTTATTCGAGCAGGTGGAAGTGAAACCGCAAGCGATTGAGTGGATTCTCTCCACCGCCGCCAACAAACGTTTTTTCGCCAGTGCCGATAATCTCAACGGGCAAACCGGCGACACCCGACCGTTTAAAAGTGCGGTGTACGCCCAAGTCCGCCACTATGCCCAACACGGTTTGCCCAAACGCGCCGAAACCCTGCGCCAAGCCCTGTGCGAATTTTACGGCACGGACAATCGGATTGATTTGGCGCATTTTGATCCGTTGCAAATCTAAGCTTATGATATTTGCGATAAATCAGAATTCGCGGTTGCTTTGATATCACTCGGCATTATCCCTTTAAAAATATGGTGTATTCTTTTCATAGCAACACAAAACCGTATATTTTCAGACGATTAGTATTGATTGGAATATATTTAGTCAAAAAAATAAAAACAGACTTTCGCTAATTTGCCGTCAACTCAATAGGATTGACGGCATTTCTTCATATAATGCAGCTCCCATTCCTTGCTACCTTGCCGGAGCATTTATGTTATTTAAACCCAATAAACTTGCCGTACTGATCACCACCGCACTTTTTAGTTATCCTGCGCTCAGTTCAATTGTCCGCGATGATATTTCCTATCAAATTTTTCGCGATTTTGCCGAAAATAAAGGACGGTTTCTGCCGGGAGCAACCAATATCCCGATTAATACCCTAAACGGCACCCGACTGGGCGTTCTCAATCAAGCGCCGATGATTGATTTCAGCAGTGCCGATCGCTACGGCGTATCAACCTTGGTTGCCGCACAATACCTTGCCGGGGTCAAACATAACGGCGGTTACCAAAACGTCACCTTCGGCGGATCAGGCAATAATCCCGATTATTTACGCCAAAACTATCAATTAGTCGACCGTAATAACCATTGGGGAAAGGATCTGCATATTCCGCGCCTGCAAAAATACGTTACCGACGTTGCTCCAGCTGAAATCACCGGTGCCGGTATGGATAGAAACGTCTATACAAACCGGCAGCGCTTCCCGATTTTTTACCGTATGGGCAGTGGTAGCCAGCAAGTGAGAGATAAAAATGGAAAAAACCGTTGGATTAGCGGCGCTTATAACTTTGTTACCGGCGGCACAGTACGCGCTCCCGTTTTTTCCGATCACTCTTTTTATAATGAAAACGGCGATCTTTATGATCCCCAAAATGACATACTCGCCATGCAAAGCCAGCCCGGCGACAGCGGCTCTCCCCTGTTTGGCTGGGACAGTTCGCTGAACCAATGGGTGTTGGTCGGCGTTATGCACGGCATTGCCGGCACAACCAGCAACTGGTGGGTTGTGGTTGACAAACCGTTTGCCGAAGCGCGTTACCAAGATGATCGCGATCCTCATATTGAAAATACCGCCGATTTGGTTTGGCGGCGTAAATCGCCAGGCAAACACGACAACAAAAGCGAGCTGAAACAAATTGACGGTAAACACTGGATGGTGCACCTCGCCGATTCAAACACTACGCTATCAGCTAATCAATCACTGAATAGCGGTAAAAATGTAACGTTGCGCGGCAGTGGTAGCATTGTTCTGCAAGACGATATTAATCAAGGCGCAGGCGGTTTAACATTTCAAGGCAATTACACGGTAACGCCGGAAAACCAACAAATTTGGCGCGGCGCCGGCTTAATCGTGGAAAAAGACAAACGGGTGACTTGGCAAGTCAATGGTATTGCCAATGATTTTCTGCACAAGATCGGCGAAGGGACTCTCCTTGTCAATGCCAAAGGTAAAAATCCCGGCAGCCTGAGCGTGGGCGATGGCACGGTGATTTTACAACAGCAAGCGGATCAAAACGGTGCAGTGCAAGCCTTCGAAAAAATCCAAATTGTCAGCGGCAGACCGACCGTCGTATTAAGTGACAGCCGACAAGTCCAAGCCGATAACATCTATTTCGGTTTCCGCGGCGGGCGGCTGGATCTCAATGGTAATGACATCACTTTCAGCCGTATCCGCAATGTGGATAACGGCGCGCGGATCACCAATTCCCATTCGGATAAAACCGCAAATATCGTTGTGAAAGGTGGCGGCGATCCGACAATCTATCGTTGGCTGGCGACGAAAAGCGGCACGCCCGGCACCCTGTATGAATACACTAATATTTATAATCGCAATATGGTGGAATATTTTAAGCTTACTGCAAAAAATTATGGTTTTTTCCCGACGGATCAAAGCAACGGTAACGGTTGGGAATATCTCGGTACGGATAAAAATGCCGCGATTGAGCATATTCTCCAAGGTGCAAATCGTGCCGTCTTTTTGGGCGTGTTAGGCGAAAACGAAAGTAGCAGATATAACGGTAAATTGAATTTTACTTACCGTTCGCCAATCGAAACGGGGATTTACACCTTGGCTGGCGGTAGTAACCTGAACGGAGAAATAAAAGTCGAAAAAGGGACTTTACTTCTTTCCGGTCGCCCGACCCCGCACGCCGGCAATGTCACCATCGCGGACGACTGGATCTCAACCCAGTTTAAGGCGAAAACCTTTAAATCGGCTGCCGGCGCCACCCTGCAATTAGGCAATTATGCGGATTTACAAGGCAATATTGCGGCTGACGCCAATAGCCAAGTAAGTTTAGGTTACAGCAAAGCCAATGACGGTTGGAACAATAGCTGGCAATGTAGCTTGAATGACGGCAACGGTCATGTCAGTTGCCGGCAGAATCCTCTGAGTGCGGAACATTATGCGGTACTGCCGACCGCCCGTATAAACGGCAACATCACCCTCGGTGAAAATGCCAAACTGAATATCGGCAAAGCACAATTGCGCGGTACGATTCAAGCCGCGCCGACCAGCCATACGCTATTGCAACACGATGCCAACTGGGTGCTGAGCGATAGCAGTCGTTTAGGCAATTTAACTGCGGTCGCCGGTTCGGTTGTACAGCTCAATGGCGATACCGACCATGATCGTTTTCATACGCTCACCATTGACGGCAATTTAAACGGACAAGGACTGTTTAAATTTAGTGCCAATCTTGCCACCGGAAAAAGCGATCGTCTGATCGTCAATGGGCTTGCCACCGGCGATTATTGGTTGAGCTTAGATCTCAGCGGTCAAAAAAATGCCGTCGCCCGTCCGGGATTTTTACCGTTACTCACCTTGACCAATGCCAACCAAGATTGGAATGCAATAAACATTGCCTTGCCAAACCGCTATTTGGATATCGGTGCATACCGTTATATTTTAACCCGCAAAAATAATAGCTTTGCCTTATATAACGCCTTGCTGCCCGCAACTGCCGTCAGCGCCGATAACGATAGCGCAAATCCCGACGTTGCAAACTTCAGCCAAACATCGGATAAGGCAACGCCGGCGATACCCTCGGCTTATGACGATTCGCCTGAAAACCCCGATAATGCGGCAAGCAAGCCAACTCGCTACCGTCGTGCTGCCAAGATTTTAAACAGTGCCGATGGCAATATGTCGGCTGGCGCACTGTTTCAGCCGTCATGGATAAGCCGTGCCGCCAATACCGCACTTTCCAATTATGCGGCAGGCGTGAATCAATTAACCAAACAACAAAGCCAATTAAACCAATATCTACAACGTCTGAATGAGAAAAATAGCGGGCTATGGCTCAATCTGGATCGTGAAACCATGCGTTATAGCAGTGATAGCTACCGCACTTACAAACAACAACTCGCGACGCAACAACTCGGTGTCGACACCGCCAAGGCATTTGACGGCGGTTACTGGCTAGCCGGCATTGCATTCACTCACAGCCGAGCCAATAATTCATTTGCGGAGAATCAAAATGGGAACGGGGTCAGCCATAGTTTGAGTTGGTACAATAAAATGGTATTCGATAACCGGTTTTACCTTAGCGCTGTACTCAACTATCATTATTTAACCAGTAAACCGGGTAAAAATAAAATGAAACAGCACGCCGCCAGCGCCTCCGTTGCGCTTGGTCAACGCCGGCAGCTAGGTTCGATTGGTATCACCCCTTCCGCCGATGTGACCTACTATCATCTTGGAGCGACGAGCTACCGACATGAAGATATTGCGCTGCATAATAACGCGCTGAATTTCTGGCAACTCCGCGGCGGGATTCGTCTGGATAAAACCGTCGCCCTTTCCTCAAGCAGCGAGTTAACACTTTATACTGCCGTCAATTATGTCCGAAATTCACACAACCATCAGACGTTGACTGCCGATGGACGGGCTTTCAAGCTCGCGCTTTTCAAACATCGGATGGAAAGCGAATTGGGCGCAATTTTCGGTTTGGGCAAACATTTCAATATCATCCTCAAAGGCGGTTATAATCATGGCGATGTCATTCGCTCACAATTTAACGGCGGAGTGGAATTGAAGTATGTTTGGTAAGGTTGTTTGTGCCTTACGAAATGTAAATATGATTTAAAAACAGACAACAATACAAAAAATCGTGTTATATTTACGCAATTTCTGAACGTGGTACTTCTTTGTAGAATTACCACGTTTTTCTATCGGAAAAATGTAACGCTCAGTCGCAACCTTGTGACTCGAAACGGAATTCCATTATATTTTTTAACTATAGGTTTCTTGAATGTCATTTAAACTCACCCCGATTTCGGCTTCGATTATTGCTTTTTTTACATGCACTGCGCCTTATGCGGCTGTCGTTCGTACCGATATTCCTTACCAGACTTATCGTGATTTCGGCGAAAATAAAGGGCAATTTACGCCTGGCGCACTCAATTTGCCTATTTTCGATAACGACGGCAAAGTGGTTGGTACGCTGAATAATGCCCCCATGGCAGATTTTAGTTCGGCAAGTACCAATGGCGTCGGAACCTTGGTTGCTCCGCAATATTCAGGCAGTGTCAAACACAATACCGGTTATACCAGTTTACAATTTGGCGGTACGGGCAATAATCCGGATTATTTACGCCATACCTATCTTATGGTGGATCGCAACAATACGGAAAATAATTTTGACTATCATGCCCCGCGTTTGCATAAATACGTGACTGAAGTCGCTCCCGCAAACCTCCTTGGTTTAAATTATATTGGATACACCGATAAAAACCGCTTTACCGCGTTATACCGTACGGGCAGCGGCACGCAATATCTACGCGATCCCGAATGGAATGTTACGTTTCTTTCAGCTCCGTATAATTATTTGATTGGCGGCACCGTCACGCCCCTCTACCGTTTAGGTAATGCCGATACGGTTTGGGCGGATAACGGCGGATTGTATGACAATACCGATTACAGTCCGCTAACGAGCTATGCCGGCGCCGGTGATAGCGGCTCTCCGCTTTATGCTTGGGATACGCAAACCAAACAATGGATCTTGGTCGGTTTTCAAATCGGCGGCATGGCTAACAATGCCACCCCTGACAATAAATTTTCTGCCTGGGCTGCTTACCTACCGAATTTTAACCAAGCCCGCTACAACGAAGACACGGATCCCGCGGTGGAAAATAACGCCGATCTGACTTGGACAAAAAATGCCGATAATAAAACCGCACTTTTTGCCCAAACCGATAAAAATTGGACATCGCACATCAAAGATGAAACCTTAAGCGACGCCTATAGCGGCGGTTACAACCACGCCATGAACGCCGGTAAAAATATTAACCTGAACGGCAGCGGCGCCACCATTACTTTAAAAGACAGCATTAACCAAGGTGCCGGCGGATTGACCTTTAATAATAATTACACTGTGCAGCCTGAAAGCCACCAGACTTGGCAAGGCGCCGGTTTAATTATCGCCAAAGACAAAACCGTTACATGGAAAGTCAACGGAGTTGAAAATGATTTTTTACATAAAATCGGTGAAGGCACGCTAAAAATTGAAGCCAAAGGCAAAAACTCAGGCAGTTTGAGTGCGGGTGACGGCACCATAATTTTAGCCCAACAAGCGGACGAGAGCGGTGCGGTACAAGCCTTTGACAAAGTGCGGTTGGCAAGCGGTCGTCCGACCGTGGTTTTGACTGACGGCAAGCAAGTCAACCCTGACAATATCTATTTCGGCTACCGCGGCGGACGCTTGGATGTCAACGGCAATGATCTCACCTTCGAACGCATTCATAACGTCGATAACGGTGCGCAGATCGTGAATCATAATGCGGAAAAAGCGGCTACTATTCATGTGGTCGGCGATACCGATTATACTATTTATAATTGGAGCGCCCCATATCGAGGAATTGTCGGTACTATTTATCAATATCCACAACGTAATGGCACTATTCAATATTTTCGCTTAAAAACGCCGACTTATTGGTACTTTCCGAATGCAGCCAGTAACGATCGTTGGGAATATTTAGGCACCGATAAAGACCACGCTATCCGTGTTTATTTGGAAGCCAAAAATAAAGCCATGTACCAAGGGATGTTGGGTGAAACCGACGAGACAAAACCCAATGGTACCCTCAATTTCAGCTATACGGCGCCAACCGCTTCATCCATTTATACCTTATCCGGCGGCAGTAACTTAAACGGCGAAATCAAAGTCGATAACGGCACGCTATTGCTCTCCGGTTACCCAACGCCCCACGCCGGCAATGTTGTGATTGACGATGATTGGGTCAGCCGACACTTTAAAGCCACCACTTTTACCGCTACACAAGGCGCGACACTACAACTGGGCAACTATGCCAATCTGGAGGGCGATATCAAGGCGGAAGCTAATAGCCGTGTCAGTTTAGGCTATAGCAAAGGGGAAAAAGGCTGGGATAACAGCTGGCAGTGTATTCGCAGTGACGCTAACGGCGCGGTCAGTTGTAATCAAAATCCACTAAGCGAGGCACTGTATAATGCTTTGCCTTACGCACAAGTAACAGGCAATATTACCCTTGCCGCTCAAGCAACTTTAAATTTAGGCAAAACGAATTATCAAGGCAATATTCAGGGGGCAAGCGATAGTTCAGTGGTCTTGCAAAAAGACGCCGCTTGGACACTGCACGGCGATAGCACGCTTGGCAATCTCAGCGCGGTCAACGGCGCCGTGGTAAAACTGAACGGCGACATACCTAGCGGCAATTTTAACACCTTAACCATTAATGGCAATTTAACTGGCGACGGGCGCTTTGAATTAAACAGCACCTTTGCCGATATGCAAAGCGATAAGGTGATTGTCAATGGTTTGGCTAGCGGCAACTATGTGTTAGCCCTACAAGACAGTGGCAAGGCGCCACTCGAACCTGCCATTGCTCACCTTGAATAATACCGCGCAAGATTGGCGCAAAGTACATGCAAGCTTACTCAATGGACACCTTGATCTCGGCGCATTCCGTTATCAATTAAAACAGCGTGATAATAGTTTTGTGCTCTATAACGCCTTAATCCCGGAACTTATTGCACAAGAAAAAGCCGCAGCCGACGCCGCTGAACAAGCCCGCCTTGCTGCGGAAGCTCAAGCTGCTGCCGACGCCGCAGAGCAAGCGCGCCTTGCCGCCGAAGCCAAAGCCGCTGCCGACGCCGCAGAGCAAGCGCGCCTTGCTGCGGAAGCCAAAGCCGCTGCCGACGCCGCAGAACAAGCGCGCCTTGCTGCGGAAGCCAAAGCCGCTGCCGACGCCGCAGAGCAAGCCCGTCTTGCTGCGGAAGCTCAAGCTGCTGCCGACGCCGCAGAGCAAGCGCGCCTTGCTGCGGAAGCTCAAGCCGCTGCCGACGCCGCTACCGAAACACAGGCACAGCCAGAAACAAAACAAAATGATTGGATTAGCCAAAATGCCAATACCGCACTTTCCTCCCAAGCGGCGAGCATTAATCTCTTGACCAAGCAACAAAATTTGTTAAGCCAGTATATTTCTCGCCTAAATGTCGAAAATAGCGGGCTTTGGGCGAATATTGATCGCGAAGGTATGCGCTACACCGGTGATGATTACCGCACTTATAAGCAAGAACTTTACAGCCAACAGCTCGGTGCTGACAAAGCAACCGCTTTCGATGGCGGCAACTGGCTATTTGGCGCGGCATTTACCCATAGCAAGGGGCAAAATACGTTCTCGGAAAACCAAAACGGCAAAAGCACAAACCATGCGTTCAGCTTATATAATAAAGTGATCTTCGATAACCAAGCCTACTTAAGTGCGGTACTGAGTTATAACCACTTGAAAACCACGCTGAACCGTTCGGAATTAGCCTTGAAACAAAATGCTTGGATTGCCTCATTCGGTTTAGGTAAACGTTGGGAATTCGGCAGTATCGGTGTTCAACCATCGCTTGAAATCAGTTACTACCGCTTAAATGGTGTTGACTACTCGCTGAATCAAACGCCAATTCACGGCAAAGCCCTTGATTTCTGGCAAACACGCAGTGGCATTATGTTGGATAAAACCTTTGGCTTTGAACAAGGCAACGGCGTGAAACTCTATACCGCACTTTATTATGTGGCAAATATAAATAATAAGGCGGAACTCTATGCCGATGGCAACGCCCTACGTGCCGATTTATTCAAAAACCGTATGGAAAGCGAATTGGGGGCAATTTTCGGTTTGGGCAGACATGTCAATATCACCCTCAAAGGCGGCTACGGCCACGGTGATGTGATTAAATCACAATTTAATGGTGGAGTGGAATTGAAATATAGTTGGTAGTTTATTGAGATTGAACAAAATATTGAGGTTTCCCTTCAATTTCCCTCCCTCCGCCAGCGGAGGGAGGCTTATTCCTGAAAAGTGCGGTCTGTTACTTGCCGATAAACGCCAATCCGCCCATATACGGTTGCAACACACTTGGGATCGCAATTGAACCGTCGGCTTGTTGGTAATTTTCTAAAATCGCCACCAAAGTGCGTCCAACCGCCAAACCCGAGCCGTTCAAGGTATGCACCAAACGGGTTTTCTTATCCCCTTTCATTCGGCAACGGGCTTGCATACGGCGCGCTTGGAAATCCCACATATTGGAACAAGAGGAAATTTCACGGTAGGTATTTTGCGCCGGCAGCCACACTTCCAAATCGTAGGTTTTGCTTGAACCGAAGCCCATATCACCGCTGCACAGCAACACTTTACGATAAGGCAAGCCCAACAGTTGCAACACTTTTTCCGCGTGCCCGGTTAACTCTTCCAATGCGTCCATCGATTTTTCCGGCGCAACGATTTGTACCATTTCCACCTTGTCGAACTGGTGCATACGAATCAAACCGCGGGTATCACGTCCGTAAGATCCCGCCTCGGAGCGGAAACACGGCGTATGTGCCGTCATTTTGATCGGCAGTTGCTCTTCGTCTAAAATTTCACCGCGCACCAAATTCGTCACCGGCACTTCCGCAGTCGGGATCAACGCATACGGCTGCTCGCCTGCCAGCGCGGCAGTATGAAACAGATCTTCGCCGAATTTCGGTAATTGCCCCGTGCCGTATAGGGTTTCATGATTGACTAAATACGGCACATAGGTTTCCAAATAGCCGTGCTGTTCGGTGTGCAAATCCAACATAAACTGGCTCAACGCACGGTGCAATTTAGCAATCTGCCCTTTCATCACCACAAAACGCGCCCCCGCCAGTTTCACACCGGCGCCAAAATCCAAACCTTGCGCATTTTCACCCAGTGTGACGTGATCTTGCACCGTGAAATCATACTGTTTCGGCTCGCCCCAACGCAACACTTCCAAATTATCCTGCTCGTCTTTCCCCAATGGCACTTCGTCCGCCGGGATATTCGGAATGTTCAGCGCGATTTGTTGCAATTCGCGCTGTACCGCCTCAAGTGCGGTTTTAGCTTGTTCCAATTCATTGCCCATTGAATCGACTTCCGCCAGCAACGTCTGAATATCTTCCCCGCGCGCTTTCGCTTGCCCGATACTTTTCGAACGGGCATTACGCTCCGCTTGCAAGGTTTCGGTTTTCACCTGCAACGCTTTACGCTGATCTTCCAGTTCGGTGATTTTCGCCGTATCCAAGTTAAAATTTCGTCTGATTTTTAGTTTTTCAGCAGTTTCTGCCAGATTATTGCGCAATAAATTCGGATCAATCATCTTAATTTGCCTGTGGTTTTTGTCTATGTGAAAGCGCACGGAATAACCGCACTTTGCCTAAAAATGAGGGTTATTTTAGCCCTTATTCCACTAAGTGACTAGTCTAAAATGGAAATTCTCATCTGAAGCACGCTAAAACGCACAGCGAGTTTGATCCTCTCGTCTGCGATTATTCGATTTTCTGTGATCGACCTCACCAAATAGAGCAGTGGCAGTTTTTATTTTGACAAAATTGACTACAATTAAATCAGCTTAATCGTTTTTTCTTATGTATAAAGCAATTCACCAAACCCAAAAGGAGTCATTATTATGAAGCGTTCACTTATTGCAATCACCTTGCTTTCCTTATTAGCCACCCCGGCAATCGCTAAAGAGTTTGTTATCACAGATGCCCAAGCCGGCACGGATGTGGGGAATTGGAGTATTGATAATAAAGCGTTGGGGATCGACAAAACGTTTAGTGTCAAACAACGCGTGCTACACGGTGGCAAACAAGAAGGCGTGCGCGTGATTGATATCGATAACGGAGTGATGACAATTACCCTGATTCCAACGCGTGGTATGGATATTTTCGAAGTCAAGAGCGGTGATATCCGCTTGGGCTGGGATTCGCCGGTAAAAGAAATCGTCAACCCTGCTTTTATCGAATTGGAAAGCCGCAACGGCTTGGGCTGGCTGGACGGCTTTAATGAAATGATGGTGCGCTGCGGCTTTGAATGGACCGGACATCCGGGAATTGACGATGACGGACAGTTGCTCAGTCTGCACGGTCGCGCCGGTAACACCCCGGCTTCAACCGTAATTGTCGATATTGCCGACGAAGCGCCTTACACCATTACGGTCAAAGGTTCGGTATATGAGAAAACCTTCAAGAAAAACGACTATGAAGTGTGGGCGGGCTTGAGTGTGGTACCGGGCGAAAAATCGTTTGCATTGCACGATGAACTGACCAATCTGGGCGATTATGAAAACGAATACCAAATCATTTATCACAGCAACTACGGACAACCGTTGTTGGAAGACGGCGCCAAATTCAGTGCCGCAATCAAAGAGGTTTCACCGTTTAACCAACGTGCCGTCGGCGAAATGAAAACCTGGAACCAATATGCCGGTCCAACCGTTGATTATGATGAAACCGTGTATAACATCGTGCCTTACGCCGATGCCAACGGCAAAACGCTAGCGATGCTGGAAAACAAAGCCGGTGATAAAGGTATCGCCGTCGGGTTTGACGTAGAACAATTGCCGGTGCTGACCATGTGGAAAAACACTGACACCTTGAAACAAGGCTATGTCACCGGGATCGAACCGGGCACCAGCTACGCGTATAACCGCAAATACCAACGCGATCTAGGCTTAGTGCCGAAAATCAAAGCCGGTGAAACTAAAAAATTCGATCTGACTTTCACCATTTTGGACAGCAAAGAAGCGGTACAGAAAGCGGCACAAGCTATCGCTGATATTCAAGGTGATCGCGAAATTACCGTGCTGGAAACGCCATTGGTGAAATTGCCTTAATGACCTCTTCTCCCTCATTATCAAGGCGCTATTTGGCGCCTTGATTTTTTCGGCTAACGCTATCATACGGATAAAATGTTACTTTTTTGCTAATTAATTGTTGTTTTTGTGAACTTTGACACCTTATTGATACTGAAAATAGGTTATATTTGAAACGCTTTACACCATTTCTTTTCCTATCAACCTAGCGAGGTGCCTATGACAATCTCAGCAGTCAAAAAACTAGCAATGTATATTAACGGCGAATTTGTTACTGATTTTAACGGAATTTATCGTGATGTGTTAAACCCGGCAACCGAAGAAGTGATCGCGCACGAGCCGAAAGGCGGAACCGCCGAAGTCGATTTGGCCGTCGCCGCCGCCAAACAAGCGCAAACCGAATGGGAACAAACCCCGGCGGTGCAACGCGGTGCGTATTTACGCAAAATCGCGCAAGGCATTCGCGCAAGAGAACAGGAATTGACTGATACCATTGTTGCCGAAGGTGGGAAAACCAAAGAACTGGCGCAAGTGGAAGTGTTATTCACCGCCGATTATCTGGATTACCAAGCGGAATGGGCACGCCGCTACGAAGGCGAAATCATTCAAAGTGATCGGTCGAACGAGAATATTTTCCTGTTTAAACGTCCGCACGGTGTGGTTGCCGGCATTTTGCCGTGGAATTTCCCGTTTTTCCTCATCGCGCGTAAAATGGGGCCGGCGCTGTTGACCGGCAATACCATTGTGATCAAACCCTCCAGCGTCACCCCGATTAATACTTATATTTTTGCCGAAATCGCCCATGCCGCCGGTCTGCCGAAAGGGGTTTTTAACGTGGTCAACGGCGCAGGCGCAGAGATCGGCAACCACTTGGCACAACATCCGCAAGTCGATTTGGTCAGCCTGACCGGCTCGGTCGAAGCCGGGCGCCAAGTGATGATTGCCGCCGCACAAAATATTACCAAGGTATCCTTGGAATTGGGCGGCAAAGCTCCTGCAATCGTATTGAAAGACGCGGATTTGGATCTGGCGGTCAAATCCATCGTGGCTTCACGCGTGATTAACAGCGGGCAAGTGTGCAATTGCGCCGAGCGGGTTTATGTACATCAAGACGTACACGACGCTTTTGTCGGCAAATTGACTGCCGCCATGCAGCAAGTGCGGTTCGGCAATCCTGCAACCGCGCAAGATAACCTGGATATGGGGCCGCTGGTCGAAAAAAGAGCGGTTGACGCCGTTGCCGCCAAAGTGGAAAAAGCCGTCAGCCAAGGGGCTACCCTGCATTTGGGCGGAAAGCGCCCGCAACAAAAAGGCTTTTTCTTTGAACCGACCATTTTGACCAACGTGAAAAATGACATGGACATCATGCACGAAGAAACTTTCGGTCCGGTGCTGCCGGTTGCCACCTTCGCCACATTAGACGAGGCGGTTGCAATGGCAAATAACAGCGTCTTCGGCTTGACCAGCTCGGTTTATACCGAAAGCCTGAATGACGCGTTTTATGTCACCCGCCGCTTACAATTTGGTGAAACTTACATCAACCGCGAAAACTTTGAAGCAATGCAAGGTTTCCATGCCGGCTGGAAGCAATCCGGGATCGGCGGTGCCGACGGAAAACACGGACTGGAAGAATATTTACTGACTCAAATGGTGTATTTACAAACCCCTCGCTAATACTGATTGAGTACTCCTTTATCCAACCGCACTTGGTATAACAAACCGATCAAAGTGCGGTTTTTTACCGTGCAATTGTTTAAATTTAAAGCAACCTGTTGAAACCACTCCATTTCTAGCTATTTTAATCACAAAATTGCGATCTATATCACAATTCATTTTCTTTTATTACATTAATATAACACCCTGCAATAGCAATGTTATATTTATGGTTATTTCTTAACATTTCTCTTTTTTATATAACCCAAGGACTTTTATAATGGCTTTAACACTCAGTCTTTTTCCGATCGTTTTGCTTATCTATCTAATGGTGAAACGAAACAGCATGCCTTCTTACATCGCCCTTCCTCTAATCGCCTTATTGGTTTATGTTTTACAATTAACTTATTTTGAGCAAGATTTCACCCTGCTCAACGCCAATGTGATTTCCGGGATTATTTCCACCCAAACGCCGGTTACGATTATTTTCGGTGCGATTCTTTTTAACCGCATGATGGAAATTTCCGGTGCGATTAATGTGCTGCGTCGTTGGTTATCGAATATCAACCCGAATCCTGTTGCGCAATTAATGATTATCGGTTGGGCGTTTGCCTTTATGATTGAGGGTGCTTCCGGTTTTGGTACGCCTGCCGCGATTGCCGCGCCAATTCTGGTCGGTTTGGGTTTTAATCCGATTAAAGTTGCGGTCTTTGCGTTAGTGATGAACTCAGTGCCGGTTTCGTTCGGCGCCGTCGGTACGCCGACTTGGTTCGGATTTGCCCCGTTGAATCTGGGGGAAGATGTGTTGCTGGATATCGGGTATAAAAGCGCCTTGATCCACTTCTTCGCCGGCTTAGTCGTTCCGGTGATTGCGTTACGCTTTGTGACCACATGGCAAGAAATCCGCAAAAACATACTGTTTATTTACCTGTGTATTCTGGCGTGTACCGTACCTTACCTGCTACTTGCCAGCGTAAACTATGAATTCCCGTCTTTAGTGGGCGGCGCCGTCGGCTTGTTAATTTCCATTTTGTTGGCAAATAAAGGCATTGGCTTGGCAAAAGGCGAGCAACATGACATGCAGGATCCGGTTTCCGCGGCAACCGTCTTTAAAGCGATGTTGCCAACCATGATGTTGATTGTCATTCTGATTGTCACCCGTATCCACCAATTAGGTATCAAAGCCCTACTGAACGACGCCACCACCTGGTTTAGCGTTTCGCTGGGTCATTTCGGGCAATTTGAAGTCAGCCGCGCGTTGATTCTTTCCCTGAAAAACATTTTGGGACAAGGCGTCAGCGACAGTTATAAAACCCTGTATGTACCGTCTCTGATTCCATTTATTGTGACGGTATTCATTTCTTTATTCTTGTTCAAAGTCAAAGCTTCGGACAGCAAACTGATTTTCTCCAGCACCTTTAAGCAAACCAAAAAACCGTTTTTTGCCTTAATCGGCGCCTTGATCATGGTCAAATTGATGTTGGTCGGCGGCGAAAATTCGATGGTGCAAACAATCGGACGCGATTTTGCCGCGGCAACCGGCGCGAACTGGACTTATTTTTCAGCCTATTTAGGCGCTATCGGTTCTTTCTTCTCCGGATCAAACACCGTATCCAATTTAACCTTTGGCGGCATCCAATATTCGATTGCGCAAACTACCGCACTTTCCATTCCGTTGACCTTGGCGCTGCAATCCGTCGGCGGCGCAATGGGAAATATGGTGTGTATTAATAATGTGATCGCCGTTTGTTCAGTGTTGGATGTTAAAAATCAAGAAGGCGCAATTATCAAGAAAACCGTTATTCCAATGGTAATTTACGGTATTATAGCCGCACTGGTCGCAACCCTGATTTTATCTTAGTTTTTTCTGCTGCCGATATTCGGCAGCAACTTATCTTGTTGGAGTATCAATGAACGTTAATTTTTATGTCACCTGCATTGCAGATGCACTAAAAGCCAATGTCGCCAAGCAGAGCGTGTTGTTATTAGAACAGCTCGGCTGTGACATCACTTTTCTGGAAAAACAGGGTTGTTGCGGGCAACCCGCCCTCAACAGCGGTTATAGCAAACAAGCCATTCCCGCTATCAAAAACCTGATTACCACTTTTGAAGCCAATGACTACCCGATCGTCGCACCGGCGGGATCCTGCGTCTATGCGATCAAAACCTATGCCGATTATCTGCAAGACGAACCGGAATGGGCGGCAAGAGCGGTCAAACTTGCCGATCGTTTTCATGATCTGACCGATTTTATCGTCAATAAAATCGGACAAACCGATGTCGGCGCCAAATTGGACGGCAAGGCGGTGTATCACCCGTCCTGTAGCCTGTTCCGCAAATTGGGCGTGGTCGATGAACCGGTTAAACTCTTGCAACAAGTACAAGGCTTGGAATTGCTGCCGATTCAAAATCAAACCACCTGCTGCGGCTTCGGCGGCACGTTCTCGGTGAAAATGGCGGAAATTTCCGGCGAAATGGTGACGGAAAAAACCGAACATATCCGCGAAGTGCAGCCGGATTACCTGATCGGCGCCGATGTCAGTTGTTTGATCAATATCGGCGGTCGCCTGAAACGCGAAGGCAGCCCGATCAAAGTCATGCATATTGCCGAAGTGTTGATGAGTCGTTAAGGAGGAAACCATGTCATTAAGAACCAGCGATATTCCGTTTAAAGAGCGGCTTAACGATGAAATTCACAACGAAGTAATGCGCAAAGCCGTGGTGATGGCACAAGAGCGTATCGGCGCCAACCGCCAAAAAATGGTCGACGAATTGGGACATTGGGAAGAGTGGCGCGAACAAGCGAAAGCCATTCGTAACCATGTTCTGCAAAATCTGGACGCGTATTTGTACCAGCTATCTGAAAAAGTGACGGCAAACGGCGGACATATCTATTTCGCCAACACCGCACAAGACGCCACCGATTACATCAAAAAAATCGCCCGTGAAAAACAGGCGAAAAAAGTGGTGAAATCCAAATCGATGGTGACCGAAGAAATCGGCTTGAATCATGTACTGGAAGCGGAAAATATCAAGGTGATCGAAAGCGATTTAGGCGAATACATTTTGCAACTTGCCGGAGACAAACCGTCGCATATCGTGGTGCCGGCAATTCATAAAGATCGCCACCAAATCCGCAAAGTGCTGCACGAAAAACTGGGCTATCAAGGCGAAGCCACGCCGGAAGAGATGACGCTGTTTATCCGTCAGGCAATCCGCAAAGATTTTCTCGAAGCAGACATCGGTATCAGCGGCTGTAACTTTGCCGTTGCCGAAACCGGTAGCGTTTGCTTGGTTACCAATGAAGGGAATTTACGTCTTGCCACCACCCTGCCGAAAACCCATATTGCGGTGATGGGCATGGAGCGTTTGGCGCCGACCTTTGAAGAAGTGGACGTATTAATCACCCTACTGGCACGAAGTGCGGTCGGCGCCCGTCTGACCAGTTATAACACTTGGCTGACCGGTCCGCGTTTAGCGGGTGAAACCGACGGGCCGGAAGAGTTTCATCTGGTGATTGTCGATAATGGTCGTTCCAAAGCGCTCGGCAGCGAATTCAACGATATTTTGCGTTGTATCCGTTGCGGCGCCTGTTTGAACGTTTGCCCGGCGTACCGTCAAATGGGCGGACACAGCTACGGCTCGATTTATCCGGGACCAATCGGTTCGGTACTGTCGCCGATTTTGGGCGGTTATGAAGATTTTAAAGATCTGCCGTATGCCTGCTCGCTTTGCACCGCTTGTAACCAAGTCTGCCCGGTAAAAATTCCGCTGGCAAACCTGTTGCTGAAACATCGCGGCAAAATGGTGGAACAAGGCATTACCCCGACCATGGAAAAACTGTCTGTACGTATGTTTACCCTTGCTAATAATCATTCCGCACTGTGGAAAGTCGGCATGAATATCGGCGCAAAACTGAGCAAAAAGCTGATTAAAAACGGCAAAGCCCCATTGAATATCGGCGCCATTTCCGAATGGACCAAAGCACGCGATTTGCCGGATGCCGAAGGCGAAAGCTTCCGTCAATGGTTTAAAAATCGCTAGGATGTGGGACTGGAATTCAAGGAAAACACTATGTTAGATCAACAAAACAGACAACAATTTTTAGACCGTTTAGCCACACAGCTGGGCAGACCTTTGCGTCAAGAAGTGGTCGGCAATTACCAAACCGTGACGCAACAACCGACCACCCGTTTGACCGAGTTGGATGATGAGCAACGCTGTGCCGAATTCATCAAGGTTGCCACCGAAGTGATGGCGGTGGAATGCGTCGTCACCACCCGCGCCCAAGCGGCAACCGCACTTTTAGAGCTGTGTGACAAACTGCAAGGCGGCGAGGTGATTCTCAACGATGATCCGCGCCTAAACGAATTCGGCTTGACCCAAGCGGTGCAAAGCCGTTATACCACCCACATTTGGTCAGCCGAAACCGGCGAGCAAAACCGCACTTTTGCCGAAAAAGCCAATATCGGCATTGTCTTCGCCGAATACGGTCTAACCGAATCGGGCGGTATCGTGCTATATTCCTCCGCCGAACGCGGTCGCTCAACCAGTCTACTGCCGCAAATCTCGATTGCGGTCGTGAAAAAAAGCACGATCCTACCGCGTGTGGCACAACTGGCAACCGTCCTGCAGCAAAAAGCCCAACAAGGCGAACGCATGCCGTCTTGCGTCAACATCATCTCCGGTCCAAGTGCCACCGCCGACATAGAACTGGTCAAAGTCATCGGCGTCCACGGCCCGATTAAACAGGTTTATCTGATTATCGAAGATTGTTAATCATTCCGGCTAACTTATAAGATGAAAATGCGTTTTCCAAGAGGAAAGCGCATTTGAGATTGCTGACAAACTTACTTCTCTTCCTCCGCGTGCGGAGGGAGTACCATTTTTCGCAAGAAAAATGGGGGGGAGGGGTAATATAAAAGTGCGGTCGGGATTTCGCCGTTTCTGACGTCCAAATTAATATTTTGGCTGACCGCACTTTGCGTGGTCGTGCTGTCGTCTTTGCTGACATTGCCCAACGCGCTCATCTCCGCCGACATGCCCGCCATCGCCAGATTGCCCATATCGGTCGACAACCCGCCGCTGACACTCTGCATACTGACTTCACTGTGATTCTCAATATTCTCCGTCGTCAGTGTGCCGGTGCTAAAGTAGTTTTTATTTGCCCTGACCGCTATTCGGGTCGCCCTCTTGCTGGGCATAATTTTGACCCTGCGGAGCTAACTTCACGCCGCCGACTTCTTTAGCGCTCTCGCCGCCGCCGACACTGAAACCGCCACTCACTCCAAGCGTACTGCCTTTGTAATTGGCATGGTTTTCAATATCCCGAGAATCTATCGTGCCTGTGCGGAAACGGTTTTTTCCCTTCGATTCTGCCTGTGCCGTTGAGGTGATTAAGCCGCCACTCAATTCAGTATGCCCCTTCACCGCCACTTGGTAGCCGTCATCCCCGGCAAAAATGCCGGATTGTTCTTGCACACTGGCAATTATTAAATCACCGCCGATAGACACACCATCACTAAAGCGTACAGACTTACCTACCGCACTTCTGCGCTCAGAAGGCGTTTTCGATTTTGCCAGCTCCGAAACAACGATAAATTGTTGCTGGGATTGGCTGAATATGATACGGTGACTCGTTTTGTTCAAATTTAATTTTTTCCTTTTTACTTTCCTACAATTAATTCTTGAATTTAGGCTTGAAATTGAGTTATAACCCTTCTGTCATAATCATATAGTTCAATTTCTTTTGATTCTAATTTTGACCAATTATCAATATATATTTCTTCAATATTATGGAATCTCATTAAATAATGTCCATTTTTTACAATACAAAAAGCTTTAAAATCATTAAATATAACAAAAAATTCTCCAGAGTAATCCGAGATCATTGAACCAAAAACTCTATTATAATTGAAAATACTTGACTTTAATTTAGATACTACACTTGGTTTAAAATAATTTAATATGATATTAAATTCACTTTCATCAAAAATCAGTGGTATAGCATAAAAAAATTTAAATTGAGAAATTATGTCCTCCATATAATTTTTCATAATTGCTTCGTCATCATAATCAAAATTTAGAAAATCAATAAACTTGAAATCCCTTAGAATAAATTCAGTGTTATATTCCTCACATTCAAAGTTTATAATTTTTTTATAAAATGATACTATATTATTAAGCTCAAATTCATTCACATTAAAATCTTTTTCATTTAAATCCAGATAAGGATCACAATATTCATACCAAGGTTCCACTCTAATTATTTTCATAACAGACCTCAATAATTTTCTTTCTATCTGGACGCTGCAACTCAATTGTCATAGGACCTGTTTTACTAGGTCTAAAAATAGCCCTTTCTCCTGATGGAAAAACTGCAATTCGTCTATCATTAGAATATGTGATTTTGGCATCTTTAGTTAAATTTTCCCAATCTGTTTCTATTGATACACCTGCTGGTTTCTTGGCATTTTTTACACCGCTGCCAGCCGTAGTATCAATCGCATCGCTTAAATAATTATTAAATCTTTCCAATGAATTTGCTGTTGAACCTTTAAAGTTGCCTAACGTAATATTTTTGCTGTTTACTTTAACCTCATTAAGCAAATATCCTGTAGAATCTCCAACAACAGGCAATTTATCATTCGCACTAACACCTTTCGCTAAAGGTGATAGCATATTATCGACTGATTTAACCGCAACTGACCCTGCTTTTGCCGCCGGCAGCACTTCCGCAACCACCGTTCCGCCTCTGACTAACGGTACAAGTGCGGTTTCGGCAGTCATCTCTTTGCCATATAGGGCATTAACATCCGCTTGATTGTAATGCGTTCTCAGTAAATCCCCTGACGCACTATCAAATGTTGCCCATTTTTCTGTTGCGCAAGCCGTCGGATGTTTTAAGCATTCCGATAAACTGTGTGCCAAATTGCCGGTGACGCCTCGGAGGGTTTCTGTCGGTGAGTTTAAGGCTGCCCTTGCCGCCTCGCTAAGCGCATTACCGCCGTCTTTCACCCCCTCAAAAACAAGATTATTCTTCACTTTCGGCACAAGGGTATTCGTCAGCAACTGATTGTTTTCTCGATTATACCTTGCAGCTAAATCCGAATATTTCCCAATAGAGTAATACTCGTCGCGTGAAGCACTAAACAGGTTTTGTGGTTTGCCGTCGCTGTTGATAAAGCTCACCGCACTTGATGGCGGCACATCGCCTTTTATACCCGAAGCCGACGAAAGAAAACTGTCCGCCGCCGTATCTTGGCTATCTATCATCTTCGACCAGGCATAATCCACCCGTTGTGCCGCCCGCTCAATCAAACGCCGTTCCGCTTCTGCCACGCTAATGCCCTGCTCTTTGGCAAAGGCTGCCGCATTATCCCGTATCCAATCCATTTCTCTCGGGTGCAGCTGCCGGTTATGCCAATCGGTATTGCCGCCTGCGCTCACCGCTGCCGTCCCGCCGCCGCTTGCCGCCCCTATCGCCATACCGGCGCCGATATCCAATACCGCTTTGCCCACCTCGCCCAGCTCTTGACCCAGCGCATTCAAGTGCGGTGCGGCTGCCGAGGTTGTGCCGCTTGCCACCGCGCCGCTGACATTGCCGGTTAAAACACCGCCCGCTATCGCATGAAGTGCAATTTGTCTTTACTTAAATTAGTTACTATTTTATTTGCTAATTTCTTTTTTAAATTACTTATATCAACATAAGACATATTCATATTATTTACCACCTTCTTGATTAGAAGTGGTTTTTTCGCTCTCCCTACTTACGTTTTTCCACTCTCCATAAAAAGGTGGATCAGGCTCAGTTAAACACCATAATTCATCAGTTTCTTTATTAATATACCATGATTTAAAAAAACCATAACTTACCACACCAACAGGTGCTTTCGTTAATTTAAACAAACCGGATTCACATATATTTTTTTTGAAATCAAAAAAATCATCCCAGTTATTAAATTCTAATCTTGGAGCATAACAAAATTCACTCATTTTAATTTGCTCCTCTTTTACTCTCCATAGAAATCAATTAAAAAACCAAATATAACTCACCAATATAGCATCTTCACTTGAAAAAAGCTTTTGATAAATATTCTATCGATACTATTCCTTAACTGTGGACAAAGTCTTATACCTATCATATTCCCAGAGGAAAAATTTAGATAAATTATTAGCAACCTCATACCAGTTTTTCCCATCACAAAGATTAATGCATTCGTTTATATATTTCAATATTTTGTTAAAATCATAATCATCAACTAAAATGGTATTATTTAAAATAACTGGTTTAACATTATTTAACCTTACCCACTCCAATGTACATATAGACACATCAAAATAATCCATTGCCTCACCATCAATCCCACCAATACCTAATAACAATGTTATATGAAAAACATCATTATTAATAGGAATGTATTCTGCTGGTGAAAACTCACCAAACAAATCAGTTATTAATTTTAATTCAGCTTTCATACTAATTCCCTATAATATTTAAATGCGCATTTCCATTTTTTTCTTTTTGATTTGTAACAGGATTTATTTTATATGTTTCAAAGTTAGCTTGAACTCCAGTTTCAACATAGTCAGATTCTTTTACACTAGGAAATCTGTATCCTCTTAATTTATCTGCGCTATTCCAACCTATTATAATATTTTTTACTTTTACATTGGTAAAATCATCTCCAATCATTCTTCTTCCTGAGAACATTAATATCAGTTTGATTGTAATATATTCTAAATAAATTACCCGACACACCATCAAACAGCGTCTATTTTTGATCACATAAAATCAATCCTTGCATTGATAATTTTCATATTCCCAAGAGAAATATTTTCTTAACTTGATCAACACGTCAGACCAAGACTCACCATAAATAGAATCAATAAAATTTTTTATGGATTTTTCTATGTCATCAAAATCATCAAAATCATCAAATATAAAGCTCCCTCCTCCAAACACCATTTTTTTCTCTTTAACCCAGCCAGTATTGAATACATCAACATCAAAGAAATCAGCTCCATCCTTCCCCTTTTCACCTATAGATAAACATAGTGGAATAAAATAAGATGAATCTAATAGCGCATTTTGAGCTTCATCCTTGTTATGGATGTAACCATTAAAATCAATTCTTTTTAATTCTGCAAAGACATACATATTTAATCCTTAATATTAATATGTAAATTACTTTCTGTAATAAACTTACCGTCTTTCATATGCCCCCGTTGGAAATTAGCTTGAATTCCTGTTTCTGCATATGCCGAATATTTTTTAACGCTAGGAGAGCGATATAATCTTGTTCCATCTGCACTAATCCAGCCATTACTAGTTTCTTTTGCCATATCACCAACCCACTCTTTTGCAAGTTTTTTAACCTCTTCCCTAGTTATGTGTCCTTTTTGAGTTAAATTTCCTTTCCCTAAAGCTGCATGTTCTAAAATAGAATTATTTTTTACAATATTATTTAAATTTTCTATCTGCAATTGTTCTTTTAATTTTGGATAAAGGACAACATTTTCTGCACCGCTTGAAATTTTAGTGGTCTGATTTTCATACCCTACTGTTTTATCAACAACAGGCAACTTCTCATTTGCACTAACACCTTTCGCTAAAGGTGATAGCATATTATCGACTGATTTAACCGCAACCGCCCCGGCTTTTGCCGCCGGCAGCACTTCCGCAACCACCGTTCCACCTCTGACTAACGGTACAAGTGCGGTTTCGGCAGTCATCTCTTTGCCATACAGGGCATTAACATCCGCCTGATTGTAATGCGTTCTCAGTAAATCGCCTGATGCACTATCAAATGTTGCCCATTTTTCTGTTGCGCAAGCCGTCGGATGTTTTAAGCATTCCGATAAACTGTGAGCCAAATTGCCGGTGACGCCTCGGAGGGTTTTTGTCGGTGAGGTTAAAACTGCCCTTGCCGCCTCGCTAAGCGCATTACCGCCGTCTTTCACTCCCTCAAAAACAAGATTATTCTTCACTTTCGGCACAAGGGTATTCGTCAGCAACTGATTGTTTTCTCGATTATACCTTGCGGCTAAATCCGAATATTTCCCAATAGAATAATACTCGTCACGTGAAGCACTAAACAGGTTTTGTTGCTTGCCGTCGCTGTTGATAAAGCTCACCGCACCTGTAGAAGATCAAGCGTGATCTTCTACAAATCATCTCTTCAACAAATAATGAAATAATTACCATTTTTCTACTATTTCTAATACTTCAGGATCTTTCGAATATTTTTTAACATATTCCTTCATACTTATTGTTTGTATCCAGTATGGTTCAGCCTCTGCAGGTAAATTATCATAGAATTTATCAGGTAATAATTTTTCAAATATGTGATAAGGCGTTGTAACTATACTGACTTGAATTCTACCTATAGATTTATCCGAGCAAGAACTTTCTTGCAGAAAAAATTCCTCACATACTTCATAAAACGCCTTAAAATATCGACAATATAAATCCCTTATTAGCTCATGTTTTTTTAAAAAATCGTTCTCCAACTTTTTCATTAAGCTATATGCAGCATTAATTTCGTCAAATTTTAAATACCTTTTATATAGTCTATCCGATATTAATTTGTGTCTAACATCACAGTTTATCAATAAAAACTTAATTAAATCATGAAAGAAGTAATTCATTTCAACTCTAGGAGTATTAGAAATAGCTACGAGAGTCAAAGGACCTCTAAATCCTGCCTCTATCATCATTCACCTCTCAAAATACTAATATTTTCAATTTTAATTATATAATTAGTATCAATCATCAGCATTTTATCCACGTGACTACGATTAACCATTCTATTTTTCAACCTAAACATTCTCAGCCTGATATTCATATAATCACTGGTAATTTTATCAAGAGAAATTTGACTTTTAAGCTAGCAAAGATAATTAAAAACTAAGCATATTCCTCTAATTTAGCAAAATAATCTTTATAATCAGGATTATTACCTTTAAATTCTTTTAGTGACTCCAATAAATAATTCTCACCATTAAAATAATGTACATTCCCTCCATTTTTCAACATCAATTCTAATAGATCCAATCTATTAGGGTAACGAATACTCATTCGAAGCGGAATAAGATTATCTTTATTGGGAATATTTGGGTTTGCCCCTGCCTTTAATAACGCAATCGCTCCATCTACATTCTTTGAACGCATTGCATAATGTAATGGGGTCATGCCATACATATCTTGGGCATTTACATCTACGCCATGATCAATATAAAATTGAACCACACTGAGCGGTGCCGCAGATAAAAGATTGCAACGGTGTAACCAATTCCATTTTTCTTTTGGTGTTTTTTCCAAGATATCCAACTTTTTTTCTTCAAAAAATAACTTTTTTAATAATGATAAATCTTCTTCTCTGTTTGCTGCTGTAGCTTGTAAGTCAAAGTCTTTTTCATATAATTCTTGATATCTTTCTTCAAAGGTCTGATTTTTATTTTGTTTAGCCATAATTATTCTCCTGTTGCTCTAAACTTTTTCATATCATCAATAATATCATTTAGATTCCCATTACCCGGCATTTCATCTACATGACTACGGTTAATTGACATATTTTCCAACCTAAAATTATCTGGTCTGGCATTCACATAATCATTAAATTCTTGTCGGGAAAAATTTAATTCATGAGCCGCCAAAGATAAACGTCGATGTTCCCAACCGTAAATATGACCAATATCTATCGGACCTTTGTTATAACCCATCAATTTTTTGATTGATAAATTATCAGTCTTACATTAGAGAAATTAAATCAACAAAGTATTAAATTAATTATTCTATAGTCACCCAATTCTTTCCTCAATATATTTTCATTTCTATCAAGAAATATATTAACAATCTTATCATAATCACTCTTTAACTTATTTTTAGAGTAGCTATGATTTAACCATTTGATCGTATAGCCATCCAATAGACCTATATAGTCTTTTAATGCACTTAAATTTCTACCAAAATAGACCCCAAAATCTGGATTCTGACTACATAATTCATTATAAAAATCAGCTTCACAAGAAATATTATTCCCATTTAATATTATTTCCACTTACCAATCTCCTTAAAAGTTTTATAATGGTCTGTCGTTATATATAAGTAACCATCATTAGAATATAACAACCTTGTACCCGGTTGTTTATTTCTACTTATATTATTATCTATCCCTAGATCCGCTTCATACCATATTCTTTCTGATGTAGATGGTAATAAATTAAGATTATTATCAAAAATATCACCACCTAACTGCCCCTGCTTGAATGGTTTTCCAGATTGCCAACTATATACTTTTTCAGCAATATCTTTAGTTACATAATTATCAGGTAATTTCCCTGTATTCTTTAAGCTATCTATTAAATGATTAGCCGCCTGCTGAGTTTTTAAATCTAATTTTAGTGCTTCATAGATTGCTGCATTATGTGCTTGCGGGTTAAATTCAACTACCGGATACTCAGTTGTTTTTCCAACAACAGGCAATTTATCATTCGCACTAACACCTTTCGCTAAAGGTGATAGCATATTATCGACTGATTTAACCGCAACCGCCCCGGCTTTTGCCGCCGGCAGCACTTCCGCAACCACCGTTCCGCCTCTGACTAACGGTACAAGTGCGGTTTCGGCAGTCATCTCTTTGCCGTATAGGGTATTAACATCCGCCTGATTGTAATGCGTTTTCAGTAAATCCCCTGACGCACGATCAAATGTTGCCCATTTTTCTGTTGCGCAAGCCGTCGGATGTTTTAAGCATTCCGATAAACTGTGTGCCAAATTGCCGGTGACGCCTCGGAGGGTCTCTGTCGGTGAGTTTAGGGCTGCCCTTGCCGCCTCACTAAGTGCATTACCGCCGTCTTTCACTCCCTCAAAAACAAGATTATTCTTCACTTTCGGCACAAGGGTATTCGTCAGCAACTGATTGTTTTCTCGATTATACCTTGCGGCTAAATCCGAATACTTCCCAGTGGAGTAATACTCGTCGCGTGAAGCACTAAACAGGTTTTGTTGCTTGCCGTCGCTGTTGATAAAGCTCACCGCACTTGATGACGGCACGTCGCCTTTTATACCCGAAACCGATGACAGGAAACTGTCCGCCGCCGTATCTTGGCTGTCTATCATCTTCGACCAAGCATAATCCACCCGTTGTGCCGCCCGCTCAACCAAGCGTTGCTCCGCTTCTGCCACGCTAATGCCTTGCTCTTTGGCAAAGGCTGCCGCATTATCCCGTATCCAATCCATTTCTCTCGGGTGCAACTGCCGGTTATGCCAATCGGTATTGCCGCCTGCGCTCACCGCTGCCGTCCCGCCGCCGGTTGCCGCCCCTATCGCCATACCGGCACCGATATCTAATACCGCTTTGCCCACATCGCCCAGCTCTTGACCCAGCACATTCAAGTGCGGTGCGGCTGCCGAGGTTGTGCCGCTTGCCACCGCGCCGCTGACATTGCCGGTTAAAACACCGCCCGCTATCGCATGAAGTGCGGTTCGTCCCGTGCCGCCCTCTTTCCATAAGGCGTAGTTCGCTTGGTTTTGTTCAAGATAAGCGTCTGCTTGTGCAATTTTGTTTTTCAGCACGGCACGTTTGTTCGGGTCAGTTTCGTGCTTGAGCGCTTGCTCTGCTTGCGCTTTAATCCCTTCCGTCACTTCATAGGCTTTGACATCACCCAGTTTTTCGGCGGTATATGCCACGCCCTGTGCCGCGGTTTTTCCAAAACTTTCTGTCGTTGTCCGTTGAATATCCAGCTCTTTTTGCAAGGCGTCTTTATCAAATTGGTTGCTCACCCTGCCTGAGCGCGCTACCGCACTTTCCGTGGTGATATCCGTTTGCAGAGCGCGCAATGCCGTTTCTGCGCTTTTGCCTGTGCGGGTTTGCTGTGCAACACTGTCGGTTATCTCAATATTGCGGGTGTTGATACCACTGCGGGTGACACCGCCGGCACTGCTGCTGTCTGAACCGAAACCGATTCCCATGCTGACGTCGATTTTGCCCTGACCGCCATTCGGGTCGCCCTCTTGTTGGGCATAATTTTGACCCTGCGGAGCTAACTTCACGCCGCCGACTTCTTTAGCGCTCTCGCCGCCGCCGACACTGAAACCGCCACTCACTCCGAGCGTACTGCCTTTGTAATTGGCATGGTTTTCAATATCCCGAGAACCTATCGTGCCTGTGCGGAAACGGTTTTTTCCCTCCGATTCCGCCTGTGCCGTTGAGGTGATTAAGCCGCCGCTCAATTCAGTATGCCCCTTCACCGCCACTTGGTAGCCGTCATCCCCGGCAAAAATGCCGGATTGTTCTTGCACACCGGCAATTATTAAATCACCGCCGATAGACACACCATCACTAAAGCGCACAGACTTACCTACCGCACTTCTGCGCTCAGAAGACGTTTTCGATTTTGCCAATTCCGAAACAACGATAAATTGTTGCTGGGATTGGCTGAAAATTATGCGGTAGGTGTTTTTGTTCATTTATATATCCATTAAGTCATAAGGGACATCACCTGTTTCTAGAAATATAGAGAACACTTTTATTACAAAGTCAAAATCATCAATAATTGCAGAAGATGGATACATTTCACCATCGCCATCAAACATAACTAAATTAGGATTATAAGGAGTATCCAATTTTGTTCTAACAACTAAATCTCCATCATCTAAATATTCTGCTAATGTAAGTAAATATTGATTTGGAGGATAAGCGATAACTCGTATGCTGGACACACCAAAATCTGGCTCTGGAAATATCTCTAACCTAGCTTCACCTTCATTGTTTTCTATATAACTTATAATATCAATAATATCCTTAATAGGATTCATAAATGTTATTTTTTTTTCATGGCATGCTATAAACCAAATAGAATTAATTTTATAAGAGCAAGAAAAATAAATATCTTTATTCATTATTTTCACCCTTAATATGTTTAATAGAACTTTGTCCTTGAGTCCAATGATAATTTCTAATTATTCCTTTTTCATCAACAGCTCTAACAACTACTGATTTTAAACCTGCTTTCTGAGCTGCTAATGCAATATCTTTTTTACAAAAATCACAAACATCACGCCCTTGAACATTAATAGTCATATTTTGACCTTGTGTTCTGCCTTCATTATAGGCTTGTTGAATTGTTCCTATTTCAGCATGAGCCTCTGCCATGTTTGAATTTGGATATGGAGTACCGTCACGTTGAGGCGGTTTATTTCCAATATCGTCAGATATCAGCGTTGGCACTTTATGATCCGCTAAATTATTTGCCCTAGCTTTTTGATTGGTATCAATATAAATCTTGCCATTTAACTCAGCTCTAGCAATTACCTCTGCTTTATCTAAATTTGACCCACTGGCTTTAAGAGATTCATTAGATAATTGAATTTTTAATGGGACAGCCGTTGCATTGTTTTCTGCCCCGATCGAAATAGTAGTGGTCTGATTTTCATACCCTTCTGTTTTTCCAACAACAGGCAGTTTATCATTCGCACTAACACCTTTCGCTAAAGGTGATAGCATATTATCGATTGATTTAACCGCAACCGCCCCGGCTTTTGCCGCCGGCAGCACTTCCGCAACCACCGTTCCGCCTCTGACTAACGGTACAAGTGCGGTTTCGGCAGTCATCTCTTTGCCATATAGGGCATTAACATCCGCTTGATTGTAATGCGTTCTCAGTAAATCGCCTGACGCACTATCAAATGTTGCCCATTTTTCTGTTGCGCAAGCTGTCGGATGTTTTAAGCATTCCGATAAACTGTGTGCCAAATTGCCGGTGACGCCTCGGAGGGTCTCTGTCGGTGAGTTTAGGGCTGCCCTTGCCGCCTCACTAAGTGCATTACCGCCGTCTTTCACTCCCTCAAAAACAAGATTATTCTTCACTTTCGGCACAAGGGTATTCGTCAGCAACTGATTGTTTTCTCGATTATACCTTGCGGCTAAATCCGAATACTTCCCAGTGGAGTAATACTCGTCGCGTGAAGCACTAAACAGGTTTTGTTGCTTGCCGTCGCTGTTGATAAAGCTCACCGCACTTGATGACGGCACGTCGCCTTTTATACCCGAAACCGATGACAGGAAACTGTCCGCCGCCGTATCTTGGCTGTCTATCATCTTCGACCAAGCATAATCCACCCGTTGTGCCGCCCGCTCAACCAAGCGTTGCTCCGCTTCTGCCACGCTAATGCCTTGCTCTTTGGCAAAGGCTGCCGCATTATCCCGTATCCAATCCATTTCTCTCGGGTGCAACTGCCGGTTATGCCAATCGGTATTGCCGCCTGCGCTCACCGCTGCCGTCCCGCCGCCGGTTGCCGCCCCTATCGCCATACCGGCACCGATATCTAATACCGCTTTGCCCACATCGCCCAGCTCTTGACCCAGCACATTCAAGTGCGGTGCGGCTGCCGAGGTTGTGCCGCTTGCCACCGCGCCGCTGACATTGCCGGTTAAAACACCGCCCGCTATCGCATGAAGTGCGGTTCGTCCCGTGCCGCCCTCTTTCCATAAGGCGTAGTTCGCTTGGTTTTGTTCAAGATAAGCGTCTGCTTGTGCAATTTTGTTTTTCAGCACGGCACGTTTGTTCGGGTCAGTTTCGTGCTTGAGCGCTTGCTCTGCTTGCGCTTTAATCCCTTCCGTCACTTCATAGGCTTTGACATCACCCAGTTTTTCGGCGGTATATGCCACGCCCTGTGCCGCGGTTTTTCCAAAACTTTCTGTCGTTGTCCGTTGAATATCCAGCTCTTTTTGCAAGGCGTCTTTATCAAATTGGTTGCTCACCCTGCCTGAGCGCGCTACCGCACTTTCCGTGGTGATATCCGTTTGCAGAGCGCGCAATGCCGTTTCTGCGCTTTTGCCTGTGCGGGTTTGCTGTGCAACACTGTCGGTTATCTCAATATTGCGGGTGTTGATACCACTGCGGGTGACACCGCCGGCACTGCTGCTGTCTGAACCGAAACCGATTCCCATGCTGACGTCGGTTTTGCCCTTACCGCCATTCGGGTCGCCCTCTTGTTGGGCATAATTTTGACCCTGCGGAGCTAACTTCACGCCGCCGACTTCTTTAGCGCTCTCGCCGCCGCCGACACTGAAACCGCCACTCACTCCGAGCGTACTGCCTTTGTAATTGGCATGGTTTTCAATATCCCGAGAACCTATCGTGCCTGTGCGGAAACGGTTTTTTCCCTCCGATTCCGCCTGTGCCGTTGAGGTGATTAAGCCGCCGCTCAATTCAGTATGCCCCTTCACCGCCACTTGGTAGCCGTCATCTCCGGCAAAAATGCCGGATTGTTCTTGCACACTGGCATAATCCGCATTTATCTTCGATTGGTTATAACTCGCCGAGCCTGATACGCCGTAGCCTACCGTGATTTGACCGCTGACATTTTGTTGCTTGCCTTTATATTGCAAGCTGTCTTGTAAGCTGGCAATCGTTAAATCGCCGCCGATGTCAGTGTGTACCCCTTTGCCACGCACCACCCCGCCGACAATATGCGTGTCACCGCCGCTGATGATTGTGGTGTTGCTCTCTTGCAAACCAACATGGCTATTGACCCAAGTGCGCTCATCACCATTGCCGTAGCCTCTGCCTACATTACCTCCGGCAGTTACGCCAAAAGCAAAACCATCACTGCCATAGCTGACGGCAACGCCCGCATTCCAACCCTGTGAGCTGTTTTTGCTTCGTTCTTGATGATTCTGCTCGGCTGCCGCAATATCAATTTTACCTGCCGTTTGCAGCACCGTCCCCTCAAGTCCGGCGACATCCGAGCCTTTGATATGAATATGCGAGGTGTCTTTCTCTCCCGTCGTAATCAGCAACGCTTTGCCGCCGGCATGCAACTTACTGCTGTTTGCGGTATTGCCTTGCGTATGGGTTTGATTAATATTTTTCTGCTCGCCATAGGTGATGGAGACACTGACATTTTGTGCTGGCATGTCACCATTCGCCAGCCCTTCCCCTAACGCTTTCAAATCTTTACCGGCTTTATAACTGTCCCAAGCCGCATTAGCCGCGCCCATTGCATTAATACGATCATTTTTGCTGCCGCCGATGTTTTTCACCGTTTCTACCGCACTTTGTACGGCTTGTAACGCCGGCACATTCACTGCCACCGTCAAACCTTTTTGTTCAAAAGTATATTTTTGATCGGTTTCATATCGATCATCCGCCGCGGTAATATTAATCCGTTTGGCTTGAACCTGAGTATCACCGGCAACCGAGGTCACGGCACTGCCACGTTGCAAATAGTCCTTTTCGGCAACCACCAACATATCGCCATTCAACGTGCCGACCTGGCTAGCGCGAGAATAATATTTGCGGTTATCCGTTTCCAAGGTGGTTTGGCGCGAACCAATCGTAAAACCAAACCCTCCGCTGCTCATTACTCCTTTTTTCGTGGTTTGGCTGAAATTCTCCTCTCTCATTCGATTTTCCGCTTCGACAATCGATACATTTTTGCCCTGAATCAACATCGTATCTTCAGCAACGACATCACTGCCGATAATCTTGACATCGCCTTGTTTGGACTGAATCAATATCTTTTTCGCATCAATTTGCGAGCCAACCGCCAAATCATAATCGTGATCGTGTTTTCTGATTTCCGTGGTTTTACTCAACAACCCCTTACTGCTGGTTTTAGACGCAGAGGAGAGTTGTTCTGTTTGCCGGGCTTCCTCAATCCGGATATTACCCTGCGAAGCAACAAGCAATTTCCCGTCGCCGTGAATCTGATTACCACGAATAACAACCTCGTTTTTGCCGGTCAATATCGCGTCACCATTAAAATTCAATTGATTACCGACTTCTGCCGTTTGATGCAGTCGATAGTAGTTGTCATCATTAAAATTATAGTGTTCTTTATTTTCGGTAGTCAGCGTGCCTAAATTCAATTGATTGCCGGCATTAATCGTCGTTTTACCGGCAATATCAAAAGTTGCGCCTTTAATGGTAATATCCTCTTGGCTGCGGAAAATCAGTTCGCCGTCATGGTCGTTCAACCGCACTTTGGCGAGTTGATTTAAGCCTTTTTTATAAAACTCACCGCTGTCTTCGGTTTCAGACAATGTGCTTTCAATCTGGATATTTTTTGCCTGTGCCGACAGTGTTTTATCCGCCAGCCAACTGCCGCCGAGGTTTGTCAGATCCTGCCGGGCTTCCAGCAATAACTGCCCGCCTTGTAATGTACCGCCCAGATTGCGGATATTCTCCGCCGACAGTGCGGTCAACTGCCGCCCGGCAATCACACCGCTGTTTTCAATATCGCCGGTGGTATTGGCTATAATCCGGTTGGCGGAAATCACCGCGCCGCGTGCAGTCACATCGCTATCCCGCGCCACAATATACACCTGCGGCACCAATACGGTGCTTGTGCTGCCGTCGGCTAACCGCACTTCGCGTTTGACCAACCAAACCATATCCGTTGTCAGCTCTTTCATTTGCGCTTCGCTCAGCGCTATGCCGGGAATTAAGCCAAACTGTTCGGCATATTTGATTCCGCTATCCATCAAGGCTTTGTATTGCTCATAATCCGATTGGTAATTGCCTAAAAAACGCCGTCCGGTCAATTGATTAATCTGTTCATTAATCAAACGTTGCTCATAAAAACCGTCCCCCAAACGTTTATGCATATTGGCATGATCGCTACGCAAAGCATCAAACATATAATCAGAACTGAGCCATTGGCGACGGTTGGCAAATTGCGGATCGGTTTCCACCAAAACATGACTGTTTGTCGCCGGATTAATTTTGTACAAACTCGCCTGCGGTAGGGTGAGAATCGGGGAATAGGTTCGGATTGTAAAGGTGTCGAACACAGTCTGTACGGTTACTTCACTCAATGATTTGGTATTGAGGGTAAGAGTTGCCGCTTGATTTGCCGTCTGCGTTTGAATCGTTTTATTTATCTGTCCCGACACTGTCTGCCATTTTTCCTGTGCCGATTGCGCATAGTCAAATACACCAAGCTTAATTGATTTATCCGGTATCTGTGGTGCATAACGTCTCGTCGCGGTATTCGTCGTATCGGCATGATCGATACAACCTACAAGCGGAATATTTTTTACACACTTGCGTCCTTTGGTTTTATGATGCACTTTACCTAACTCGGTTGTTCGTTCGATACCCGGGGTTTCTATATTGTCAATAAACTTTCCCGCTTCGGATAAAAAATGACCGGCAGCAATAATTTTACTGTTTTGATTAGTGACATTGCCTGCGCCAAAATCAATATTACCACCGCTTAAAATGCGTCCTTCCGCATAACGTGGCGGTAAGACCTGCGTGCGTTCGATAACTCGCGTATAGTCATATTCCATCCAGTTCTCATGTTCACCACCATCAGGGGTTTTTAATGCATACAAATCACGGACTTTTGCATTACCAAAAAGACCGCCTCCACCTTGATTATCCTTTCGAATCACTTCAACGGAATCAACGCCTTTTCGCCAGCGTTGAGAAGCCGCATCTAAGCTGTATTCGTAAATCGACGTTCGAGAAACTTCTTTAATTTCCGTTTCTAGATACTGATGCAGATTTTTTACATTAGCATGATTAAAAACAATATTGCCCAACGCTTCAATCACGCCGTTTGCATTCGTAATAGTTGCCCCTGCACCCGTAGCATTATTTCTGTCATTTAACCGTGTACCAAAATAAAGATGTCCTAAACTAAAAATTATTGCGCCATCTTTATTGATGATCTTATCACCGGCCAAATCCAACTGCTCTCGCGCCGCTATCGTCGCCGATTTCGTCTCATCGTTTACAGTTTCATGATCATTTCGCAGTGTCGTTGCTTGGAGCGAGAGGTGCCCGCCATAAATCCGTCCTGTACCGATATTATCCAACTGTGTTGTTTTAAGCACGTTGACATCACCATCAATCAAACCGCGATTGATAATATGCTCGGCGGAAATATATGTATTCATTGCGCTAAGTTCCCGACCAAATGGATTATCAAGCTGCTTCGCCTTGATATGCAACCCCCTACCAGTAATCAGCTTTGTACGATTATTAAAATTACCATCAAGCGAGAGATTCAGAATACCATCAACTTGAAACGCCTGATTTAAGGTTAAATCCTGTCGATGCACAATATCCGCATCCGCTTGAGTTTTGATATTACCTTCATTTATGAAACGATCTAAATGGAGTGTTAAATGACCTCGACTTTCAATCTGTCCTTGCTGGTTATACAAGGCAAGCAAATCTCCTTGTAAAGCCAACTCATCCAGTGAGAAAATTTCTCCATCGCGATTATCCAATGTTTGTCGAATATTCCCCTCTAAGCTTGCCGTACTATAAATACCGCCCCTCTTATTATTGACCGTCTCGGTAAAGAAGTCTAAATCATATGCTAATATCCCTTGCTTTGGTTTTTCTGTAGTCGCTTTGGTATCACGATTATCCAAATGTTTGGTTGTCAACTTTAACTGATTACCAGCCTGGATCAGAGAGCCGTTATCCGAGATTTTCCGATTATTAATAACCTCCGTAGCAACAATAGCAAGTTGCTGCAATGACCGAATAACTCCGCCTTGATTATCAAGCGCGCCGGTGAATAGTTGAAGCGTCTTATCCGCAATCAGTTTGCCCTGCTTATTGTTCAAGGCGTATTGTTGGCTATCCAGTTGAATATCAGATAAGCTACTGACTATCCCTTGTTGATTATGAAAATCAGCCGTTGTCATCACCATTCTGCCCCCACTTTGTACCAAACCACCCTGGTTATTCAATACACCGCTGTTCAGTGTGAGGTTCTGTTGACTGCTGAGCGTGCCCTGTCGGTTATTCAACCCGCCCTGTTGGGTGTTTAGGTTAAGATTCGCGTTGGCTTCGAGTAATCCCTGCTGGTTGTTCAGCCATGCCGTTTTCAGATTGATATCGCCGGCACTGCTGATTTGCCCTTGCCAGTTACTTAATCCTCCTTGCAAATCAAGGTTGAAGGCTTGTGTGCTGCGTTGCTGCCAACTGCCGCCGTCATTGTTGACAGTGTACGCCTGAATATGCAGTTGCTCGGCATTCAGATTCGCCCCTTGGGTGGAAAGTGCGGTCGGGGTGCGGAATTCAGCACTGGTTTCACTGCGGATGATACTGTTGTCCGCAGTAATCGCACCACTGCGCGCTTCGACCTGTAGGCGGTTGGCGCTGGTTTGGCTATTATTTAAATCAATCTGTTCGGCTTGTACGCTAATCTGCCCCGACGCCAGATTCTGCCCCTGCGCCACCGCACGTTGCTCGGCGGTTAAGGTCAGGTTTTTACCACTTTCGCTTGCCGCATTCAGGGTTTTGCGTTCACCGTTTTCGGTTTGTTCAAAGCGCACGCCGGCGGCAAGCACGGCGGATTTTCCAGCTTCAATCTGGTTGGCTTGGTAGGTGATATCACTTTCGGCGAAGGTTTCGCCCTGCTGGGCTATCTTGCCTTTTGCCTGCAACCGCACTTTGCCCTTGCTTTGTGAATCGCCTTTGGCAATCACGCTGCCGCGTTGGTCGATACCTTGGGTTTGGCTTTGCAGCTGCACATCACCTTGTTGCGTATAAACCGTGCCGCGGTTTTCTATTTGATGTTTTGCACTCAGCTTGACGTCTTGCTGTGCGCCGACAAAGCCGCTATTGACAATCTGCCCCTGCGAATCAATCCGCACATGGCCTTGGGTCGCGCCGATATGCCCGGCATTGCGCACGCCCAAGCCCTCTTCGGTGCCGACCAAGTGGATTTTGCCGGCATACATCCCGCCCAATTCCGATACGTCCACCGCATAGCGCACGGTTTGTGCCGGCTGTTCCGTGTCGTTTTGTTTGCTTTTATGAATGACTTGCACCGATTGATTGTCCGCCGAGACCTTGTTTATGCCGGTGGTGACTTTCAGTTCTTTCGCCCAAATGCCCGCATTGATTTCGGTTTCTCGCGCAATAATATCGGTGTAATCGGAACGGCTGGTGTCCATGCCGCGCCCGGAAACGGTGACTTTGCCTTGCTCGACTTGATAGCCTTTCACCATCCCGTTTTCCAGTTCCACCTTGCCGGTGGTCAAGGCGGTGCGGCCGGCGTTAATCGTGCCGCAGCCTTCGCAATGAATGCCGGACGGGTTGGCGATAATCACCTCGGCACGCTTGCCGGCGACTTCGACATAACCTTTCAGTTGGCTCGGGTTGTTGGAATTGACTTCATTCAGAATCACCTTGGCTTCGCTGCGTGCCAGATAGGGATTGCCCTGCACCCACCCGCCTTGTTCGGTTTGCACTTCGGTGCGGCTGTTGTTCAGAATCGCGCCTTGGGTATCGACATCGAACTGTTGGTATTTATTATGCGACAAGCCTTTGTCATTCGGGGTTTGGATATTCACCTGCGGCAAACCGTTCGCCGTTTGCAATATAATCGCCTGCTGGTTTTTCGGTGCGCTTTGGTCGGCGCGAATTTGCAGTTCATTGGCGGAGACATTGCTCACCAACAAAAAGCCCAACACGGTAAATAAACTGAGATTGACCGCACTTAGCCGCCAGCCTTGGGTTAAAAAAGTAAAACGGCCCACCTCCTCCGCAACCATCTGTCCGCCCTCGCCTTTGGCTTTGCCCTCGCGGGTGGCCATTTCAGACACCACAACCACACGTTGTTGGCTTTTGCTGAAAATCAGGCGGTAAAGATGCTTGTTCATAGGATGTTCCTTTTACGTTTACTGTTTTCTTCTTTTACTACTTTTACTACTTTCTTCTTTTTTACTCTGGCGACTTGGATTAAAACTGATAACTCAGACTAAATCCGGTGGTTACATGGCCGGTACGGAAACCTTGCGGCTTATGAATAGGCGTACCGATAAAATACGCATAATCCAAGCCCCACAGATTACCGCGCAAACCGACCGCCCCGCCAACCAGATGACGACCCAGAAGCTTGGCCGTACTGCGCCCGCGCACCACACCTTTGTCGATGGCAAGGTACAGCTCATGTCCGCTTGTCATCACATTCCACGCCAATTCATTGCGCCATAACCAGCCGCGGTCACCGCTTAAGGTCAATTCGCCGTCAAAACCGCGCACCGTGTAACGCCCGCCGATACTCAAGCGGTCTTGCGGAACAAGCGGGGTTTTGTTCCATTGCCCGCGCCAACCGGTACTCAATTGCCACGGCTGTTCGCCCAGTTTGAACGGTTGCTTGAAGCTGATTTCGGCACTGATGATTTTCGGGCGCGACGTGCCTTCGCCATGCGCCTCTTCCGGCGCCGCCAGCGAACGGTTGGCGCCGGTGCCGCGTTTATAGTCGAAGGAGAAATCTAAGGTGGCACTGCCGAGATATTCACGGTGATTCAGCCCGATTTGCCAACCTGCCATGCGCCGACGTTGCACATCGATTTCCGACCGATCCACAAAGTTCGCGGTGCGGCGATGCCAGACACCAACTGTCGCCGTCGTTTTGCGGCTGCCGTCACGATATAACGTCCGGGAAAGGTTGGCATTCAAATGGGTGCTTTTGCCGGCATATTCATAATCGGTGAACGGGCCAAACACCGTTTGGTGGTAATCATATTGTGACCCGGACACGCTCAACAGCCAATTTTTCCACGGCACGCCGTAATACAGGCTGGTATTGTTGCTGCCGCGCGCACCGTCATCATCGCTGCCGCGTTTGAAACTGTGTGTAAAAGAAGCGTAAAACAGATCGTTCAACGACAACATGTTTTCAATCGACACCGTTGCCGTGCCCTGCAACCGCCCGGTCGCTTTGCTGCCGCTATCGTCCAACGATAAAGACAAGCGATAAGGAAAGCGCTGTTGAAAATCAATCTGCAAATCACTTTCGCCCGGCTGCGCGCCATCGCCTTGCGCCGGGATGATTTGGATATCGGCATCGGCGTGCGGCGGGCGTTTCAGGTTTTCCAAGCCCTGTTCGATAGCGCGGATATTCAATAACGCCCCGCTTTTCGTCGGCAACGCAAACCACACCGTTGCCAACGTCGCCTTAGGATAATCGCTGTTATCCCGTAATTGAATTTGCCTTACTTTGCCGGGAATCACGGTGAGAATCAGCTTCCCGCTGCGTAAATCCTGCGGCTGCACCAACACCCGCGTGGTGACAAAACCCTTTTCGATAATCGCGTTTTGAATCCGATTAATCAGAATGCCGATGCCTTCACCGCCGATACAATGCGGCAGGGAAAAATCCCGTGCTTGATACACCGCATCCAACGCCCAATCGAATTGGCTTCTCGGCGGTCGTACACCTTTTAAAGCGTATGCAGTCATGTCAGTTTGGGTAAGTTCGAGGTTAGTCAGGTAAAGTTCGGAAATGGTCAGGCATTGGGCTTCGGGAATTAACAGGGGGCGTTCTTGAGTGGTTTCGATATCGCTTTGAAACCGCACTTCCGGATGATTGATTTGTTGCCGTTGAATTGAAAGGGTTTGTTCCTGCTGGCGTTGTTGTTGTCGGGCGTCCAAATCCATTTGATTTCGAGTTTGCTCGGTGTTTTGCGCAGGCGGCTCTACGGCTGATATTGATGAAGAAAAAACGGTAATAAGAAGAAAAATAACACTGATTTTAGGTAAAAAAGATTGAATATTGCGATATAAAAGCATGATCTTATCCGGATAATTTATTCAAAAAGCGTTTTAATTTAAATAAAATACACAAAAATGTAAAGGGAAAACACTTCATTTAAGTAACCCGACTGAATTTATTAACACCTAATAAACAAAGCAAATAAAAAAATCATGCCGTGATAACCTATTTTTAACCGGACAATCTACTCCCGCAAACTGGCAAACACCACTTCCGCCATTTTGCGCGAAATACCCGGCACGGTTGCCAGTTCTTCGATACTGGCGGTTTTTACGCCTTGCATACCGCCGAAGTATTTCAACAATGCTTGGCGGCGTTTGCTGCCGATACCTGCGATCGATTCCAAACCACTTTGGGCGAAGGCTTTTTGCCGTTTTTTACGATGTCCGCCAATGGCATGGCGGTGGGATTCGTCGCGGATATGTTGGATTAAATGCAATGCCAAGCTGTCGGTCGGCAGATGTAATTCGCGATCTTGTCTGCTGATAATCAGTGTTTCCAAGCCGGCTTTGCGCTCCACGCCTTTGGCGACACCAATCAACAGTGGTCGGGTTTTATCCCATTCCACGTTCAGATTGGCGAATACCTCCAATGCACGATTCAACTGCCCTTTGCCGCCGTCGATAAAGATAATATCGGGAATTTTTTCCGGCTCTAACGGTTTGTTATAGCGTTTGAGTAACGCTTTTTCCATTGCGGCGTAGTCGTCGCCCGGCGTTATGCCGCTGATATTAAAACGACGGTAATCCGCTTTATAAGGTCCGTCTTGATTGAACACCACGCACGACGCCACGGTCTGTTCGCCCATGGTGTGACTGATATCGAAACACTCCATGCGTTTGATTTCACGCAGCCCTAACCGCTCGCATAATGCTTGGTAACGTTCTTTGATCCGTCCGCGCTGTTTGAGCTGATCGGTCAGTGCAATGTCGGCGTTCATTTGCGCCAAGTGTAAAAATTTCGATTGTTTGCCTCTGGCGTTATCCTGAATCGTGATCTGAAACCCGGCTTGCCGGCTAAGCAAGGTTTCAAGTGCGCTTTTTTGCTCCAATTGGCGATTGGTGATAATTTTTTTCGGAATACTGCGCCCTTGTGCACCTTGCAAATAAAACTGTCCGAAAAACGTTTCGCTGACCTCATCAAGTGCGGTATGGCTCGGAATTTTCGGGAAATAACTGCGGCTGCCCAGCACCTTGCCTTGGCGGATAAACAGCACATGGATACAGGCAATCCCATGCTGATAGGCAATTGCGATAATGTCCAGATCGTCGGTATTTTGGTTGGAGACAAATTGTTTTTCCGTCACCGTACGCACCGCTTGGATTTGGTCGCGATATAGTGCGGCTTTTTCAAAATCCAGTTGTACGCTCGCCCGTTCCATTTGCGCCACCAGATGTTGCGTCACCTGTTGATCTTTGCCTTGCAGGAACAGACGCACATAATCGACTTGTTGGTTGTAGTCTTCATCGCTGACATAGCCGCTGACGCAAGGCGCGGAACAGCGCCCGATTTGGTATTGCAGACAAGGACGCGAACGGTTGCGGTAGGTGGTGTCTTCACATTGGCGCACCGGAAACAGTTTTTGCAGTAATGATAAGGTTTCCCGCACCGCGCCGGCATTGGGATAAGGCCCGAAATACTCGCCGGCGATTTTGTGGCTGCCGCGAAAGGCGGTCAAACGCGGGTGGCGTTCTTTGGTCAGCAAAATAAACGGATAGGATTTGTCGTCGCGCAGCAGTACGTTATATTTCGGTTGGTATTTTTTGATGTAGTTATGTTCGAGCAGCAGCGCTTCGGTTTCCGAGTGAGTCACAGTCACGTCAATCTGGGCGATTTGTGCCACCAACGCTTCGGTTTTTTTACTGGTGAGATTTTTACGAAAATAACTGGAAAGGCGTTTTTTCAGATCTTTGGCTTTGCCGACATAGATGATTTCGTTGTCATCATCATACATGCGATACACACCGGGCTCGGTGGTAACTTCGGCAAGAAAGCGTTTGGCGTCAAACATAGGGTGCGTTTTATATTAAATCAAATTTTCCCTCCCTCTGCAGGCGGAGGAAGGGAAATCGGCTATTTCAAAAAGTTATTCAATACCGATTGAATGCCTTTTGACAACAAATCGTTATCGGCATTTTTATCCAACGCACCGTTCGGACTGAGTTTGTCCACGATTTGCGGCAGAAATTGCGACAGCAAATCCGAGGCTTCCGCTTCGTCTTTCACCCCGGCTTGTTGTGCCGCTTGCTGCAACTCTTGTTTGCCGAACACATCTTCGATTTGGGTCGGAGAAATGCGTTTGTTTTCCCCGGTTCCCAACCAAGATTGCAGCAGATCGTCCAATCCGCCTTGCTGGAATTTGGCTAGAATGCCTTGAATGCCGCCTTGTGAAACCAACAGCTCATTGATAACCGCCATTGCCTGCCCTTGTTTGCCGGCTTCGCCGCCTAACACACCGGAAACCACTGAACCTAAGATTTTGTCTAACATAATTTTTTCCCTAATTACTTACTTAAAATTTGACGAACCTTTTCCAGATCCTCAAACGTATCCACGCCGACCGCCGGTACTTCATTTGCCAACGCCAGATGAATTTTTTCGCCGTACCACAACACGCGCAGTTGCTCTAACGATTCAATCTGCTCAAGTGCGGTCGGCTGCCACTCGATATATTGCCGAATAAATCCGGCACGATAAGCATACAGCCCGATATGGCGCAAATAGCTGCTTTTTGCCAAATTCAGCTCGGCTTTGCTGATCTCGCCTTTGTTCAACGCGGCAAATTGATCGCGATCCCACGGAATCACGGCGCGCGAGAAATATAATACAAAGCCGTTTTGATCGGTCAGCACTTTGACCACATTCGGATTAAACAGCTCTTCCGCGTCGTCAATCTTGACCGCGAGGGTTGCCATTTTCACCGGATTGTCGGCTAAATTTTCTGCCACTTGGCGGATAATCGCCGGTGGAATCAACGGCTCGTCGCCTTGCACATTGACAATAATCTCATCTGCCGCCAAACCGCACTTTGCCACCACTTCGGCTAAACGCTCGGTGCCGGAATTGTGTTTTTCCGACGTCATGCACACCTCCGCCCCGAAACTACGCGCAACCGCCGCCACTTCGGCATGATCGGTGGCAATAATAATTCGCTCGGCACCGGATTTTTGCGCTTGTTGCCATACATGTCGGATCATCGGTTTGCCGGCAATATCGGCAAGCGGTTTGCCCGGCAAGCGGGAGGAGGCATAACGCGCCGGGATAATCACACTAAATTTAGTCATATTGCTTATTCCTTCTCCGGTTCTATGGCAACGCCGCTTTCCGGCAGCAACACCGGAATCCCGTTTTCAATCGGATAGGCCAATTTTTCAAATTCGCAAATTAAGCGCTGCTGTTGTTTGTCATACTGTAATTTGGCATGACAGCGCGGACAGGCAAGCACCTGTAACATTTTATTATTCACCTTTCACCTCTTGCATAATCTTCGCTACGATTGTATTGATTGTCGGCTCCAGTTCGGCTTCCACCGGCACATACCACCAGTTTTCGCGCGCAAATTTATGGCATTTCACTGCGTCTTTCTCGGTCATAAACAAGCTCTGCTCTGCTTTGGTTAAGTTGTTGAGCTTTTCTGGCGACAACTTGGCATGATCGACAAACGCTTTCTGTTTCACCACATTCAAGCCCAAGCTATTCAGCATATTAAAGAAACGTTGCGGATTGCCAATTGCCGCCATGGCAACAAGCGGTTGTCCGATAAAATCGCTTAGCCGGCGTTCTTCTTGCGTCAGCAAATTGACCGCCACGTTGGCCCGTAAGCGCATTTGGATTTCCTGTGCCTGTGCCGCCGCGCCATTGCACACCACCGCATCAGCTTGTTTCAAGCGGCTCGGTAATTCGCGCAACGGTCCGGCAGGCATCAAAAAACCGTTACCGAAACGCCGTTCTCCGTCGACAATCACCACTTCGACATCGCGTTGCAACGCATAATGCTGCAAGCCGTCATCGCTCAAAATCACATCGATATGATAAGCTTTATGCAATAATTCGATACTCCGGCGGCGGTTGGGGGAAACCGCGATCTTTGCGCCACTACGCCGCGCCATCAGCACCGGCTCATCGCCGACTTCCGCCGGATTGGAGTTGGGATTGACCAGTTGCGGATAATTTTTGACTTCATTATTGCCCGGCACATAGCCTCGGGAAACCACGCCGACTTTCAAACCTTGCCGCTGCAATTGCCGCGCCAACCAAATGGTAAACGGCGTTTTGCCGTTGCCGCCGACCGACAAATTACCAATCACCACCACCGGCACCGGCGCTTTCCAGGATTTAAAAATGCCGGTACGATACGCTGTGCGACGAAGTGCGGTAATGCCCCAAAACAACAATGACAACGGCGCAAGCAACCACGCAGACATACGCGCCCAGCGATCTTTTTGGTACCAAAAATTCATATCCACGCCTCTATTTTCTGATTTTTGTGTTTTGCGGTGATTTTTCGCTTATTGACTAAATTGCAATTTATGCAGTTGGGCATAAGCCTTACCCGCCGCCAACAATTGTTGATGACTGCCGCGCTCAATCACTTGCCCGTGATCAACCACCAAAATTTCATCGGCATTCTCAATCGTCGATAAACGGTGGGCAATCACAATAATGGTGCGATTATGGCGCAAACCGTCAATTGCCGCCTGAATGGCACGTTCGGATTCGGTATCCAACGCCGAAGTCGCTTCATCCAAAATCAACACCGTCGCATTGCGCAATAGGGCGCGCGCAATCGCCAAGCGCTGGCGCTGTCCGCCGGATAACATCACCCCGTTTTCGCCGATTTCGGTATCCATGCCTTGCGGCAGGCTTTCAATAAACTCCAACGCGTGCGCCGCTTTTGCCGCCTCGATAATCTGCTCACGGCTATATTTTTCGGCGGCGGCATAGGCGATATTATTGGCGACGGTGTCATTAAACAAATGCACCTGCTGCGACACCAGCGCGCAATGTGTGCGCAAATTGGCAAGGCTATATTCTTTAATATTGTGCCCGTCAAGCAGAATTTCGCCTTGTTCAATATCATAAAAACGGGTTAATAAATTGGCAATCGTCGATTTGCCCGAACCGGAACGCCCGACCAGCGCCACGGTGCTGCCCGCTTTCACCTCAAACGAGACGTTCTGCAATACATTCTGCTCTTTGCCCTGATAATGGAAAGAAACATGCTTGAAGCTGACATTGCCGTCCACTTTCTCTTTTTCCAAACTGCCCTGATCTTTTTCGGTCGGTAAATCCATAATGGAAAACAACGTTTGACACGCTGCCATACCGCGTTGAAATTGCGCATTAACATTGGTCAGCGATTTTAGCGGACGCATCATCGCCAACATCGAAGAAAACACCACGGTAAACGAACCGGCGGTCAGATTCTGGCTCATAATGCTCGGCACGGTTGCCAAATACAGCACGATTGCCAGCGCAAACGAGGCGATCAGTTGCACCACCGGATCGGAAATCGCCGATGCCATCATCATTTTCATGCCTTTGCGACGCATATCGTTGCTGACATGGTTAAAGCGATCTTCCTCTACTTTTTGCCCGCCGAACGACAGCACCACCTTATGCCCTTTCAGCATTTGCTCGGCGGAAGAGGTCAATTCCCCCATCGAAGTCTGCATATTTTTGCTCAAGCGGCGGAAGTGTTTCGAGACCACACGGATCAGCACCGCAATCATCGGACCGATAATAAACAGCACCACCGACAATTGCCAACTGGTGTAAATCATCACGCCTAACAGCGAGAGTAAATAAGCCCCCTCACGCACAATCGTGACCAAGGCGCCGGAGGAAGATGACGCAACTTGCTCCGAATCATAGGTAATACGCGACAGCAACTTGCCGGAAGAATTATTATCGAAAAAGCTGACCGGCATATACATCATGTGTTTGAACAAGCGGCGGCGCATGGTCATAATCACCTTGCCCGATACCCACGCCAAACAATAAGTGGAAATGAAATTACTCAACCCGCGGAAGAAAATCAGCACCACTACAAACACCGCCATCCATTTCAGGAAATCGGTATCGGCTTTGCCGAAGCCGTCATCCAGCAACGGTTTCAACATCGAAATCAAGGCGGCGTCAGTTAAGGCGTTAATAATCAAGGCGATAGCGGCGGCGATCAAGCCCGATTTAAACGGCAGGATCATCGGCCATAGGCGTTTGAAGGTTTTGGCGGTAGAAAAGTCTTTATCTTCCATTTTCACGGATTCCAATACATTGTTATCGCTCCGGTTTGAGATTATCGAGCGTAAAATTGGCTTATTCTAACTGTATTTCTTTGTCTAAGCCAATAATTATCTGATACCATGGCACAAGGCGGTTGCGGACGGTGTGAATTTGCCAGCGTCCGTTTTGCACCGTTATCCTGATTTGCCCGTCAAGTGCGGTGTTGTAAACCGCACTTTTCATCTGTTGCAAACGCGCCAATACCGCCGAATGCGGCAAACGCCATCGATTATGCAATCCACTGGAAATCAGGGCTATTTTCGGTTGCAGTTTAGCCAGCCATAACCAACTGCTCGAACTGTTACTGCCATGGTGTGCCACTTGCAACCAATCGATTTTGCCGATTTGTGCCGCCAATCTTTTTTCGGTCTCGACCGCAATATCGCCGCTTAATACAAACCGCAGTTGATCACGCCCGACCAGTAACACACACGAATCCTGATTTTTCGCGGTTACAACCGTTGCCATCGGCGCCAGCGCTTCAAATTCAAACCCTTGCCATTGCCAGCGAACGCCCTGATGACAAAACCGCCGCCGCTGCGCGCCATAATCTTTCGTTGAGGCTTGGATCAACAGCGCATTTGGAAAAGCATTAAGCAGCGCGGGCACACCGCCGGCATGATCGTTGTCGTCGTGGCTGACGATAATTTGCTGCAAATTCAAGCCTTGCCGCCGCAAATAAGGCAAAATTTCCGTTTCCGCCATACTGCCGCCCTGCCACGCTTGCCCGGTATCAAACAGCGTCGCTTGATCATCACTCACCAACAACATCGCCAAGCCCTGCCCGACATCCAGCATTTCCAAGCGCCAGTCCGCTTGGCTGAGTGGCTTGAACAGCAACAGGCTTACGGTTATCACCGCCGCACCGCCGCTTAAGTATAACGCGCGGCGAAATGCCGCCTGATTGGGCGTTTTTAGCACGGAAAAATCCAAAGTGCGGTAACGATGAAACAGCAAACAGAATACCACGCCAAAACAAACGGATAATATTAGCTGTTGTTGCTGATTGGATAGCGTTAGGTAAGCATTCGGCAACTGCGCCAAGAGGTGTAAACTCCGCTGCAAAACAATATCGACGATTTGCCACAACCAAACCGCATTAAAAAAGAAATTCAAGCATAACGCCAATAAAATCAGCGGGACTAACACAAGACTGAAAATCGGCACCAGCAGCAGATTGCTCCACAATGCACCTAACGGCATGGCATGAAAAATGAAAATTTGCAGCGGGGTAAACAACAGCAATAAGCCGAGTTGCAAATGCACTAAGCCCAACAACCAATAGACCGCACTTGGTACGAATTGCCGCAACCCGCGCCCGCGCCATTGCATATTGCTTAACGGAAAAAAGGCGTAATAAAAACACAAGATCAACACAGCGCCGCAAGAGAGCCAAAAACTTTCATTCAGTACGCTCAAGGGATCGAGCCAGCTCAACCAAGCCACCACGAAGAGTAATAATTTCCACGGCGGCAAATAAATGCGGCTAAAAATCAACAACAACCAAAACGCATACGCCCACAACGCGCGTTCGGTCGGAAGCAAAAAATCCGCTAAATAGGCATAAAAAACCGCCGCGCTTAACGCAAACAAGTGCGGCAGGCGGTGCGAAACCGCACTTGGGGTTGCAAATAGGCGTATCGCAATATATTGCAGTATCCGCGCCATGCCCCACACCAATCCCGCCACCAACCCGATATGCAAGCCGGAAATCGCAATCAAGTGCGCCGTGCCGCTTTCACGGAATAACTGCCAATCCTCACTGTTCAGCCACGCCCGTTCACCGAATGCCAACGCCAACATCACGCCTTGATAAGGCAAATGTTCCGTTTGTTCAATCGTGCGCGCCAGCAAACGTTGCCGCCAATTTGCTTCGCTACGGATTAACGCCGCCTGTTTCACCGTCGCCGAAGCAAACACCGATTGCGACAATAACCAGCGCTGGCGGTTAAACCCGCCTTCATTCAAACGTGAGCTGAGCGGACGCAACGTCAAGCGCACTCGCCAAATGTCGCCTAATTGCGGGGATTGTTCGGCTTGCCAATTCAAATGCACTTTCTGCTTGCCTAACTGATACGCCGTCAAATCCACCTCCGCCACCAGCTGCAAATTGGGCGACAATTGGCGCAAGCCGATAATTTTCACCTGATTTTCCAGCGCGGTGTGTTGTAGTTGCGCGATTTTTTCCCCCTGCCGCAAAACCTCATTCAGATAATGCTGCTGATAACCGGCGAAAAACAGCAGACAGCCCCCAAACCAAAAGTAAGTGCGGTAGCGATAATATCGACGCAGCCATGCCGGCAACAACAAACCCAATGCCGCGATAAACAGCAGCGGATAATCCGCAAGCCAAGCCGCCGGAATAAAAAAGAGTTGACACAGACTTAACAACCAACAGACGGCAAGATACGATAATTTCATTAATTTAGTCATTTCCACAGGTTCACAGAAAAACAGTGTGAAATAACAAAAGCCAACTAGAATAGTAGCTTAGATTATTTTTGCGATCTGGATCGCAAAACATAGATTTTATTTACTTTTTTAACCACTTGTTTTTTAATGGCTTTATCCGAATGACTAAAAATCATACCGCTGCAACCCGCTTTTTATTTGCCAAAAGAATTAACATCTGCTATTTATATCGCCTTTAAAAAGGCATGAAATTTTAATCATTGTAAATTTCTTCTAATTTTCGACTAAATAAATGGGTAATTTTCACGTTGTTTATCACCGTTTGAAATTATCCTCTGGGGAGAACATCATGAGTGCAGTAGCTCCAAAAACATCTTTGAGTCTGTTATCTTTGGCTGGTGTCGATGCTTATCAGGAGCAAGACGGTGAGGAATATATGAATGAAAAGCAAATCGAGCATTTCAAAAAAATCCTGACCGCATGGCGTGAACAAATTGTCAATGAAGCCGGCAAAACCGTCGCGCAAATGCAAGACGAAGCCGCTAACTTCCCTGATCCGGCAGACCGCGCGACACAGGAAGAAGAATTCAGTTTGGTGCTGAGAAACCGTGATCGCGAGCGTAAATTACTGAAAAAAATCGATCACACCTTGGTTAAATTGGAAACCGATGATTTCGGTTATTGCGAATCTTGCGGCGTTGAAATCGGTATCCGCCGTTTAGAGGCGCGTCCAACCGCCGATTTATGCATCGACTGCAAAACACTGGCGGAAATTCGCGAGAAACAAACCTCGAAATAATACCTGTTACTTGATTTGTAGAAGATCAAACCTAATCTGACAGTTCCCCGTTTAAAACAGCGGGCTGTCAGATTAATTTGCGCTTATATTCTTCTCAGCCCAAATTCGCTTTCCATCAAGCAACGTGTCTATCATTGTTCCGCCACAACACCCTTCCCCTGGATGGTTAGGTATGAGGCGTTAGCCCGCTTTTTACCAACAATTTTGTCTGCTATGCCATTTTTTACTATGCCTAAAAACGCCAAAACCCCATCAACAGGGGCTTTATATCATTTTTCAACGCCAATTTTTTTCTTTCATCTATGCAACAATAATCATTCCATATCGGCTGTTAACGCAAATGAAATTTACGCCGCAAAGTTCGCAACAGCAAAAAGACCCACGGCCATAAAATTCCGCTGATCGCCGCGCCAATCAATTCTTGCGGGTTAAAGTGGGCGCTGTGCATAAACAACTCGATTAGAAAAATCACGATGTGGATTATCACAACGGCGACCACCACTAAAATACTTTGTAACCACAATGAGAGATTACGCAGAATGAGGTGATTGGACGCAATGAGATAGGCAAACACCGAGAGTACCAATGCGTGCACGCCGAGAATCGAACCTAAACTCAAATCCCACAGCAAGCCGATGACAAACGCCCAACCGATACTGATTCGATTGGGAATCGCCAACACCCAATATAACAATACCAAGATCAGCCAAGAAGGGCGATATCCTTGAAATTGTGCCGACCACGGTGTTATTTCCATCACCAACGCCACTAAAAAAGTGCAAATGATCATTAAAAACTGAAAAATCCAATTACTGCGCATTATTGGCTCCCCTCGGTCGTTAACGCATCCTGCTGTTGCTGATTGGCATCCGCCGGCGCCAACTCCTCCGCTTGTCCGGAGTTTTCCTCCGCCTGATTCGGATTGATCGGTTCTTTTACATTTTTATTCAGTTCGTCCGGCGCCATCAAATCGTCTTGGCGGGTCGATAGGCGCTGACGTACGGCATTACGCACATCCTCCGGCGAGAGTGATTGCGCCCGGTGCAGTTCGTCGTTAACCGGCCACAATAACAATAAATAACGCAACCGTTCGAGCGAAGCTAACGGTTTGGCGGTGATCACCGCAAAATAATTTTGTTTATCGGTAGAAACCGAATCGACAATCGCGACCGGATAACCTTCCGGAAAACGTCCGCCCAAACCGGACGTCACCAACAGATCGCCTTTCACAATATCAACCGAGTGCGGTACATTATCCAACTGCAATTCGTCACCGCGCCCGGTACCACTGGCAATTAAGCGCACATCATTGCGCAATACTTGTAGCGGAATCGAATGGGTCACATCGGTGATCAACAACACCCGGCTAGTAGTGGCGCCAACCGAGGTCACTTGCCCGACCACGCCTTTTTCATCAATAATCGGTTGCCCGACATAAACGCCGTCGCGGCTGCCCTGATTAATCACCACTTGCTGACGGTAAATATCCGTTTCGGTAGTCAACACTTCGGCAATTTTTTTGTATTCATCGTAACGCAACGGCGAATTGAGCAGTAAACGCAAACGCTGGTTTTCCACTTTCAACTGGTCGAGAATCAACAAATCGGCATTTTTTTCACGTAATTGTTCTTTCAAGACCCGATTTTCGATTTGTAACTTGGAGGTGTCCGCCAGATTATCCGATACGCCGTCCAACACGGTACGCGGAATATTGGCGAAATAGAAAATGCCGCTGATTGAGGTTTCCATCAGGCTACGCAGCTGGATCATGCCGCTCGTGCGCCCGTCACCGATCATTAATAACACCGATGCGATAATCGCTAAAATTAAACGAATTCCTAAAGGCGGAGCTTTAGAAAAAATTGGTTTCATGCCTTTACGCTTAAAAAAGTTGCGGTTTTAAGCTGACCGCCAAAACCGCACTTGTGAAAAATAAAGCCTGTATTTCAAACCAACGAGCAATTAGTCGTCGCTAAAAATATCGCCACCATGCATATCGATCATATCCAATGCTTCCCCGCCGCCACGTGCGACGCACGTCAATGGATCTTCCGCCACGATGACCGGCACGCCCGATTCGCGCGACAGCAAGGTATCAATATTCGGCATCAAGGCGCCGCCGCCGGTCAAGACCATGCCGCGTTCGAAAATGTCCGCCGCCAATTCCGGCGGGCAAGACTCAAGTGCGGTACGCACCGCCGTCACAATGCCGCTTAACGGTTGTTGGATTGCTTCCAACACATCGCGTGAAGTCAATTTGAAACTGCGCGGCGCACCTTCTGCCAAATTATGACCGTGAACTTCAATTTCTTTCACTTCGTCATCATTTTCGATAAATGCGGTACCGATCTCTTGTTTAATCCGCTCCGCCGTCGCTTCGCCGATGGAAGAACCGAACGTGCGGCGTACATAAGCAATAATCGCTTCATCAAAACGGTCGCCACCGATACGTACCGAAGACGAATAAACCACACCGTTCAGAGAGATCACCGCCACTTCGGTGGTACCGCCGCCGATATCAATCACCATTGAACCGGTTGCGGTTGAAACCGGCAATTTCGCACCGATTGCCGCCGCCATCGGCTCTTCGATTAAATACACTTCGCGCGCCCCGGCGCCGATTGCCGATTCTTTAATCGCGCGACGCTCTACTTGAGTAGCCCCGGCCGGCACACACACCAACACCCGCGGGCTCGGACGCATAAAATTATTGCGGTGCACCTGTTTGATAAAGTATTGCAACATTTTTTCGGTTACAAAAAAGTCGGCAATCACGCCGTCTTTCATCGGGCGAATCGCGGCGATACTTTTCGGGGTGCGTCCCAACATCATTTTGGCTTCGCGCCCGACGGCAGCAATGCTTTTTAGGGAGCCGACGCGATCTTGACGAATCGCCACAACCGAAGGTTCATCTAAGACAATGCCTTGTCCTTTGACATAAATTAAGGTGTTAGCCGTGCCGAGATCAATGGAGAGGTCATTGGAAAATAGACCACGAATTTTTTTAAACATAGTAATTCCGATTTGAGAAAAAGTTGAGCCGCGATTAATATAAAATGACGGGCGAAAAAATTGTGCTAAATGTACCAAAAAGCAGACCTTTTCACAACGTAAAATTCAACCTAATCACAGGCGGATCGGATTTATCCGCCTGTGCGCCAACCGCACTTTGCGTTATTTTTTAGCCAAAATCGGTTTTAAAAATCTTGCGGTATGCGATTCTTCGTTTTTGACCAACTGCTCCGGTGTGCCTTGAGCGATAATCTGACCGCCGCCGTCCCCCCCTTCCGGCCCGAGATCGATAATCCAATCGGCGGTTTTGATCACATCCAGATTATGTTCGATCACCACAATGGTATTGCCTTGATCGCGCAAGCGATGTAATACCCCCAACAACTGTTTGATATCGGCAAAATGCAAGCCGGTGGTCGGTTCGTCCAGAATATACAGGGTTTTGCCGGTATCGCGTTTTGACAACTCGGTTGCCAATTTAACCCGCTGCGCCTCCCCGCCGGATAACGTGGTCGAAGATTGCCCCAAACGGATATAGGATAAGCCCACGTCCATTAAGGTTTGCAGTTTGCGCGCAATCATCGGCACGGCGGCGAAAAACTCCAAGCCCTCTTCCACCGTCATCTCTAAAATCTGATGAATGGTTTTGCCTTTGTAGCGAATTTCAAGGGTTTCGCGATTGTAACGCTTGCCTTTACAGTGATCGCACGGCACATACACATCCGGCAAAAAGTGCATTTCCACTTTAATCACGCCGTCGCCCTGACAGGCTTCGCAACGTCCGCCACGCACGTTAAAACTAAACCGTCCCGGATTATAACCGCGCGCACGCGCTTCCGGCACGCCGGCAAACAGCTCGCGAATCGGGGTGAACAACCCGGTATACGTCGCCGGATTGGAACGCGGCGTGCGCCCGATCGGGCTTTGATCGATGTCGATCACTTTGTCGAAATGCCCCAAACCGTCAATGCTTTTATACGGTGCGACATGGGTATTGTCGGCACGGTTCAAGGCGTTCTGCGCCAATGGGAACAGGGTATCGTTAATCAACGTCGATTTGCCCGAACCGGATACGCCGGTAATACAGGTGAACAAGCCGACCGGAATATCCAAATTAACATTTTTCAGGTTGTTACCGCTCGCGCCTTTCAGACTGAGCCATTTTTCTTTGTTGACTTTGGTGCGCTTTTTCGGAATCTCAATTTTCTCCGCACCGGACAGATATTTGCCGGTGAGCGAGGCTTGGTTTTGCATTAACTGCCGTGCCGTACCGCTGGCGACAATTTCGCCGCCGTGCACGCCTGCGCCCGGCCCGATGTCGATAATATGATCGGCTGCCATAATTGCGTCTTCGTCATGTTCGACCACGATCACGGTGTTGCCCAAATCGCGCAAATGGATCAAGGTTTTCAGCAAACGTTCGTTATCGCGTTGGTGCAAGCCGATGGACGGTTCGTCCAACACATACATCACGCCGACCAAGCCTGCGCCGATTTGACTGGCAAGGCGAATCCGCTGCGCTTCGCCGCCCGACAGGGTTTCCGCCGAACGCGACAGCGAGAGATAATTCAAACCGACATTGACCAAAAACGACAACCGCTCTTTGATCTCTTTCAAAATTTTTTCCGCAATTTGCGCCCGTTGCCCATGCAATTGCAGATTTTCAAAGAAATTCAACGCATTGCCGATACTGCGCTCCGCCACATTCGGCAAATTAAATTGCTCGATAAACACATGGCGCGCTTCGGTGCGCAAGCGTGAGCCGCCGCAGGCTTGGCAAGGACGATTGCTGATATTTTTCGCCAATTCTTCACGCACCGCCGTCGATTCGGTCTCTTTGTAACGGCGCGCCATATTGTTCAAAATGCCTTCAAACGGATGACGGCGCAAGGTGATATCGCCGCGATCATTGACATATTGAAACTCGATTTCCTCGTCGCCGGAACCGTTTAAAATCACTTCGCGGATCGCCGGCGACAGTGCTTCAAACGGTTGTTGGATATCGAATTGGTAATGTTTGGCGAGCGACGACAGCATTTGGAAATAGTAAAAATTACGGCGATCCCAACCTTTAATCGCACCGTTTGCCAGTGAAATAGACGGATTTTGGATCACTAGGCTTTCATCAAAATATTGCTGCACGCCCAAGCCGTCGCAGGTCGGACACGCCCCTGCCGGATTATTGAACGAAAACAGGCGAGGCTCCAATTCCGCCACCGAATAACCGCAATGCGGACAAGCAAAATTCGAAGAAAACAACAATTCTTCGATCTGATTCTCTTCTTCCGCCATTGGCGCCACCACCACCGTACCGCCCGACAGCTCAAGTGCGGTTTCAAACGATTCCGCCAAACGGCTTGCCAAATCTGACCGCACTTTGAAGCGATCAATCACCACTTCAATCGTATGTTTCTTTTGCAATTCCAACGCCGGCGGATCAGACAAATCGCAAATTTCGCCGTCGATCCGCGCGCGGATAAAACCTTGTGCCGCAATATTTTCCAACAGCTTCACGTGTTCGCCTTTGCGTTCTTTCACCACCGGCGCAAGCAACATCATGCGGCAGCCTTCCGGCAACTCCAATACTTTATCCACCATTTGGCTGATGGTCTGCGCTGCCAACGGCACATCGTGGGTCGGACAGCGCGGCTCGCCGACACGGGCGAACAACAAACGCAGGTAGTCATAAATTTCGGTAATCGTGCCGACGGTCGAACGCGGATTATGCGAGGTCGATTTCTGCTCAATCGAAATCGCCGGCGACAGCCCTTCGATATGATCGACGTCGGGCTTTTCCATCAACGATAAAAACTGGCGCGCATAAGCCGACAACGATTCGACGTAACGCCGTTGCCCTTCGGCATATAAGGTGTCAAATGCCAACGACGACTTGCCCGAACCCGACAAACCGGTGATCACCACCAATTTATCGCGCGGAATGGTCAAATCAATATTCTTTAAATTATGAGTACGCGCCCCGCGCACCTCAATCTTGTCCATAAATTTATCTCGATTGTTTTGTAAAATTGGAACGATTATCGCACAAATAAAAAAACTGTGTAAATATCCAGTATCTTTTTTATTTTAAAAGGTGATTTTTTTGCGATTTTCAGGCAATATATACCGTATTCTAACCAGCTATAAAAAGAAGAGGATACTATGGCAGGCGTAAATAAAGTGATTATTGTTGGCAACTTAGGTAACGAACCGGAAATCCGTACCATGCCGAACGGCGAAGCGGTTGCGAATATCAGCGTGGCAACCAGCGAATCTTGGCGTGATAAAAATACCGGCGAAATGCGCGAAGTAACCGAATGGCACCGCATTGTGTTGTACCGCCGTTTAGCCGAAATTGCCGGCGAATATCTGCACAAAGGCAGCAAAGTCTATGTCGAAGGCAGATTGAGAACGCGCAAATGGCAGGATCAAAACGGACAAGACCGCTACACCACCGAGATCCAAGGCGACAGCCTGCAAATGTTGGATTCGCGCGGTGATCGCGCACAACAAGGCGGTTATGTGCCACAACAAAGCGGCGGCTATTCGCCACAACAAAGTGCCCCACAACAACAATCTTACGCCGCTCCGGCTTCCCGCCCTGCCCCGGCACAAAAACCGACGTCGCAGCCAGAGCCGCCGATTGATTTTGACGATGATATTCCGTTTTGAATTCCATATACATAAATTCTGTAAAAATAAATTATAAAACCCTAAGAGAAACCTTACTAGACAAGGTTTCTCTTTTTTTTACATTTGTGTTTGACGCGTTTCATTTTATTTAATAGTATTTATATATATTTTTTTGTAAAATTTAATCATTTATGTATAAGTTAGAAACAACCCTTTTTTCGAATGGAGAACGTTTTCCTCTATTAGTTAATGAGAAAACTGGTATTCCTGATTTTTATTCAACTCTATGGGTAACTGTGGAACTACGCAATCAATCCGCAGTAAACACCATTAGAAATAAGCTAGGAGCTATACAATGGATAATGAATTGGGAAAAACAGAATAATCTTGTTATTAGTGATCTAATTCATAGAGAAATACTATTAACCGAAAACCAGTTAGAATCTCTTATTCGACATATGAGAATAAATGTAAAAAAGCAAAAAAATGTAATCAATACAAAAAAAGTGTGTTAATGAAAGGTAGAACTCAATTTATTGATATTTATTCTTCTGTATCTCTTAGTCATCAATATAATAAACTAACAACACTTTCAGAATACATATTATTTCTATCTAAAGTAATTAGTGTATCTAACGGATATATCGAAAATTTGACGAAACTAATTACGTTAATTAAAGAGTCAAGACCTAAAAATCATAAAACATTATCTATAAAACCAGAAAGTGAGTTACCTGATGGACTATTAGATGAATTTATGTCTATTGCGGTTTTTTCTAATCACAATAATCCATTTAAAGATATCGGAATTAGAAAAAGAAACCATTTAATGTTCACCTTACTAAAAGAGTTAGGAATTAGAAGGGGAGAACTATTATCAATTCAAATTCCATCTATTGATATAGGAACAACTAAATCCTCAATTATAATTAGACGAACATATGATGATAAATCTGATACAAGGAAGATACAGTCGGTCACTAAGACTAAAGAAAGACGTTTACCAATCTCACAAAAGATAGCTCAGCTTATCGATGACTATATTATGAACCATCGTTCTAAAATTCCTAACGCTAATAAACATCCATATTTATTTGTAACTCATCGAAAAGGAAAAACTCAAGGAGGCCCAATTAATACAAGTTCCTTTGATAATATTATTGTACCAACAATGAAAAAAGTAGATTCTAAGTTCTCTATAATTCATCCACATATTTTTCGTCATGAATGGAACTTAGATTTTTCACGAAAAATAGATAAAAATAACCAAAATATAAATAATGATTCTTCTCATAAAGATTTTATTTCACCTGAAAAAGAAGCAAAAATGAGGCAGCATCTTATGGGACATACGTCAGAGAAATCTGGAAATGTTTACAATCAACGTTATATTCGAGAAAAAGCTAATAAAATCTTATTAGAACTACAAACTGAGTTTCATAAAAAGGTTGACACTTATGAGTCATAGTAAAATTCTTAGACAGTCAAGAGATGGATATACATTTGATGAAAATGAAAACTCTTGGAATATAAGTAAAGATAAAACAATCAATTTTTCTCAGCCAATATTAAATATAAATAAAAAAACATTAGAAGGATTCAAAAAACATTAGCGATATATGCCGAAAAATACTCAAGTTATCATGTATCTCACATGTATCAACAGTTTCAATGATTAGTAACTTCAACTAATCTAAAGAACATCAATGTATCAATAATATTGAATTGGAAAAATAAATTAGGAAAAGATCATGAATGGTATTTAGGAGCGTTAAAAGGTTTTTTACTATCATGGCATGAATATGGTTATTATGGAGTTGATAAATCTGTTGTATCGCTGCTAGAAAGTTTTACTTTGAGTGGAAATGATAAAGGTAAATCGGTATTAATGAGATGCCCTTATACAGGAGCATTTACTGAAAATGAAGTTTTGGCTTTAATGGCTGAACTCTCTAGACTTTGGAAAGAAGATCTTATTTCATTTGAAGCATATGCATATATTCACTTACTACAAGCTACAGCTAGAAGACCTATTCAAATACGCCATTTAAAATTTGAAGACCTAAAAAAAGAAATGTCGCAAGGAACATGGAACTACTATTTAAATATTCCTAGTGCAAAAAAAAGAGGTGGATTATTTAGAACTACATTTAAAAAATTAGTAATAACCGAAGACCTATATTTAATCTTATTAAACGTTATAGATTTTCAATACAAAAAATTACTTGAGATAGTAAGTGAATCATTTATCTCTAGTCATAAGATGAAATTACCAATCTGAAACTCACCCTAAAACATCGTTATGGGAAAAGCATTGTATAGGTACATCCAAAGGAGAATTTATAAGATTACTATCACACAATGCAAGGCATTGGCTAAGTACAAAAGCTGAACGAGGTGGAATGGATGAGTTAACTTTAGCTAATTGGGCAGGGCGAGCAAGAGTTGCAGATAACAAAGCTTATGATCACAGAACAGAAGAAGAAAAAAGTGAATCAGCTAGAGATTTACTCATTCCTGAGGATATTTCAATCTTAGATAAAATTCATTTGAATCTTCCTGTTACCTATGAAGACCTAGGAAAAGATAGAATTGGAATCGCAACGGTAACAGAAATAGGCATTTGCGAACACGATTATGCGATGTCTCCATGTTCTCGTCATGGTGATTGTGAAACATGTAAAGAGCTTGTTTGTATTAAGGGTTTAGAATCCTCTTTGGAAATATTAAAGCAACGAGAAACCCAGATAACTGAACAATTTAATAAAGCTAAAGAACACCATAAAATAGGTGTTTTTGGTGCAGATCGTTGGATAAGTAATTTGGGATGGAGACTAACACACATAAAAACTAAAATTAAGTTCTTAGAAAATAAGGCTATCCCAAATGGTTCGTTATTACGAATGCCGGATGAATATGATCCTTCCCCTGCTAAATTAGCTTTGCTAGAGAAAGGAATGGATATAGGTATACAAAAACAAGAAGCATCTAAATTAGATGATGATTTATACAGATTAATGGAGTTATAATATGCCCAAAATTCTTATTACAGAAGAAAATTTAGAAGATATCATCTTATTAATTAATACCTGGGAAGGAAAATTAACATGGGATTTACTTTGTAATAAAGTATCAGAACTACTGAATATTAAAAGTATCGAAAGACAGTCTCTAGCAAATTATTCAGATATTCAAAAAGCCTTTACTAGACGAAAACAAAGAATAAAAGAAAGCGTAAAAGCTAATCCTATACCAAATGTGACTATGGATTATCTACAAAAAATTTGAAAGCTCAGGTAGAACGCTTGGAAGAAATCAATGAGCGATACAAGCAACAATTCATTGTATGGCAGTATAATGCATATATGAATGGGGTGACGGAAGAGAAGCTAAATAAACCACTTATTGCAGTTAATCGCCAGCATCGGTAAAAGATATACCGTTTGAAATCTAAATTTCAAACGGTATTTTTCAAAAAGATTATCCTTATCTTCTTGGAATTCTATCCTTCAGTGTTACCTGACATCAATTTGGCTAATTTCGGGGCTCACCATTCTCGTAGGTCGTCCATTTAAACCACAAGCACGAACAATAGGCTCAACAAGGTTGAGGTGATTAAGCCTCAGATAACGACGATTGCCATTGAGAGTTTTATTGTGGATTAAATAAATCAAACCATTAGGGGTTGTCCTCAGGGCAAGATCGCACTTTTCCTCAAAATATGATCTAATAAGCCTTTAATACTTTAAAATACAAGGTAACGTCATGGACTTATTCCGCTTTTTCGGTCAATTGGAAGACCCGCGTAAAGATATCAACCAAAAATATCCTTTTCTTGAAATCATTTTTCTGACCATGAGCGCCGTCATTTCCGGAGCGGAAGGTTGGACGGACATTAAATGGTTCGGGGAATATCATTTGGCGTGGTTGCGTCAATATTTACCTTTTGAGCGCGGCATCCCGGTCGATGATACCATTGCGCGTATCGTTCGTCGTCTTTCTCCGGTGCAACTTAATGATATTTTTATTCATTTCGTAAATGAAATCCGCGCGGCACAAGGCGTTGAGCAGATTGCGATTGACGGCAAAACGCTGCGTCACGGCATCGATGAGAAAACGCAGCATGCGCTGCACAGCATTACCGTTTGGAGTAAAACCTGGGGGTTGATTTTGACCCAACAAAAGTCGCCAGGTTGGAAAAATGAGCAGCAGGGGGTATTGGCGGTACTGGATGCGTTAATCTTAAAAAATGCCGTGATTTCAGTCGATGCAATTAACACACAAAAGAAAATTGCGGAGAAAATCATTGAAAAAAAAGGACATTATGTGATGGCGTTAAAACGTAACCATCGTTTATTCCGCGAGAAGCCGAAGCCTACTTTCATAAAATCGAGCGTGAGACGCCTGATTTGATTGAAGTTTACCAAGAGGTCAACTGTGAACGCAGCCGGATTGACGAACGGACTTACCGCCAATTGCCGGTGAGTGATTGGCTGTCGGAATCGGCGCAGTGGGCAGGGATTCAATCGGTGGTGTGTGTTGAACGGCGGCGGGAAGATAAAAAGAGCGGTCAGCTACAAGAGGAAAGGGCATTTTATATCAGTAGCTTAAAGACAAGTGCGGAGCAATTATCATACAGTATTCGCGGTCATTGGGAAGTGGAGAATAAGGCGCACTGGGTGCTGGATATGGTCTATCGGGAAGATGCTTGTGTGATAAGCAAGGATGACGGTGCGGAGAATATGGCGATATTGCGCCGTTTTGCGTTGAATTTATCGCGGCTTCACCCGGCTAAAATGAGTATGCGGATGAAGCTGAAAGCAGCGGGCTGGTCAGATGAATTCAGGTCAGAGCCGATGTTTGGTGTTATTGGTTGATTATTAGACAAAGTTCGCGGTTGCCCTGGGGTTGTCCTTAATGGTTTTGGTTAAGATTGTAAATAAAGGATATCATAAGGGATTTGAGCTATTTGGGAAAATTGAGAGTTTTTATGGGTGGGCATAATTTAAGATTATATTTTAATCAAAACCATCCTTTATTATCAGTTAAGGCTTGAAATTCCATAGGCACGGCCCAATATAGTAAAAAAATTATTTTGAGTTCATCATTCCCCAAAATAATTTGTTATGTACTGAAAATTTCATGAGAATTAACTATGGCTGACTATAAAAGTGATTACTTAAACTCTGTGCTGGAAAGTTACAGAATGAAACATGTTGAAGAGCTAATAAAAACATATCGCACGAAACGAAATGAGATTAAGCAATTTTTAAATGAACAATATGGTAGTAAAATTTATGAACCATTTAATTCTGGCTCGTATAAAAAACACACAGCCATCAATACCAAATTTGATTTGGATTTGGTTGCACCATTTAAACGCAATGCTTTTTCAACATTAGAAGAAATGTTTGAAGATGTTTTGGAAAAACTAACAGAAAAGTATAAAGATGAAACTACCGTGAAAAAACAAGGGGTTTCTATTGGTTTAACTTTTGATGAAGAAGATGAAATTAATATTGATGTTGTTCCTGCAAGAGAGACTAGCCAAGAGTCTTTTCCAGAATATAAGGATTTAAATCTACATAAAACACAAAATGATGGTTATCTTAAAACCAATATCCACGCTCAAATTGAACATATTAAAGCCAAAGAAAATGAAAGAAAAGTCATTCGCTTGCTAAAAATTTGGAAAGTTTGTCATCAATACAAATACAAGTCTTTTTTTATTGAATTATTGGTGATTAAAGCTTATGAAAAATTATCTCCGCAGGGTAGTTTATGGGAACAATTTAAAACCGTTTTAAATTATATTATTGATAATATTCAAAGCGAGAGGTTTACACTCAAAGATCCTGGAAATAGCAATAATGATTTAGCATTATCCTTAGATAGCGGAGAAAAAAGTGTACTCGTTCGTAGATTAGAATCCATATTGGCACAAATAGAATTAAATGAGAAACAAATAGAGTTTTATCTTCCATTAAATGAAAAATTTACCGAAGATAATAAGAGTGAAAATAAGGCTTATAGTCTTAAAAGTTCAGTTTTAGTTTCAACACCTCCAGTTTCACAAAGATTTGGTTGATATGAAATTTTCTCAAATTGAATTAGAGCAAGCTATTCAGTCTATTCCATACATTGAGAATTTATCTGCTCTTTCATTTTCAAAAGAGCGGGTAAATTTTGATATTACTTTTGATTTTGAAGGATTAGACAAACCAATTGATTTTAATGTCATTATCTATCCAGCCTACCCATTAAAAATTGATGATTGTGAATCTATTTGTTTTTACTTAAAAGATGATGAATATAAAAAATTTAGCCATGTAATGTCAAATAATGCTATTTGTTTTCATAATCAGCATTGCATCATTTTTCAAAAAAAATTACATCAGGATTTTCAAGCCATCAAACAATGGATTATTAAATATGTTATTAACCAAGAAAAAGATGAGCATTATGAACATCTAATTACAGCAAATCATACTTATAATGGAGTATATTTCTCATTTCAATTTACTGATACTGATACTGATACTGATACTGATACTGATAAGTTATTTTCTCAAAATGAGATTGGCATTGTTACCAATACTTACTTAACAACATCAAAATATCAAGATAAGGATATGCATAATTATTTAGTGCAATCTTTTACACATAATTTTACCCAAAAAAATTGCCAATGGTCGTCGTTTTACTCAGATAAGAAAACTGACTTATCGGGAATTTATATCTTTATTGAAGATAAACCCTCAATCTATGACAGGTTTTCATTTTCAAATTGGCAAGAGTTTAAATCCATATTTAACCAAGAAATGTTAAGTGAGATTTGGAAAATTACTTGCACCATTAAACAAGAATACATACCTATTTTTATTGGATACTATACAAAAAATCAAAATATTCATTGGCAAGTTGCCATAATTGATTTAAAAGACCCATTTTTTAAAAATAAAAATGGCATGTATGAACTTTGCGATAAGCAAATAAGCTGGGTTATTTCAAAAAATTCATCTTATAATTACTTCTTTGGGCGAGGTGCGTTTCATCCAAATCTAACCAATAAAAAAGTGCTTATTATTGGATTGGGAGCAATTGGAAGTCAAGTCGCAAAGACTCTTGTTAGAGGCGGTTGTCCAAATATTACTATTGCTGATTATGATATTAAAGAACCAGAAAACATTTGTCGTTCAGAATATAATTTTGTGCCACCTTATACCAATAAAACAGATGAATTAGCAGGTATTTTATGGAGCATCTCTCCTTTTGTTGAGGTGAGTTCTATTCGTCATTTTGCAACAGAATGTATTAAATTTGATATTCCATCAGAAGATATTAATCATTTATCAAAGCAACTTTCAGAATTTGATTATATTTTTGATTGCTCCACTGATGATGATTTAATGTATATTACAGATAAGCTAAATTTAACCAGCACTATATTTAATTTATCCATAACAAATCATGCAAAAGTGTTGACTTGTGGCATTTCACCCAATCATTACCAATTTATTAGACATCAGTTTGATAAAATTTTGAAGAATGACGTTTTGGATTTATATAATCCTATTGGTTGTTGGAATCCAACTTTTAAAGCATCCTATAATGATATTGCCATTATGGTTCAGTTATCATTAAGAACAATTAACCTAATGATTCAAGAGAATAATTATCAACATTTTACTATTCAATATGATGATAATCTCAATTTAAAGGTTGAGAGGTTTTAATGATTGTTAAAAAATACAAAAACCTTCAATTAGATTTTGACCGTCAAATCGTTGAGCAAATGGCAAAAATAGCAATTCATCATTATCCAAGTGAATATGGTGGGTTTCTTTTAGGTTATTACTCTAATGATTTTACTAGGTTGCATATCAAATATTTTTTATTGGTTGATAAATACGTCAGCTCGCCTGTGGAATTTAGGCGTGAATTAAATATAAAAATTCATAATTTTGAAAAAATATTTCAAGAAACTGGGTTATATTATATAGGTGAATGGCATAGCCATCCCAATGCATCAGCGTGGTATAGTTTAACGGATTTACAAGCGATGAATAATATTGTTTCTTGTAATACAGTTCAGCTCCATAATCCCGTGCTACTTATTTTGAGTATTTCTAGTAATAAATTATTAGATTTTAATTTTTTTATTTTTGATGAAGATAGGTTAGTTGTTTATGAGTGATGTTGATTTATCAGCCTTGTTTCGTGGTATGCAAGGACAAATGCAAAGCCAATTAAATACCAATCGTGAATTTATCCATCATCCAGGATCAAAAGGCGATGCCTTAGAAAATGCTTGGATTGAATGGTTACAAAATTATTTGCCAAATCGTTATAGTGTAGATAAAGCAATCGTGATTGATTATCACGGAAATACCAGCGACCAAATTGATATTGTCATTTATGATAATTGGTTTACACCATTTATTTTTAATCAAAATGGCTTTAAATACATTCCAGCTGAAGGGGTTTATGCTGTTTTTGAAGTTAAACCTGATATTCAGGGAAATGTTAATAATACTAATTATATTCAGTATGCAGGTCAAAAAATTGCCAGTGTCAGAAAATTAGATCGTACATCAACATCCATGATTAATTCTGGGCAAAAGTTACCTGCCCGCCCACTAACAAAAATCATTGGTGGGATTTTAACCACCACCAATTCCTTCACACATAATAATAATAATACCATTGAGAATCATATCAAATCTTTAGCTGATTTAGAGAGGATTGATTTGGGCTGTATTGTGGATTATGGTAGTTTCTTTGTGCAATATCAAGGGGAAGAAGATACCAATGAGAAAAAAGATTTTGGAAAACGCATTCGTGATTATTATCAGAATCGAACTTTTCAATCATTAGTATTTAGTCAGCCCGAAAATTCATTAATCACTTTCTTTATGCAATTAACTCGTTATTTGCAACAAGCAATCGGAACAGTGCCTGCTATTAACTTACAGGCATATATGAATACGATTAATGAAAAACTTGATAGTGAAATTTAAGCGAAATTCTTGATTATTATGAGTCTTTTGTCTTATGAAATAATTATTCTTGAATAAAAGAACACCGTCTCTAACCCTAAAAACGGTGTTTTTCTCCAGATTTATTGTAAATATTCTACTATGAAATTGTGCTATTTTAGGGGGAATTACAAAAGTGATAGCAAAAACAGTGACAAATTTGTTAGATATCCCCAAAATAAAATCTAACCCTTACACTTTATTTTTACATTACTTATAATATAAAAACCAAAATTTAATTTAACTATTTGATTTGAAATAATTTTATAATTTACATATCCTAATAGTATAGAAACAACCATTTTAAAATCCCGTCTTATAAAACCCGGCTACAGTCGGGTTTTTTACTATATAAACAACCTCATAACAAACCGTTATAAATACGCTAAAAAAGTTATTTTCTCTCCTGAATATTTTTCCACATAATGAAATTCCATTTTTTAGGAGGTTATATGCTGATTACTGGTTTATTTTGTGGATTATTATTAGGTTTTGTCATGCAACGCGGACGTTTTTGTATTACCGGCGCATTCCGTGATATGTACGTCACCAAAAGTAATAAAATGTTTATCGCTTTACTGATTGCGATTAGCGTGCAATCTGTCGGTTTATTTATTTTACGCGATTTTGGCGTGTTAGAAATTCCGGCTGAAAATCTTGCGCTTAGTGCGGTATTAATCGGGGCATTTGTCTTTGGTATCGGCATTATTTACGCCGGCGGCTGCGCAACCGGCACTTGGTATCGCGCCGGCGAAGGCTTAATCGGGAGTTGGGTTGCGTTATTTACCTATATGTTATTTAGCGCAATGATGCGCACCGGACCTTTGGCTGATTTTAATAATGCGTTAAGAAGTCATTCTATTGAACAGAAAACCATTTATGAAACCTTAGGTATTTCAGCTTGGTGGCTTGTCGTATTATTAAGTACGGTCACGTTGTTTTTAGCGTTTAAGCATTTAAATAAACCCAAAGCAAAATTAGCCGTTTTAAAAGCAAAGAAAACCGGATTAGCCCATATTCTTTTTGAAAAACGCTGGCATCCCTTTATCACGGCAACCTTAGTCGGCTTAATCGCCTTAATGGCTTGGCCGTTGAGTGTGGCAACCGGGCGGCACTTCGGCTTGGGTATCACCGGACCGTCATCGAATATTATCCAGTTTTTGATTACCGGCGACAGTAAATATATTAACTGGGGTGTTTTTCTCGTCCTCGGTATTTTAATCGGATCATTTATTGCCGCCAAAGCCAGTAACGAATTCCGTTTTCGTGTTCCGGATAGCACCACTTTATTACGCAGTGCTTTTGGCGGAACGCTAATGGGAATCGGCGCAACATTGGCCGGCGGCTGCTCAATCGGTAATGGTTTAGTTGAAACCGCATTCTTTTCTTGGCAAGGCTGGCTTTCGTTACCCTTGATGATTCTTGGCACTTGGTTTGCCGCCTACTTCACGATCATTCGTCCGCAGCAACAACAATTGGCGGGCGCAATTTAATTTATAAGGAAAATCGTTATGAATATCAAACTTGAAACCAACGGATTAGTCTGCCCTTTTCCATTAGTTGAAGCAAAAGAAGCCATGCTTAAATTAAACAAAGGCGACGGTCTAATCATTGATTTTGACTGCACACAAGCAACCGAAGCGATTCCAAGTTGGGCTGCCGAAGAAGGTTATGAGGTGACTAACTTCGAGCAAATCGGCAATGCTTCATGGACAATCACGGTTGTCAAATAACCGAATGCGCTTTACATCTAATACAATCTACGCTGCAACCCGATAGAATCCATACATTAAGGCGTAGATTTTTTATTTTTATAATCTCATTCCTATGCTTCTCACGCGAAAAAACAGATTAAAACTCAACATCTATTCGCATTTTCCGTTATAGTATTGACTAATTTTCAGCTAAAAAGTGAATAAAGCACAGGACAGCATAATGCTCACAATTTTATGGGAACGGCGCGAGTTTTTTTGCCAGCTTACCCTTGAACATTTGGCGATTTCCGCGGTGGCGATATTCGGTTCTGCACTGATTGGAATCGTATTGGGGCTATGGATTACGGAAAAGCCGAAACTGGCGCCGTTTGTTCTGCACAGCAATAATATTATCTATACCATTCCGTCAATTTCGATGTTCGGTTTGTTACTACCGTTTAGCGGGATCGGCAACCTGACCGCGATAATCGCCTTAACCCTTTACGGCTTGCTGCCGATGATCGGCGCGACCAATACCGGCATTCGCCAAATCAATCCGGCGATTATCGAAGCGGCGGACGCGATGGGCAGTAGCCGTTGGCAGCTGTTATATAAAATCAAATTACCGCTGGCGTTGCCGTCGATTTTAACCGCCTTTCGCACCATGGTGGTGATGATTATTTCTTTAGCCGGCGTGGCTTCCTTTATCGGCGCAGGCGGCTTGGGCGTGGCGATTTATCGCGGGATCACCACCAACAATAGCGCACTTTCCGTCGGCGGCAGCCTATTAATTATGTTACTGGCATTTTCGGCGGACAGCTTGTGTGCTTGGTTAGCGAAAAAATCTCAATGGGAGAAAGCAAATGCTTAAAAAAATGTTATTACTGTGTACCGCACTTTTGGCACTTGCCGCCTGCAAGCCGGAACAAACCACGATCAAAATCGCCACCAAACCGATGGTGGAACAATTTATCATTGCGGAAATGCTGGCATTATTAATCGAGCAAGACAGCGAACTGAAAGTGGAGATCAAAAAAGGGATCGGCGGCGGCACGGCGAACATTCATCCGGCGCTGTTAAAAGGCGAGTTTGATTTATACCCTGAATATACCGGCACCGCCTGGTTGTACGTATTGAAAAAACAACCGCTAGCCGATGATGAAAAATTACTGGCGGAACTCAAAGCAGAGTATAAAAAGCTAGGTTTAACTTGGTTCGGCAACTACGGTTTTAATAATACTTTCGGTATTGCCGTGCGTGCCGATTTAGCCGATAAACGGCAGATCCGCACCTTTTCCGATTTAGCTAAACTCAGCGATCAACTGACATTCGGCGCGGAATATGATTTCTTCGAACGGGAAGACGGTTATCAAGGTTTACAAAATACGTATGCCATCAACTTTAAACAAACCCACGACTTAGATATCGGGTTAAAATATCAAGCGGCGCAGAGCGGTAAAGTGGATGTCATCAATGTGTTTACCACCGACGGACAGTTAGCCGACAGTGCCTTAGCCGTGCTGGAAGATGATAAACATTTTTATCCGAATTATTATGCCGGCACCGTGATCCGAACAGAAACATTAAGCCGCCATCCGCAGCTCGCCACCATTTTAGCGAAACTGGATAATCAAATTTCCAACGCCGACATGGCAAAGCTGAATGCCGAAGTCGAAATCGAACATAAAGATGAAAAAGCGGTGGCAAAAGCCTTTTTACAAGCCAAAGGGCTATTAAAATGATCCGACTGAGCAATGTGAGTAAAACCTTTGCCGACCGCACCGCACTTTGCCCATTAAGTTTGCAAATTGCGCAAGGTGATTTCATCACGATTATCGGACAATCCGGCAGCGGTAAAACCACGTTGTTAAAAATGCTGAACGGTTTAGTTCAACCGGATAGCGGCACGGTTACGCTTTACGGTGAAAATCTGGCAACGGCTGATCTGGTGCAATTGCGGCGCAAAATCGGTTATGTGGTGCAGGAAAACGGTTTATTTCCGCATTTGACCGTCGCTGAAAATATCGGCTATGTACTGAGTTTGCAAAAACGCCCCAAAGTAGCCATCGCCACACGTGTGGCGGAATTGCTGCCGTTAGTCAATCTTGATAATGAGTTAAAAGACCGTTATCCGCACCAACTCTCCGGCGGGCAAAAACAGCGTGTCGGCATCGCCCGCGCTTTGGCAGCGAAACCGGACATCATCTTAATGGACGAGCCGTTCAGTGCCTTAGATCCCGTCACCCGAAAGCTGCTGCAACAAGAGATTAAACAACTGTGGCAAACCCTCGGCACGACGATCGTGTTTGTAACCCATGATATTGAAGAAGCGCTCAATTTAGGCACAAAAGTATTAGTGTTACACCAAGGACAGGTTGAACAATTCGCCACGCCGCAACAAGTGAAAAATACGCCTGCGACACCGTTTGTACGGTTACTGATGAAAACGACATAGCCTCCGCTAAAAAACACTGCAACCCACCGACGGTTGGCACGGATCGCCTGCATTTCCCTGTATCGAATGCACCAACGTGCGCTGCACGGCTGTACTAAAACATTCTGGTCGGGCGGATTAACCGTTTCTTAAAACCGTCGTTGAAATTGCATTAATTTTCGCAAGCAAAGTGCGGTACAAAATCATTACCGCTTGCTGTATCGCGCCCCCGAAGAGGCCGGTATTTTGGATTATTGCCAAATTGGTTTTGAGCGCTGACGAAATCGCCACCCTTGAAAAATTGGCACTTGCCGCTAATGTGGATACACGCGGGGCATGGGAACAGGAAATGGTATAATCGATGAAAAGTATACTGAAAAAATAGCCATGTTAACCGCACTTTCTAGTCCATTATAAGCCTAAATGTCGCTGCTATGCCGATTTTCAATCTGTTTGAACTGGGCATTCAGTCGGGAAAAATTGAACAGACCGACAACATCGGGCGGCAAAAAGGTCGAACAAACATCGGAAACCCCGCGCTTTGAAGATTACCTGAAGTAATCGGCAGATATGTTGCAAGACAAACAATTTATCGCCATTACACCGAATTTGTTACGCAATAAAGGCGGCTTACAGTTTCTCAGGTGATTGTGACCAAAAGCAGTATCGCGGTGATAGCGCATAAACTGGAATTTACGGCGTCTAAAACCGCACTTTGCTTTCGCATTAGCAACCGCAAAATCGACACATCAGGGCGTTATGAGGGATGGGTCAAAACCCGAATTTCGGGTCGGCAATCATGAAAGCCGGTACGGCAATCACCGTGACAACGACATCCCCCACCAGCGTGAATGGCGTCAACACAATATTTCTCAACAGATTCGGCCCACTTTTAACCACCGTTTTATGCTCGACTGTCTGCAATTTCACCGGCACATACTGTTCAAACCGATAATTTTGCTTCACTTGCAACGGTTTATCATACAATTGTCCATTTTGCCAAAAGCAACGCTCATATGTCGTCAATGACGATTCTTGGCTTATCTGACGAAAGCGCAATGCCAGCAAAACTTTATTTTCTTGTGCAGCCTGTTTGCTGTTTTGGCTTGTTTCAAGAGGATATCTGAGACAAAAGCGGCTATTGAATTTTCCAACGGTATCTTCAATTGTCACCGGCAGTTCAGTCAGCCGCTCTCTGCCCTCGACAGAAAAAATCTGATAGCGGTGTTGCAGCTTTGCATTCAAAGCGGGCAGCAATCTTTCTGATGCGTGCGGCTCCACCACATACCAGTAGCGCTCGCCCATCATGACCAGGCTGCCTTGTTGCAATTGCCCGCTGTCGGTACGGACATGACCGAAAGCATGAACCTTGTCTTCGCCCAAACGGTGGTAAATATCTTGCGTACCTACCGCCGTGCCGCTGCCCCACATCGCGCTCGTACAACCGCCCACCGATAAAGCCGCAGACAGTAACAGCACCTGTTTTAAATATTTCTTCATCACGCTACCCTCCTTTCCGGATCAATACGCTGAAACACATACTAGCATAATTAACTGGTCAAACAATATTCAAATACGTGTTTGCCGCACTCGACATTGACTAATGACGCACTTTGAATTGAACCCGTGAAAAACAGTAAAGTGCGGTTAAAAGGTAAAAATCTACCACCCTTTCCTTTTTACGGTAATCTTATCGTTAATCTCAAAATAAGGGGAATGTATGCCCACGCAAATCAACGGTTCAATTTACGGTTATCTGACGGTTTTTCATGCAATTGTGACCAAAGGCAGCATTGCCGCGGCGGCGCGCAAACTGCAAATCGCTTCGCCCTCGGTCAGCCATTTGCTGAAATTGCCGGAACAACACATCGGCTTACCCTTATTTAACCGCACCACGCGTAAAATCGAGCTGACCGAAGCCGGTCTGATCAGCATATTATCGCAAATCACATTGACCTGCGGCGTGAGGACAATGTCGTTCTGCCCTGCTTTGCTGTAAGTATAAATACTGGCGATGTGCCGCCGGATTTTGAGAAGCTATCCAACGGTGTTTTAACAGATCATGCGGGGTTTTGTCGGCAATCCGGATTCCTCCAGATAACGCGGGCTGGCACAGGTAATCCGTTGAATATCCAGCAAATGGCGCGCAATTAGATTCGGATTTTGCAATGCCCCTAAACCGCCGCGAATCGCAATATCAATTTTATTTTCCAATAAATCCACAATCGAATCGGAAAACTGCAAGTCAATATTCATTTCCGGATTCTGTTTCAACAGCCGTTCCAATGCCCCGACAAACACGCTATCGGCAATTCCGGTCGGAGCGGAGATCCGTAACGTACCTAACTACCGTTTGGAATCGGATGTCAACTACACCACTACGAAACTGGATCAGTTGATTGACAATTTGGACAGTGCCTTGGAATCGGCACAACAAGGCCGCATTGATAGCGCAAAAGCAGTCGTTGCTGACCTAAATGTCAGATCATAAGTTACACTGCTGTATCCGCAAATAAACAAACGGCAATCGTTATCGGGCGATTGCCGTTTTGCTATGGATTAGTGCACAGAATGAGCCGCGCTAACGCCGGCGTCCGAATAGAAATGAAAGCACCGATAGGATTAAAAAAGCAAAGAACAACACTTTGGCAATGCCGACCGCACTTCCTGCAATACCACCAAATCCAAGTGCTGCGGCAATTAATGCGATCACAAAAAAGATAACGGAATAATGTAACATACTACTTCTCCCTTTAAGGTTTTTGGGTCGGATATGACACAATCAAAATAAAAGTGAATAAAACGAATAACTTGTGTCATGTCTATAGGTATAACATAAAAATTTGACCCAATGCAAATCTTTTACCGCTCAAACCCGCTCCTGATTTTTTGACAACTGCATAATTTTATAAAACATCTGTTTGAATAACGACGGAATCGAATTGGCGCCGCGCTTTGCCATTTCATCCGACAAGGCGATTGCCAAATCGGGCTTAGAGGCACGCTGGATCGCGCGTTGGATAATTTTACTCACCACCTTATTGCGCTGCGGCACATGGTTTGCCAAGCGATAAAAGACATTTTCAAAGCCCTCGCTATAAAAGAAATGCTCGATATCTTTCTTCGGCAAGGTTAATAAGCGGCTGTACACCGATTCGTTATCTTCAATCAGGCTTTTCACCGTGTCGGAATATTTCCAACCTGCCGCATCGCCGTCGGTCAACACAAACCATTCGATCCCCATTTTTTTGCAATATTTGATCAATGGGCGCAAGCCGCTTTGCGCAAATTCAATAATCCGAATGCCTTCCATTTCCAGATTGATATTCAGCAAATGCGCCAACTCGGTCAAAATCCAGACCTCGGTTTCCCCTTCCACCATCACCCAAATCCGCGAAAACAACGCCAAACTGCGGTTGTAATGCACATGAAAACTGAGGCGGCGCATATCTTCTTTGCCCAGATCGCGCCGTGCCAATTGATAAGCTTTGGTTTGCGTCTCATAGCGGACCAAGCGGCAGATATGTTCCAAGCGTACATATGCCAACAATTCGACCGAATTGCTGGTAGTGACCCTTTGTAGCGGCAAATGGCTTGCCAATTCCCAACCGATCGCCACCATGCGCGGATGTAAACGGGTTTCCAAGTCTTCAAACAGGATAATCGGACGGGTTTGTTTGCTGAATTTAATCCCCTTGCCGCGTTCAAACATCGAAGAAAGGTAATACAAAATCCGCTTTTTTAACCCGCCGTTTTCGTCTTCCAATAGACGCTGGCATAATGACTTGACTTGCCCCCACATTTTGGTGGTGTCGTGCATTTGCCGCTGCCACAACAAACGATCTTGGTTATCTAAAAAATAATATCGCAGCAACAACGCAACGGCGTGGATTTCCGCCTGCAAAATATCCCTCTCGCCCTCACATTCCCCTTTCACGCAAAACGGGCGGATCGTATGATAGTGCCGCTGCAAACGGGCGTCGCGAAAACGGAAAACCGGGTGGCGGGAGATAATCAGGGCAACCAATTTGCGCGCATTGCGCAGTTCAATCTGGTTGCCTTGTTCATCGAGAAAGGAGTATTCGGTGCTGACTTTGCCGTCGATCAGCTCGCCACTGACCCGCATATAAATCCGCGCATAGCCGTCTTCGTGGGCAGAAAACAGCGGACGGTAAAATTGGCATTCCTGCCGCCCTTGTTCGCCGTGAAAGCTTTCGCTGAAGGTAAACAACACCATGCAGCGGTGATTACGTTTGGGAATGGGATTGTCCGGCGAGAGTTCCTGATACTCTTCCAACGCAAGGTGGAAGTCATTCGGTTTAAATTGATAGAGGCGTTTTTCCGGATTGAGAATCAAACTGAGTACATCCAACAGGCTGGATTTCCCCCACGAGTTTTCCCCGATTAGCACCATATTGGAGCGCAGTTGCAACGATAAACGATTCAAACCTCTAAAACCAATCACATCAACTTGTTTTAAATACATATTGACCCCGTTTTTTAGTTTGCCTCACTCGGCTGACAACAGCTTACTAAAAAAAGCCCGCTATTAATATGTTTAATGTCATGTTTTTCGTTATAATCGCAGTTCGATTTCAATGAGGTAATTATGATTGGTGGATTATTAATTGTTTTAGCGCCGATGTTTTTCGGATATCTAATCAAAACCAACAACCGTGCGTGGCTGAATCGGATCAATAAAGCAGTTATGATGTTGTTATATCTGATTTTATTGATTATGGGGCTGTCGCTCGGACAAATGGACGATCTGGCGGCAACACTGCCGGTGATCGCCGTTTCCGCCCTCACTTTTATTGCGGCGATTATGGGGTTGAATATTTTATCCTTGGCAATTTACGACAAAATATCCCCGCGCCCGCTGCAACATCACAACGAAGAAATGCCGTCACGTTTGCGCCTAATGTTGGATTCGTTATTCATGTCCTCGATGGTATTGCTTGGTTTTATTATCGGTTTTCTCAGCAAAGGACATCTGGCGATTCCGCTTGATAGCAGCACTTATGTCCTGATCGCCTTGATTTTTCTGATCGGGATTCAATTGCGCAATAACGGCATTGCGCTGCGCGAAGTGCTGTTCAACAAACGCGGCATTTACACCGCGGTTATCGTCACCGTCAGCGCCTTGGCAGGCGGCGCGCTTGCCGCATTTATTTTAAACCTGCCGATATCGCAGGGTTTAGCCGTTGCTTCCGGGATTGGGTGGTATTCCCTTTCCAGTGTGATGATCAATGACGCATGGGGGCCGGTGTTCGGCAGTATCGCCTTTTTCAACGATCTGGCGCGCGAAATTCTCAGTCTGTTTTTAGTACCGTTTTTTATGCAGCAACACCGCTCTACCGCCGTCGGTATCACCGGCGCAACCGCACTTGACTGCACCCTGCCGGTGATCCAACGCTCCGGCGGCATGCAAGTTGTACCATTGGCAATCAGCTACGGCTTTATCATCAATATTCTGGTGCCGATTTTGTTAGTGTTTTTTATCAATTTACCGTTTTAAGATCGCAAAGTGCGGTTGCACCGAACCGCACTTTGTGCCTTTTACCCTATCGACGATGGTTCTACTGACTATGCGCCAACATAAACTTGCGCAGATCCCGCTCTTGCCGCATCACAAACAGAACATAAACTGTTTGTTGTGATCGTTTATAAAAAATCCGGCACGGCGGCACGATAATTTCGCGATAATTTAATCCGATCAATTCAGGCGGAACCCGACCAGAGTCTGGAAACAACGCCAAGCGCTCAACTTTTTGCATGACATTCTGTACCAGTTGTTGCGCCGCTGGCATATTTTCTAATGCGATATATTCGGCGATGTCATTCAGATCCGTTAACGCTGGATTTGTCCAAATTATTTCAGCCATTTCGACAGTTTATCCTTGGCTGCGGCATGATTAATGATCTCATGTTCAATAATTGCCCGTTCGCCACGTGCAATTCCTTCCAAAATCGCCAAGCGGTTTTGTATAAACTGGTAATCATCAACATCAATTAAATAAGCCGACGGCTTGCCGTGTTCAGTAATTAGCACCGGCTCTTTGGAGTGGTGAAGATCGGCTAAAATCCGCGTGGCTTGCCGCTTTAAGCTAGTCACTAATTCAACTTTCATCATTATGCTCCTAAACAAAAAGAGTGATACTATTGTATCACTTTTAATCGTAAATGGAAGCGACAAACCGCACTTTGCCAAATAGGTCGGGCTGGCAACCACGCACATTTGCAAATCCGGCGCCACCCGCACCGCAATCATATCTTTCGCCACATCATCGCCCAGGCGGATCCCGACATCAAAGCGTTTGGCAACAATATCGCTAAAACCGATATTGCTGCAAAATTCTAGCGAAACTTCCGGATTAAAGAGCAAAGTGCGGTTGCCGGACAGAAGGGTACGCCGAACAGGTTGCAGCTTATGTTTGCGAACAACATGATCGGCGGGTTATTTTTTAACCTTTGCGCAGACTTTCCAATTCGTCCAACAATTGCAGGATTAACGCCGTTGCCGGTACGCTGGCTTCAAAATCGCGGCTGATTCGGTGCGCGCGGCGCAGGCGGGCAAGCTGAAACCCGCTGAAACTGGCGGATTGCGGATTGCCGTCAATCGAGATGATCTCTTCCTCGATCACGCTTACCACCCACTCGGCGTTGCCGTCGCAGGCGCACACGATTTCCTCAAACGTTAGCTGAATATCTTGTTCTAGATTCATCATTCCCTCTATCCCTTACTTACTGATTATTTGCATAATGATCGGCTAACTGCTGCCAAGCGGCTTTATCGGCGTCACTGTCGCTGTGCGGCAAGGCGATATTCAGCAACAGATACAAATCGCCCGCCTCTTTCGCCGGAATCCCTTTGCCTTTCAAACGTAAACTTTGTCCGTTGCGGCTGTTGGCAGGAATATTGACACTGAATTTACCGGCAATGGTTTCGACATCCAATTTACCGCCGAGCGCCGCCGTCCACGGCATAATATCAATCCGTTGGTAAACATCTTTGCGGTTCTCGACATACAGTTCCGCCGATTGGTGGAAGCCGATTTTTAAATACAGATTGCCGTTGCCGCCGCCGTTAAAGCCCGGCAGCCCTTGTTCGCGCAAGCGAATCTGTTGTCCTTCCATAATGCCTTTCGGGATTTTGACGTGCAGCGTTTTGCGCGCATAGGTCATTTGCCCGTCTGCCGTCAGGGTCGGCATGTCCAAGCTCAAACTGCGTTCGCTGCCGTGATAAGCGGCGGCAATATCAATGCTCAATTCCGCATGTTGATCTTCGCCGGCTATCGGACCGGAATGAGAGGTTTGGCGCCGCCCTTGCCCGGCGCTGCCGAACGCGGAAAAAATATCATCAAAACGAAAATCGCCGCTGCCGAACGGTTGTCCGTCGCCGAAATGGCTGCCGTCAAACCCGTAATACTGATAACCGTGGCGTTGCGGATCAAAATCCTGACGATGAAAACCGCCGCCCGCCTGTTGCCCGGCAAACGGATTCGCCAACATCGCATCATATTCCGCCCGTTTGGTTTCGTCTTTCAGGGTTTCATAGGCGACGTTAATTTCGCTGGTTTTTTTATCGGCATCGGTTTCGGTGCTGATATCCGGGTGATATTTGCGCACCAATTTGCGATAGGCTTTTTTGATCTCGTTCAGGCTGGCGTCTTTGCTAACTCCTAGCACTTCATAATAATTTTTCGTATTTGCCATATTTCCTCTCGTTGCGTTTTTCCTTGATCACGTATGTTTAGAATACTCCCTTTTTTTCGCGTTGCAATGCTGAAATCGGATTGATGAATTCTTCTCATAAAATTATTGTCGTATTCGCCACGAATCCAAGGCACAGATTTTTGCTAGTTTATCCACTCTCTTTTATTGGAAAATTAAAAGCCACCGCTCGGATTAATCTCGGTAGCGATGGCTTTAAAAATGGTCTTTTTTAGCAATAATGGCTTTAAACAAGATATGTAATAGTGTGATTTTATATCAATTAGCTAACCGTTTTATTTGTTTAAACTATAACCGGACACTGTGCCATTGGCATTATAAAAATAAACGGTCAAATTTTTTCGCGACGAGGTTATATCTGTTGCTTTTTCAGCAGCTTCGAGTGAACCACCCACTCCCGGTATAGCTGAACTAATCGTGGAGCCAAATGTTCCCAGCATTCCTTGAAGCCCCATTTTCGTGCTATCATATTGGTAAAGTGGAGAAGCACCGCTACGGCTGGAAGTTGGAGAACCACATAATTTTTCCACCTCGGCTTTGGTGGTTTTGCCTGCGATGAGATTTTGTTTTAGGAAAGTGTCGTCAAAACAATTACCCCCTCCCATCGAGCCGGAACATCCACCGAGCACCACTGAGAGCCCAATTAGGTATAGAGCCTTAGGAAGATTTGTGAAGATTTGTGAAGATTTTGCATAAAATTATCCTCTTTTTAATGGTGTATGCAAGATAGATCTATACTATAAATAGCCGATTCAGAAAAGTAAAATTTTACAATTCATCGAAAAACTTCGAAAAATCGCTGCTAAACGGTGAAAGAATCCGCTATAAAAATAGCCGCCCTGCGAGGTGACACAAGAGGCGGCGAATAACAGATATGATTTGTCTGTAAAATGATTTAGTTTGAATCACTGGACAGGGTGTAGGAAGAAACGGTTCCTTTATGGAAGATCACCATTAGGTTTTTGCGACTGGCGCCGGTGGCTGCAGCCGCACCGTCATAAACATCACTGGCTGAGACGACCTGCTGTAATCCCGGAATAGCGTCGACGACACGCCCAAAAAGCGGATTATTGCCCGGTCGGTTAGAATGTGAATAAACGTAGGTGCTAGGGCCGTTGGAACCTTGTGAAGCCCTTTTCGGCGAACCGCATAACCGTTCAACTTGTGCCGGCGTGGTTTTCCCTTTGATCAGATTTTTTTGCAAGAAGGCTTGATCAAAGCAGTTACCGGCAGAAGCGGAACAACCACCAAGCACCACCGCGAGCCCGATTAGGCATAGGCTTCTAGGAAGATTTGTGAAGATTTGTGAAGATTTGTGAAGATTTGTGAAGATTTGTGAAGATTTTGCATAAAATTATCCTCTTTTTAATGGTGTATGCAAGATAGATCTATACTATAAATAGCCGGTTCAGAAAAGTAAAATTTTACAATTCGGCGAAAAACCCATTAACGCCGCAAAACAATTTCATTTCTGGAAATAATAAAATACGAAATTTACAGCAGTGGTTGATCCGTTATGTGCCTGACGGGCTTCGCCGAATTTCAACGGCGAGGTATTAATTACTCCCAAATTTTTCCAATACTTGCTGTGCTGTCAACATCTGCGTTTTAGTGGCTAAATCACAATACTCTGCTTTCTTATCCGTAAAAATTTGCAAGCTTAATTTAAGATTTTCTTCATGCTGAAATAAACCAGCCGAAATTTCATACATTGATGAATCTAATAAATGATAATACAGATGTGTACCGCACTTTTGGCAAAATGCCCGCTCCGCCCACTCAGAAGAACGGTAGTGCATAATATTTTCAAATCCACTAATACGTGGCTTTTCATCGATCTCCAGCCCGAAAAAAGCACCGCCCGCCCATTGCCGGCACATTGCACAATGACAAGCCACTACATGATGATTGGTTTCAATTTGTCATTTAACCGCACCACACAGACATTCTCCCTGCATAAATCCTCCGCTTCGTCTTACAAATCACATGGCAAAAAGCCGCTAACAACTGTAGCGGCTTCTCTTAACGGCATAGCGAATCAAACTCAGTTATTTACGAATTTTTCGCCTAATTCGATATCCGCTTTCAAGGTCGGCAACATATCTTGGATTGCTTGTTGTTCAAACGCGCTCAAGCTGCCAATCGGCAGAATTTCTTCCACGCCGTTTTTGCCCAAACGTACCGGTTCGGCGAAGAAGCGCGCATATTTGCCGTCGCCTTCTACGTAACTGTATTCAACCGCACTTTCCCCGCTCAAGCCTTTTAACACCGAAACGCCGAAGCGCGCCGCAGCTTGCGCCATGGATAAGGTTGCCGATCCGCCGCCGGCTTTGGCTTCCACCACTTCGGTACCGGCGTTTTGAATGCGTTTGGTCAAGCCGGCGATTTCTTCATCGCTGAAGCTCGCCCCTTCCACTTGCGACAACAACGGCAGAATAGTGACGCCGGAGTGTCCGCCGATCACCGGCACTTTCACTTTATCCAAGGCAATGCCTTTCAATTCGGACACAAAGGTTTCGGAGCGGATCACGTCTAACGTAGTCACGCCGAACAATTTGTTTTTGTCGTACACCCCGGCTTTTTTCAGCACTTCCGCCGCAATCGCCACGGTGGTATTAACCGGATTGGTGATAATGCCGATACAGGCTTTCGGACAGGTTGCCGCCACTTTTTCGATCAGATTGCGGATAATGCCGGCGTTGATATTAAACAAATCGGAACGATCCATGCCCGGTTTTCTGGCGACACCGGCGGAAATCAACACCAAATCGGCGCCGACCAAGGCAGGGGTCGGATCTTCCCCGGCAAAGCCTTCGGCTTTGACTGCGGTCGGAATGTGGCTGATGTCTTTCGCCACGCCCGGCGTTACCGGCGCAATGTCATATAGGGAAAGTTCCGTGCCTGCCGGACATTGTAATTTCAGTAATAACGCCAAAGCCTGACCGATCCCGCCTGCTGCCCCTAAAACTGCTACTTTCATGCATAAACTCCTTGTTAATGTAATAAATTAAATGATTTATCTTTTATTAGTGTAAAAGGTTTAATCGGCTAATTCAAACGGATAAGTTCAATATTGAGAGCTTGAGCATATTTTTAAAAAATAGTGATTGCATATCGCAAATTTAGCAAAATATGATTGCTTTTTCGTTGAATAATATGCACTATCTATGCATATTTTTTGCATAGAGACACATATTCATGAATATGGCAACCAAAAACGATTCTTTAACCAATGCTTTCCGCAGCTTGCTGGCGGAAGAAAAATATGCCTCGCAAAGTGAAATCGTGACGGCATTGCAACAACTGGGCTTTAACCAAGTCAATCAATCCAAAATTTCGCGCATGTTGGCGAAATTCGGCGCGGTGCGGATCCGCAATTCCAAAATGCAGACGGTCTATTGCCTGCCGCCGGAACTCAGTTTGCCGAACACCAGCAGTCCGCTGAAAAATCTGGTGTTGGATATTGATTACAATGCGGCGGTGGTTGTGATTCGTACCAGCCCGGGCGGGGCGCAACTGATCGCGCGTTTGTTGGATTCGCTCGGCAAAAACGACGGCATTCTCGGCACGATTGCCGGCGATGATACGGTGTTTGTCACCCCGACCCGCGGAACCGAAATGACGCAGTTGATGTCTAATATTCAACATCTGTTCGAAACATCGCTGTAATATCCGCTCAAAACAGGCGCAACGGAGGCTATGATGAAAATCTTTATTACCGGTGGTACGGGGCTGGTCGGGCAACCGCTCACCCGCACTTTGCATGCGCAAGGTCATGAACTGACGTTATTAAGTCGCAATCCCGCACAGGCACGCGCCAAATTCCCCGATCTCGATCTGGAATTCGTGCCGACCTTAAACAGCTATTCCACCTTTGATCAATATGACGCGGTGATCAACCTTGCCGGCGAACCGATTTTCGACAATGCTTGGAGTGAGGCGCAGAAAAATCAGTTGGTGGACAGCCGTGTTGACATAACCGAACGTTTAGCCGAATTAATCAACGCCGGTAAAACACCGCCGCATAGCTTTATTTCCGGCTCTGCCGTCGGTTATTACGGCGATAACGGCGAAAGTGCGGTCAGCGAAGACAATCCGAAAGGCGATCAATTTCCGGCGCAACTCTGCGAGCAATGGGAACAAGCGGCGCTGCGGGCCAACAGCCGGACTTGCCTGCTGCGCACTGCCAATGTGCTGTCAAGCCAAGGCGGCGCGTTGGCAAGAATGCTGCCGCTGTATCAGTGCGGTTTGGGCGGCAAACTCGGTTCCGGCAAACAATATTGGGCTTGGATTCATCGCCAAGATATGGTGGCGGCAATTGAATTCCTGCTCAACCACCCGACTTGCCAGGGCGCATTTAACCTGTGCAGCCCGAATCCGGTGCGCAACCGCGAGTTTAACCGCACTTTAGCCGGCATTTTGCGCCGACCGCACTTTGCTTTCGTACCGGCGTTTATCCTCAGACTGGTTTTCGGCGAACGGGCGCAACTGCTGCTCGACAGCCAAAACATTCTGCCTTGCCGTTTGCTCAAATCCGGATTTGAATTCCGCTTTGAACATATTGATGACGCCTTGCGCGACTGTATTAAAAACAAGAATTAAATGCGGATTATTGTTGCGGTTTCTTATCGTGGCTATGGTACAATTTGCGCTCATTTACAAATAAGAAAGCGAAACGCATGACCGCCGCAAAAAAGACAAAGCCAAATTCAACCGCCGCTAAAAAAAACGAAGCGAAATCGGCGCCGAAAAGCCGTTTTAACCGTCACAACTGCCTGACGTTCGGGCTGAAAGTCGGTTTTACCGCACTTTGCTGCGTGGTGTTTTATTTGATCTATCTGGACGGGCAAATCCGCTCGAAAATGGACGGCAAATTGTGGCAGCTGCCGGCGGAGGTCTACGGGCGGATTGAAAGCGTGCGGCAAGCGGATCAGCCGACCTTAGCCACGCTCCGAAATTTGTTGCTGGAAAACGGCTACCGTCAAACCAACCTGCTCGGCACGCCCGGCGACTTCAAAATTGAAAACGACACCATCGTCATGATCCGCCGCGCGTTTCCGTTTCCCGACAATGCCGAGCCGCAGCGGGTGCTGCGTTTGCGCTTTGTACAAAACCGGCTGAATGTGATCGAAGATTTGGTCAACCGCCGCACCGTCGATGAATTCCGTTTTGATCCGAAATTGATCGCGATGTTGCAATCCAACAATGAAGATCGCCTCGCCACCCCGCTGCACCAATATCCGCGGTTGCTACTCGACACCCTGATGTTAATCGAAGATCGCCGTTTTTATCAACATGACGGCGTCAGCTTATTGGGGATCACCCGCGCCTTGATCACCAATATTCAAGCCGGGCAAACGGTGCAAGGCGGCAGCACCCTGACCCAACAATTGGTGAAAAACCTGTTTTTAAGCAACGAACGCAGCCTGACGCGTAAAATCAACGAGGCGCTAATGGCGGTGCTGATGGACGCACGTTACGATAAAAACCGGATTTTGGAAACTTATTTGAATGAGGTTTATCTGGCGCAAGACGGCGACACCCAGATTCACGGTTTTGCCCTTGCCAGCCAATTCTTTTTCGGGCGTCCGGTGCAGGAAATCAGCCTTGATCAAATCGCGCTGTTGGTCGGCATGGTCAAAGGCCCGTCGCTGTATAATCCGTGGCGCAACCCGAATAACGCCCTGCAACGGCGCAATGTGGTGCTGAAAACCATGCTGGAACACGCGATGATCGATCAAAAATTGTATGATTTGCTCAGCGCCCGCCCGCTTGGGGTGCAGGCACGCGGTTCGATTAACAAATCGCAACCGGCGTTTATGCAATTGTTACAGCAAGATTTACAGCGGCAATTAGGCGAAACCAAAGCCAATAATCTGTCCGGCGCGCGCATTTTCACCACCCTCGACATCAACAAACAACAAGCCGCAGAACAAGCGCTGGTTGGTGCGGTACAACAATTGAAATTAAAACAAAAAATCGGCGATTTGGAAGCGGCAATGATAGTGGCGGATTACCGCACCGGTGCGGTATTGGCGATGGTCGGCGGCGTGCAAACCAAATTTGCCGGTTTCAACCGCGCCTTGCGTTCACAGCGCCAAATCGGCTCTTTGGTCAAACCCTCGATTTACTTGGCGGCATTGAGCGATCCGGAGCGTTTCCGTTTAAATACCCCGGTTGAAAACCGCCCGTTGACGATTAAAATCAAAGGCAGTGCCGACTGGCAACCACGCAACTATGACAATAAATTCAGCGGTTCGGTGATGTTAATCGACGCACTGGCGCGCTCGCTCAATATCCCGACCGTCAATATCGGCATGAAAGTCGGCTTGGATAAGGTGATCGAGACCCAAAAAGCGATGGGCTGGGATCAGATCAAAATTCCGAAAGTGCCGGCAATGTTGTTGGGAGCCTATTCGATTTCGCCCTATGACGTAACCAAGCTCTACCAAGTGATTGCCAATGACGGGAAAAAAGTCGCCTTGTCGTCGATTGAAAGCGTGTTTCAGCGCAACGGCGAAGCGATTTACCAACGCGCATTTACGCCTGAACAGGTGGTGCCGGAAGAAGCGGCGATTCAAACCTTGTACGCCATGCAGCAAGCGGTGGAGCGCGGCACCGGGCGCAGTTTGCAGCAGAATTTCGCCCGCTATCAACTTGCCGGCAAAACCGGCACCACCAACGAGGCGCGCGATACGTGGTTTGTCGGGATTGACGGTGAAAATGTGGCGACGGTGTGGCTGGGGCGCGACAACAACGGTAAAACCGGTTTGACCGGCGCAAGCGGTGCGTTGGCAGTGTATCGTGATTATCTAGAACGTGTTCCGCCGGTTAAATTGAATTTAACCCGCTTGGATAATTTGCAATGGATCGGTATTAACAACAACGGCAGTTGGAATTGCGGTAGCGGACGCACCATTCCGGTGTGGGTAAATAAAAACCAGAGTTTTTGCGCTTCTGCCGCGACGGCGGTTCCGAGCGGTACAGCGCCGGCTGCGGCAACCTCGCTGCAAAATACGACGCCAAGTGCGGTTGAAAAACAACCGAGTATTTGGGACGCGCTAGAGCTGAATCAAGACAACGCTCCGGCACCGGTGGAGGACGCGCAACCGAGCCGTTAACTCAGCCGATGACATAAAGTGCGGTAACAAGATTACCGCGCTGATCGCCAGGCATTCACTTATTTATCCAAGCCGCCCAATAAGATATATTTGATTTCCAGATAATCTTCAATGCCGTATTTCGAGCCTTCGCGCCCTAAACCGGATTGTTTCACCCCGCCGAACGGGGCGGCTTCATTGGATAAAATGCCGCTGTTGACCCCGACCATGCCGTATTCCAGCTTTTCAGAAACCCGCATAATCCGCCCGATGTCGCGGCTATAAAAATAGGACGCCAAACCGAACTCCGTGGCATTGGCAGCTGCGACCGCCTCGTCTTCCGTTTCAAATTTAAAAATCGGCGCCAGCGGCCCAAAGGTTTCCTCCGTTGCCACTTTCATCTCGGCGCTGACATTGCGCATAATCGTCGGTTGATAGAACAATCCGCCTTGTTCGGCAGGCATACCGCCGCACACGATTTCAGCCCCGTGACTCAGCGCGTCGGCAATATGCTCTTCCACTTTGGCGACCGCACTTTGATCGATAAGAGGTCCGAAGGTGACGCCGGCTTGCAAACCATTGCCGATTTTCAGTTGCGAAGCCGCCTGTCGGAAGCGGGCGATAAATTCATCATAAACCGCACTTTGCACATAAATTCGGTTGGCACAGACACAAGTCTGCCCCGCATTACGGAATTTGCACGCAATCGCCCCTTCCACGGCGGCGTCTAAATCGGCGTCGTCAAACACAATAAACGGCGCATTGCCGCCTAATTCCAACGAGACTTTTTTAATGGTTGAGGCGCATTGCCGCATTAGCAAGCGTCCTACTTGGGTAGAGCCGGTAAAACTGAATTTTTTCACTCGATCGTCTTCGGTCAACACGTTGCCGATTCGGGTCGCACTGCCGGTAATCACATTGAATACCCCGGCTGGAATTCCCGCCCGTTCCGCCAATTCCGCCAATGCCAACGCAGATAACGGCGTTTGCGAAGCAGGACGAATCACAAAAGTACAGCCTGCCGCCAGTGCCGGGGCGGCTTTGCGCGTGATCATCGCATTCGGGAAATTCCACGGCGTGATCGCGGCGCAAACCCCGATCGCTTGCTTGGTGACGATAATACGTTTATCTGCACTCGGCGCCGGAATGGTGTCGCCGTAAATCCGTTTGGCTTCTTCTGCATACCATTCGATGTAAGAAGCGCCATACAGCACTTCGCCCTCCGCTTCCGCCAACGGTTTGCCTTGCTCCAGCGTGAGAATGGTCGCCAAATCTTTTTTATGCCGCACGATCAAATCAAACCAGTTGCGGAGCAAACGGCTGCGTTCTTTGGCGGTTTTTTGCTGCCAAGCTTTAAGCGCTTTTTGCGCCGCCGCTACCGCGTCCAACGCTTCCTGCTCCGCCATTTGCGGGATTTCGGCAATTATATCGCCGGTTGCCGGGTTCAGCACCGCAACGGTTTCGCCATTTAAGGCTTGGCGCCACTTGCCGTCGATGTAGCATTCAGTTTTGAGTAATTGAGGGTCGTCTAATCGAAACATGGCTTGCTCCTTTCTGAGGGTCTATTGATCTTGATACCGCACTTTAGCGCTTTGTTGATCGAGTTGCGCCAACCAATCCAATTTTTGCTTTATTTTAGCTTCCATGCCGCGTTCGCTCGGGAAATAGTAACGGCTGTCTTTCAGCTCAGGCGGGAAGTAGTTTTCCCCTGCGGCGTAGGCGTTTTCTTCGTGGTGGGCGTAGCGGTATTCCTCGCCATAGCCGAGGGATTTCATCAGTTTGGTCGGGGCGTTACGCAAGTGCACCGGCACATCGTAATCAGGGAATTGAGTGGCTTGTTGTTTGGCGGTGTTGAACGCTTGATAAACCGCATTGCTTTTCGGCGCAACGGCGAGATAGACAATCGCTTGCGCAATCGCCCGTTCGCCTTCGGCAGCCCCGACACGGGTGAAGCAATCCCACGCACTAAGCGCCACTTGCATTGCGCGCGGATCGGCGTTGCCGATATCTTCCGAGGCAATTGCCAACAAACGCCGCGCCACATACAGCGGATCGCCGCCGGCAGTAATAATCCGGGCATACCAATACAACGCCGCGTCAGGGGCGGAACCGCGAATCGATTTATGTACCGCCGAAATTAGGTCGTAATAACGATCCCCTTGTTTATCAAAACGGGCTTGGCGTTCGCCCAGCACTTCGACCAACAACGCTTGCGTAAGCTGTTTCACACCATCAACTTCCTCTGCCATATCGACCATTAATTCAAGGCAGTTCAAAGCGAGACGTGCGTCGCCATTGACATATTCCGCCAATATTGCCAGTAAATTCTCTTCCAATTGAACTCGTTCGCCGCCCAGACCGCACTTGCTGTCCGTTAAGGCGTGTTGCAACACTTGTTGGATTTCGGCTTGGCTGAGGGCTTTGAGCAGATACACTCTGGCACGCGACAACAGCGCGCTGTTCAGTTCAAACGAGGGATTTTCGGTGGTCGCACCGACAAAAATAATCGTGCCGTCCTCAATGTGCGGCAGAAATGCATCTTGCTGGCTTTTATTAAAGCGGTGGACTTCATCGACAAACAGGATTGTGCGCCGATCCGCCTGTTTATTCTGGCGGGCGCGTTCAATCGCTTCGCGAATCTCCTTCACGCCGCCGGTGACTGCTGAAATCCGCTCCACTTCGGCGTTGATCCGCTGCGCCAGAATTTCCGCCAGTGTGGTTTTGCCGGTGCCGGGCGGGCCCCACAAAATCATGGAATGAATATGCCCCGCGTCAATCGCTTTACGCAACGGCTTGCCCGGCGCCAATAAATGCGACTGCCCAAAGTAATTCTCCAGCGTAGTCGGGCGCATGCGCGCCGCTAGCGGGCGAAAATCGCTTTCGGCAAAATCAAACGAGAGATTATTCACACCTTTTGCCATATTGACCTGACTTGTTAACGCTGATCGTCCAATTCCACGCCTTTCGGCACGTTGAATTGGAATAATTTACTATCCAGAGTGACGTTATTCATATTGCGCAACATATATAAATTCGCCTGTCCGTCTTGCTCAATGGTGCTGAAATTGCGTAGCAGCCCATTTTTGTCGATCCGCACTTCAAATTGTTTGATCGCACTGTTTTTTGCTTTTGGCTTCAAGGTAAAGGTATCGTCTTTTTGACTGACGGTATATTGCGCCCACTGTTTCGGATCGTTTGTCGTCAGCAAAATAAACGGCGTGTTATCAATCGCATCTTCGGTTTTGCGTGCGGTCACTTGCTGTACGAACGGATCGTAATACCATAAGGTTTTGCCGTCGGCGACAATCTGGGTTTCTTGCGGTTTTTGAGTGTCCAAACGGAACAGATTCGGGCGTTTCACTTGGAATTTGCCATTCCCCTCTTGTACCAATTTACCGTTGGCGGTGGTGACGCGTTGGTTAAAATCGGCACTGTAAGATCCCACTTCCGCCAAGCGTTGTTGCAATTCGTCAACCGCCGCCGCCCACAGATTGGTGGCGGCTGAAAACAGCAACGCGGCAAGTGCGGTATGGCGTAAAAGTGCGGTTTTGTTCAGGTATTTCATGCTCTTTCCTTTAATACGTTTAATCAAGTTGCGTACAGATAAGACAATCAGCTTAGCAATAGGTTCTTAAGCGCGTCTTAATCATATTGATTACGCGGCGCTAAAATTTCACGTTTGCCGTTGCTCGCCGCGGAAACAATGCCTTGCGCTTCCATTTGATCAACAATCCGTGCCGCACGGTTAAAGCCCAGTTTGAAATTACGTTGAATCGAGGATATCGAGGTATTGCCGCTGTTCAGCACATAGTCCGTCACTGCGTCGAACAGTTCATCCAGATCATCATCACCAGCACCGACCGCACTTTCGCTGTTTTCGTCCTCTTGCGACACCACGATGTCGTCCAAATATTGCGGTTTACCGCGCGCGCGCCAATCGTCGGCGACTTTCGACACCTCTTCATCGCTCATAAACGCGCCGTGTACCCGAATCAGTTCGGACGAGCCTTGCCCCGAATACAGCATATCGCCGCGCCCTAATAACGCCTCGGCGCCGCCTTGATCCAAAATGGTGCGCGAGTCGATTTTGCTCGCCACGGTAAAGGCAATCCGGCTTGGAATATTGGCTTTAATCAAGCCGGTGATCACGTCCACCGACGGGCGTTGGGTCGCCAAAATCAAGTGGATCCCCACCGCGCGCGCTTTTTGCGCCAAGCGTGCGATCAACTCTTCCACTTGCTTCCCTGCCACCATCAACAAATCGGCGAATTCATCGACGATCACTACGATATAACTCAATTTTTCCAGCGCCGGCGGCATGGTATCCATGGTGTCGCCCGGACGCCAGGTCGGATTTGGAATCGGTAAATTCATCGCTTCCGCTTCGTCGATTTTGCCGTTGAAGCCCTCGATATTGCGCACATACAGCGACGACAGCAATTGATAGCGGCGTTCCATTTCATCCACGCACCAACGCAACGCATTGGCGGCTTTTTTCATATCGGTGACCACTTCGGTCAGCAAGTGCGGGATGTCGTTGTAAATCGACAGTTCGACCACTTTCGGATCGATCATGATAAAACGCACCTCTTCCGGTTTGCGTTTATACAGCAGACTTAAAATCATACTGTTAACACCGACCGATTTCCCTGAACCAGTTGAACCCGCCACCAACAAATGCGGCATTTTCGCCAAATCGACTACAATCGGTTCGCCGCTGATGTCTTTGCCCAAAGCAAGCGGCAAAATCGCGTTGCTCTGCTTAAATTGGCTGCTGGCAAGCACATCACGCAGGCTGACGGTTTGGCGGCGCAGATTCGGGGTTTCGATGCCGATATACGGCTTGCCCGGAATCACCTCCGCCACGCGGATTGAACGGAACATCAACGCACGCGCCAAATCGGTGTCCAAACCGCTGACTTTCGAGGCTTTGGTGCCCGGCTCCAATTCCAACTCATAACGGGTGACCACCGGTCCGACCAGCACACTTTGCACCTTGGCTTTGACGTTGAAATTGCGCAGTTGGTGTTCGATCTGTGCCGAGGTTTCGTCAATTTCTTCCCGGCTGATGTCTTGCTCTTCCGCTTTGCGCTGTTCGAGCAGATCCAGACTTGGCAACGGCGTATTCGGTTTGCCTTTATGGCTGACTTTCGGTTGTAGCAGCGGGTGAATCAAGCTGTTTTCATACGGTTTATAATCCGGCGTGGTTTTGACCGCACTTGTGCTTTCCACTTCCGGCGTCGGTGCGCCGTTTAAAATCACTTGCAGCTCTTTTTCGGCATTTAATGCCTTTGCCTGCCGCTGCATTTCGTCTAAACGTTGCTGTTCCCGTGCGGCAAACTGGCGCGCCAATTCATCATTCAGATCGATGTTTGTCTCCTCTGCCGACGACAGATCATCAACATCAAACCGCACTTCGGTTTGCTTCGCCGCCGTCGCCAAGCTGACTTTCGCTACGCCGTCCAAGGTCGGCACGGACAATTCTGACGGCGCAAGCGTTTGCCCCACCGGGCTGGCGCTCGCAATCGATACTTTTGGCAATTCCGCTGTCGATTCAATCTGATATTGTGCGAAATTCGGCAAATCGTCATTTTCACTTAATGGCAATTCCGCTTGCTGATCCGCTGCCGCCGGCGCCGATGGTTGCTGCGGTTGCAACCCGATAATCACCCGTTGCGCTACCGCACTTTGCCTGTCGGCTGTATCCGCTTGACGCCGTTCAGCCAATTTGGTTTCTAACGCTCTTTTCGCCGCCGCCTCTCTGGCGCGCAAGACGCTTTCCGGTAAGATCACTTCGTCCAACTGCTCAACCGGCGCCGCGCTCATTGGTGTCGGTTCTAATTCATCCTCGGCTTGCGTTTGCTCTTCATCCTCATATTTTGCGGTTAGCCATTGGTAGGCGCTGACCAGCAACATCACCAACGACATGCCCGAACTGAGAATAAAACCGACCACAGTTAAACAAAAGGCGGCCATAAAACTGCCGAACACGCCGAAAGACGGATAAAAGCTTTGGATCAACCAACCGCCCAACACGCCACCGGCAAGATAAGTATCGCTATTCGATAACAGCAAGGCCGCAAGTGCGGTCAAGCCACACAGCAGCAGCACGAAGCCGATCAATCTGACCACTAACCGCCCTTTGCTGAATTGATCGCGCCATTTATTACGCAACAATAGGATCGATGAAATCACCAAGACAAAGGGTAAAAAATTGGCAATCGAACCGAACAAGGCAAACAGCATATCAATACACCAAGCGCCGAATGCGCCGGCTTTATTCAAGGCTCCTTGCTGCGGGCTGGCGACGGTCCAAGCGTTGTCATACGGACTGTAGCTTGACCAAGCGATAATCAGGTAAACCCCGAATAAGGCGATCGAGCCTAAAATCATTTCGGTAATATAGTGTTTTGCCGTGTATTTCGGTCTTAAATTTCGAATCATGGTGTACGTCTATTCTGTTTTCGCTTTCAATTGCAGGTAATTGGTTTGTTTCACTTCTTCCATCACCACATACGTGCGGGTGTCGTTGACGCCGGGCAGGCGCAGCAAGGTCGTGCCGAGCAATTTGCGGTATGCCGCCATATCGGCAACGCGGGTTTTCAACAAATAGTCAAAATCGCCGGATACCAAATGGCATTCTTGAATTTCATCCAGTTTTTGCACTTCGGCGTTAAATTCTTCAAACACATCGGGTTTGCCGCGCACCAAGGTAATTTCGACGATCACCAACAACGGCGAATCGAGCAATTCCGGATTCAGCAACGCACGATAACCGGTGATCACTCCCTGTTTTTCCAAACGGCGCACCCGCTCCAAACAAGGCGTTGGCGACAACCCGACTTTTTTCGACAAATCGATATTGGAAATTTTTCCGTTACGCTGTAATTCGTCCAAAATTTTTATATCAATCGCATCAAGGGCTTTGGTTAATTTCTTTGACATTTTCGCAATTCCGCCGACAGTAAAAAATAAAAAATCAGGTAATGTGGTAGATTACCTGATTTTTGCGGTTTTTTATAGACTTGAATGTGTTTTGCGCGACTTTATTTTAGCAAAAAACGCCCCTGCGCAATACGGATTAAGGTTGCCACAAACAGCAAGGCAATACCAATGCTGCCAAACCAAAACAGCGGTAAACCGATCGCCTCAATGCCCTGCAAATCGGCTTGCGTTAAATAAATGCCAACATTTGCCAATGAACCTAAACCGAATGAGAATCCCCAAAAACCGAGGCTGAAACCGTTGGTATAAATCCAAGGAAACAAGCGCGCCAGAAACAGCACCTGCAACAAGCCATAACCGAGCAATATCAAGCTAATGGTATCTACTGCGCCCCCGTTTAAGTGAAAATAGGCGTTGCCGGCAACAAACGCCGGCGCCAACTGAATGCCGATTACCGGTCGAACCGCGTCATCCAACGGATTTAAATTACGCAAACGCTGCAACACCGCCGGTTCCAAGGTTAGCCATGAAATCAGCCCCATGCCGAAAAACACCATGCCCCATGCAGTATAACCTAATTCGGCAAGTGCGGTCGCGCTGACAAAATTGGCGGCAACCGTGGGTAAATAGATAACCGGCGTTGTGGCTTCGGCTTTATGGATACCGCGCCATAAGCCGGCCGAACGGTAGGCGGCAAACAGCAATTGTCCGACAGTACCTAATGCAATTAAACTAACGCCAAGCGGTTTAGCCCATGATAATAACGACATACCGAATAGCATGGCGGTTATCGGAATCAAACTGATAAAACAGCAGATCACCAAATGATGTAATTCCGCTTGCGCGCTCTGCCGTGCCACAACCCATTTGGCAATATAAACCGCCAACAGCGCTAACCAAATCACGCCGCTGACGCACAGCAACATTTCATCTATCCATTGCGGCAAACCGGCAAACAACGCCGCGGCATGATGCCATGCCAGACCGATGGAAAACAAACCCAGCGTAATACCAAAATAGTTGACTGGAATCGGGAATGGCTTTGGAACAGGTTGGTTCATAGAAACTAACTCACAAAATTGGTCAATGTAAATAGGGTGAGATTATTTTACGCCTAATCGCTAAAAATCATGACCGAAATATATTAAAAACAATGTAAATAGGGCAACCACAATGGATTGCCCTATCCGATAAATCATAATGCCCGGTTATTCGTAACGCTTGAAAATCAAGGTGGCGTTAGTGCCGCCGAAACCAAAGCTGTTTGACATCACGATATTCAGTTTTTTATCGGTTTGCACTTCGGTAATAATGTTCATTCCTTGCGCTTTTTCATCCAATTCTTCGATGTTAATACTCGGTGCGATAAAATCGTGGTTTAGCATTAACAAGGAATAAATCGCTTCATGCACACCTGCCGCTCCTAATGAGTGCCCGGTCATGGCTTTAGTCGAAGAAATCGCCGGGGTGTTATCGCCGAATACCGCTCTTACCGCTTCCAATTCTTTGACATCGCCAACCGGGGTTGAGGTGCCGTGCACGTTCAAATAATCAATTGGCGCGTCAATCGTTGCCATCGCCTGCTGCATACAACGCACCGCACCTTCGCCGCTTGGCGCGACCATGTCATAGCCGTCGGAAGACGCGCCGTAACCGACGATTTCGGCATAAATGGTTGCGCCGCGTGCTAACGCGTGTTCCAACTCTTCCACTACGACGATACCGCCGCCGCCGGCGATAACGAAACCGTCACGGGCGGCGTCGTAAGTACGCGAGGCTTTTTCCGGCGTATCGTTGTATTTAGTCGATAATGCCCCCATCGCGTCAAATTCACAGGCGCATTCCCATGCCAATTCTTCCGCCCCGCCGGCAAACACCACATCTTGTTTACCGAGTTGGATCAATTCGACCGCATGTCCGATACAGTGGGCCGAAGTGGCACAAGCCGAGCTGATACTGTAGTTGACGCCGCGGATTTTAAACGGTGTCGCCAAACAAGCGGACACGCTGGACGCCATGGTTTTGGTCACGGCATAAGGTCCGATGGCTTTCACGCCGCGCGGTCCGCGCATGGCGTCTGCGGCAACGATCTGCCCGTGTGCCGAGCCGGTACCGGCGCCGACCACCAAACCGGTGCGGTTATTCGACACCATTTCATCGGTCAATCCCGAATGTTCAATCGCTTCCTGCATCGAAAGATAAGCATAAGCTGCGGCGTCGCCCATAAAGCGCATGATTTTACGGTCGATCAACTCTTTCGGATCGAGTTTCACCGTACCCGCAATATGGCTGCGCATGCCCACTTCGATAAATTCCGGTACAGTTGTAATCCCGGATTTACCTTGTTGCAACGACGCCAATACTTCTGCTTTATTATTACCAATACTTGAAATGATACCGTAGCCGGTGATAACTGCTCTTTTCATTTACTCCAATCCTTACTCGAAATGCGATAATTAAAAAATTTATGTCAAAATTTCAACTTACAACTGTTAGCTGAACAAGTTACTATGAAAATAAAATAATGCAAGTTTTTATTGCCTGCCGACGGGTTTTAACCCTCTCGCTTGCTCAAAAAACAGACAGCATTTTCACCCCTAAGGATTTCGCGCTACAATAAGCAAAATCCACAAACCATAATGCCTATGAACAAGACGCTCAAAACCGCCTCAGCCCGGCTGAGTTTTACCGCTGATAATACGCCGCTTTCGTTACAGTTTGATGACATCTACTTTTCCGTACAAGACGGTTTGGCCGAAAGCCGTTATGTTTTTCTGCAAGGAAACAACTTGTTGCAACGTTGGCAGCAGCATGCGCAACCGCACTTTGTGATCGCCGAAAGCGGTTTTGGCAGCGGTTTGAACTTTTTTGCCTGTGTGCAGCTGTTCCGTGAATTTCGTCGCCAAAATCCTGCGCATAAACTAGCCCGCTTATATTTTCTCTCGTTTGAAAAATACCCGCTAACCCCGCAACAACTGCAACAAGCGCACCGCACTTTGCCGCAATTCGCCGCATTGAGCCGACGCCTGTGCCGCCATTATCCGTTTGCGCTGAACGGATGCCACCGTTTGCATTTCGACGACACGATTTTGGATCTGTGGTTCGGCGATATTCAAGATAATTTGCCGCTGTTGGGCGATTATATGCGGCAAAAAATCGACGCGTGGTTTTTGGACGGTTTTGCGCCGAGTAAGAATCCGCAGATGTGGAATGATGATCTTTACCAAGCGATGTCTCGTTACAGTAAGCCCAATGCCACCTTTGCCACCTTTACCGCGGCAAGTGCGGTGCGCAAGGGCTTGCAAGCCGCGGGGTTCACGGTGGCAAAGCGGAAAGGCTTTGCGCATAAACGCGAGATGTTATGCGGTTATAAAAATCCAAATCACGCGCCGCAAATGCAAACGCCGTGGTATTTGGCGCAAAGTGCGGTCGGCGATGTGAACGAAGTTGCAATTATCGGCGGCGGCGTTGCCTCGCTGTTCACCGCACTTTCCTGTTTAAAACGCGGCTTAAAAGTCACCGTGTATTGCGAAGATCCGCAACCTGCGCTGAATGCCTCAGGCAATAAACAGGGCGCACTCTATCCGCAATTGAGCGATGATGATCGGCGTAACAGCCGTTTTTATGCGCACGCGTTTGGTTATGCATTGCAACAGATTCAGGATGTTATCGAGCAAGGCGTTGCGTTTGAATCCGGCTGGCAAGGGGTGGCAATTTGCGCGTACAACTGTAAGGTCAAACAAAAATTGGCACACATTGCGGCGCAACAATGGGGCGATGATTTATTCCGTCTGTGCGACCAAAGCGAACTTAGCCGTTTAAGCGGAATCGAGTTGCCTTGCGACGGCGCGTTTATTGCCAAAGGCGGTTGGCTTGCGCCGCAACAACTGGTGCAAAACGGTTTTGCCCATTTGCAAACCGTCTATCCACACGATGGACAAAAGTGCGGTTTAACGATTCGTTTCAACCAATCGATCACGGAACTGAACCCGCAAGAAAACGGTTGGCGATTAAATAACGCACAAGGCGAACATTTCCAACACCAAGTGGTGATGTTGGCAAACGGACATCGATTAACCCAATTCCGCCAAACAGAACGGCTGCCGCTGTACCCGGTGCGCGGACAGGTCAGCCAAATCCGAACCGGCGCACAGTTGCGCCATTTAAAAACGGTGTTGTGCTATGACGGCTATTTAACGCCGGCGGATTGGCAGCAACAAAGCCATTGTATCGGTGCCAGCCATGTGCGCAACAGTGCCGACCGCACTTTTAGTCCGGCGGAGCAACACCAGAATGTGGAAAAAATTCAGCACAATTTAGCCGGTTGCGCTTGGTTGAGAGAAGTCAACGCCGAGGATAATCAAGCCCGTATCGGGGTGCGTTGCAGCACGCGCGAGCGTTTGCCGATCATGGGTTGCGTACCGCACTTTGCACAAACCGCCGAACAATACCGCAACCTGTTCAATCTACGCCGTCGCCGTCAAGCGATTGCTCCTGCGCCGGTGTATCCGAATCTGTATCTTATCGGCGCACTCGGTTCACGCGGTTTAACGTCTGCGCCGTTATTGGCGGAAAGCTTGGTTTGTCAGGTTTTAGGCGAGCCGCTGCCGCTGGGCGAAGATATTTTGCATGCCCTCAATCCAAACCGCACTTGGCTACGCAAATTGTTGAAAGGCACGCCGTTGGGATAAATAGAAAAAAATGAGCCGCAACTGCGGCTCAGACTAGGATTTCAGCTGTTAAAACACACGCTCGGTCGTTTCGCGCACATCTTCGCCTTTCAAGTAATAATAGATAAATTCGCAGATATTTTGGCAACGGTCGCCGATACGTTCAATCGCCCGAGCGGCTAAAAGTGCGGTCAGCAAACTGTCAATACTGTCCGGCGCAATCCGCATTCCTTCTTTCACATCTGTCATAATCTCTTTATAGCGCTCGTCAATTTTAATATCGCGCACGTATACGCTTTTCGCTTCTTCCAAACTCATGCTGGAAAATGCGCGTAAGGTATCATGCAACATCGCAATTGCGTCTTGCGTCATGACATCAATCTTATCTTGCAATCTTTTCTCAATTTTAACGTCATCATGCAAGGCGGTTTGGCTCATCTTATCCACCGAATCGCCGATACGCTCTAATTCGGAAGCGACTTTTAAAATCGTGATGATAAAGCGCAGATCATCGGCTAACGGCTGGCGACGGGCAATCAAAGTGACGCATGCCTCGTCAACCGCCACCTCCATCGAGTTGACCTGTTGATCGCCTTCCACTACATCGTTTGCGCTAATCTCGGCATTGCCTTTCATTACTTGCAACGCATCATACAGCTGTTTTTGCACCAAACTGCCCATGGTCAGCAACAACGATAATAGGTGGCTTAAATCACGATCATATTGTCTTATGATGTGTTTTTTTTCATTTAATGTCATCTTTTTCTCCTTTTAACCGGGGTTTCTAGCCGAAACGTCCGGTAATGTAATCTGCGGTTCTGCCGTCTTTCGGACGGTTGAACATCATTTCCGTTTCGCCGTGTTCGATAATGTCGCCCAAATACATAAACACCGTGTAGTCGGAACAACGCGCCGCCTGTTGCATATTATGGGTGACGATCACCACGGTATACTCTTTTTTTAACTCAAGAATCAAGTCTTCAATCATCCCGGTCGAAATCGGGTCGAGTGCCGAACAGGGTTCGTCCAGTAGCAATACTTCCGGTTTAATCGCAATGCCGCGTGCGATACACAGACGCTGCTGCTGCCCACCCGAGAGGCTGTAACCGCTCTTGAACAGTTTGTCTTTGGTTTCATTCCACAGCGCGGCTTTGCTTAACGCCCACTCGACGCGTTCGTCCATTTCAGGTTTCGACAGTTTTTCAAACAAACGCACCCCGAAAGCAATATTATCATAGATCGACATCGGGAACGGCGTCGGTTTTTGGAACACCATGCCGACTTTGGCACGCAGTAAGGAAATGTCTTTTTTGCTGCTGATGATATCTTCGCCGTCCAATAAAATTTGCCCTTCCGCCCGTTGTTCCGGATAAAGCGCATACATTTTGTTAAAAGTACGCAACAAAGTGGATTTACCGCAACCGGACGGACCGATAAACGCCGTGACTTTATTGGCTTCGATGTCCAAATTCAGATTTTTCAAGGCATGAAAATCGCTGTAGTAAAAGTTGAGATCTTTTACTTCGATAATTTTTTTGCCTGCTTCGGTTTTATTCAAATCAATAATGCTCATCGGTTATTCCTTACTTCTTCTCTTTATTTTTAAATACAACGCGCGCCAAGATATTTAATAGTAACACCGCGAACGTGATAATCAGTACTCCGGTCCAAGCCAATTCTTGCCAATTGGTAAACGGGCTGGAAGCGAATTTATAAATCGTCATCGGCAAACTCGCCAGCGGTTTACTCATATCCAAACTCCAGAATTGGTTGGAAAGTGCGGTAAACATCAATGGTGCGGTTTCGCCGGCAATACGCGCCACACTCAATAACACCCCAGTGATCACCCCGGCAGTCGAAGCGCGTAAGGTAATCGACAGAATCATCTTCCATTTCGGCGTTCCTAGGGCATACGCCGCTTCACGCAAGTTATTCGGAATCAGATTCAGCATATTTTCGGTGGTACGAATCACAATCGGAATTTGCAGCAAGGCCAAGGCGACAACTCCCGCCCAACCGGAGAAATTACCAAACGGCGCCACAAACAGCACGTAGACAAATAGCCCGATAACAATCGACGGTGCCGACAACAGAATGTCGTTCACAAAACGCATGCCTTCCGCCAACCACGATTTTTTGCCGTATTCCGACAGATAAATCCCGACCAAAATGCCCAACGGGGTGCCGACAACCGTGGCTAAGATCACCATCATCAAGCTTCCGACAATCGCATTCGCTAATCCGCCGGTTTCCGCATTCGGTGCGGGGGTCATTTCTAAGAAAATATCCAACGATAAGCCGGCAATCCCTTTTTCCAAAGTGGTGAACAAAATCCAGACCAACCAGATTAAGCCGAACACCATCGCCAACATCGCAATTGCAATCGCAATATTATTGATCATACGGCGTTTGTTTTGTAACCGCTGTTTGACAATTTCGTATTTATTGTTGGTTGCAGTTGCCATTACTTCGCCCCCTCATTTTTCGACAGACGACGCACCAAAAGTTTGGATACGATTAACACTAATAAGGTGATAGCAAACAAGATTAAGCCTAATTCCATTAAGGCGGAAATATGCATATCGGATTCGGCTTCGGCAAATTCGTTGGCAATTGCCGAGGTAATGCTATTACTCGGCATGTACAACGACAAGCTGTCGAGTTGGTAAGTATTTCCGATCACGAACGTTACCGCCATGGTTTCGCCCAAGGCACGCCCTAAACCCAGCATGATCGCGCCGACCACACCGCTCTTGGTGTAAGGCAGCACAATGCGCCATACCACTTCCCAAGTGGTGCAGCCCACTCCGTACGCCGATTCTTTCATCAACGCCGGGGTTTGTTCAAACACATCACGCATTACCGAAGCAATGTAGGGAATAATCATAATCGCAAGGATAATCCCGGCGGCTAAAATTCCGATCCCGAAACTTGGACCGGAAAATAACGAACCGATAATCGGGAAACCGGAAACCACTTCACCAACCGGACGTTGGAAATATTTGGCAAACAACGGAGCAAAAATAAAAAAGCCCCACATCCCGTAAACGATACTCGGCACTGCCGCCAAAAGCTCAATCGCCGTCCCCAACGGGCGGCGCAGCCATTGCGGCGCTAATTCAGTCAGAAAAAACGCAATCCCGAAACTTGCCGGAACCGCAATAATCAAGGCGATGAGTGACGTGACCAACGTTCCGTAAATCGGCACAAGCGCACCATATTGATCTAAAGGCGGATTCCATTCTTTTGACCAAAGAAAAGCAATCCCGAATTCTTTCATTGCCGGCAGGGAAGAAATGATCAGCGAAAGAATAATTCCCCCAAGAATTAACAACGTCAGATAAGTTGAAAATCTGACCAGTAATTCAAAAAAAATATCACCTTTCTTACTTGGTGATATTACCGCTGAGGATTTATTTGACATATTACGTCCTTTCTAAATAAATCGTTAGGAAATAAAACGGAGTGTGTTCACACTCCGTTGAGTTGACATCCGGAATTAGTAAAGCGCTTTTCCGTCTTTATCAACAATATTTGCTTTCCAAGCTGATTTAATGGTATCAACAACTGATTTTGGTAAGACGGCATAGTCTAAAGCCAAGGCTTCATCGCCGCCTTTATCCAACGCCCACTCAAAGAATTTCAAGGTTTCGGTCGCACGCTCTACGCTACCCGGTTGTTTTTCAACCAAAATGAAAGTCGTTGAAGTGATAGGCCATGCATTCGCCCCTTTTTGTTGAGTCAAATCTTGGGCGAAAGAGCTGTTCCAATCGGCACCGGCAGCCGCATTACTGAAGCTGTCAGAGCTAGGACGCACCACTTCACCGTCAGCGGAAATTAAACTGGCATACGGTAAGTTGTTTTGTTTGGCATAAGCATACTCAACATAACCGATTGCGCCGTCAAGTTGTTGGATTGAAGCGGAAACCCCTTCGTTGCCTTTACCACCGAATGAACCCGGCGCCCATTGTACGGTTGAACCCGACCCCACTTTTTCTTTCCACTCTGCGCTGACTTTTGACAAATAGCTGGTGAACACGAAAGTGGTGCCTGAACCGTCAGCACGGCGGATAACCGCGATGTCTTTGTTTGGTAAATTCAGATTCGGATTCAATTTCTTGATCGCTTCGTCATTCCATTTTTTCACTTTGCCCAAATAGATGTCAGCCACGGTATTACCGTCTAACACCAATTCACCACTCTTGATTCCGTCCAAGTGAACCGCCAACACCACACCGCCGATGACGGTCGGGAATTGGAATAAACCTTCTTTTGTCAATTCTTCATCTTTCATCGGCGCGTCAGTTGCACCGAAATCGACGGTTTTGGCGATGATTTGTTTTTTGCCGCCGGAAGAACCGATACTTTGATAATTGACACGGTTTTTGGTTTCTTTTTGATAAGTGTCAGCCCATTTTGCATAAATCGGCGCCGGGAATGATGCGCCTGCGCCGGTAATATCAACCGCAACGGCACTATTCGCCGCCAATACCATGGTTGAACCCATTAATGCGAATAACGAAGTACGGACAAATTTATTTTTGATAGCTTTCATGAGAGTCTCCTTAAAGTAAAAGTATTAAATCTGATGATTCTCGACCTTATGGCAGCCCATTTCTGCCCCGCCACATAAAACTTATGGCACGAATATAGACCAATATTTTTATCAGGCAAGCCCTTTTTTCCTTGCGAAAACCAACAAAAAAGCTAGTTATGACGCTATTTTTATTTTATTATCTTTATGAAATAGAATATTTTTTTATTTTTGTCATATAACTGTCATAAAACAAAAAAGTTTAACTGCCTATTTTTTAAACAGCGATATCCACTCTAACCGCACTTTACGATATTGTCACCGAAAAACAGCCGTTTGCATTGCATTTCTCCAAAGCGAAAAAGCGGCAATAATCCTTTTGTTTTTAGCGGATTTTTGTTACACTTCACAACCTCATTTGGGGCTGATTCTGGATTCGACGGGATTGGCGAAGCCCAAGGTGCATGTCGAGGTGCGGTAGGTCTCGTAAACAAACCGCAAAACAATAGTCGCAAACGACGAAAACTACGCTTTAGCAGCTTAATAACCTGCTCATAGCCTTCTCTCCCCAGCTTCCGCTCGTAAGGCGGGGATCAAGAGGAGTCATCCCAAACGAGATCGCGTGGACGCCTCCGCTTGCGGATCGAAACGTTAAATTGAATCAAGCTAGCTTATCTGTCGCGTGTCTGTCCGCAGTAGGTAAGTGAAATTAAAGACCGACTAAACATGTAGGACTGAAGGTAGAGTAATTTCGGACAGGGGTTCAAATCCCCTCAGCTCCACCAAAAAATATATCGTTACTGTTCGTAGCGTATCGGAAAGCCTAGAGAATACAAGCCTCTAGGCTTTTTTATTGTTCGTAGCTTGTCGTATTATTTCGCCTTAAATCTAGAATTTTAGTAATACGTTTAGTAATATGCCGATCGTATTACTAAAAACCGTATTACTAAAAACGCCCGGAGGCTTGATATGTCTAGGATTGTTAAGAGTTTAACCAATACACAAGTTGATAAAGCAAAACCATTAGAAAAGCCTTATCATCTTGCTGACGGTGGCGGATTGTATCTGTTAGTAAAGCCCAATGGGGTAAAGACGTGGCAATTTAATTATTACAAGCCGATAACCAAAAAGCGCACCTATATCAGCTTGAACAATTATCCCGATCTTTCTCTTGCTCAAGCACGATCCAAACGAGAAGAATTTAAAGCGTTGCTAGCTCAAAATATCGATCCGCAACTCTACCAGCAACAAGAAACCGAACGGCAGCAACAAGCGGATAATAATACGTTTGCCAAGATTGCCGGGGCATGGTTTGAAGAACGGAAAACCCGCGCCCACTTTTCAGAGAAAACTGCAACTGATACTTGGGGCATGATCAAACGTCATTTACTCCCCCACTTTGGCGAATTGCCAATAACACAAATTACCGCACTTATGGCAATTAATGCGTTTAAGCCGTTGCAGGTTCGCGGAACGCTGGAAACCTTAAAGCGCGCAATTCAGAAAATGAATGAAATCATGACTTACGCCCTACACCGAGGAATTATTGAAAATAACCCAATCGCCAACATTGGCAAAGAATTCGACAGTCCAACCGTTACCCACATGAAAGCAATTAAACCGGAACAATTGGGCGAATTTTTGACAGCCCTCGCAAATGCGAATTTAACGCTCACTACGCGGCTTTTAATTCAATGGCAACTGCTGACAATGACACGCCCAGCAGAAGCCGCCACGGCGCGCTACAGTGACATAAACGAGAAAGAAAGGATATGGACTATCTACATTCAAAAAGGCTTAAAAACGACTGACGAGGGACGAGAGCATAAAGTTACGCTATCAAGGCAAGCTATCGCTGTTCTTCGTGAAATAAAAAAAATCAGTGGTGGCAAAACGTATTTATTCCCAAGCATTAAAAATCCGACAACCCACATCAACACCCAAACCGCAAACGCCGCTATAAAAAGAATTGGTTATCAGGGCAAGCTGGTGGCGCACGGTATGCGAGCTATAGCCAGCACCGTCTTAAACAAAGCCAGAACGCCCGACGGTTTACGCCGCTTTGATAAAGATTTGATCGAGGTGGCATTATCACATATCAATAACGACGACGTGCGCATGGCTTATCTCAGGGCGGAATATTTGCCACATCGTTTTGATATGCTGCAGTGGTGGGGTGATTATGTCGAACAAGCCGCACAGAGTGCGATCCCTAAATTCCATCTTCAAATTGTGAACGGATAACTTTTAGCCAGTCTTTGCGCTGGCTTTTTTATATTTTGTTATTATTTTAAACTTTTTGATTTTTATCTACTTATCTATTTATTAAATATAATATATATTTATTTTTTTGATTTATAAAGAAAAAATAGAAGTAGATGAATAAATAGATAAAGAATAGATAAGGGGATAAAAATAGACACTTCAATTTCACACATTGGCAAAAGCAAGATCAACAAACAAGCCCAATTCGTTAAAAAAGCCCGTTCCATGTCAATAATTTTGTAAATTCCTTGTTCGTAGCCTATCGTCATTTATCACATTAAAAATCCACTATTTACAACCCCCTAGAAGTGTTTATTTTATGATATGGGCTACTTGTAGCCGTCTTAATTAAGATAACTTTCAAGGGATTAATCACATGTTTAAAAAACTTCTCGAATTACGCCAACAAAAGGCGAAACTGGCGGAGGATATGCGCAGTATGCTGACCCAAGCCGACACCGAAAACCGCAGTTTAAGCGATGAGGAAGCCAAAGCCTTTGACGAATTGCGCAACCAAGCCGCCGCACTGAATACGGATATTGCGCGCTATGAGGCGTTAGCCGATGAAGAGCGCAGTAAGCAGGGGCAGCCGGTAGAAACCAAGCAAACACCGTTAAACAATGACGATTTGCGCCACTATATCAAGACGGGCGAATTGCGTTCACTATCCACCACCGCCAAAGATGACGGCGGCTATTCAGTTATTCCGCAGTTGGATAAGCAAGTCATGACCCGTTTAACCGATGACAGTGTTATGCGTCAAATCTGTAACGTGGTGCGTTTGCCAATGGGGGCAAAAGAGTATAAAAAATTGGTTTCTGCCGGTGGTGCCGTGGTTCAACATGGAACGGAAGGCACAGCACGCACGGAAACCAACACGCCGAAATTAAACGAGGTCACGATTGCCTTAAATGCGATTTATGCTTATCCGAAAACCACCCAAGAAATCTTAGATTTTAGCTCAATTGATGTGCTGGGCTGGCTGACGGAAGAAATCAGTGAAACCTTTACCGAAACCGAAGAAACCGATTTAACCGACGGTGACGGCGATAAAAAAGCGAAAGGGTTATTAACCTATGCCCGTGCGACTACCGCCGATAAAACGCGCGCATTTGGCACCCTTCAAAAACTGGAAGTGGCGAACGCCGCCGGGATTACCGCCGATACCCTGATTGATTTGTTGTATACCTTACACAGCAAATACCGTAAAAATGCGGTGTGGGTGATGAGTTCAGCGATTGCCGCGCAACTTCAAAAACTGAAAAACGGGAACGGTGATTATATCTGGCGTGACGGTTTATCTGCCGGTGCACCCGCAACGCTATTAGGCTTGCCGGTTCACTATTTGGAAACTATGCCGGCAGGTGGCGCAGGTAAAGCCGTGATCGCATTGGGTGACTTCAAACGCGGTTATTACATTGTCGATCATGAAACCGGCATCCGCACTCGTCCGGATAGCATTACTTCACCGGGCTTTTACAAAGTCCACACCGATAAATATTTGGGTGGTGGCGTGGTGGATTCCAACGCAATCAAATTTATTGAAACCAAGGCGTAAGCCGAGGAAATCAGGGGGCGGCAAGTCCCCTTTTTTATCAGTAGGGATAGTATGAAAGAATTTGAAATCAGGTCATCAGAAATCAGTTGCGACAGCCAAAAACTGATCGGCTATGTGGTGCGCTGGAATAGCCAATCTAAACCGTTATGGGATTTTGTCGAGCAGTTCGCCCCCAATGCGTTTGCGGAATCGCTAGCCGAGGGGCAAGACGTGCGCGCACTGTTTGAACACGACCACGCTAAATTACTGGGTAGAACCGCCGCCGGCACGTTATCGCTGGTGGAGGATAATATCGGCTTACGTTTCGAGCTGGTGCCGCCGGACACCACACTGGGGCGTGATTTGCTGGTATCGGTGGAGCGTGGCGATATTTCCGGTATGTCGTTCGGTTTTCGCACCTTAAGCGATTCATGGGATTTTGAGCAAGAGCCGATTTTGCGCACCGTAAACCGTGCCGAGCTGGTAGAGATTACGATCACCAGTATTCCGGCATATCCGGAAAGCAGTGTTCAAATCGCTAAACGCTCAATGGCGGAAGCCCGCAAGCAACAGAACCCTACCGCACTTTATGCGCGCTGGGCGGATTTAGCCGAGGTGTAATCATGTTTGGTTTATTTAAACGCAAAACGGAACAGCGCAACGCATTCACCATTGACGAGTATTTATCTTACCTAGGGGCGAGCAATACCGGCGCAGGGGAATTTGTCAGCCCGTCCACTGCCGAAGCCTTGCCCGCCGTGTTGAATGCGGTCACGGTGATTAGTGAGGCGGTGGCGGCTATGCCCTGTTATCTGTATCGCTTGGAAAAGGATGGACGGGAACGGGTATTTAACAGCCCGGTGGATTTCTTGCTGAATGAAATGCCGAACCGCAATCAAACGCCGTACCAATTCAAATACACGATGATGAGGCACTGCTTGTTAAATGGTAATGCCTATGCGGTGATTGAGTGGGATAAAAGCGGCGAGCCGTTATCCTTAACGCCCTACCCACCAAGTGCGGTTAATATTCAACGCAAACTGAACGGCAGCTATATTTATCAAATCACCGATTTAAGCGGCAACGTCAAAACCTATCTACAGGACGAGATTTTACACTTGCGGCACTCGTCCGATGACGGCTTTATGGGACGTTCCCCGATTACGATTTGCCGTGAAACGATAGGGCTAGGATTAGCGCAACAACGCCACGGATCGGCAGTGATGAAAAACGGTTTAATGCCAAGCGGCATTATTACTACGTCGGAATGGCTGGACGAAGCAAAAGCTAAAAAAGCCATAGCCGCACTTGAACGCTACAAAGGCGCAAAAAACGCCGGTAAAACGCCGGTGCTTGAAGGCTCAATGGAATATAAGCAATTGGGCATGACTAACCAAGACGCCGAGTGGTTACAAAGCCGCACGTTCACGATTAGCGATATTGCCCGCATTTTCAATATCAGCCCGATTTTTTTACAAGACTATTCCAACAGCAGCTACAGCAATTTCAGCGAAGCCAGCCGTGCGTTTTTGTCGCAAACCTTGCGCCCGTGGCTGACGAATTTTGAACAGCAACTGAAAGACGCGCTTATGGTGGATTTGAACCGCACTTCACCACGCTATCTGATTGAATTTGACACCAGCGATTTATTGCGCACCAGTCAAAATGACCGCTTCAATAGTTACGATGTGGCGATTAAATCCGGCGTGATGTGCCCGAATGAAGTCCGCCGCAAAGAGGGTTTAACCCCGTATGCCGGTGGCGAGGAATTTAGCCAAGCATGGAAGCAAACCGTCGAAGTGAAAAAAGGCGGCAACGAGAAAGAGGCGGGCAATGGCAAGAATGATTAAGGCAGGACGCTATAACAAGCCAGTCACCATTCAGCGCCCGATTCGTACCCCGAATAATTACGGGCACCATACAACCACGTGGGAAGATGTGGCAACCGTTCACGCCGCTATCGAACCGTTACAAGGACGGGAATATTTTAGCGGTCCGTACCAATTGGGAGAAAACATTATCCGCGTGAGAATCCGCTATCTGCCGAATATCACCAACAAAATGCGGTTGCGTTACGGCGATCGCATATTGGCGATTTATTCGGTGATAGACAGCCGAGAGAGCCACCGGGAAATTCAATTGATGTGTAAAGAGGGGGAAGCCTATGCCCGATAGTTTCATCACCTTAGACGAAGCCAAGGCGCATTTAATTGTCGATCACGATATGGACGACAATGTGATTACCGGTTATATCGCGGCCGCCCTTGAGGTGGCACAAACGCATATCGGCAAAACCTTTGGCGATAGTCTGACAGCAGAGACAGTGCCGTTTAATCAGTCTATCAAGATTGGCTGTTTGATGTATGTCGGTCATCTCTATGCTAACCGTGAGATTACCACCGACACCGCACTTCATACCGTGCCGATGTCGATTAGTGCGCTATGGAGTGTGTACCGTGAACCCTGTTTATATTGAGATGATAGCCTATGCCTTATCAACCATTGCGGCGTTGCACCTATCCCGGTTGCCGTAACAAAGTACAATCCGGACGATGTGAGGAGCATAAGCCGAAAGATAACCGCCTGACCGCCTCACAGCGTGGCTATGATAGCCATTGGACGAAGTACCGCGCGCAATATCTCAAGGCTCACCCGCTATGCGTGATGTGCCTAGCCAAGGGTAAATACAGTGCGGCAACCGTGATAGACCACATCACACCAATAGAGAACGGGCAAGCCGATCCGCTGTTTTGGGCGGCTGACAATCATCAAGCCTTATGCCGTGACTGCCACAGCTACAAGACTAGGGTGATAGATAAACGGGGTTATGGTGCGAAGAAGTAACGTTCCCGAAAGTTAAGGGGATTAAACAAATCAAGCAAAGAATAATAACACATTGATATTGAATGACTTTAATTTGATAAGCATGTTTTGAATAGCGGTAAGCAAGGGGTGGGGGGAGTTTTGGAAACAAACCCCGCCCCAACGAAAACCGCCCGCCCCCTCTAATTTTTACGCACGATGATTTTTTTGAAAATATAGGAAACACAATGACGAGACGCAGAACCCCGAAAGTACCGGATTACTTAGACGACATCGCAACACAACAATGGAAAGCGCGAATCAAACAGCTATTAGAGCGTGGCGATATTCAAGACGCGGATTTAGTTCACCTTGAAATGTACTGCTTGAACTACTCGCTTTATCGCCGCGCGGTTCAAGATTTGGCACAGCGTGGCTTTTCGATCACCAATTCCCAGGGCACGGAAGCACGCAATCCGGCACTGACTGCCAAGGCTGACGCGGAAAAAATTATGATTAAAATGTCGTCCTTGCTGGGTTTCGATCCGGTTAGCCGCCGTAAAACGCCGGTGGAAACCGAAGATATGGACGAATTAGATCAGCTAGGGGCATAAATGAGCGAGTGGCACGACTACGCAACGGCGGTAAAAGACGGTCAAATCATTGCTTGTAAGCGCATAAAACAAGCGGTGGCGCGCTATTTTTCGGACTTAGATAATCCGCTTTATGTGTTCGATGAAACGACTGTAACGCAGTTTATCGCCTTTTCTCGTCTATGCCCGCACGTCAAAGGACATTTGCGCGGACAGCCGATTGCGTTGTCAGACTGGCAACAATTTTTATTTGCTAACCTGTTCGGCTTCAAGCATAAAGCTACCGGATTGAGAAAATACCGGTCCGCTTATGTTCAAGTGGCACGCAAAAACGCAAAATCTACCGTTGCCGCCGTGCTTGCCAACTGGTTTCTAATCATGGAAAAAGGACAACAGGATATTTACACTGCCGCCGTGAGCCGAGACCAAGCCCGAATCGTGTTTGATGACGCGCGCCAAATGTGCCTACTCTCAAAGCCGCTTAAAAAACGGGTCAGCATATTGCAACATAAAATGATCTACCCGAAAAATAACAGCCTTATGCGCCCGCTGGCGGCGAAGTCAAGCACCATTGAGGGAACAAACCCCAGTCTTGCCATTGTGGACGAGTACCACTTACACAGCGACAACAGCGTGTACAGCGCACTGGAATTAGGGCAAGGCGCACGCCCAGAGGGATTGCTATTCGCGATCACCACCGCCGGAAGCAATGTGATTTCTGCCTGTAAACAGCACTATGATTATTGTTGTCAAATTTTAGACGGCAACGAGCACAACGATTCATTATTTGTGCTGATTTTTGAACTGGACGAAGAGAGCGAAATAGACAACCCCGACAATTGGATCAAGGCGAATCCGAATATCGGCAAATCGATACCGCACTTAGACTTCGAGAACACGATTAAAAAAGCGCGCGGCATTCCGTCGGAATGGGTGGAAATGCTGACAAAACGCTTTAATGTGTGGTGCCAAGGCTCTACGCCGTGGCTAGGTGACGGCAATTGGGCGGCGTGCCAACGGGATTACAGCGAAACCGATTTACTTCACCAAGAATGTTACATGGGATTGGATCTATCCAGCACCAACGATTTAACCAGCGTATGCTATGCCTTTCCGCACGGTAACAAAGTGCGGTTATATGCCCGGCACTATATCCCCGAATTTCAGCTTAACAACGTGGCGAACAAGAACCGTGCTATCTATCGGCAATGGGTGCGGCAAGGTTGGTTAATCACCACCGAGGGCGATTGTATCGATTATGACAAAATCCGAGACGATATTTTAAAGGACGCAGAACGATTTGAGCTGAAAACAATCGGCTTTGACGTATGGAACGCCACGCACCTCAGAACCCAATTACAAGGCGCAGGGCTTGAGGTTGAGCCATTCCCGCAAACCTATCAGCGTTTTAGCCCGGTGGCGAAATCGGCGGAAGTGCTGATTAATCGGCAGGTCATCGAACACAACGGCGATCCGGTTTTAGCGTGGGCATTGTCTAACGTGGTCATGGAAACCGACGCCAACGCCAACATTAAGCCCAACAAGAAAAAGGCGGCGAATAAAATCGACCCGGCAATTGCGTTCTTAATGGCATTCGGCACTTATCAACTGGAATATGGCGATATTGCCTTTGAAATGAGCGAAGCACACAAAACCGCCCTTGATAACTTCAACGGCATTGATTTATAACCCAAACCAAGGAGCAACAAAAATGCAACAAGCTAAAACAATCCGCAATCATGTTTTTTCACACCTGAGCGGACACTTCCCCGAAATTCGATTTTACCACAACGGGCATTTATTGGTTTTGAATGAAGCCGATTTCCCGGCATTGTCGGTGTATATTGATCAATTACAAACCGATGATGACGATTTATGCGGCAGTTACTGGAGCGGTAAATTAAACGTTTCTTTGTATGTGCCGGCGGTGGTGGCGGAAGAACACCTAGACGATTTGGCGGAAAAGGTGATCCAACATATCCGCAAATTGCCCGCTATTGACCTCTTGGAATCAAGCAATCTTGAAAGCATTCAATACAGCACCGATGACGATAACAGCGTGTACCGCAACGCCGTGTTGCAATATGCGATCAGCTTTTATCGCAACGAAGAAGACAGTGACGAAGACGACGAATAGGCATAATCAGGCGGTGGCAGCCGCCTGTACCATAAGGGGAAACAATGGGAACAACAACCAAAATCAGCGGACTGGCCGAGATAAAAATCAACATGGGAAAGGTTGAGAAAGCCTTATTAAAAGCCGCACGAAAGCCAATCCGAAAAGCCTTAACCGCTGGTGCGAATGACTTAAAGAAATCCATTCGTCCGAATGTTCCCGTGTTAAAAAGTGCGGCCAGCTTTCGGGCAAAAGGCACCGTAAAGAAGAACGTGCGGCATAAAACCAAAGTCGCCAAGGACGGATTAAGCGGACGAACCTTTATAGGTATTCGCCGAGCTGGTAAAAAGCGCATGGCGAGAGTGGGCGAAAATACACGGGATAACACCGATCCTTTTTACTGGTGGATGGTGAACTACGGTACGCAGAAAATGCCCGGACGGCACTTTATAGAAAAAGGCGCAAGCCAAGGCAAAGACCGCGCACTAAAAACCACCGCCCAAACCTTTTTAGAAGAGTTTAAAAAAGAGACTAAAAACATCATAAAATAATTGAAATACCCCGCTATTATTGGTACTTTCTAAGTATGATTAATGATGATGGGGGCATGCGATGACATATATATTAAAAGTATTTTTTTTGTTATTTATAGCCCCCTACATACTCTTTTTTGCTGCCGGATTTATTTTTGCTCATTGGGAGTTATTTTTAATTAGTATCGTTATTTTTGCGATTTTCTCCATCATTTATACCGCTATTGCTGACCGCAAAGCAAAATTTAAAGCAATAGAGAAAGAACAAAAAGAACTTAACCGAGCTAGATTCATTCAGCAGAAAATAGACAGCTATCGCCAAGCACAACAGAAGAAAGAGCCTGAACCACTATTCAAAGCAACCGGCACAGCGACGTTTATTCCGGCTGCTGGTGGCGAAGAACAAAAGATTAACATAATAATTAATATCAAATAAGAGAGGGGTAAATAGTGGTAATTGATAATCATACAATAAAATTAAGGTGTGAGAATTGTAAAACTGAATCAATATTCGAGTTTTATCAAAAAGGATCAAATTACTCAATGGGGAATTGGTACGAAAAAAGAAAAAATGTAAATGATACGCACAATATAGCGATTACACTGGACACCGATCCCCCAGAAGCAACTAACGCAGTCTGTATTACATGTAACAATCAGCTACAAAAAAAGATACAATAACCCAATAAAACACGCCTAGGCTGATCCCCGAAAGCAAGAAACCTTATCTTGTTGGTGTGTTTCCACTCTTAAGGATAAATGCGAAAGGGGCGTTATGGATTTTAATTTCATTTCAACTAAATTACTCAGCCTTATCGAACGACTTGAAACTGAGGCAGAACTATCAGACTCCCAATTAAATGAAGCATTGACCATATGGAATAATGCCATTAGTGAGATTGGGAAAGATGAATATGACGCATTTGGTAATTTATTAGAGGACAATAAAATACCAGAATATACAAAGGAACAGCTGTTATTGAGATTGGATTTAATAAATCATTTATTTAATTGTTTAGTTGAAACTAAAGATGAATTTATGAAAAATGATTTGAAATATATATTCCCTGATGTTCAAGAAATGAATAAAGAGTTTAACGATAGAAAGAAAATAGATCGAAAATACATCATACTATTTAACTTCATGTATTCAATGATGAAATCAAGTATTAACGAAATTTATTCTTATACTAAGGTTTCCGCTAAAGTTGAGCGTTCTATAAAAGGTAAATCTCCAAAGAAAAAGAAACCCGAACAACTAAAAGCCGAAGAATGGGCTAAAGATATTTGGGAAAAAGATAACACAATATCTTTAGAAGATATGGCATACCAATTAAAAGACAAGTTAGATTTAACACAAAATCCTAGAACAATAATAAACTGGATTAGACAACTAAACCCAAAAAGAAAGCCCTAACAAGGGCTTTTTTACTATCTGATAGATCATAAAAGCAACTTATATGATCTAATAAGCAACTTATGTAATCAGGTAAGTTGCTTATAGGTTTTTCAAAACATCTAAAATTGACTTAAATAACCCCCGTAACGTTACGCAACACCCCGAAACAAAACGGACGAGAGGTTATTTAATGAAAATACAACCACAATCCCCCCAAAAAAACCAAGTATGGATCAGCACTGCCGAGGTTATGGCAATGCTTTCCTTTGGGCGCACAAAACTCAATGAGTTAGTCAAAACAAATCAATTTCCGCAGCCTATCCGCCTGACCAGCAACTTTATTCGCTGGGATTTGGCAGAAGTCACGGAATGGATCGAGCAACAAAAAGCAAATCGAGGAGCAACACAATGACCCGATTAATGACCGTCGCAAAAGCCTTGATCACCAATCCGCATATCGGTGTTAGCGAAAAGGAATCTTATTTCAATTGCCACTTTCTGAATGCCCGCAATGAGGTGAACGAAATCGAGAGAACCTTGAATATTGAGATTGAGCGAGTAAGAGAAAAAAGCGAAACCGGACGGAATTACACCCGTTATTTATTGGGAAGTGCCGAACAAATCCACAAAGTCGCCGAGCTTTATAACGCCAAATTGAAATATCAGCAGCAACATTTCAAACGTTATTTAGAGTTAGCATTCATCACCGATAACGAAATTCAACACGCCATTAATTTAATAGGAGCAAAACAATCATGAACCAAGAATTAACCGAAGAACAAGAAATTCGCGCACTGCCGATATTGATTACACGCTATAAAAATCAATATCCGTTTTTTACTTTTAGCTATGATGAAGAGCTTGGCTTTTTCCATGCGGTGCATTTAAGCAAAAATAATTTTTTCATTGTTACTTCACAGGTAGAAACGTTTGAGGAGCTGGCGGATATTATCGCCGTACAGCAAGCCACAAGTAATATTCCGTTGCTGGTGGATTTTATGGAAGTGAATTTATTAACCGTATTTAATCGAACACTGAAAACGGTTCACCGCAATACTAAAAAACCGAAACAGAAAAAATCACTTTGTGACGTTTTCCATTAACCAATAAAAAAGGCTGGAATCACTCCAGCCTAATTTAAAGGACTATAAGCATATGCCTAAACTTATAATCATTTTCACAACTACGAACTTGATACATTACCAATTCACGGATTTATTTTCACAAAGTAGCTCAAAGGCTATCAACGTGAATTTAAATCAAGAACATGATACCAAATTTCTTGCGGGGGGTGTAGCGTTTTTTGGACATACCCCGCTTAACTGTCTAGGTATCCTAAAATTTATGACACCTACTACAAAACCCAATTTTGGTTTTTGCTTTAAAAACAATGAATTACATAGCCGAATTTTCGGCTTTGCTTTAAAATCAACCTCTTACCCCTTCAACTCAATGCCACGAGTGGCAAGTTCTTTACGGATTATGCGCTTTATCCAAGCAGAAACAGAAGCGTCACCATCAATTTTAACAGCCTCGCTAATACCTTTTTCAAGCAATGGATCTACACGCAATGCAATCTGTTTATTGCCTTTAGTTTTGAAAGTGGTTGACATGGGGTTATCACCTCGTTATAGTTTATCAAGTGTCAACCAATTGTATTGCAATAGACACGAAAAAGCAAACGCCCCGAAGTGGTGCAACACTCAAGGGCGTTCTAACCAACCATCTTACTAAGGATAAGACTATGGCTAAGCAAAATTATACCCGAAAAACCACCACCGCCCAAACGTTGGCAGCAGTATCAGCCAACGGCGGACACCCTACCAATATTCAAAAATGTGATCGAAATCACTTTACACCGCACCGCACTTTAGGCTATTTTAATTGCGCAGTCGCAAAATCGACTGCCGAGCCTCGAAACTCGAATAGATACAAGGCGCATAACACGCCCGAAGCGTGTTTTTTTATGCGTAGCATTCGCACACCCAAAAAGACGGAAAACCGTCTATCTATGGTGGCGTGCGATGGGAAAGGTTTCGCCCTTTGCTGCTTTCCTTGTGTCGCAGTTTTCGAGCCCGTCGCACGTTACCGCCCAAGCCTCGAAACTTCCGCGGTAACTTCTAAAATCACACAAGGAGTTACAGCCATGATTTATCAATTTTTAGGCATTTCCCGCCAACACTACGACAAAACCCAAGCGCAACAAATCCGTATTCAAGCCGACAGCGAAACCCACGCCCGCGCCGTTTTAGGCAGGGATTTTGTGCTGGTGCTGTTAGGACGTTTGCCCGACAGCGCCGCAAATGACCGCACTTTGACCGCTGGTGCATTGACAGCGAAAAATAAAGTCGTTAGTATTTCTAACGTTAAGGCTACTCACCTTGACACGACTAATGATAACAGCGGCAACCGCACCCGACAGCTTAGCGGTATTTTTTTATCAAAAATTCCTCAAACGGGCTTACTACACCCGTTTAATACCGAATTGGCGATAAGGTTAAGAGGGCGAAATAAGGCGAGCAATCGCACGAATAAGCCCCGCCGACTGTTATCGGTAGTTGATTGCCTTATCGCCCCTATTATGGGCGGTAATTCACTAACTAAAATAACAGGAAATCCCATCATGAAAACCCATACCAACACTGCCACAAATCCGCCTATTGTCCTTTCTGCTGACGTCAAGGGGGTGATTTATGCGTAATTCAGCCACCAGCAGACCAAGCCCGAACGCTATTTTTAAATCGGTTATGGCGAAAACCGCCGAGGGTAATCTAATCACCGAAGACAGACGCAATGCTTTTGACGTTTATCTTGCTGAGCTTGCTACCGCTTATAACTTGCCTTACGGATTTAACGAAGCCAAACACATCGAAACCCAAAAAGGCGAAGAAATCGGCTTAATCGCTAACTTAGCGGTCCATTTCATGAATTACCACGTTTTAGGCAAGGTGCTAGCCGAAACTCCCGAAATCAGGCGATTTATTAATGAAAAATTAGGCGAGCAATATCTAGCCAATGCCACCGAATGGACAGGCGGAAACCTTAACCACATCAGCCAAATCATCAACGCCGACAGTCTAGCCGAGGACTGGCGAGAACAAGCCAAGGCGAGCTATCAAAAAATGCTTGATGAAAGCGCACCATTGCGCCATAGAACAATCATCATGACTGATTTGGAGGTGAAACATGGCTAACACTACTCAACAATCTAAAACCTGTTTTATGCTCAGAGCGTTCTTTAATCACGGTATGGCTGGAGAATTGAGCGGTTCAGTGCCGCTTATTCTAGGATTTTACAAAACCGACAAGAACGCCGAAGATTTTGCTAAATTTGCGCGGCGGTTGCTGGACGGCTTTCAATCACACGAAGTTATCCCACTGAACGGCGACCCGATAAAGTGGCAAATAACCGGAATCACGGCTAACAGCAAACAATACAAGCTCACTTTATGCGATAACCATTATCAAGCGTTAGAAGAGACCAAAACGCTAATCAATCGTTATCAGTTTGAAGAAGTTCGCATTCAACGCCTTGATTTAGGTAAAGAGGTTATCAATGGCTAGATTAAAAAACGCACCGCACTTGAAAGATCAGCCGGACACGCCACTACATGAAGCAGTTATTCTTGTCGGTGGTGGTGCGTGGCACGCTTACGGCAAAGACGGCAACGGCACAGGGTGGCAGGTGCTGGCAAAACAGATCCGAGATAAAGACGGCATTAAGCCGGTGATTATCGGTAATGAGCAATTGGCAGAACTCCACCGCTTACGAATTGCCAAAGCAGATCAGAAAATTATCGGCTTATACCAATTTGGGAAACTTGCGGCCGCACAAATCACCGCACTTTGTCATAATTTGGCGGTACACACTGCCGCCGATAAAGTCACATTGTGCGATAACGTAGGACAGTTAAACGAAGATTTAAGCGACTATATCGCCCGCATTCGTGCGGGTGATACCGTAGCGGCGGTGGTGGCGGAAAATGCCACCGCTGAAATTGATCTTCATCATGCCCGCGATAACGACAAAGTGAAAGCATTCATAGCGTGGCACAACTGCCCTTTGAAACGAGATATTACCCTAGGCAAAACTTACCAATACACCGGCGCAGTGTGGGAAGAAGTCGCGCAGGAACGACTAGAGCGCAAAGTTCTAGCCTTTTATCGCGACAAAAAAGCGGATTACAAAATCAACACCTTGAGAAAACTGGCGGAGCTGATCACGCTAAGCATTGACGAAATGCCAATAGAAAGCATGGATTACATCGGCTTCACGAATGGCGCGCTCAATAAAAAGACCGGTGAATTTATCGCACATAATCCCGATCTGGGTTTGAGGCTGATTGATCATTTCCCTTGCCGCATTTCCAGCAAGGCAACACCGCACTTTAATGATTGGCTAAATTTTGCCACCAACGGCAGCCAAGAAAAGAAATCCGCTATTCTGGCTGGCTTATACATGATTCTAACCAATAAACACCATTGGGGGTTATTCCTTGAAGTCACCGGCGTTGGTGGTGCTGGAAAATCATTACTTGGTGAAATCGCCGCCACGCTCAACGGACGCGGCAACAGCGTGATAATGGCAATCAAAGATTTTGACAAGGCGGAAACACGGTCATTGTTCATTGGTAAGTCTTTTGCGTACTCACCCGATCAAAAACCCTACACCGGCAGCGCAGACGGTTTAAAAGCGTTCACTGGTGGCGATTTAATGACGGTCAAATTATTGTATAAAGATCCGTTTGACTATAAGCCAACGGCTAATTACATGATGATCACCAATGACCCGATTTTATTCACCGACAGAAACGGCGGTATCGCACGCCGCCGAGTGATTATTTTCTTTGATAAGCCAATCCCCGAAAGCAAAAAAGACGTGAATTTTATTGATAAAATCAAAGGTGAAATTTACGGTATTGTTCACTTGTTGCTAAACCGTTTTAAAGATAATCCGGAAGAAGCCCGGCAAATCTTAGAAAACTTTAAAAATCACGCTGACGGGGTGAATATCAAGCAAAAAACAAATCATCTGATTGATTTCGCCTCAGCGTTTAAAGTCGAGCCGATCAACGAAAGCGATTCGCTACGAGAGCGCAACGCAAAAATCAACGGGCTTTATTGGGGAAGCGGCACCAGCAAACGCAACGCAGATAGCGCACTTTATCAAGCCTATCTCAAATACTGCGATTGCCAAAACTACAACCAGCGATTAAGCCTGTTATCTTTTAAGCAAGCATTGCCGGACGCATTGAAAGAAGCCGGGCAAAAAGCCACGCTAGAAGAGCGCAAAAAAGACAATGCGCAGCTCACTAATATTTACTGGAAAGACCGCCACGCCACGTTTGAGGAGTGGGAGGGATAACATAACCAACGATACAGAAAGGGCTTAACCGCCCTTTTTTGTTGTCGTGAAAAAGTAGTAGCTGTTTTCAAAATAAAAACGAGGTACTTTTCATCTAATCAGTCAACTACTGAAAACAAAAGCATTTAATATCAATAAGTTAAAATCATATCGATCTAAAATAGTAGATAAGTAGCTAACCCCCCCATAAAAGTTTTATTTTTTTATTTCGATTTTTTTTATTTTTTTCTGTGATTTTTATTTTTAGTAATACAGTTGGTAATACAATCAAAAACTGAATTGATAAAACCCCAGTATTTACGCCATTCACAGCGATCAATTCAGATGTCGCCAGCAAATACAAAAAAGCCTTGATACTTAAATATCAAGGCTTTTGATTACTAACGATTCACCTACCACTTCTCCGCCGCTTGCTTATCGCTCGCGCGTTCTTCGATCCAGCGTTCGCCTTTGTCGGTCAGTTCTTTTTTCCAAAATGGCGCTTGGGTTTTGAGGTAATCCATAATAAATTCGTTGGCGTGGTACGCGTCGCCGCGGTGAGCGGAACTAACCCCGACCAACACGATTTCATCGCCAGTGTGCAATTTGCCGACACGGTGAATCAGTTGCACCCGTTGCAACTGCCAGCGTTGGCAGGCTTGTTGCACGATGTCGCGCAAGGCTTTTTCGGTCATTGCCGGATAGTGTTCCAAATACAGGGTTTGCACGCTGTCGCCGAGGTTCATTTCGCGCACTTTGCCGATAAACAGCACCACCGCACCGCTGCTGTTCGGTGCGGACAACCATTGGTAAACCGCACTTTGATCGAACACTTCGCTTTGTACCGCAATCCGAATCTCGCAATCCATCTCAGCCCCCTGTCACCGGTGGGAAAAACGCCACTTCGTCGCCGTCCTGAAGCGGGCTGTCTAGCGACATTAGGGTTTGATTGATCGCCACCAGCAATTTGCCGCTTTGCAATGCCAATGCCCATTTTTCGCCTCTGCTTGCCAGATGTTGGCGCAACGCTTCCGCCGTAGCGAACTCTGCCGCCAGTTGTAATTCGTCGCAATCGATCAATTCACGCACTTGCGCAAAAAACAGCACCTTAATCATTTACCCTCTCCTGTTTCTTCCGCCAAAAAATCGCCCGATTTGCCGCCGCTTTTGCTTAACAACCGCACTTGCTCAATCACAATGTCCTTTTGCACCGCTTTGCACATATCATAAATCGTCAAGGCGGCGATGGAGGCGGCGGTCAAGGCCTCCATTTCCACGCCGGTTTTGCCGCTTAAACGGCACAGACTTTCGATCCGCACTTGGTTGCTTTGCGGAAGTGCGGTCAGATTGACTTCGACTTTGGTCAATAATAACGGGTGGCACAGCGGAATCAGTTCCCAAGTGCGCTTTGCCGCTTGGATTCCGGCAATGCGTGCGGTGGCGAACACATCGCCTTTATGGTGATCACCGGATAAAATCATGTTTAAGGTTTGTGCCGACATGGTCACCAATGCTTCGGCGCACGCCTCGCGCACGGTTTCCGCTTTATTGCCGACATCGACCATATTGGCTTCGCCGTTACTGTTGATATGGGTAAATTGCTGCATAAGTTTCTCGATAAATAGAATGGGGCGATCAGCCGCCGATAGATGCCAAGTGCGGTCGCACGCCGCTGTCGCCTTGATGTAAATAGTGGTGTTCGCGCTTGCCTTGCAACGCCGACAACAGGCGATGTTGCAACTCGGCTTGCTGCCAATCTTGTTGCAGCAGATCGCGAATATTCGTGCCTTCTTCGCCGAACAAACAGAGGTGCAACAAGCCTTTCGCCGACACGCGCAACCGGTTGCAATCGGCGCAAAAGTCTTTCGAATACGGCATAATCAAGCCGATTGAACCTTGATAATCGGCGTGCTTAAACACCTTTGCCGGACCGTCGGTCACGGCACGCTGCTGTAATTGCCAACCGTTTTGCAACAGTTTTTGCATTAACACCGTGCCGGAAAGGTGATGACGTTGGAAAAAATGATCCATCTCGCCGGTTTGCATTAGTTCGATAAAACGCATTTCAATCGGGCGATCTTTAATCCACGCCAAAAACGCCTCGAAATCACGATCATTCAAGCCTTTCATCAGCACCGAATTGACTTTAATCTGCTGATAACCGATGTCAAACGCTTTATCAATGCCGCTCATCACCTGATGAAACAAATTTTCGCCGGTGATTTGGCGGAACATTTTCGGATCAAGGCTGTCCACGCTGACGTTAATTGCGTCCAAACCTGCCGCCTGCCAATCGGCAACGGATTTTGCCATGCGGTAACCATTCGTCGTCAGCGCAATTTTTTTGATTTTGTCGTTGGCGCGCACGGTTTCGATGATTTGGCTGAAATCTTTGCGCAAGGTCGGTTCGCCGCCGGTGATCCGCACTTTTTCCGTGCCCATTGCCGCAAAGGCATTAATCAAACGGCGGATTTCGCTTAAGGTTAAAAACGAGGGCTTGTCCGCTTTCGGCTGATAGCCGTCGGGCAAACAATAATTACATTTGAAATTGCATACATCGGTGATCGATAAGCGTAAATATTGATATTTGCGCTGAAAGCGATCAACTAAAGCAGTCGTATTGTCGACCGCACAAAACGGGATCTGTGAAGTAAATTCGGGTTGCATTCGTCACCTTTCTAAACACGAGCGGATAAACCGTTTCCAGCGTATCCGGCGTAGCACAAACCGCGGTGCTAACAGGCTTGTCGCCATATTGCCGTTAATAGCATAACGGTAACGTAGGTCAAACAAGCTCGGAGTGATGCGTTGTTAATAAATTGGGCTAATTTTAGCATTCTGATTGACAAGCGCAATCCCCAAAATGATGTAATTGCGGCTATTTTCCGCATTTGTGATCTGCCCCCGTTTTAAAGTGCGGTTTTTTAGCGGATAATATAAAAATAACGTGAAAAAAGCGCAATTTATTATTAAAAACGAGTATTTGCATGAATTATCATACTGACCGTCTGCCACATCTCACCCGATTACAACAAGTTGCCGCCATTGGCGGCGGGCATGGCTTGGGGCGCTTGATGTCGGCGTTGGGCTTTATGAAAGAACGCCTGACCGGCATTGTCGCCACCACCGATAATGGCGGTTCGACCGGTCGTATCCGCCTGCAACACGGCGGCATTGCCTGGGGCGATTTGCGCAACTGTATCAATCAGATGATTACCGAACCGAGCACCGCCTCCGCCCTGTTTGAATACCGTTTCAGCGGCAGTGGCGATCTCGCCGGGCATAATCTCGGTAATTTGATGTTAAAAGCATTGGAAGATATGCGGATCCGCCCATTAGAGGGCGTGAATTTGATCCGTAATTTGCTGCGGGTGCGTTCGCATTTGATTCCGATGTCGGAAACACCGGTACATCTGGGGGCGAAACTGCATTCCGGCGCAACGGTGGTCGGTGAAGTCAATATCGATAAATTCGATCAATTGCCGAAACGCCTGTTTTTAATTCCGCAAGTCAGTGCTACGCCGGAAGCGGTCACGGCGCTGCAACAAGCCGAATTGATTCTGCTCGGTCCGGGCAGCTTTCTAACCAGCATTATGCCGCCGTTGCTGTTGCCTGAAATTGCCAAAGCCCTGCGACAATCAGCGGCAAAAATTTTATTTATTGATAATCTTGGCGTAGAGCACAGCCCGGCAGCGAATCTGTCGCTCAAAGATCGAATCGATTGGATCGAAAGTGCGGTCGGCGCAAGTGTGATTGACGGTATCATCACCTATCCCGAAGCGGATTATCACGATCTGCCACACAAAAAAGTATTGGCGCGGCAACTGAATGACGACGATATCAGCTACCGCCACAACCGCACTTTGTTGTGTCAAAGTATTGATCAATTATTCTCTTTTTGCGAATAATCCAGTCGTCATATTTCGATTGGTTATAATAAATAGCGAATTCGTCTAATTAATCAGCTATTTATTCTCAATGCAATCTTTTATGATTTCTGTCATCTAAATTGACTGAAAACATAATATGAACTGGTCGTATATCTACAGCGTTCTTCCGCGATACTTTGAGGCAACCCTGCTTACGCTGCAACTGGCGTTTGCCGGAATTGTACTGTCGCTGTTGCTCGGCTTGTTGTGCAGTATCGTGACCACTTACAAAGTGCGGTATTTACAGTTGCCGGTGAAATGCTATATCGAAATTTCACGCAATACCCCGCTGTTGATCCAAGTTTTTTTCCTCTATTTCGGGCTTTCCAAAATCGGCATTCAACTCAGCGGTTTCACCTGCGCGGTGATTGGCTTGGCATTTTTGGGCGGCAGTTATATGGCGGAAGCAATTCGCGCCGGTTTGCAAGCCGTGTCGAAAAACCAGATTGAATCGGGTTTGAGTATCGGTTTAAAACCGCAACAAGTGTTCCGCTATATCACCTTACCGCAAGCCTTTGCGATTTCCATTCCGGCAATCGGCGCAAACTGTCTGTTTTTGATGAAAGAAACTTCGGTTGTCAGTGCGATTGCAGTGGCGGAACTGATGTTTTTGGCAAAAGACCTTATCGGTATGGATTATAAAACCAACGAAGCGTTGTTTTTACTGGTGGTGTTCTACTTGATTATTTTGCTACCGGTTTCTTTACTGATCAGCAAACTGGAACGCAGACAACGGAAAGCAAAATATGGGGCTTGATATTCTGTTCGAAGGCAGCAATTGCGCCCGCTTACTCGGCGGTTTGTGGATCACGATTAAAATCTCATTTATTTCGGTGTTTTTCTCCGGCATATTCGGTGTTGCCATCGGTTTATTGATGACCGGCAAAGCCTATTGGATTCGCGCCGTTTGCCGTTTCTATCTGGAAGTGGTACGGATTATGCCATTGCTGGTGTTGCTGTTTCTCGCCTATTTCGGCATGGCAAAATGGTTCGGCTTGCACCTCAGCGGCGTACAGGTCTGCATTTTGGTGTTTGTGTTTTGGGGTGCGGCGGAAATGGGCGATTTGGTGCGCGGTGCGCTGACCTCGATTGAAAAACATCAAATCGAGTCGGGGCAAGCATTAGGCTTAAACCCAATGCAACTGTTCCGCTATATTTTGTTTCCGCAAAGTTTACAACGCATCACCCCGGGCGCAATTAATCTGTTCACCCGCATGGTCAAAACCAGCTCGTTGGCAATGTTAATCGGTGTGTTGGAGTTGATTAAGGTCGGACAACAACTTATTGAAAACTCGCTGTTAACCTTGCCTTCCGCCTCGTTTTGGATCTACGGCTTGATTTTTATCCTTTATTTTTTAATTTGCTATCCCCTTTCGTTATTTTCACGTCATCTTGAAAAAATTTGGGAAAAATAGGCAGGCGACATTATGGCACTACTCGATATCCAACACTTAGATAAACATTACGGCAGCGTGCAAGCCTTGCAAAATATCCAACTTTCCGTCGAAAAAGGCGAAGTGGTGGTGATTTTAGGTCCGTCCGGTTGCGGCAAAAGCACGTTGTTACGCTGCCTCAACGGACTGGAAGAAATCAGCGCAGGAAATATTTTGCTACAAGGCTGCGGCAAACTGGGCACGGAGATGTCTTGGGTACAGGCGCGCCAACATATCGGCATGGTGTTTCAAAGTTATGAGCTGTTCGCGCATATGTCGGTGATCGACAATATCCTGCTCGGACCGTTAAAAGTGCAAAAACGCCGGCGCGCCGAAGTGGAACAACAAGCGGATCGCCTGCTGGAAAAAGTCGGCTTGTTGGATCGTAAACAAGCATATCCGCGCGAGCTGTCCGGCGGACAAAAACAGCGGATTGCGATTGTACGTTCGTTGTGTATGAACCCCGATATTATGCTGTTTGACGAAGTGACGGCGGCGCTTGATCCGGAAATGGTGCGTGAGGTGTTGGACGTGATCCTCAATCTTGCCAAAGACGGCATGACCATGTTGATCGTCACCCATGAAATGTCGTTCGCCGAAAAAGTCGCGGATCGGATCATTTTTATGGATAAAGGACAAATTATCGAGTCGTCCACCCCACACGCGTTTTTCACCGCGCCGCAAACCGAGCGCGCAAAAGCCTTTTTAAATATGCTGAGCTATTAATTTTTTATTAACTTAACTCAATAGAAGGAAACTCAACCATGCAAAACAACGTGAAAAAAACCATTAAGTACGCTTCAGCCCTACTGGGCAGCTTGGTGTTGGCACTCGGCTTAACCGCCTGCGGCGATAAAGCGGAATCCAACAGCGCACAAAGCACATCTTCTCTGGAACAAATCAAGAAAAATGATGTGATTCGGATCGGCGTATTCGGCGATAAACCGCCCTTTGGCTACGTTGACAGCAACGGTAAAAATCAAGGTTTCGACATTGAAATCGCCAAAGATCTGGCAAAAAATCTGCTCGGTGATGAAAACAAAATTGATTTCGTGTTAGTCGAAGCCGCCAACCGAGTGGAATATCTGCAATCGAATAAAGTCGATATTATCCTTGCCAACTTCACCCAAACCCCGGCACGTGCCGAAGTGGTCGATTTTGCCAAACCGTATATGAAAGTGGCATTGGGAATTGTATCAAAAGACGGTGAAGTCATCAGCGATGTGGCACAATTAGACGGCAAAACCTTGTTGGTCAACAAAGGCACGACGGCTGATACCTATTTCAGCAAAAATTATCCGAACCTGAATTTATTGAAATTCGAGCAAAACACCGAAACCTTCGAAGCCTTGCGTGACGGACGCGGCGCGGCATTGGCACACGACAACACGCTGCTGTTCGCCTGGGCAAAAGAAAATCCGGGTTATACCGTCGGTGTGCGTAGCTTAGGCGATTTGGATTATATTGCGCCAGCGGTGAAAAAAGGCGACAGCGAATTGTTGAATTGGTTGAACAGTGAAATCGAAACTTTAGGCAAAAACGGCAAATTACTGGAAGCGTACAACAAAACGCTATTACCGGTTTATGGTGATAGCGTACAAGTCGATGATGTGGTTGTCAGCTACTAATTTAAACCTGATTTCAGCAAAAGTGCGGTACGGCTCACTCACCTGCTCAACCGCACTTTCATCTCTATCACGCTTAATACAAAGTGCGGTTACTACGCTGCAACCAACGCATTAGCAGGTTGTCGCTACTTTCCTCGGCTTGTTTGCCGATTTTTTGCATTAATGATTTTTTACGCATAAATTTCACTTCCAACACGTCTTTATCCGCTAACGCCGCCAAAATCAGATCGTCGCTGGTGGCGATTTCATCAACCAAGCCCAAATTCAACGCCTGTTGCCCGAACCAATGTTCGCCGGTGGCGATTTTTTCCAAGTCCAAGTTTGGGCGGTGAGTGGCAACAAAATCTTTAAACAGTTGATGGGTTTCCTCTAATTCTTGCTGGAATTTCTCGCGTCCTTTTTCGGTGTTCTCGCCTAAAATCGTCATGGTGCGTTTGTATTCGCCGGCAGTCATCACTTCCACATCGACATCATGTTTTTTCAGCAAACGGTGAATATTCGGCACTTGCGCCACCACGCCGACCGAGCCTAAAATCGCAAACGGGGCGGAGGTAATCTTGTCCGCCACGCACGCCATCATATAACCGCCGCTCGCCGCCACTTTGTCCACCGCCACGGTCAATTTCACCCCTTTGGCTTTCAAACGGCTTAATTGCGACGCCGCCAAGCCGTAACCATGCACCACGCCGCCGGGGCTTTCCAAACGCAGCAACACTTCATCATCGGCTTTCGCCACCGCCAAAACCGCACTGATTTCATTGGCAAGTGCGGTTGTGCCGCTGGCTTGGATATCGCCGTGGAAATTCAACACATACAAACACGGCTTGGCTTTTTCTTCACTCGCCTCGCCATTCTTCGCCGCTTTTTTCTTGGCTTTCGCGTCCAGCTTGTCTTGTTTCTTACGTGCTTTTTCCTGCCGTTTTAATTGTTCGTCGCTTAAACGGAAATCCTGTAACTTTTCCTGATTTTCTTTGTATTGTTTTGCCAAATCGGTGATTTTCAGCTCGCCGACCGCACTTTGTTCTTTTTGGCGCAGATTGACGATAAAGGCGAAAATCGCCGCAATCACCAATAAAATCGTCAGCACCTCGAGGATAAACACCCCGTAATTAATTAAAATTTCAGACCACATGGTTTTTCCTTGTTATAAATAGTCATTACCGATAAATGAAAGGATTATCATACACTATCCTGCTATTTTTACTAAAAGCAAAAAAATCACTTGACCAAATCCTTTTGCACTAGTTTAATAGTACAAAAATTCAACCCGAACGAGATTACCAATGCCATATATTCATATCACCCAGCAAGCCGTTGCTTATCACGCTGATCCGACTGCGATTTTTGCAACCCTATGCCAAGATAAAACCAATACCCTGCTATTGGAATCCGCCGAGATTCAAAGCAAAAACAGCTTGACCAGTCTGTTGTTTATCGACAGTGCGCTCAAAATCACCTGTTTGGATAAAAACGTCACCTTTTCGGCATTAAGTGCCAACGGAAAAGCGTTATTACCGTTAATCGAAAAAACGTTACAGGGTATTGCAAAAGCAATAAATTATACGCAAGACAATGTGCTGACCGCACTTTTCAGCGGACTCAATCCGAATTTGGACGAAGACAGCAAATTACAGGCAGCGACGGTGTTTGACGGTTTGCGCGTGATTAATCAACTGTTTAATCAAGCTGAAAGTGCGGTTTATCTCGGCGGTTTGTTTGCTTATGATCTGGTTGCCGGGTTTATCCCGATGGAAAATATCAACCTGCAAGACGATCAGATCAGCTGCCCCGACTACTGTTTTTATTTAGCCGAGCAGTTGTTGCGCTTAGATCACCAGCAACAATCGGCAACATTACAAACCTTCTGCTTTATCGCCGAACAGCAACCGCACTTGGATTCCGCGGCGGAAAACATCAAACGGCAACTGCGCCGAATTCAGGATAATTTGCCGATTCAAGCGGCTTCAAGCGAAGTGAGCGTGAATATTGACGATCCCGAATTTAAGCGGATCATCGAACAGCTAAAACAGCATATTTTTGTCGGCGACGTGTTCCAAATCGTGCCGTCACGCCGTTTTTCCCTTGAATGCCCGAATCCGTTGGCGACTTATCGCCGTTTGAAAATCACCAATCCAAGCCCGTATATGTTTTATATGCACGACGCAGATTTTATCCTGTTCGGCGCCTCGCCGGAAAGTGCATTGAAATACAGCCAAGCCAGCCGTCAGTTGGAAATTTACCCGATCGCAGGTTCACGCCCGCGCGGTTTTGATATGCACGGCAAAATCGATCCGGAACTGGACGCACGTTTGGAATTGGAATTGCGTTTGGATAAAAAAGAGTTGGCGGAACACCTGATGTTGGTCGATTTGGCACGCAACGACATCGCCCGCGTTTGCCAAAGCGGCACGCGCCAAGTGAAAGAATTAATGCAAGTCGATCGCTACTCGCACATTATGCACCTTGTCTCACGCGTGGTCGGCAAATTGCGCCCCGAGCTGGACGCGCTGCACGCCTACCAAGCCTGTATGAACATGGGCACGCTGACCGGCGCACCGAAAATCAAGGCAATGCAATTGATCTACCGATTTGAAAAACAAAAACGCCACAGCTACGGCGGCGCAGTCGGCTATCTCAGCTCCGACGGCAATTTCGACACCTGTATCGTGATCCGTTCCGCTTTCGTGCAAAACGGTATCGCCCACGTGCAAGCCGGCTGCGGCGAAGTGCTGGACTCCGATCCGCAAATGGAAGCGGACGAAACTCGGCACAAGGCAAGAGCGGTCTTAAACGCCATTATTCAAACAAATAACAACATCTAAGGATTTCATTATGGCGAAAATCGTATTTATTGATAATTTTGATTCGTTCACCTATAACTTGGTCGATCAGTTTCGGGTGTTGGGACATCAGGTGGTGGTTTACCGCAATGACAGTGAGTTGGATCATCTGATGAACACCGCACTTGCCGAGCCGAATACCATTGTCGCGCTCTCGCCCGGTCCGGGCAATCCGGCAGAAGCCGGCAATCTGTTGCCATTGATTCGTGAACTGAAAGGCAAAGTGCCGTTGATCGGCATTTGTTTGGGACATCAGGCGATTATCGAAGCCTTCGGCGGCAAGATCGTACACGCCGGGGAAATCCTGCACGGCAAGGTGTCGCAGCTTGAACACGATCAACAAGCGATGTTTGCCAATCTGCCGAACCCTATGCCGGTCGCGCGTTATCACTCGTTAATGGGAACGGAAATTCCGGCGGAGTTTGAGGTCAATGCACGTTTCAATAATATCATTATGGCGGTGCGCCACCGCACTTTGCCGATTTGCAGTTTTCAATTTCACCCGGAATCGATCTTAACCGTGCAAGGTTCGCAATTGCTGGCGCAAAGTATCGACTGGTTACTGGGAGAACGGCAATGATTGTGGTTTATGGTTTAAAAACTCGGCTTGATCCGATTAAAAAAGAGCTATCGGACATTATTCACCGTTGCTTGATGTTTGCCCTCGACTTTCCGGAGCATAAACGGGTGCAGCGTTTTATCGGACTTGAGGCGGACGACTATTATTATCCGTCGGATCGCAGCGAGGCTTACACCATTATCGAAATTAATATGATGAGCGGTCGTAGCGCGGAGGCAAAGAAATTGTTGATTCGCATGCTGTTCGATGAAATTTATAAGCAACTGAAAATCAAACCGGTCGATGTACAAATCACGATCAAAGAACAAGAGCCGCACTGCTGGGGCTTTCGCGGCATGACCGGCGACGAAGCCTGTTTTAATTACAATATCAAAAGGTAAGTTATGGAAACACAAACGCTATTAGACACGCTATTCAGCAATCAGGCTTTGAATCAGCAACAAAGCTATACCCTGTTCAATGCCGTAGTACAAGGAAAACTAAGTAACGAACAACTTGCCGCCGCCCTGATCGCGATTAAACTGCGCGGCGAAACCACCGCCGAAATTGCCGGTGCGGTAACCGCACTTCAACAAAATGCACAGCCGTTTCCAAGCCCTGATTATCCGTTCGCCGATATTGTCGGCACCGGCGGCGACGGCGCGGATACGATTAATATCTCGACCGCCAGTGCGATTGTCGCGGCAACCTTAGGCGCCAAAATCGCCAAACACGGCAATCGCAGCGTTTCAAGTAAAACCGGCTCAAGCGATGTGCTGACCGCACTTGGGGTGAATATCAACCTCAGTGCCGACACCGCACGCCAAGCGTTAGATGAGATCGGCGTGTGCTTCCTGTTTGCACAGCAATATCATCTTGGTTTTAAGCACGCCATGCCGGTGCGCAACGCGCTGAAAACCCGCACCATTTTTAATATCCTCGGGCCGTTAATCAATCCGGCAAAACCGCAACGGCAACTGCTCGGCGTTTATACCCCCGATTTGATCAAACCGTATGCGGAAACCGCACTTATGCTCGGACACAAACACTCTTTCGTGGTGCACGGTGCCGGTTTGGACGAAGTAGCGTTGCACGGCAAAACCCAAGTGGCGGAAATCCATAACGGCGAAATCGAATATTACGACATTACCCCGTATGATTTCGGATTCGAGCCGCAAGCGTTAGAGGTGCTACGCGGCGGCGAACCGGCGGACAACGCACGCATGCTGACCGCACTTTTGCAAGGCAAAGGCGACAAATATCACGCGCAAGCGGTGGCAATCAATACCGCACTTTTATTGAAATTGTTCGGATATGCGGATTTGAAACAAAATGCGGAAATGGTGTTAGACTGCCTTGCCGGCGGCAAACCGTTTGAAACCCTACAAAAATTGCGCCAGTATAAGGATTAATATGTATAAGCTGTTTATCGCCAATAAAACGAACTCAAGCTGGTCATTGCGCCCGTGGATTTTGTTGGAACAGTTGGCAATTCCATTCGAAGAAGCGCAGCTCTATTTTCAGCCGGATAAAACTCTGCAAAAAATCGACTTTTTACAAGCCTCGCCGACCTCGAAAGTGCCGGCACTCCATCACAACAATGCCGTGATTTGGGACAGCTTGGCGATCTGCGAATATGTGGCGGAAGATTATCCGCAAGTGTGGGCAAGCGAGCGCAACGCTCGTGCTTGGTCGCGTTGTGCTTGTGCTGAAATGCACGCCTCATTTGTTGCGTTACGCAGCCAATGCAGCATGAATACACAAAAATTTGTGACATTAGATCAAATCGATAGCGCACTTGCCGCCGATCTGGCTCGGATTAATCAACTCTGGACAGAGGGCTTAAGCCGTTTCGGTGGTGAATATCTCGCCGGTAACGCTTTCACCGCTGTCGATGCATTTTTCGCTCCGGTGTTGATCCGTTTAGTTCATTATGGACTGCGTAATTACCTTAGCCCTGAAGCCAATGCTTATGCCGAACGGATCTACCACCTGCCGAGTTTGCAAAAATGGCTTAAACAGGCACAACTAGAAAAAGATCGCCCAATTCGTAACCCTTAAAAAAATGAGAGAAAATAAAGGTAAAACTCGTGAATATGGATAATAAGCCCACCATTCTGCAAAAAATCATCAACGATAAAATCGAATGGATAAAAAACAAAAAAGCGGCATTGCCGTTGGCGCAATTTCAGGATCAAGTGCAGCGCGCTGATCGCGATTTCTATCACGCCCTCGCCCAAGGCTCGCACCAACGCCCTGCTTATATTTTGGAATGCAAAAAAGCCTCGCCGTCAAAGGGGTTGATCCGCGATGATTTCAACTTGGCGCAAATTGCCGATGTGTATAAAGAGTATGCGGCGGCGATTTCGGTGCTGACCGATGAAAAATATTTTCAGGGCAATTTTGATTTTATCGCCCAAGTGCGGTCTGTCGCGTCGCAACCGATTTTGTGCAAAGATTTTATGATTGACGAATATCAGGTCTATCTGGCGCGTTACCATCAAGCCGATGCGATTTTGCTGATGTTGTCGGTGGTGGATGATACGACCTATCGCAAATTATCCGATTTGGCGCACGAATTGGGCATGGGCGTGCTGACCGAAACCTCTAATCAAGCCGAACTGGAACGCGCGATTCAACTTAATGCGAAAGTTATCGGGATTAACAACCGCGATCTGCATGATTTAAGCGTCGATCTCAACCGTACGCCGCCATTGGCGCAACAAATTCCGGCGGATCGGATTATCATCAGCGAATCGGGGATCTATCATCATCAGCAAATTCAGCAACTGAAGCCTTATGTACACGCGTTTTTAATCGGCAGCAGCTTAATGGGCGAAGACGATCTGCAAAGTGCGGTACGGCAGGTGATTTATGGCGAAAACAAAGTCTGCGGTTTAACCCGGGCGCAAGATGTCAACGCGGCATATCAACACGGCGCGCTGTACGGCGGCATGATTTTTGCCGAAAAATCGCCGCGCAAAGTCAGCCTTGCCCAAGCCAAGCAGCTGATTACCGCTGCGCCACTGCGCTTTGTCGGCGTGTTTCAAAATCAAGAGCTAGACTATATCGCGGAAATCGCCCGCGAATTAAACCTGTTTGCGGTGCAACTGCACGGCAATGAAAGCCGTGAGTTTATGCAACAGCTACGCGAAAAATTGCCGACAACGTGCCAAATTTGGAATGTGATTTCGGTCGATATCGACAACCACGAGCAGATTAAACTTGCCGATGATCCGCTTATCGACCATTTCCTGTTCGACAGTAAAGTACAAGGAAAACAAGGCGGCACAGGCTTGATTTTCGACTGGACATTAATTCCGCCGAATATCAAAAAACGCACCATTTTAGCCGGCGGGATTAAACAAGAAAATATCGAACAAGCCTTGATTCAAGGCTGCTTGGGCGTGGATATCAATTCCGGCGTGGAAAGTGCGGTCGGGATTAAAGATGAAGAGAAAATTGCCGCGCTATTCGACACGATTATTCGATTTTAAAAGGAAAACAACATGAGCAATAAAACCCTACTCGATCCCTATTTCGGTGAATTTGGCGGGATGTATGTGCCGGAAATTTTAGTGCCGGTGCTGCAACAGCTGGAGAAAGCCTTTGTAGAAGCGAAAGACGATCCTGAATTTATTTCTGAATTCAATGATTTGCTGAAAAACTATGCCGGCCGTCCGACCGCACTTACCCTGTGCCGTAACCTGACTAAAGGCTCGAATACCAAACTCTACCTGAAACGTGAGGATTTGCTGCACGGCGGCGCGCACAAAACCAACCAGGTGTTGGGGCAGGCGTTATTGGCAATCCGCATGGGCAAAAGCGAGATTATCGCCGAAACCGGCGCAGGACAACACGGCGTTGCCACCGCCATTGCCTGTGCGATGTTGGGGCTGAAATGCCGCATTTATATGGGGGCGAAAGATGTGGAACGCCAATCGCCGAATGTGTTCCGTATGCGGCTGATGGGGGCGGAAGTGATTCCTGTCAACAAAGGCTCTTGTTCGTTGAAAGACGCCTGTTGCGAAGCCATGCGTGATTGGTCAGCCAATTACGATAAAGCCCATTACCTGCTCGGCACCGCGGCAGGCCCGCACCCGTTCCCGACGATTGTACGCGAATTCCAAAAAATGATCGGCGAAGAAACCAAACGGCAAGTGTTGGAGCGCGAAGGGCGCTTGCCGGACGCGGTGATTGCCTGCGTCGGCGGCGGCTCGAATGCGATTGGTATGTTTGCCGATTTTATTGAGGAAAGTGCGGTGCGCCTGATTGGGATCGAACCTGCCGGACACGGCATTGAAAGCGGCGAACACGGCGCGCCGTTAAAACACGCCGATGTCGGCATTTATTTCGGCATGAAATCGCCGATTATGCAAACCGCAGACGGACAAATCGAAGAGTCTTACTCGATCTCCGCCGGACTGGACTTCCCTTCCGTCGGACCGCAGCACGCCTATTTGAATGCGATTGGACGCGCGGAATACGAATCAATCACCGATGATGAGGCACTTGACGCCTTCCAACAACTGGCGCAGCACGAAGGGATTATTCCGGCGTTGGAATCCTCGCACGCCTTGGCGTATGCGTTAAAATTAATCAAACAAGAGCCGCAAAAAGCACAACTGTTGGTGGTGAATCTGTCCGGTCGGGGCGACAAAGATATTTTCACCGTCGATAAAATTTTAACTGAAAAAGGGGGAAAATCATGAGCCGTTTTGCACAATGCTTCCGACAGTTACAACTGAAAAACCAAGGCGCATTCGTACCGTTCGTCACCCTGTGCGATCCGGATTTAGACCGCTCTTTTGACATTATCCGCACGCTGGTTGATAACGGCGCAGACGCTTTGGAACTGGGCTTTCCGTTTTCCGATCCGCTACTGGACGGCCCGGTGATCCAAGCCGCCAATAACCGCGCGCTGAATGCCGGTTGCAGCACCAAAGCATGCTTTATGTTATTAGACAAAGTGCGGTCAACATACCCTGAGATTCCGATCAGCCTGCTACTGTGTGCCAACCTGATTTATGCACAGGGTTTGGACAATTTCTATCGACAATGTCAGCAAATCGGTGTCGATGCGGTGTTAGTGGCCGACGTGCCGCTATTGGCTTGCGAACCCTATGTTGCCGCGGCGAAAAAATTCGGCGTGCAACCGGTGTTTATCTGCCCGCCGAATGCCGATTCGGACACCATTCAAGGCGTGGCGCAAACCAGCGAGGGCTACACTTATTTGGTCTCCCGTGCCGGCGTCACCAGTGCGGAAAACCAAGCCCACGCCGGTAATTTAGACAGTTTGATTGCGCAACTGAAAGCGCACAACGCACCGCCGATTTTACAAGGCTTCGGTATCGCACAACCGCAACAAGTGATCGACGCGCTGAACAGCGGCACTGCCGGGGCAATCTCCGGCTCGGCGATTGTCAAAATTATCGAAAATCATTTGGATAATCATGCGGAAACACTGCGCTTGTTGGGCGAATTTGTGCGCAAGATGAAAGCGGCAACCTATGCTTAACCAATCAACAGGAATGAGAAATGAATAATCTGGAATTGGAACAACTGCTCAACCGCACATTAAACAGTGACGCCATCAGCGACTACGCCCCCAACGGTTTGCAAGTGGAGGGCAAAAGTGCGGTGCGTAAAATTATCACCGGCGTGACCGCTTGCCAAGCGTTATTGGATTACGCCGTTGCGCAGCAAGCCGATGCGGTGTTGGTACATCACGGCTATTTTTGGAAAAACGAATCGCCGTTGATCCGCGGCATGAAAGGCAAGCGAATCCGTACCCTGTTGACGCATAATATTAACTTATACGCCTATCATCTGCCGCTCGATGTGCACCCGGAATTGGGAAACAATGCGTTATTGGCCGAAATGTTGGGAATTGAAAATTTACAATCCCTTGAACAAAGTGCGGTATCCATTCCGGTCTACGGCGAGTTGAAAACCGCACTTTCCGGCGAAGAATTGGCGCAACGTTTGGAACGGGTTCTGCAACGTAAACCGCTCTATTGTGGCGGCGGTGCGTATGGCAATGCACCGGATAAAATCCGCACCGTGGCACTTTGCACCGGCGGCGGACAAGATTACATTGATCTGGCGGCAGCGCAAGGAATTGACGCATTTATCAGCGGCGAGATTTCCGAGCGCACTACGCATTCCGCCCGTGAGCAAGGCATCCATTTTTATGCTGCCGGACACCATGCCACCGAGCGTTACGGCATTAAAAAATTAGGCGAATGGCTGCAACAACATTATGCGTTCGATGTGCTCTTTCATGATATTGACAATCCGGCATAGTCTGAACGCTGATTTGTAAAGATCCGGTTTTCGCTTTGATCTTATTCAAATAATCCCTTAGGATAAATTTGCAACACCAAAATATCATCTCAATCAAACGGAGGATACAAGTATGAGAAATGACTTTGACAGCAAACGCGAAGAACTGCTTTCTGAATTACAAGACATTCTACAAACTGCGGAAGACTTGTTTGAAGAAGGGAAAGACGTTGGGGCGGACGAATTCAAAAAATTGAAAAAACGTTTGAATGCCAGCTCCGACGGCTATCGCCAACAATTGGAAGATCTGCAAAACAAAGTCGCGGCAACCGCCAAAAACGCAGCGAAACAATCCGATACCATGATTCAAGAGAATCCGTACAAAGCCATCGGGATCGTTGCCGGGGTCGCGTTCATTGCGGGTTTGTTAATTAACCGCAATAAATAATCCGGAGCATAGTGGAAGCCGCAACACTGCGGCCTCCCGATCTTTCTGTTACAGGAGATAAAAAATGCAAACGATAAATAAAATTAAATCCGGTCTGAAACACAGTTTTATCACCGCCCTTGAACTTGCCAGTATCCGTCTGGAAATGGCAAAGTTGGAACTCAACGAACAAAAAGAACACGCCCAACTCGTTATCGTTTTTGCCTTATGTAGCTTTTTGTTACTGTTACTTGCCGGCCTCAGCCTGATGTTCGCCCTCAATGCCTGGCTGCCCGAAGCGGATAAATTTCGCGTGTTTACGCTGATCGGGTGCGGCTGTCTGTTGCTGGTGCTGACCCTGGTGATTCTGATTATCCGTTTAATCCGTAAACAGCGTGGTTTTCTTGATGACACCTTAAGAGAAGTCAAATTAGATCTTGCCGCAATAAAACAAAGCGTCAATTCTTCAAAATAAAGACCGCGCAAGGAGAGCCTTATGCCCAGCCACCGTGCATTGGAAAAAGAATTATTGTTACTCAAAGGCGAAGTGTTGCGCAATAAATTTCGTTTGCAGACAGAAAAAACACAGCAAGAAATCCGCCAGCCTTTGCGCTACTTAAAAGCCGTTTCCAACCCGATTATCCGCTCCTCGCTGATTTCGCTTTCGACCCGCCTGTTATTGGGCAGAAAATGGTTGATATTGCCCGCTATCGGTGTGGTTTCATTGTTATTATTAAAAAATTCCCCGCAGCAGAATGACGATTCTTGATAAGAATGGAATCAGGCGATAAAGTAGCGTATAATCACGCCACGTTAATTTGGCGGTGCGTTGTTATCGCCATTATCTTTTCAATTAATAACAGGATAAAGTTTTATGGGATTCTTAACAAACAAACGTATTTTAATCGCCGGTGTCGCCAGCAACCGCTCTATCGCTTACGGCATTGCGCAAGCGATGTTTGCAGCCGGTGCGGAATTGGCGTTCACTTATCAAAACGACAAATTAAAACCGCGTGTTGAAGAATTTGCCAAAGATTTTAACTCTTCTATCGTAATTCCTTGTGATGTCGGCAGCGACGCAGACATTGAAAACTGTTTCCAAGAATTGAGCAAACATTGGGATAAATTCGATGGTTTCGTACACGCGATTGCTTACGCACCGGGCGATCAATTGGATGGCGACTATGTTAATGCGGTTACCCGTGAAGGCTTCCAAATTGCGCACGACATCAGCTCTTACAGCTTTGTGGCGATGGCAAAAGCGGCGCGTCCGATGTTGAATCAGGGTGCAGGCTTAGTCACTTTATCTTACTTAGGCGCGGAACGGGCGATTCCTAACTATAACGTGATGGGCTTGGCAAAAGCCTCTTTAGAAGCCAACGTGCGCTTTATGGCGAATGCGATGGGCAAAGAAGGCATTCGTGTCAATGCGATTTCAGCAGGCCCAATCCGCACCTTAGCCGCTTCCGGGATCAAAAACTTCAAGAAAATGTTATCACACTGCGAAGCGGTCACCCCGCTACGCCGTACCGTTACCATTGAAGATGTGGGCAAAAGCGCCGCATTCTTGTGTTCTGATTTAGCCTCCGGCGTAACCGGCGAAGTGTTGCACGTTGACGGCGGTTTCAATATCGCGGCAATGAATGAATTAGACGCCGAATAAGCCTCAACATTCAAGATAAAAACCAAGGGCGGATTGATATCCGCCCTAATTTATTGCCCTCCGCTTGCGAGGAAAGGAAATTTAAAATCCGTCTGCTCATTTGATTTTAATAGGACAGAACATCATGTTTCAAAACAATCCGCTGTTAAGCCAACTTAAGCAACAAATCCGTGAAAACAAGCCGCGCGCCGAAGGCACGGTGAAAGCCAACGATAAGGGTTTCGGCTTTTTGGAATGCGATAAAAAAAGCTATTTCATCACCCCGCCGGCAATGAAAAAAGTCATGCACGGCGACAAGATCAAAGCGGTGATCGAAAGCAACGGCGATAAAGAAAATGCCGAACCGGAAACGTTAATCGAACCGATGTTAAGCCGTTTTATCGCCAAAGTGCGGTTCAACAAAGAGAAAAGATTACAACTGACGGTCGATCACCCGAACATTAATAACCTGATTGCCGCCAACAAAGCCCAAACCGTCAGCGAAGAATTGCAAGACGGCGATTGGGTGGTGGCGGAATTGCAAAAGCACCCACTACGCGATGACCGCGCATTTTTTGCGCAAGTCACACAATTTATCTGCCGTGGCGATGACAATTTTGCACCGTGGTGGGTCACGCTCGCCCGTCACCAACAACCACGCACGCCGGTTGCCGGACTGGATTCGTATCAATTGGATCAAACCCTGTCACGTCAAGATCTGACCGCCTTGGATTTTGTCACGATTGACGCGGCTTCCACCCAAGACATGGACGACGCGCTGTATATCGAAACCACGGAAAACGGCTGGAAGTTACACGTTGCGATTGCCGATCCGACCGCCTATATCCCATTGGATTCACAAATCGAGCTTGACGCCAGACAGCGCTGTTTCACCAACTATCTGCCCGGTTTTAACATTCCGATGTTGCCGCGCGAGCTGTCCGACGAACTGTGTTCATTAATGCCGCAGCAAAAACGCCCGGCGTTGGTGTGTACGATTGAAACGGATCGCAACGGCAAGACCAGCGCCGAACCGCACTTTGTTGCGGCGTGGATCGAATCCAAAGCCAAATTGGATTACGACGAGGTTTCCGATCTGTTGGAACAGGTAGAGAATCATTGGCAACCAAGCGATGAAAAAATCGCACAGCAAATCGAATTATTACACCAATTTGCCCTTGCGCGTATCGAGTGGCGCAAAACGCACGCCTTGCTGTTTAAAGAACGCCCTGATTACAGTTTTGAGTTGGAGCAAGACGGCAAAGTCAAAGCGATTCACGCCAAACACCGCCGTATCGCCAATCAAATCGTGGAAGAAGCGATGATTATCGCCAACACCAGTGCGGCACACTATTTGGATCAACACGCCAAGTGCGGTATCTTCAACACCCACAGCGGGTTCGATCCGAAATTCCAACAATCGGCACATGATTTCCTGTTGGCGACTCTTGCCAATGATGACAATCGCGCGGAATTGGCACAACGTTATTCCGTTGAAAAGCTGACCACACTCGACGGCTATTGCCAAATGCGCCACGATATCGAGCAATATGATTTCGGCTTTTTGGAAATGCGCCTGCGCCGTTTCCTGACCTTTGCCGAATTCAAAGCCGAAGCCGCACCGCACTTTGGTTTAGGTTTAAGCGCCTATGCCACTTGGACTTCACCGATCCGTAAATATTCCGATATGGTGAACCACCGCATTATCAAACAGTGTCTCTTGAATGAAAGTGCGGTCAAACCGGCGGACGCGATTTTAGCGCGCCTGCAAGAAGCACGCCGTCAAAACCGCATGGTGGAACGCGATATCGCCGATTGGTTATACGCCCTTTATTTCGCACCGATAGTTGAACAAAACCCGATTTTCGCCGCCGAAATCCAAGATGTCAGCCGCGGCGGTCTGCGCGTACAACTGTCGGAAAACGGCGCAAGCGTGTTTGTACCGATTTCGACTCTGCACGATAAAAAAGAGGAAATCAGCGTCAATAGCGACGAACTGGCATTGTACATCAACGATCAAAAAACCTATCAAATCGGCGATCAGCTCCAAATTAAGCTGGTGGAAGTGAATGTGCTCACGCGCAGTTTGATTGGCAATGTGGTGAGTTAATCACTTATGATTATGAGCTAAACAGTAAAAGGCGAATATCTTTATTCGCCTTTTTTATGTCTTTTCAAACCAAGAGAAAACCGCACTTGCACGGATTAAACAAGCAAAGTGCGGTATTGCATTAGGCGATCAACGGCAAAATCGCGTTGATGATTGGGATCACGATGATAAACAGCAAAGTGCTGGTGGTGACCGTATTGGTGGCGTATTTCACATCGCCGTTGGCGGCGTGTGCCAAAATCGGTAGCACTGCCAATGCCGGTACGGCGGATTGGACAACCAGTGTATAAGCTTCTGTTGCTGGCAATGAACCAAGTGAATCCGCACCAAACAGAATTAACCCAATAGTAATTGCCGGTATTAAAATAAAACGTCCGATTAAAGCAACGCTGGTATCCCGGTCAAAATTAATGCTTTTCAAACCGGCGTCCGCCAGCACGATACCGACATAGATTAATGCTAACGGCGTCACCAATTCGCCGACATAACCCAGCGTCGAGTTAACAAAGGTCGGCAACGGAATATCCGCAAGCAGAAACACGAATGCCAAGGCTGCGCCGACAATCGGCGGAGTCAGCAGTTTTTTCGGATCAAAACCGCCTTTATGCGCCGTCGGATCAACCGTCGGATCATCATTGGCAATCAACCATGCGCCGAGCGTCCAAGTTGAAATCGTATTGACTAAATAGCACACCAAGAAATACGGCAAGCTCAGATCGCCAAACAGCGCGACATTCAGCGGCAAGCCGATGAAAATCGTGTTGGCATTGACGATCACGTTGATAAAGACGCCGCGTCTGCCGCGGCGTACCTTGAGCAATTTGGCTAAGGCAAAGGCGGCGACATACGCCAACGCCGTTGCCAATGCAAAATAGACCAAACCGCCCGACAGCGAAAACAGCGTATCGCGGGTTAAATATTTCAAAATCGAAACAAAAATCCCTGCGGGCAAGGCAATATTCAAAATCAATTTTGAAAGATTGCCACCGAAACTATCTGCAAACCACCCTTTCTTTCGTAAGCCGTAACCGAGGGCGATAATCAGCAAAATCGGCAAGGTGCTTTCAATCGAAGAGAGAAATTGCATTGGCTGTTCCTTTTATTTACTGAGATCTTGATAAATCGGAATCCATTTCAATTCATCAATGGCTTTATCCAGATCGGCAATCGGCTGTCTATTCAGTTGCTGATCCACCGCACTTTGCGCTACGCCTTTGGCAACGGTGCGTGAAAATTCGGTTAATCTTGAAACCGGCGGTAACACCGCTGCACCTGCCTTGTTAGGATCAACCAAGCCGCCAAGCGAATGCGCCGCTTTGGAAATCATGGTGTCATTTAAAATCCGCGCTTCCGATACCAGAACGCCTAAGCCTAAGCCCGGATAAATCAAGGCATTGTTTGCTTGTCCGATTTCATAGGTTACGCCGTTCAGCTCAACCGGATCGGTTGGAATGCCGGTCGCGACTAAGGCTCTGCCGTCGGTCCAGGTCAGCAAATCTTTGGCGGTCGCTTCTGCCAGTTCGGTCGGATTGCTGAGCGGGAAAATAATCGGACGTTCGGTGTGCGCCGCCATTTCTTTGATAATGCTTTCGGTAAATGCACCGCCTTGGGTTGATGTGCCGACCAAAATCGTCGGGCGCACCGCTTTGACGGTCGCTTCAAGTGAAGTCAATTCATGGCTGTTGGCAAATTCGGCACGGCTGCGCGCAAACGGACGTTGTTCCGGGGTCAAATCGTCCATGTCATCGAACAGCAATCCCTGCACGTCAACCATATAGAATTTGGCACGCGCTTCTTTTTCGCTTAAGCCGTGTTGCAACATCTCTTGGTAAATACGGTTGGTGATACCGGCCCCGGCACTGCCTGCGCCAAAGCAAAGATAGGTTTGATCAGTGATATTTTGTTTAGAAATATTCAATGCGCCCAAAATCCCGGCAAGGCTGATAATCCCCGTGCCTTGAATATCATCATTGAAGGTTGGGATTTTATCGCGATATTTATTCAAGATATTCGCCGCATTCGAACGCCCGAAATCCTCCCAATGCAGATAGAGTTTCGGGAACAAGGCTTCGGCTTTTTGCACGAACTGATCGACGAATTGATAATATTGATCACCGCGTACGCGTTGGTGGCGGTTGCCTAAATAGAGCGGATCCTTGAGCAGTTGCTCGCGGTTTGTGCCGACATCCAGCACCACCGGCAACACGCTGTTCGGATCAATTCCTGCGGCTGCGGTATAAACCATCAGTTTACCGACGGAAATATCCACACCGTTCACGCCCCAGTCGCCAATACCTAAAATGCCTTCCGCATCGGTTGCGACAATCAGCCTAATATCACGTCCGTTGGCGGCATTTTTCAGGGTAGCTTCGATATTTTCCGGTTCATTGATTGACAAATACGCGGCATATTGCGGATCAACAAACAGTTCATCATAACGTTCAATCGATTCGGCAATCACCGGGTCATAAACAATCGGCATAAATTCAACCACATGACGGCTAAACAAGGCATAAAACAACGTGCGGTTGGTATTAAAAATTTCCATTAGAAAATGGCGCTTTTCAATCCGAGAATCTTTCTTTTGGAATTGCGCATACGCTTGACCGCATTGCTCATCCAGCGTCTGCACACAAGCAGGCAACAAACCAATCAAGCCTAATTTGGCGCGCTCTGCCAATGTAAATGCCGTACCTTTATTTAAAAACGGATCATTTAAAACGTCATGTGATGTTTTCATGCTATTTTCCTCTATTTTGAGTGGTGGTGATATGTATTCTGTTATGTAACAACTATTATTTATACAAAATTCTGTCAGGAATAAACAGCACAAACTATAACATTTACTTCAACTGAATAATTGACATTGTGGGTAAAATAAGGCAAGCCATAGTAAATGAGTGTAAGTTAATATTTTGATTTATCAAAAATAAAGAACCGCACTTTGATTTCCGATTTCACTAATTCAAAGTGCGGTTAGTTTAACGAGTAAACTTAGGCTTGTTCCGTTTCAGCGTGTTTAGCGGCAACTTCTTTTAACATCGGTTGCAATTCGCCTTGTTGGAACATTTCCATAATAATATCGCAGCCGCCGACCAATTCGCCTTCCACCCATAATTGTGGGAAAGTCGGCCAGTTGGCGTATTTCGGCAATTCAGCGCGAATATCCGGGTTTTGCAGAATATCGACATAACCAAACGGCACTTGGCAATGAATTAACGCTTCCACTGCCCTGGCAGAAAAACCACAAGACGGGAACTTGGGTGAACCTTTCATATAAAGAAGAATCGGATTTTCGCTGATTTGCTGTTTGATTTTATCTAATGTTTCCATGATGACCTCAGTAAAAAGCAGGGCAATCCCTGCTTGTAAATGAATGGTGGCTGATTGTATCACAGCCCGCTTTTAACTCAATAACAGGAATTTAATTTACCGCTTTCCTGTTCTTAACGAACAACGGAACGGACAACTACCAACTGCCGCCGGCGCCACCGCCGCCGGAGCTGCCGCCGCCGAAGCCACCACCGCCAAAGCCGCCCCCTCCGCCGAAGCCGCCGCCAAATCCACCGTTATTACGGTTATTACGGCGACGGAGCACTTGTCCGTTGCGCCCGATGGTGTGGTTATTGGTTGGGGTGACATAACTGTCATTAATCCGTCCGAACAAAACAAAAAGAATAAAGATCACCACAAACACCAGTGGAATCCAATCCATTTCGTTATCGCGTTCCACCGCTTGCGGCGCATATTCACCTTTACTCGCGGCGATAATCGCATTCAGACCGTTATCAATTCCTTGATAATACTGGTTTTGTTTAAAATACGGTGTGATCTCGTTGCGGATTAATTGCGATAACATCGCGTCAGGCAATGCGCCCTCGAGTCCCTGCCCCGGTGCAATAAAAATCTTGCGATCGTTCAACGCAATCAGCATTAATACGCCATTATTCAGCCCTTTACGCCCGATTCCCCATTTATCCACCAAAGCAAAGGCAAACTCGGCAATCTCGTTGTCGCCGGTGGTCGGCATAATCACCAAGGCAATTTGCGAGCTGGTTTCTTTAGCGTAAGCCGCCAATTTGCTTTCCAACGCATTTTGTTGGGCTGCGCTCAACACATTGGTGTAGTCGCTGACATAGCGAAACGGATTCGGGACAGCCGGCAATTCGACCGCCACCGCATTAACGCTGAAAAACAGGCAAAGTGCGGTCAGCAGGTAGCGTAGCGGCATAAAAAATTTACTCATCAATGATCACCTCATTCGGCAATTCATCAACATCGTCTGCTTGGCGCGGAAAATGGAGCGAGAGTTTTTCCGCCAGCAGATACAGCGCGGCAATAATCCCTTTGGTCAAATTGCCTTGCGCCGCTTGTGCGCTAATCACATCACAGCAACGCTGCCAAAATTCATCGTTCACAAATTGATGAATGCCATGATCACCAATCACCGCACAGCGGCGTTGTTTTAAGGCGACATAAATCAACACGCCGTTATTCGCCGCCGTTTGTTCCATTTCCAGCTCAGCGAAAATCTGCTGCGCACGGGCAATTATCGGATCAGCATGTTCCGGCAACGCGTTTAATTTGGCGTTTTTCTCAATATAAACCCGCACTTCGGCAGCGGTTTGCAACTCTAACTGTTCAATCGCCGCTTCGACTAACGCACTATCGATGGCTGATTTGGCAAATAATGGCATGGTCTGACCGCACTTTTAGTTGAAATTCACAACCGGCGCGTTTTGCGCCCCTTCTGCCGCTTGGAAATACGGTTTTTCTTTAAAGCCGAAAATCATCGCCGCAAATTTGGTCGGGAACTGGCGCACATAGCTGTTATAAGTGCGAGCCGCCGTATTGAAATCGTTACGCGCTTTGTTGATACGGTTTTCGGTACCTTCCAATTGCGCTTGCAGATTCATGAAACCTTCATGCGCTTTCAGTTCAGGATAACGTTCAACCGTGACTAACAAACGGGATAATGCCGAACCAACCGAATTTTGCTCTTGTTGGAATTGGTTTAATTGCTCCTGCGTCATATTCGCCGGGTCGATTTTGGTTTGTGACGCTTTGGCACGCGCTTCAATCACACCGGTCAAGGTGTCGCGTTCAAAATTCGCTTGCCCTTGCACGGTATTGACAATATTCGGAATCAAATCGGCACGACGCTGATAAGATGACTCGACGTTTGCCCACACAGAGTCAATCTCTTCCTCCGCCCGCACTAATCCGTTGTAGCTGCTCATTAAAGTAACACCGGCAATCACGGCAACAATAATAATCGCAATCCATTTTTTCATGATAATATCCTTTAGCAAGATTTATAACACATCAACATAACGCCAATGCCAGAATAACGTTTTAAAATCGAGTTATTTTCCAAGAAATGTCGGGAAATTGCAAATATCTTTATAATGTTGCCATACAATAACTTGAAATGCGCAAACGTTGCATAAACAAAAAGGGAGCCTTAGCTCCCTTCTCGTGTTGCGTTAACTTAATCTATTAAGCTAAAGCAGATTTTGCTTTTTCAACTAAAGCGCTGAAAGCCACTTTGTCGAACACCGCAATATCGGCAAGGATCTTACGATCGATTTCGACAGACGCTTTTTTCAAGCCGTTGATGAAACGGCTGTAAGACAATCCGTTTTGACGAGCCGCCGCGTTGATACGCGCGATCCACAATTGACGGAATTGACGTTTGCGTTGGCGACGGTCACGGTAAGCATATTGACCTGCTTTGATAACCGCTTGGAAAGCAACGCGATACACGCGTGAACGCGCACCATAATAACCTTTAGCAGCCTTAAGAACTTTCTTATGACGAGCTCTGGCAACAACACCACGTTTTACACGGGCCATAGGGATCTCCTTTGATCTATTTTAACTGGAATGAAATGAACTATGCGTACGGCAAGCAGGCTACCACTAATACTTGGTCGGCTTTCGCAACCATGGATTTGTGGCGTAAATGACGTTTACGTTTAGTCGATTTCTTGGTCAAAATATGACGCAAGTGAGATTGTTTACGCTTAAAACCGCCGGAAGCCGTTTTTTTGAAACGCTTCGCAGCACCGCGTACTGTTTTAATTTTTGGCATAATTGGATTAACTCCGCATTGTATTATTAATCAATGTAATCAGGCGAATAAAAACGCGTTTGGCTTGCGCCAACCGCACTTTATTACTTGTCGGCGCTGATTACTTCTTCTTCGGCGCAAGCACCATCACCATTTGACGGCCTTCCAGTTTTGACGGAGCGGACTCCACCACGGCGATGTCAGCCAGATCGTTTTTCACGCGTTCCAACACATCGGCACCGATTTGTTGATGGGCCATTTCACGTCCGCGGAAACGGATTGTGATTTTGGTTTTGTCCCCATCTTCCAGAAAGCGAATCAGGCTGCGTAGTTTTACCTGATAGTCGCCTTCGTCTGTACCAGGACGGAATTTAATTTCCTTAACCTGAACAACTTTTTGCTTTTTCTTTTGCTCTTTCGCCGTCTTGCTTTTTTCGTAAAGGAATTTGCCGTAGTTCATGATCCGGCATACCGGTGGTTCTGCATTCGGACTGATTTCAACCAAATCCAAAGCGGCAGCCTCTGCCATCTCTAGTGCCTGTTGAATACCGACAATCCCAGCCTGTTCACCTTCTGCATCGATCAAGCGAACTTCTTTCACCTTAATCTCGTCATTAATACGATTTGGGCGTTGCGTCTGAACTCGTTTTACCGCTTTAATAGTTTTCTTCCTCTAATGAATTTAAGACAGCCCTTACAATCACAACCTAATCATGTAACCAAAGAGCAACCGAAATAATTTACCGTCTTTTAACCTAAAGACGGCAAAAAAGTGGCGTAGATTTTAAAGAAAAATCAGGCGATATGCAAGGGAATTTTAAGGATTATATGACTTTCCGCTACCCGTTCGCTAAGCTTTCGAGAAATGCGATAAAAGCCGTTTTTTGCGGTAGTGTTAACGCTTGCCAATGGCGATCGATTCTGTCGCTATTCCAATCGGAATCTAACATACAATCCATAAAAAAATAACTGATCGGCGTGTGTAAGAAATTTGCAATACTCACTAGATGGGAAACATTAATTTTATTTGTCCCTCTTTCATAGCGTGATAATTGTTGTTGTGAAATATCCAATAATTCCGACAATTTTTCTGCCGAAAAACCGCACTCCTTCCGTTTTTGTTGAATTCGCTTTCCAATCAAACGATCAACTTCCGTTGGATCTAATTTTGCCATTTACTGCTATCCAAATTTATTTTACTCACCTATAGACTATTTTTCATGATTTTTACGCTTGAATGAACCTCATTTAGGGTGTAGAATCGATAATAATTACTCTCTTACGGACTTTTTACATATAAATTTTGCAAAATTACTATAGGATAAAAAACCTTTCATGCAAAAGATCAGGGAAATATTGATTCATTTTCTAACTATTGCACTTTACTTTTCTTATGTAATATTGTGTATTGTTTTTCCTGTTTATGCCGTTGTTAAAGATGTCGAAAATGACGAAATTATATGGGCGGTTGTTGATTTGCTGCTTTTTATTCCAATTGGAGCAATTCGCGGACTAATGTATTTTTTCACCTCCTTCATTCATGGTATATATATGTAAATCGAATCCGCTTGTCTCATGTGATTATAAAAAATACAACGTTTTTTGTGCTGTGATAAATCAAGCACTGCGTATAAAGTGCGGTGGTTATTGCCATTGGCAGGATGATGGTTGCGCTTTTATAGATGTTATCAATTCAACATAAAAAAAGGCAAGCCAAACTTGCCTTTTTCCATCGAATCAAAGAAATTATACTTCGCCCAACAATTTCAGTTCACGGCTGTGAACTTGATTTTTCAGCAGTTGGGTGAATTCATCAATGGTGAATGTGCCCAAGTCTTGCCCTTTACGGGTGCGCACCGCCACTTTACCGGCTTCGATTTCTTTGTCGCCGCAAACAAGCATATACGGCACGCGGCGTAGGGTGTGTTCGCGGATTTTGAAACCGATTTTTTCATTACGCAGATCCGATTTCACACGCAAGCCTGCTTCAGACAGGGTTTTGACCACGTTTTGCACATAATCCGCTTGCGAATCGGTGATGTTCATCACCACCGCTTGCACCGGCGCGAGCCATGACGGGAAGAAACCGGCGTATTCTTCGGTGATAATGCCGATAAAACGTTCGATTGAACCCAAAATCGCGCGGTGGATCATCACCGGCACTTTGCGCTCGTTGTCTTCCGCCACATAAGAGGCGTTCAAACGACCCGGCAAGGCGAAATCCAGTTGGATTGTGCCGCATTGCCATTCCCGATCTAAACAATCACGCAAGGCAAATTCGATTTTCGGCCCGTAGAATGCGCCTTCGCCCTCTTGAATTTCATAAGCTAAGCCGTTATGTTTCAGCGCATTTGCCAACCCTTCTTCGGCTTTGTCCCAAATCTCGTCGGAACCGATACGGCTTTCCGGACGGGTCGAGAGTTTAACCTGAATATTGGTGAAACCAAAGGTGCTGTAAATGTCGTATACCATGCGGATACACGAAGTCACTTCGCTTTCCACCTGATCTTCGGTACAGAAAATATGCGCGTCGTCTTGGGTGAAGCCGCGCACGCGCATTAAACCGTGCAACGAGCCGGACGGTTCGTTACGGTGGCAAGAACCGAATTCCGCCATACGCAACGGCAAATCGCGGTACGATTTCAAGCCCTGATTGAAAATTTGCACGTGTCCCGGGCAGTTCATCGGCTTAATCGCATATTCGCGGTTTTCCGATTGGGTGGTGAACATCAAGTCGGCGTAGTTTTGCCAGTGTCCGGTTTTTTCCCACAACACCCGATCCATCATAAACGGACCTTTCACTTCTTGATAATCGTATTGTTTCAATTTGGTACGCACGAACGTTTCCAATTCGCGGAAAATCGTCCAGCCGTCGTTGTGCCAAAATACCATGCCCGGCGCTTCTTCCTGCATATGGTACAGATCCAACGCTTTGCCGATTTTACGGTGATCGCGCTTCGCCGCTTCTTCCAAACGTTGCAAATAAGCCGCCAGTTGCTTTTTATCCGCCCATGCCGTGCCGTAAATCCGTTGCAGCATTTTGTTGTCGCTGTTGCCGCGCCAATATGCGCCTGCCACTTTTTGTAATTTGAAGTGGTGGCAGAATTTCATATTCGGAACGTGCGGCCCACGGCACATATCAATGTATTCTTCATGATGATACAACGCCGGCGTTGCGGTTTTTTCGATATTTTCGTCTAAAATCGCCAGTTTGTATTCTTCACCGCGGGCTTTAAAGGTGTCGTAGGCTTGCTGCCAACTGACCACTTTTTTCACCACGTCGTAATCGGTTTTCGCCAGTTCGAGCATGCGTTTTTCGATCGCGTCCAAATCGTCTTGATTCAAAGTGCGGTCAAGATCCACATCATAATAGAAACCGTTGTCAATCGTCGGGCCGATTGCCATTTTCACATTTGGGAACAGTTGTTTGATTGCGTGCCCCAGTAAGTGCGCGCATGAGTGGCGGATAATTTCCAAGCCGTCTTCGTCTTTGGCGGTGATGATTTCCAGGGTGCTGTCTTCGCTGATCAGATCCACCGCGTCTTTACGCACGCCGTTCACGCGCCCCGCAATAGTCGCTTTGGCAAGCCCTGCGCCGATACTTTGCGCCACCTCGAATACGGAAACAGGATTATCGAACTGACGTTGTGAGCCGTCAGGTAAAGTAATAATTGGCATAAATTTGTCCTTACAGTGGTCGCCCATACGCCAGGCGACTTGTTTAAAATGAATGGTTGTTAAAATCAGTTTATTTTTCGCACCTACTCTGTGCAAAAACCTATTCTGTGTAAAAAATAGGGCGGTAGTTTAGCAGATATGCCAAATGATTACCATCATCGACAATAACTCCGGCAAAATTGCTAATGTTTGAGCCAAATCACAGTAAAATCAAGCCATTCTGGCTAAGATAGGTTAACAGGCGACCAAAACCAAGGAGTAAATGATGTGGAAAGCAATTTCTCAGCTGTTGGCTGAACAATTCGGTTCTTACTACACGATTAAATCCAAAACGCCTGTTGCGGACGGCGAAATGCATCAGGCTTGGATTATTGATGACGGTAATATACCGGTTTTTGTCAAAGTAAATGACAAAACCTATCGCTCGATGTTCCGCACCGAAGCCGATCAATTAACGTTATTAGCCAAGAGCGGTACGGTGCGTGTGCCGCGGGTTTACGGCGTAGGTTGTGCCGAAAACGTCAGTTTTATTCTCCTAGAGTCTTTATCACTATCCCCGTTGCCAAGCAATAAAATGGCAGAGTTAGGCGCACAGTTGGCGGCGTTGCACAGCAATAGCAACAACCAAGAATACGGTTTTGATTACGACACCTGGCTTGGTCCGGTGTATCAACCCAATGCATGGTCAAAAAATTGGTCAACCTTTTTCAGTGAAAACCGAATCGGTTGGCAGTTGCAATTATGCAGAGAAAAAGGGATTGAATTCGGACGGTTTGAAGACATTATTTCCTCGGTCTGCTTCCATCTTGCCAAATATCAGCCTGTGCCCGCACTGTTGCACGGGGCGTTCTACCATAAAAATTTCGGTATTTGTGATAACGAAATCGTGCTGTTTGATCCGGCATGTTATTGGGGCGATTCGGAGTGTGATTTGGCTCTGTTTGAGCTGTTTACACCAATGCCGAGCGAATTTTATCAAGCCTACAACGGCATTAATCCGGTTGATAACGGTTATCGGCAACGTAAAAGCATTTATCAGCTTTATTACCTGCTCAATTTTAGCCACCGCTTTGGCGGCAATTATATTGAACAGGCGGCGGATCTGATTAAGTTATTGGATTAATCCAACACCGACAAGCCCGGTAAGGTGGAAAAACTTTGCGATTTGACGGTGTGATAAAAATCCTGCACAAAGGCGGTGTTGACATCACTTTCGCGCACCGCCGCATACAGCTCGCTTTGCAAGCCGTTATCGGTGATTTTGCGCGCCACCACATAACCGCGCTCCAAGTACGGTAATACCGCCCAATACGGCAGTGCTGCGATACCGCGCTTACTGGCGACCAGCTGAATAATCGCAATCGTCAGTTCGCTGGTGCGGCGTGCCGGATTGATCCCTTGCGGATAAAGCACTTTACGCAACAAATCCAACATATCGTCCGGCACGGGGTAAGTAATCAGGGTTTCGTCGGCAAAATCTTCCGCCTGCCACACCGCTTTTGCCGCAAGCGGATGATCTTTCGAACAAATCCCGACCATTTCATAACCAAATAGCGATTGGTGCACAACTCCCGCGGTCTCTTCCACTTCCGACACAATCGCCCAGTCCGCGCGGTGGGTCAGCAATAATCCGAGCGTATCGGTGTGAAAACCAGACACAATATCCAACTCGACCAAAGGCCAATTTTGGCGGAACGAATCCATCGCCGGCATTAACCAGTCAAAGCAGGTGTGGCATTCGACTGCAATCCGCAACTGCCCTGCGTCGCCCTCTTTCACCCGCACCAAATCCAACTCTGCGTCCACCACCTTCGGCAAAATATCATAGGCGAGCTTGATTAAGCGCTCCCCGGCAGCGGTGAAATGTAACGGTTGGGTTTTACGCTCAAACAGGGTGAGACCATACTGCTCTTCCAACAGTTTGATTTGATGGGAAAGTGCAGATTGGGTGAGGTAAATCCGTTTGGCGGCAAGCGACACACTGCCGGTTTCTTTCAATGCAATCAGCGTTTTTAAATGACGGAGTTCTAAAAATATCGGCTTCATTAAAATTATTCATCATCTCTGTGAAAATTATGAGTTTGCATAATATACTAAAATCCGTCATCCTGCATCTCAGATAGCCATTTAGACGGCTATTTAAGAATAAATCAGTTTAAATATCGGGAGAAACCATCATGACAACATTTCATTTAGCCGGCTTTCCGCGCGTAGGCGCAAAACGTGAATTAAAATTTGCTCAAGAACGTTATTGGCGCAAAGAGTTGGCAGAGCAAGATCTGCTCGACATCGCCAAAGCCTTGCGTGAGAAAAACTGGCGACACCAAGCCGCCGCCAACGCAGATTACGTGGCGGTAGCCGATTTTACTTTCTATGATCATATTTTGGATCTGCAAGTGGCGACCGGCGCAATTCCGGCACGTTTCGGCTTCGACAGCAGCAATTTGAGCTTAGAACAATTCTTCCAACTGGCGCGCGGCAATGCGGAACAGCACGCCATCGAAATGACAAAATGGTTCGACACCAACTATCACTACCTTGTGCCTGAATTCCATAAAAACAGCGAATTCAAAGCCAATCCGGCACACTATGTACAACAACTGCAAGAAGCACAAGCGCTAGGCTTAAAAGCCAAACCGACCATTGTCGGCCCGATCACGTTCTTATGGTTAGGCAAAGAAAAAGGCAAAGAGGCGTTTAACCGTTTGGCGTTGTTGGACAAACTCTTACCTGTTTACGAAGAAATCCTGACCGCACTGGTACAAGCCGGTGCAGAATGGATTCAAATTGATGAACCGGCTTTAACCGTCGACCTGCCGGCGGAGTGGATTGCGGCATTTAAACCGACTTATGAAAGATTGGCAAAACTGCAAGCCAAATTATTGCTTGCCACCTATTTCGGTTCAGTTGCCGAGCATGCCGATTTATTAAAAAGCTTGCCGGTTGCCGGCTTGCATGTGGATTTGGTGCGCGCACCGCAACAATTGGCGGCGTTTGAAGATTATGGCAACGTGTTGTCTGTCGGGGTGATTGACGGGCGTAATATCTGGCGTGCAAACCTCAACAAGGTGTTAGACGTGGTTGAGCCGTTAAAAGCCAAATTGGGCGAAAAGCTGTGGATCGCACCAAGCTGCTCGCTGTTACACACGCCATTTGACTTGGAAGTGGAAACCCAATTAGACAAAGATCTCTATTCATGGTTAGCCTTTAGCTTGCAAAAAATCCAAGAGTTGAATGTGATTAAACAGGCATTAAATAACGGTCGCGCCAGTGTTGAAACCGCACTTGCCGCAAGCCAAGCCGCTGCCGACGCACGCGCCGCTTCAAGCGTGATCCACCGCCCTGAAGTTGCCGCCCGTTTAGCCTCGCTGCCAGCCAATGCGGATCAACGTCAATCGCCGTTTTCCGAGCGGATTAAGTTACAACAAGCGTGGTTAAACCTACCGCTGTTGCCAACCACCAATATCGGCTCGTTCCCACAAACCACTGAAATTCGCCACGCCCGTGCCAACTTCAAAAAAGGGGCGATTTCAGCGGCGGAATACGAAGCGGCGATGAAAAAAGAGATCGCCTATGTGGTTGAACAACAAGAAAAATTGGATTTAGATGTGTTGGTGCACGGTGAAGCCGAACGTAACGACATGGTGGAATATTTCGGCGAATTGTTAGACGGTTTTGCCTTCACCAAATTCGGTTGGGTGCAAAGCTACGGCAGCCGTTGCGTGAAACCGCCGGTGATTTTCGGTGATGTGGTGCGCCCAAATCCGATGACCGTTTCATGGTCCACTTACGCCCAAAGCCTGACCCAAAAACCGATGAAAGGCATGTTGACCGGGCCGGTGACGATTTTGCAATGGTCTTTCGTGCGTAACGACATCGAACGTTCAACCGTATGTAAACAAATTGCACTGGCGTTAAACGATGAGGTATTGGATCTGGAAAAAGCCGGTATCAAAATTATCCAAATCGACGAACCGGCAATCCGTGAAGGTTTACCGTTGAAACGTGCCGACTGGAACGATTACCTCGATTGGGCGTGCGAATCATTCCGCTTGTCCTCTTTCGGTGCGCAGGATTCGACGCAAATCCATACTCATATGTGTTATTCCGAGTTCAACGATATTCTGCCGGCAATCGCAGGCATGGACGCAGACGTGATCACCATCGAAACCTCGCGTTCCGATATGGAATTGCTGACCGCCTTCGGTGATTTCAAATACCCGAACGACATCGGACCGGGCGTGTACGATATTCACAGCCCACGCGTCCCGACTGCGGCGGAGATCGAGCATTTGCTACGCAAAGCATTAGACGTCATCCCTGCCGAACGGTTGTGGGTCAATCCGGATTGCGGTTTGAAAACCCGCGCATGGCCGGAAACCAACGCCGCGTTGGAAGTGATGGTCAACGTCACCAAAAAACTGCGTGCCGAGTTAAACTAAAACACAGCAAAACCGCACTTTGAGTTTAAAATGCAAAGTGCGGTCTGAACCACAAAACCATCGCAGTGGATTGATTGCGATGGTTTTTTATTATGGCGCGTTTTAGTTGTGGATTTTTTACATAAAAATGGCAAACTACAAAAGAATAAAAACACAACACTTAACAACATTAACCTTAACTTTAACTACAGGAACTCAAACCATGTCCCATCTTTCCGTTGCTAAATTCGGTGGCACGAGTGTTGCCAACTTCCCTGCGATGAGTGCGTGCGCCAAAATCGTGATTGCTGATCCCAACACCCGTGTGGTGGTGCTTTCCGCTTCGGCTGGCGTTACCAATATTTTGGTGGCACTTGCCAACGGTTGCGAAAGCGAACAGCGCACCCAATATTTAGACGAGCTGCGCACCATTCAATACAACATCTTAGATGAATTGAAAAACAATAACGTTATCAGCGAAGAAATTGACCGCTTGCTTGCCAATGTCGCCTCACTTTCCGAAGCCGCCAGTTTGGCAACTTCGCCGGCGCTGACCGATGAATTGATCAGCCACGGGGAAATGATGTCGACCTTGATTTTTGTGGAAGTGTTGCGCGAACTGCAAACCAACGCCACTTGGATCGATGTGCGCCAGCTGGTCGCCACCAACAGCAATTACGGCAAAGCGGCACCGGATGACGCCAAAACGCAAAAAAATTGCGACAATATCTTAAAACCGCTGATTAACCGTGGCGAGCTGGTGATCACCCAAGGTTTTATCGGGCGTGATGAAAAAGGCAAAACCACCACACTCGGACGTGGCGGCAGCGATTATTCCGCGGCATTATTGGCGGAAGTCTTGGACGCCAAAGACGTCTTGATCTGGACCGACGTGCCGGGCATTTACACCACTGATCCGCGCGTTGTGCCTGCTGCACAAAAAATCGATACCATGAGCTTTGCCGAAGCGGCGGAAATGGCGACTTTCGGCGCGAAAGTATTGCACCCTGCCACCTTATTACCTGCGGTGCGCAGCAATATTCCGGTTTATGTCGGCTCAAGCAAAGATCCGGCGGCGGGCGGCACTTGGGTCACGCGCGATCCGCAACCGCGCCCGACATTCCGTGCGATTGCGCTGCGCCGTGACCAAACCTTATTAACCTTGTCCAGCCTGAGTATGCTGCACGCACAAGGCTTTTTAGCCAACGTGTTTAATATTTTGGCAAAACACAAAATTTCGGTCGATACCATCACCACCTCCGAAGTCAGCATTGCCTTGACCTTAGACAAAACCGGTTCGGCGTCTTCCGGCGCGAGTATGTTGTCCAACGAACTGCTGACCGAACTGAGCGAAGTTTGCAATGTGAAAGTGGATACCGGTTTATCGCTGGTTGCCTTGATCGGCAACGATCTGCACATTACCGCCGGCGTGGCAAAACGTTTATTCGGCACAATCGAACAGTATAACGTGCGTATGGTCAGCTATGGCGCCAGCACCAACAACATCTGCTTATTGGTACAAAGCCAACACGCCGACGACGTGGTGCGCTTACTGCACGCAGAGTTATTTGAAAAATAGTCGTCTGGAAAATCAAGCAACCGTACTTTGGCTAAAGTGCGGTCTCAGCCCTTAATTGCTACGCCGGTTAAGGGCTTTTTATCGACTAAACCGCACTTTGGTATTGTTCGGCGATTTGTTTGAATAAGCGATAAGAATCGAGCTGTTTTTGCTGATCGTAAATATAGGTGACCGCCATCATTTCATCGGCTTTGATAATACGCTGTAACTGGTGCAACTGATTGGCAACACTCGCCGGGCTGCCCAATAAGGTGCAGGCGGTCATGCTGTTCAACACCTGTTGCTCGTGGGGTTCGATTTCCCCGGCGGCAATCGCTTTAGGCGGTTGCAACGGCAAATGGGTATTGCGCACCACATTCAGGAAAAAACGCTGCTGCGACGTTGCCAATAATTCGGCTTCGGCGTCCGTTTCCGCCGCAATCACATTCAGGCACAAAATAAAATACGGTTCGGCCAACACACTGGACGGTTTGAATTGCCGACGGTAAATCGCCACCGCACTTTCCAACATTCGCGGCGCAAAATGGGCGGCAAAAACATAAGGCAAGCCCAACTCGGCGGCTAAATAGGCGCTTTCGGTGCTCGAACCCAAAATATACAGCGGAATATGCGTGCCGACTCCCGGATAGGCTTTGACAAAACCCTGTTTATCACTGTCGCCTAAATAACGTTGCAAAGTGCGCACATCATCGGGAAAAGACAGCGCGCTTTCCAGCGCAGGATTACGGCGTAGGGCTTGCGCCGTTGCCTGATCGGTTCCGGGCGCACGCCCTAATCCCAAATCAACCCGCTGCGGATACAGGGTTTCCAACGTGCCATACTGCTCCGCCACCATTAACGGACTGTGATTCGGCAACATCACCCCGCCGGAACCGATTCGCATCCGCTGTGTGTGCTGCAACAAATGGCTGATTAATATTGACGTCGCCGAGCTGACCAAACCGGGCGTGTTGTGGTGTTCCGCCACCCAATAACGGCTATAGCCTAATTGTTCGGTCTGTTGTGCCAGCCATGTCATCGCCTCAATTGCCTGGCGGTTGTCAAAACCGGCACGCACCGGCGCGAGATTCAATACCGAAACCGCAAGTCCTGTCTTGTTCATACTTAATCCTAATGCTGATTCATCACAAAAAACGATTATACACCCTTCCGCTTCAAGAGAAAAAAGCTTAAAAAATCACATTTCAGACATTCGTTTCTTTATCTTGCCGGCTAACCTGCTATGATATGCGCCGTTATTTTTCTCTTTCTCAATGGTAATGATTTATGCCGAAACTCAGCGAACTATTACAAACCCAATTAGTCGAAATCGTGCGCAATGATGTTGTGCCGGCATTAGGCTGCACCGAGCCGATTTCATTGGCACTGGCTTCAGCGGTGGCAGCGAAATATCTCGCGGCAAAGCCGGAGCGAATCGAAGCTAAGGTATCGCCTAATCTGATGAAAAACGGCTTAGGCGTTGCCGTGCCGGGTACGGGCATGGTCGGTTTGCCGATTGCGGCGGCGATTGGCGCGTTGGGCGGAGATCCCGACGGCAAATTGGAAGTGTTAAAACAGATCACCGCGGAACAAATCGCCGCGGCAAAGCAATTGTTAGCCGAGCAAAAAGTCACGGTCGGGATTAAAGATACCGAGCAAATTCTCTATTCGCAAGCCACCTTATTTCATGGTAACGATTGGGTCAAAGTCTGTATTCAAGATAATCACACCAATATTATTTCGATTGAGAAAAACGGTGAGATGATCTATCAACATGCCGGACGGCAAGCCTGTACCAGCGAAAACGAATATACGGTTTTCGAGCAACTGACCGCTCAAGATCTGTTTGATTTTGCCGTCAATGTCGAAATTGACAAAATCGCGTTTATTTTAGAAGCGGCACGGCTGAATACCGCACTTTCGCAAGAGGGCCTAAGCAAAAACTACGGTTTGCATATCGGGCGCACGCTGCAAAAACACGTCGGCAGCGGCTTGATGTCGGACGATTTATTAAGCCGGGTGATTATCCAAACCACCGCCGCCTCCGACGCGCGCATGGGCGGCGCAACCCTACCGGCGATGAGCAATTCCGGTTCGGGCAATCAAGGTATCGCCGCCACCATGCCGGTGGTGGTGGTTGCCGAGTATTTGCAAGCCGATGAAGAAAAACTGACGCGCGCCCTGTTTTTATCGCACTTAATGGCAATTTATATCCACAGCAAACTGCCGAAGCTTTCCGCACTTTGCGCCGTCACCACCGCGTCAATGGGCAGTTGCGCCGGCATTGCCTGGTTGCTGACCGGCAAATTTGAAACCGTGAGCATGGGCATTTGCAGCATGATCGGCGACATCAGCGGCATTATCTGCGACGGCGCCGCCAACAGTTGCGCGATGAAAGTCTCCACCAGCGTATCCAGCGGCTACAAATCGGTGCTAATGGCAATGGACAACACCCGCGTCACCGGCGAAGAAGGCATTGTCGAATATGATATTGACGCCACCATCAATAACCTTTGCGCCATCGCCTCACGCAGTATGCTCTACACCGATAAGCAGGTGATTGAAATCATGGTGAGTAAACCGAAAAGATAGTTTTTAGCATAAAAAGTGCGGTATAAAAAAGGGCGCATATCATGCGCCCTGATTCTTTGCTGAGCCTATTTGCCCAATTACAGCGTTTCAATACTCAAATACTGCGCTTTGAGTTTTTCCATGCCGTCTTGATACTCCGCCATTTTTGACCGTTCTTTATCGATCACCGCCGCCGGCGCTTTGGCGACAAAGCCTTCGTTTGACAGTTTATTTTCGATACGGGCGATCTCATTTTGCAAACGTTCGATTTCTTTGTTTAAACGCGCCAGTTCCGCCGCTTTATCGATGAAACCTGCCATTGGCACCAGCAACTCGCAGCCGCCGACCAGTTTCGCCACCGACAACGGTGCGGTTTCGCCTTGCGCCAACACTTGCACCGAATCCAATTTCGCCATATTTTGCAACAAAGTGCGGTTTTTGGCTAAACAAGCGGCTTCGTTCTCGTTTAAATTCCGCAGCAGCAGATCCAAGCCTTTGCCCGGCGGAATGTTTTTCTCGGCGCGGATATTGCGCACATTGACGATAATTTCTTTCAGCCACTCGATTTCATCAAGTGCGGTTTGATCGACACGTTCTGTATTATAACTTGGGAACGGTTGCAACATAATCGTATCGCCATGCACGCCGACCAAGCCTTTCGCCCGTTGCCAGATTTCCTCGGTGATAAACGGAATAATCGGGTGCGCCAAACGCAACAGACTTTCCAACACGGTTAATAAGGTGTGGCGAGTGCCGCGTTGCTGCGCTTCGCTGCCGCTGTTAAAGACCGGTTTGGTCAATTCCAGATACCAGTCACAGAACTGATTCCAGGTGAATTCATACAGAATATTCGCAGCCAAGTCAAAACGATAGCTGTCCAATGCCTGACGGAAGGCTTTCACCGTATTGTTGTATTCGGCTAAAATCCAACGATCCGCTAGGGAAAGTTCTTTTTCGCCTGCGCCAAAACCGCAATCTTTGCCTTCGGCGTTCATCAACACAAATCGGCTGGCGTTCCATAGTTTGTTACAGAAATTACGGTAACCTTCCAAGCGGTTCATATCCCAGTTAATGTCACGCCCGTTTGACGCGAGCGCACTCAAGGTGAAACGCAATGCGTCAGTGCCATGCTGATTAATGCCGTTCGGGAACGCTTTGCGCGTGGCTTTTTCGATTTTTTCCGCCAACTGCGGTTGCATCATATTGCCGGTACGTTTTTCAACTAAGGCTTCCAAATCAATGCCGTCGATCATATCCAACGGATCGATCACGTTGCCTTTCGATTTCGACATTTTTTGCCCGCTTTCGTCACGGATCAAACCGGTCACATACACGGTTTTGAACGGCACTTGCGGCTTGCCGTCTTTATCTTTGATAAAGTGCATGGTGAACATAATCATTCTGGCAACCCAGAAGAAGATAATGTCAAAGCCGGTGATCAACACATTAGTCGGGTGGAACATTTCCAAATCAGGGGTTTGTTTCGGCCAGCCTAAGGTCGAGAATGTCCACAGCCCGGAAGAGAACCATGTATCCAGCACATCATCGTCTTGGCGCAACGCAACATCGGCGGCTAAGTTGTATTTCGACCGCACTTCGGCTTCATCGCGCGCCACATACACCTTACCGCTCTCGTCGTACCACGCCGGAATACGGTGTCCCCACCATAATTGACGGGAAATGCACCAATCTTGAATATCGCGCATCCACGAGAAATACAGGTTTTCATACTGTTTCGGCACAAACCGGATTTCACCGTCTTCCACCGCTTTAATCGCCGTTTTCGCCAATGGGGCAACGCTGACATACCATTGATCGGTCAGCATTGGCTCAATCGGCACACCGCCACGGTCGCCGTAAGGCACTTTCAGATCGTGCGGTTTGATTTGATCGAGTAAACCCAGTTCTTCAAACTCGGCAACCAACTGTTTACGCGCCGCAAAACGCGCTAAGCCGCGATAGTTTTCCGGAATAAAGGCTTGGTAATCGTTGTTGGCTTTGCCGTCGCTGTTCAGCACTTCCGCTTGCTCGCGAATATCGGCGTTCAGCGTCAGCACGTTGACCATCGGCAATTGATGGCGTTTGCCTACTTCGTAGTCGTTGAAATCATGCGCCGGCGTGATTTTCACCACGCCCGTTCCAAACTCGCGATCGACATAATCGTCGGCAACAATCGGAATTTCACGATTGGCGAGCGGTAATAAGACGGTTTTGCCAATCAGCGATTGATAACGCTCGTCTTCCGGGTGCACCGCCACTGCGGTATCGCCCAACACGGTTTCAGGGCGGGTGGTGGCAACCACTAAATAATCCAAGCCGTCCGCCGTTTTCGCCCCGTTTGCCAACGGATAACGGAAGTGCCACAGGCTGCCTTTGCTCTCTTTGTTTTCCACTTCCAAATCGGAAATGGCGGTGTGCAGTTTCGGATCCCAGTTCACCAAACGCTTACCGCGATAAATCAAGCCCTCTTCATGCAAGCGCACGAACACTTCTTTCACCGCATCGGACAGCCCCTCGTCCATAGTGAAGCGCTCACGTTCCCAATCGACCGAGTTCCCGATACGGCGCATTTGTTGGCTGATCGTGCCGCCCGACTCCGCTTTCCATTGCCAAATGCGATCAATAAAGGTTTCGCGCGTAAAATCATGCCGCGTTTTGCCCTCTTCCGCTGCAATTTTGCGTTCAACCACCATCTGTGTGGCGATTCCGGCATGATCCGTCCCCGCCTGCCACAAGGTATTATCGCCCTGCATACGGTGATAACGAATCAAAGTATCCATTAATGTCTGCTGGAACGCATGCCCCATGTGCAAACTGCCGGTGACATTCGGCGGCGGAATAGCAATGCTGTAACTCGGACGGGAACGATCTTCCGACGGTTTAAAATAGCCGCGTTGCTCCCAATTTTGGTATAAACGCTGTTCGATATTTTGTGGATTATAAGTGGTTTCCATATTCTCTATCTTATTTGAAAGTGCTGACCGCACTTTATTACTTACTAAACGAATTGCTGATTAAATTTGCTGTGTCGACAATTCGAATCCCAGTTGGCGATACTGCTTATAGCGTTCGCGCGCTTGGATTTTGGCTTGTTCTTCGCTTGGCACAAAATCAATCACTTGGCTAAAACTGTTGGCAAAATCGGGAACCGCACTTTGCAGTGAAATCAGCAAATCGCGCCGTTGGCTATTGCGTTTACCGATCCAACTGATTTCAATCGGGGTGGCATAAGTGGTGATTTCGCCGGACAAATTATGCGGCACAAATTGTTCCGCATCGCGTTGCCACAAGGCTTCGTCCAGCAGTAATGCCTGCCGTTCCGTTTCACAGGCGATTAACACTCGCTTGCCGAGCCGCCATGCATCGGCCGCCAAATCGCAAGTCAACGCTTCTTGCGCGCTCAGCTCTGAATCCGCTTTTCCCGCCTGTAAAAGATAAAATTGTGCTTTTTTCACCTGCCAACCTTTTCACTTGCCAAATAACTTTTCAGCTTGAAAATAAACGTCTGATTTTAGCGAAAAACCGCTGTGAGTGAAAGGGGAAAATCAAGGTTGTTACTGACAACAGCGGCTTAGTTAGGTTTGGTATGTAGATAAAAAATTGCCGCAGTCTCAATACAGACACTGCGGCAATCCGATTCTAAAGAAAAAAAGGAAGACAATTTTAAATAACGGCTTGAATTTGCGCGAGATCGTATTCGCTCGGAATCACTTCGGTCAAATTCACTTTCGCTAAAATTCCACCCAGCTTTTTGGTGGCGCGGCATTGTGAAACAACCGCACTTCCCAAGGTGATCGAGACATATTTCGCCTTATTCAACGCAGTGCAAATTTGCTCCGCATCCGCTTCGGACAAACATTCAAACTTACGTACAGACATAGGTGCAAGCGCCATAACAACCTCCTTTAGATAATTATTTATAAAATAGAAAATAACTGGAGTTAACTATACACTATTTTTCGTTTAAATTTATAGCAAAAATTAATGCCGAATTGATTTAGATCGTGAATCTACCGGCTTTAGCACATAAAAAAGCCCCTATCTTTCGATAGGGGCTTGATGATTATATTTACCAGTGGTGCCTAGGGCCGGACTCGAACCGGCACACCCGAAGGCGGTTGATTTTGAATCAACTGCGTCTACCAATTTCGCCACCCAGGCAACGCTGATAAACATAATCGCTGTCAGTGGTGCGCATTATACGGCTATCAAGCCAAGTTGCAAGCGCAAAATTTAAAATTTGCATTCGTTCGCTTTAATTTTAGACAACTTGCTTATTTCTTATTAAACACCGCACTTTTTTGTTTACATCTCATACAGATATTCGTCTTCAAGTGCGGTTTGCCCGTCAAAAATCAGCTCGGTTTACGTTTTAATAACCACCAAGTCAGTAATAAAAACAGTAAACTTGGCAAGAGTGCGCCGATAATCGGCGGAATATTAAACACCACCGTGACACGCCCGAACGTTTCGTTAATCACATAAAACGCGAAACCAAAGACAATACCGGTCACAATGCGCGCGCCGGTGGTAACGCTGCGCAGTGGTCCGAAAATAAAAGATAATGCCAGTAACATCATCACCGCAACCGACAACGGTTGGAACAACTTGCGCCAATATAGCAATTCAAATTGTTTTGAATCCTGCCCGCTCTCTTTCAGGAACGTCGCATAATTATTCAAGCCGCTAATCGACAATGAACTGGCTTTCAGGCTGACCGACAACAGTTTATCCGGGGTAAGACTGGATTGCCAAACGTGGTTTAAATAGTTACGGTTTTGAATGCTATCGCCTTCAATCACCGTTTCGCTCAACTGGTTGAACACCCAGTTGCCATTCTGCTCGTTATAGTTTGCTTGATTTCCCTGTTGCATGACTTTCAGTCGGCGTTCATTGTCGAACTGATAGATATAAATATTATTCAGGGTGTTTTCATTGTTCACATGCTGAATATAAACGAAATTATTGCCGTCACGCGCCCAAATACCGTTTTGTACCGATAACAGCGATCCGCCGGAAATCGCTTGCGAACGCATATTACGCGCAAACTGTTCGGTTTGCGGAATCCCCCATTCGCCGAGCAGCATAATCGCCAAAATCAGCGGAACAGCGGTTTTAATCACGGATAAACCGATTTTTAACCGGGAAAAACCGGACGCTTGCATTACCACCAGTTCGCTATTGGCGGCAAGCGCGCCCAGACCGATTAACGCCCCTAACAATGCCGCCATCGGGAAAAAGGTTTCAATATCGCGCGGTATGGTGAGCAAGGTGTAATACACCGCTTGCAAACCATCATAACTGCCTTTGCCGACATCACGGAACTGTTCGACAAATTTAATAATCGCCGACAAACCGACCAACATGAACAATGTCACCAGGATTGTCGCGAAGATTGTCCGTCCGATATAACGATCCAATACACCAAACATAATCAATCCTCTACTGCCGAGTTGGGAGAAAACAGATGACGGACACGATACATAAACGCACTGTTCCAACTATTTAACATGATTGCAATGAATAAAAAGGCAAAATGCACCAACGGAATCCACACCCCAGCCTCCGCTTTGCCGCTGGTTCCCGCCGATTTGAGCGAGCTCAAGAGGAGAAAATAGATTAAATACAGCAAAAGTGCGGGCAACATTTTGGCAAACCGTCCTTGGCGCGGATTGACTTTGCTCAGGGGAACGGCAAGCAATGCCATCAACGGCACGGCAAGGACTAACGAGATCCGCCACCACAGCTCTGCCCTTGAAGCGGCCGAATCTTCGCTAAGCAGTTGATTCAGATTCAACCGCTCGATTTTATCGCTTTGCGAATCAACATTGGTAAACGTCAAATAAGCCTGATAATCGTCAAAATGGGTGATTTTAAAATCCGGCAGAATCGCACTGCCTTCATAGCGTTCGCTATTATTCAGTTTCAGGATTTGATCGCCGTTGGGCAAAGCTTCCAGATTACCGTTTTGCGCCACCAACACCGACGGTTTGATATTGCCGCGTTCGCGCATTTGAAACAGATAAATATTTTCTAAGGAGTTAGCCTCGACCTGATCGATAAACAGCACAAAATTACCGTCGTTGTTGCTGATAAATTGTCCCGGACTTAACGCCGACAGCGTCGGGTTGGCCTTTGCCTGCTCCAACATATTCACCTGCTTCTCGATTGCCCAAGGCGACAACCAAAAAGCATTATATGCCGCCAACGCAGCCGTCAACACCGACAGCAATAACGCCACGCGCATGAGAATCCGCTGTCCGACACCGCAAGCGCGCATGACGGTGATTTCACTGTCGGCATAGAGCCGCCCCAATGTCATCAAAATCGCAATAAACAAACACAGCGGCAACATCAATTGCGCCATAGTCGGCATACCCAAGCCCAACAGCGAAAAAACCAAATCCGACGGCACATTGCCATTCACCGCCGAACCCAGCACGCGCACCAATTGTTGCGCAAAGAAAATCAACAGCAAGATAAACAAAATCGCTATCTGGCTTTTGAAAATTTCTTTGGTTAAATATTTAAGTAAGATCACAAGCAACCCTTTTGGTGTTTTATCTTAAAATTCTTGCTATCTATGACAACAGAAAAGCCAATACCATAAAAATCACGACTTTTTTACTTGTTCCAATGTCATTCAGCATAATAAATCGTATAATGATACCCTTATTTTCATAACCACAACAATAAAAATATTTCCGGAGAAGCCAATGCAATTTCACCTTACCGACAACCCGATTTCCGCTCAAAACAGCGATTGTGTGATCGTTGCCGTTTACAAAAATCAACAACTTAGCCCTGCGGCACAGCAGTTGGATCAACTTAGCCACGGCTATCTTGCCGACTTGTTAGCCGATACCGAAATCGAAGGCAAAATCGGACAAACCCTGATGTTACATCATGTCAAGAATAGCCCGGCTAAACGTATCCTACTGGTTGGCTGCGGCAACGCTGACGAAAGTTTAAACGAACGCCAATATCAACAAATTATCAGCAAAGCCTTTACCGCACTTGCTGCCGGCAACATTCAAAGTGCGGTCAGCTTTTTAAATGAAGTCGAGGTCAAAAAACGCGGTATTTATTGGAAAGTGCGGTTTGCGCTGGAAACCGTGCAGCAAGCCCGTTATCAATTCGACGATTTCAAAAGCAAAAAATCCGACGCGCGCCAAGCCTTGCAAAATCTAATGTTTGCGGTGGCAAGCGATGACCTGGCGAAAGCACAGCAGGCGCTACAGCACGCCAGCGCCATTGCGCAAGGAGTGAAAGCGGCAAAAGACGTGGCAAACTGCCCGCCGAACGTTTGCAATCCGGCGTATTTAGCCAATCTTGCGCAAGAATTGGCGGCGCAATCGGATTTGGTGAAGACCGCCATTATTGATGAAGCGCAAATGGCAGCGTTAAACATGAATGCTTATTTAGCGGTATCGCGCGGCTCGCACAATCCGGCATTTATGTCGGTGATCGAATATAAAAACCACCCGAATCCGAACGCCAAGCCGATTGTGTTGATCGGCAAAGGCTTAACCTTTGACGCCGGCGGGATTTCGCTAAAACCGGCGGCGGAAATGGATGAGATGAAATACGACATGGGCGGCGCCGCCTCGGTTTACGGCGTGATGAAAGCGGTTGCCGAGCTGAAATTGCCGTTGAATATCACCGCGATTCTTGCCGGGTGTGAAAACCTGCCGGACGGCAACGCTTATCGCCCGGGCGATATTCTCACCACCATGAACGGCTTGACCGTGGAAGTGTTGAACACCGACGCCGAAGGGCGTTTAGTGTTATGCGATGCCTTAACTTATGTCGAACGTTTCGATCCGGAAGTGGTGATTGATGTCGCCACCCTGACCGGTGCTTGCGTGGTGGCATTGGGGCAACATAACAGCGGCTTGGTTTCGCCTGATGACGAATTGGCGCAACAATTGGAAAAAGCGGCGGCGCAAGCGCAAGATAAAGCATGGCGCTTGCCGTTAAGCGAAGAGTATCAAGAGCAATTGAAATCCAATTTTGCCGATCTCGCCAATATCGGCGGACGTTGGGGCGGTGCGATTACCGCGGCGGCATTCTTAGCCAACTTCACCCAAAAATACACGTGGGCGCATTTGGATATTGCCGGCACAGCATGGAAATCCGGCGCGGAAAAAGGCGCAACCGGTCGCCCGGTATCGTTGTTGGTGCAGTATCTGTTAAATAAAGCGGCAGAATAACGATCAATTTTACATCGGCTAAGAACAAAAGTGCGGTTTTTATGATCTCCCTCCGCGTGCGGAGGGAGTAGCATTTTTCACAAGAAAAATGGGGAGGGAGGGATAATGTGAAAATGCAGCATATTCATTTTTAACATTCTTTATGCCTCCCTCCGTCCTTCGGACACCTCCCTCCGTATACGGAGGGAGGGAAATTATTCGAGAAAGCGACTTTGTCATCAGCCTGAAAAGTGCGGTCTTTAAACCGCACTAAGCCGCACTTTTGTGTTTTTATGCCAAACGTAAGCGATAACGATATTCTCGTTGTGTCAGCTGATATTCCCTGTGCACACTCGGTGTCCATGAATCATCACCGCCCACGCCCATGTGAAAACCATCAATCCGTAAATACACGCACGGATCGGCGACCAAGTCACAAGTATGGCGTGCTTGGGCTAAATTTTGCCGGCTGAAACGGCTGACGGCAAAATGGAAATGTCCGCGCACATTCAGGTTGGCGAAATTCAGTTCGCGCACATCGCAACGCAAGCCGTTTTCACTCGGGAAAATATAATTGGTGTGCAATTCGAATTGACTGAGATCGTATTGCCCGATGTGCGCGGCATTTTTGCGATCCGGGTAATTTTCATGCGGCCCTCGCCCGAACCATTTCACACGGCTGTCATTGTTGACTAACGCCATTTCAATCCCGACCCGCGGTAAGGACGGCAAGCCGTCGGCGACTTCAATTTGAATATCCAGATCCAACTCGCCTTGTGCGTTGATACGATACAACCAGCAACTTTTTAACAGCAATTGATCTTGATAATAGTAACCGTGCGTGGCGTGAATTTGCACACAATCGGATAGCGGCTCAAGGCGAAAATCTAGACATTTTTCGTTTAACGACCACAAACCGGCGGCTTGCCAGCGGCTGATCCACGCATTCGGATCAATATGTTGCGCCTCACTTGTGCCAATATCGTTATCCAACGGCGCACGGTAGAAATTATTGCGCAGCGGCTGCGCCAGTTGCTCCTTTCCTTGCTTTTGCCAACGGGTGAGTAAACCGCACTTTTTATCAAAGGCGAAGCGAAAATCTTCGCCTTGCACTTGCGCCTGATCCGCACTTTCACTAATCAACGGCAGCTCAACGGCGTGATCGGATACAAAGTGCGGTTCGCTCAACGCAATCACTTCCGGCAGCACAAACTGTTCTTTCGCCACGCAAAAACCGTTTTCCGCCCACATCTGTGTTTGATTTAAAATCACTTCCACATCAATCAGATACAAAGTATCCGGCAGTAAATGAATATCCAACGGAATACGGATGGTTTGGCTGCCTTGCGGTGGCAAATTTAAGCCGCTGTAATTAAAACGAATCGGGAAACCGTTGGCGCTCAATTTCCAATGTAGGAAACAGTCTTTCACCGTTTTGAACAGATATTCGCTGGTGACGGTCAATTCATAGCCCTGCGCCGCTTTTTCCAATTTAAATTGGAAAAACTGTTGTGCTTTTTTCACTTCCGCCATCGCCGGGTGCAACGTGCGGTCAGGGAACAGCAAGCCGTTAATACAGAACTGGCGATCATTAATCTGATCGCCGAAATCGCCGCCGTACGCCCAATACGGGTTGCCGTCTTGATCGTATTTGGTCAGCCCTTGATCGACCCAATCCCAAATAAAGCCGCCTTGCAAGCGCGGATATTGGCGGAATGCCTGCCAATATTGGTTGAAGTTGCCGGAACTGTTGCCCATCGCATGGGCATATTCGCATAAAATCAACGGGCGTTGTTCGTCGGGCATGGAAATGGCTTTTTTAATTGCCCATTTGGTGACGGCTTCGGCAGCGAAGAATTGATCCTGTTCGACGCGCGCATACATCGGGCAAATAATATCGGTTGCCGCCGTCATCGCGCCACCGCCCTCGTATTGCACCGGGCGGCTCGGATCGCGCTGTTTCAGCCATTGATACATCGCATGATGATTATTGCCGATCCCCGATTCGTTGCCCAGAGACCAGATAATAATACCGGCGTGGTTTTTATCGCGCTCCACCATGCGTACCACCCGCGCCAAATAGGCATTCAGCCAGCTCGGATCATCGGATAAATGGCGCATTGGCGATTGCCCGTGGGTTTCCAAATTGGCTTCATCGACCACATATAAGCCGTACTGATCGCACAGTTCATACCACGCCGGATGATTGGGATAATGGGCGCAGCGCACCGCATTGAAGTTGTTCTGTTTAAGCAGCAGAATATCTTGCCGCATATCTTCAACGGTGATGGCATGTCCCCGTTCGGGGTGGTGTTCATGGCGGTTCACGCCGCGAATCAGCAACGGTTTGCCGTTTAACAACAGTTGTCCGTGTTTGATTTCCACCTTGCGGAAACCAATATCGTAGGCTTCGCAGTCCAGTAGCTTATTATTCTCGTCCAACAAACTCACTACGCAGCGATACAAGTACGGTATTTCCGCCGACCATGGCTGCACCTCTCCCACACTGACAGTTTGTTGAAGCCGATCTTGATAACGCCCTTTTTCATCAAGCGCCGCTTGTTGCGCGAATGAAGCAACTTGCTCTAACAAACAATCTTCGCCGTTAAACAGTTGCAACCGTACTTTTGTCTGTTCCGCCGCATTGCGATTAAATCGGGTTTTGACCGTCAATGTACCGTTTTGATAAACCGCATCTAAATCGGCGTGAATCTCCACGTCGGCAATATGCAAGTGCGGTTTACTCAACAGGGTCACATCACGGAAAATACCGCTCAGCCACCACATATCCTGATCTTCCAAATACGAACCGTCGCTCCAACGCAACACCATCACCGTCAGCTGATTGCCGCCGGCATGTACAAAGTCGCTTAAATCAAATTCCGCCGCCACACGGCTGTCTTGCGCATAACCGACCCAACGCCCGTTACACCATAAATGGAATGCGCTGTTGACCCCGTCAAAATTGATCCGCACTTGGCGTTGCAGCCACTTTTCAGGCAAATGAAATAGCGTGCGGTAACAGCCGGTCGGATTATCTTGTGGCACGAAAGGCGGCTTATCGTCAAACGGATAGCGGATATTGGTATAAATCGGATTGTCCGCTACATTCGGTTGCAACTGCCAGTTGGACGGCACGGCAATCTTCAGCCAGTCAGTATCATCAAAGTGCGGTTGGATAACCTCTTCAGGCACGGCTTCCGGCTTGGCAAACAGTTGAAATTGCCACACGCCGTTTAACGATTGTTGATTCGGCGACGGCGTTTTGCCGACCGCACTTGGCACATCGGGATAGGCTCGTAACGGCGAATGTGCCGCCAAGCGGGACAAGGATGAAGTGACTAACTGATTTTGCCATTCTTTTGCTTTGATGATTTCATTAAACTCACGCATACCGCACTCTTAACAGGTTTAAATGGATAAAAATAAAGGCAACGAAACGCTGCCTTTTAAATCGCTTGGATAAGATTAAGCTTCTTTGCTTTTCAATAAACCGGAAGAACCTTTCGAATAATCTTTCGGTTGATCTTTGCCGGCAACGTCTTCTACTGCCGTCGCTTCCGCTGCGACTTTATCGCCCGCCGCCGTATCGGCAGCTTCCGCTTCTTTTCCCCCCGATTCCAACAGCGGATTTTCCTCAAAAATCGCTTTCGCTGTGGTTTCCGGCAACAGAGCGACCGAACTTTTCGCCAAATGTTTATATAAGCGCTGATAATCTTGCGCCATCGATTTCAATAAATCCGCACTTTCGGCAAAATGCTCCTCAATTTTCGCTTTTTGCTGTTCAACCTCGGTTTTGACCTGTTTCAACTCCGATTCGGTCTGCACCTGTTTGCGCACATTGCCGCTCGTGGCACGAATCAAAAAATACGCCAACACAAAACCTATCACCACACCGATAAAGCCGATCAACCACGGGTTACCTGTGATTGCCGAATTTGCTGCTGTTTCCATACACTCCCCCTCAAATTTTAAATGTAAAAAATAGCATAACTGGTTGAAAGTATAAAACGTTATGCCGATAAAGCTAAACACTAAATCCAATTTTTTTAGATTTAGATCACGAATTTCATCATTTAATTACGCGTAACTTGCCGAAATCGCTGACGATACTGCTTTGGCGTACATTGGCTTAATAGATAAAACTGCTTAGAAAAATAACTTAAATGGTTAAATCCGCTATTGAGTGCAATCTCAGTAATGCTCAAAGACGTATTCACCAGTAAGGTTTGGCTCACTTCAATTCGATAAGCATTTAAAAATGACATTGGGCTTTGTTGGACATATTTTTTAAATAATTTACAGCAACGGCTACGGCAAATATGTGCCGAGGCAGCAATACTGTCTAATCGCAATGGATGCATATAATTTTGATGGATAAAACTGGTCATTTTTTTCTGCAATACAATTTCTTCAGGCTCGTCCCCATCGCCCTGATTAAGATAATTCCTTACTAAATTAAACCATTTATGCCAACATTGGTAAGCCACTGCCATACACTCCATATCAATACCATCATCCGATTGCTGCGCTTGTAAATGTAAATTTCCCAATGTTTCAATATCTTGCAAAATAGCCAAATGGGCGGGTTCTTCAAAAGATAAATAATTCGCTTCCAGTCGTTTGGTATTAATGACCGGTTCAACAAATTTTTGGAATAACGTTTTTTCAGCACTAAAAATCATAGGGTTAATTAAAACACAAATAAAATCACAATCTTTTCCGGATAAAGAGTAACCATAGTGCATTGCTTTCGCATTCACAATAATACCATCCCCTTTCTTTAAAACAAAGGTCTTCCCATTCACATAATAATACATTTCGCCACTTAAAATTTTAATTAATTCAATATCTTCATGCCAATGGCATAACGCTTTCATGTCATTAAAATCGGATAATTTATTACATTGAATACCTATACGAACGTAAGGTAAGTAAGATTGAATAATTTCGGCTTGGTCATTCATTAGTTTTAACGTAATTTTCATAACAAGACCTCTTATAAAATACGATTTTTATAAAAATTAGCGAAAATTGTGTTAGAAAGCGATGTTTCTGCTCTGATAATATTATACTAAGAAATAAAAAGAGAACAATCAATAGGTGATAAAATGAAATCCAATAATCCACCCGATTTTTATTGCGAATGCTTGCCTATAGCCAAAGTTGATATACTTGGGGAGAGAATTACGCAATTCAAGTTACGTTTTTCAAGTCCCATTTCTGGAATGCCGCTATTTAATACAAATAGCATCGCTATTTTCCTAGCAAGCGAAAATACAGACAACCAGTGGGAAAAGCTATCTATTGCATATATTGAACAACGTAATGCCTCAGCAATAACGGTATTTATCAAGCAAGCATTGAACGACTCAATCACAAAAACATTAAAATTTGATCAAGTGCAGTTTCGACAACAGCGTTGCCATATTCAAGTTAAAATCAAATTTAAATTTCAGGTCAAAGATATATTTCACAGGGTATTAAAAGTGATGAATTTATTACCGATTCAACATATAGAAATAGATAAATGCCAACACTCATCATTTAACGATTTGGATTATAACCTCTATGTTCCTCACAAAAACAACACAAACCACCCATTAATCATTTATCTACATGGCGCCGGGGAAGGCGGTGATAATCAAAGTCATCTTATTGCTGATCGTGCCGTTGCAACGTTTACCGATCCTGCCATACAACAATTCTTTGATTATCCTTTTATTCTTGCGCCACAATGTCCTGATTTTTGGTTGAAAGAATTTAAATTAAATGGAATCACTTATTTTGGAAAACAAGATTACACCGCCACGCTCATTTATTTGATTAAAAATATTTTTTTACAACATCCACAGATTGATAAAAAACGCGTTTATATTATCGGCGCGTCGATGGGAGGTTATCAAGGATTAAGATTACTAGCGCATAGCCCTGACTTATTTAGCGCTGGCATTATTGCTTGCCCGGCTGAAATTCCAAGTAACGAGTTATTAGATAACTTAAATAATATACCGATGTGGCTATTGCATAGTAGAAAAGATGAGGTTGTTCCGGTTAAAAATACCGAATACATCATTAACTATCTAACTCCTAAAAATCCTAATCTTAAATATCAATTCTTTTCAGATATTATCATTCAAAACCTCAATCTTGATCCTCATTGCGTTTTTTTATATCTCTATGAGAATATTCCGAATATAAATGGAATATCTATTTTTCAATGGTTAAAACAACAAATTGGCAAGCCCAATACAAGGAGCATTTTATGAACAACGGTAAAAGCACGCTAAGTGCGGTCATCTATATTTCTATTATTGCCGCACTTGGTGGATTTCTATTCGGATTCGATACGGCGGTTATTAGTGGCACAGTTGAGTCTATCCGTAGTGAGGAATTTGGTTTTGGGCTTACATCAGGTGAATTAGGATTTGCCGTTGCCTCTGTATTAGTCGGATCTGCAATTGGTGCGTGGTATGCTGGTCTCGCGGCCATACGTTTTGGTCGAGTAAAAGTCATGTTAGTTGCCTCGGTGATGTTTTCCATTTCTGCAGTCGGCTCAGCGCTTGCCGTGGGTTTATGGGATTTTTCAGTTTGGCGATTAATCGGCGGTATTGGGGTCGGCATTGCCGCGGTAATTGCGCCCGCTTATATTGCCGAAGTTTCTCCGGCACATTTACGTGGACGTTTGGGCAGTTTACAGCAACTTGCTATCGCTGTGGGTTTATTAGTGTCCTTCATCTCTAATTATCTTCTTGCTAACATTGAAAATTCTCCTAATGCCGAATTATGGGGTGGTTTATTAGCTTGGCGCTGGATGCTGTTAGTCGAAATTTTTCCAGCCATGCTATATGGAATTATGGCGTTCAAATTACCCGAATCACCTCGTTATCTTGTTAGCAAAAATAAATTAACCGAAGCAAAGCATGTCTTAATCAAATACACCGGTGAGACGGCTCCGGATGCCAAAATTCACAGCATTCAGCAAAGTTTGGGGGATTTAGATGAAATTATTTCGATTAAAAACGTACTCTCATCAAAAACACTTTTTGTTCCGGTTGTTTGGATTGGAATTTGTTTTGCTTTTGTTGCGCAATTCACTGGAATTAATATCATTTTATACTACGCCTCTTCACTCTGGAGTGCGGTCGGATTTTCCCAATCACTCTCCTTTGCCGTTCCTATCGGTACAACAATGATCGGTGTATTGATGACTATTGTCGGTATGTTATATATCGATAAAATTGGGCGACGCAAATTACTGCTGATCGGCTCAATAGGTATGGGGATCTCTCTTTGGATTACTGGCTTTATTTTTATGAGCGCAGACAAAAGCGCAAACGGCTTAGCATTACCGGCATATCTGTCTTGGGCGGCCTTAATCAGTGCGCATATTTTTTATATTTTCTTTTGCGGCACTTGGGGGCCTGCTATTTGGGTGGTTTTAGGTGAGATATTCCCAAACCGCATTCGAACAACCGGACTTGGCATTGCCATTTGTGCAAACTGGATTGGTAATGTTATCGTCACATGGACATTCCCACCGATGTTACAAGCCTTTGGGCTTGCGCCGACTTATTTATTTTACGGGGTCTGCTGTATCGGCTCATTTTTCATGGTTAAATGGCTTATTCATGAAACTGGTAATCAAGAGTTGGAAGATTTGCCTCAGCGTTAAATTAATATGAGCCTTTTAGCCCATATTTTTCGCTAAAAGGTTCGCTTTTTGAAATCGTTTCCTATATAATCTTGCGACCCTGTATTACGACTGGTTTTCCCGCCGCGTAAATGTCATTGAGTTCTCACTCGAAGGGGTGCAGCAATCAATTTGAGGTGTGTCTAATATTAGACACAGGGTTTAAAATTTTTATATTGGTAATCATTTAATGAAAACTTTTGTAGCAAAACCGGAAACTGTAAAACGTGACTGGTATGTAGTTGACGCGACCGGTAAAACTTTAGGTCGTTTGGCTACTGAAATCGCAAGTCGCTTACGTGGTAAACACAAAGCCGAGTACACCCCGCACGTAGATACCGGTGATTACATCATCGTGATTAACGCTGAGAAAGTTGCCGTAACCGGTAAAAAACAAAGCGATAAAATCTACTACTGGCACACAGGCCACATCGGTGGAATCAAACAAGCGACTTTCAAAGAGATGATCGAACGTCGTCCTGAAAGCGTGATTGAAATTGCGGTTAAAGGTATGTTGCCTAAAGGTCCTTTGGGTCGTGCAATGTATCGTAAATTAAAAGTGTATGCGGGTGCCGAACACAGCCACGCTGCGCAACAACCACAAGTATTAGACATTTAATCACGGGATCAAGATTATGGCAGAGAATCAAAACTACGGCACAGGCCGCCGCAAAAGCTCTTCAGCCCGTGTATTCATCAAACCGGGTACAGGTAAAATCACTATCAACCAACGTGAAATCGACGTTTATTTCGGTCGCGAAACTTCACGCATGATCGTGCGTCAACCGTTGGAATTAGTTGAATTAACTGAGAAATTGGATCTATACATCACTGTTAAAGGTGGTGGTATTTCAGGTCAAGCCGGTGCGATCCGTCACGGTATCACCCGCGCTTTAATGGAATATGACGAAACTTTACGCCCTGCATTGCGTGCAGCCGGCTTCGTCACTCGTGACGCACGTCGTGTTGAACGTAAAAAAGTGGGTCTGCGCAAAGCACGTCGTCGTCCACAATTCTCCAAACGTTAAGTGCGACAATGTCGCACTTATGGTGTGCAAGTTATTGTTTTTACAAAGATATTTTATCGGAGTATAGCAATTCTTGCACGCAGTTGCAAACCTTTTATACGAGGTTTGCAACAACTTTTCAAGTACCCCTCGGGGGTACTTGGGAAGCCAGACAAAGAAACGAGGCGTTGCCTAAGATCTTTGTTCTAAGTTGGATTAGTAAATAGACCAATTTATGTGTAACTAAGGTATGATCTTCACTTTGATGTCGTCCTGAGTAGTCAAATACTCAAGGTTAAGTTAAGAAAGCAAGATCCAGTTAAGAGCTTACCCATAGCTCCTTGTCATAAATCCATATTTACCGCCTACTATAAATAAAGCCCAGAGGTTTACGAGCACGATGAAACTAAACCTACAATATAAATTGGTAGTTTATATTGGTAAGTGCATACTTCAAACATGACCGATTAAATCGGTTTGCTTTACACATTATAATCTCTTTTTCTCTGTTAAGGGGGATAGAGATGTCAATAGCATTACACTTTATTTTGATACAACATCAAGATAAGGTTATTATTGCTCAATTTTCAGTTATTTCATGTTTATAAATTGTATTTATCTCATCAAGAAGAGCGGCTTAGCTGTATCTAAATTTTGAGAAAATGAAATGCGTATGCTGAAAATAGGATATAAAACAGTAAAGTACGAAGTTCTCGGCAACATTGGGAACAGGAAGAAGTAAATAGTATGCAGACAAGACTTATTTATGCTGTTTAGGTGTGAAAACTTAGTAAGTGCATAAGCTGTTATTATCATTGTTACGCTCGGTATAACGAGAGTGTAACCTGCTATATGACTGGCAGTAGCCTAGGGGCAGTGCGGTTTTGGTAACGAAACGGTACGAAGCGTCCTGACAATGTAACCCCTCCTCGGAGGTTGCCGTTTATCGTGAGATAACGGGAAGAGAATGTTGAACAGTACAACATTCAAGGTGCTAGGCTGAATAGAAAGATAAACGTAAGTGAACAGTTGATAAACCTCGTAATGAAGAGAAAGCCTACGACTGTTATTGGCTTTGACCAAAAGGTATGCGGTTGGTTATTCCTCTTTAACGTGGGAATACGTCATCATCAAACCGTCGGGGGACAGACTGTATCTTCACTATTCGTGTGGTAATAACGGAAATTGGTAAGCCTGTATTTTCGCCCTGTCCACAATTCTCCAACCGTTTGAAAAGAGCGGCAGGGGAAATAAGGGATAAGGCAGGTAAAGCGTAAGCAATGCTGTTGAAAGTGCAGGTAAGGGAGGTTGGAGAAAGCGAATGCTTTGCTGTAATGGCAGGGATAGGGTATGAAATATGACCCACCCGAAAGGGGGCAGACTTCCAACTGGTCTTTCATCGCAAGATGACGGGCAAATTCCTTTAATGGTTATTGGAAAGTTTGGAGAATTAGCGGTGATTTACCAATAGGTCATTGATAATTGTCGGGAAAACAAACTGATAACAATGTAATAAATAAGGGTAAAACGCGCGTTGGCGCATTGGCTGCCTGAGAAACAGCCAATAATTGGGACGGGAAAACCCCTCTCACCAACGCGACGCTACTCTTTAACCCAACGGTTACAAGAGATGTAAGACTGTCGGTAAAACGATAGTTCCTCTTGTAACTAATCCAAATAATCGTATTGTTATTTGGGCAAGGTTAATTACATTAGGAATTTATCCACTTACCGATGTTTCTTACTGCTTCTTGTACTATCAGGAGCAAGTATGAAAGAGCGAACTCATTCTACTAAGAAAGTATTATGCAGTCCAGCGCCAACGGCTCCGAACATAGCGCAACACTGGCACTCAATTGATTGGGGAAAGGTGCAACGCTATGTTAAAGGAATGCAAGTGCGGATTGCGAAGGCAACACGGGAAAGCGATTGGCGTAGGGTTAAAAACCTACAACGAATGCTGACCCACTCGTTTTATGCGAAAGCATTAGCCGTTAGACGAGTGACTGAAAATAAAGGCAAACGGACTGCCGGTGTGGATAAAACCATTTGGGATTCTCCATCACTCAAATGGAAAGCAATCGACACCTTGTCGGCAAAAGGGTATAAACCTAGCCCATTGCGGCGAGTTTATATTCCCAAACCCAATGGTAAGCAACGACCATTAGGGATTCCGACAATGAGGGATAGGGCTATGCAGGCATTGTATTTACTGGCACTGCAACCTGTTGCTGAAACATTGGCAGATAAAGGCTCATATGGGTTTAGGCTAAACCGTTCTACGGCTGACGCGATAACCCATATACATCAAATATTCACCAAGAAAGGGCGAAAAACCAATCGTCCTGCCGAATGGATATTAGACGCCGATATACAAGGATGTTTCGACCACATCAATCATGATTGGCTGTTAAAACATATTCCGATGAATAAACGGATATTGCATAAATGGCTGAAATCGGGTGTGGTTGAATTCGGGCAGTTAAAACGGACAGAGGAAGGTACGCCACAAGGTGGTATAATTTCCCGACTCTGGCAAATATGGCACTGGACGGGCTCGAAAACGAACTGGCGAAGCACTTCGGTGCGAAAGGCAGTAAACAAATTCGAGAACATAAAACCTACATGGTGCGATATGCCGATGATTTTATTATTTCGGGCAATTCAAAAGAACTACTGGAAAATAAAGTCTTACCTGTGGTGAAAAACTTTATGGCAGAACGAGGGTTATCTCTGTCAGAAAGTAAAACCAAGGTGGTGCATATCGAACAAGGATTTGATTTTTTAGGTTGGACGGTTCGACGTTTGAATCAACGAATCTTGATTAAACCGAGCAAGAAGAATGTGCAAACATTTTATCGCAAGGCAAAAACCATGATTTCTAAGATGAAAATGGCGAAACAAGAAGAGCTGATTTTTGTGTTAAATCCGATGTTACGAGGGTGGGCTAACTATCACCGTCATCAAGTTTCCAGCATTGCCTTTGCCCGAATGGACGCATTGATTTGGCGAGCCTTATGGAAATGGTGTAAACGCCGACATCACAATAAAGGGATAAGGTGGATAAAAGAGAAATACTTTTGTTCAACCGCCACTAGAAATTGGATATTTGGCACAACCTATACTGATCCAAAAGGTGAATTGAAACCGATAGAGTTATTCTATTGCGGATACGTCAAAATTGAACGGCACATTAAAGTGAAACAGGATTATAATCCGTTTTTACCGGAGTGGGAGTTATATGGAGAAGAGTTACATCGTCAGCGGTTGTATAATAAACAATCGCACCGACGACAGTGGCAAGCCCTGTATAACGATCAGAAAGGAAAATGTGCATTATGCGAACAGGCAATAACGGAAGAAACAGGTTGGCACGACCATCATATTGAGTATCGAATGTATGGCGGTAGTGACGCTTTGAGTAATCGTTGTTTGCTACACCCGATATGTCATAGAAAAGTCCACGCCTTGAATTTAAAGGTAGTGAAACCGACTATCACATAGTTAATAGAAAGGCTTGAGCTGTATGCAGAGAAATTTGCCCGTACAGTTCTTAGGGGGCTGAAACGCAGTAATGCATTTTGGCTACCCGACTTTGGAAATTTACCGACAGTATTTATACTGCAAAGATACAAGCCGATCGGGAAAGCAATCGGCTTTTTTGTTATAGCTAAACAGCTCGCTATAACAAAAAGTGCGGTCTGATTCGTTTTTAATCTGACCGCACTTTGCCTACGCTGAAGATGTTACGTTATGCCAGGGCTTTTAACTGTTTAAGCGACGGAGCATAATAGTAACTGCCGCTGACCGCTTTGGTGAAGCCAAGCAAACGGTCGGTTTTTCCATCGGTTTCACCGAACATACTCAACAATTGTTGTTCGATATTGTGCAAGCGTGCGCAGTAGCAGATAAAATACAAACCGTGGGCGCCACTGACTTTACCGTATGGCAGGCTTTGGCGTACCATTTTCAGCCCGGCACCGTTTTCTTTCAGATCCACTCTGCCGACGTGCGATGTATCAGGTACATCATCCAATTCCACGCTATCGGCTTTGGTTCTGCCGATCACACTTTCTTGTTTTTCGGTATTCAGTTTTTGCCATTTATCCAGTTGATGTTCATAACGTTGGGTGAACACATAGCTGCCGCCTTGATCGTTACCCTTGGCGATCAACGCAATTGCTGAGCGCTCCTCTGTGCCTTGCGGATTTTCCGTACCATCAATAAAGCCGGTTAAATCACGTTCTTCAATCCAGCGGAAACCTTGAGTTTCTTCTTCCACCTTAATCGCTGCGGCAAACAACCGCATTGCCATTTGCCCGGCGGAAAAGCAGACATCCTGGCGCAACGCCTGAATATGGATCAGCAAATCACGCTGTGTTGCCGGGGCAGTTAAGTTGCCTTTGCCTAAGGTGGTGAAAGGTTTCAATTCAACCGCACTTTGCTCTTTTTTCAGTTGCTGCCAAACCGAATCGCCGAAAGCCAGCGTCGCACCTAATCCCGCCTCAGGATAAGCCTGCTGCAATTTTTCCAATTCGGTTAAAAAGGGAATCACCGCTTGTTTTAATGCCGATAAATCAATAATCGTCGCTTCTAAAAAAAGCCCCGCTCGGCAATGTTCTAATAAAATCCCGCTCTGCGCTGACGCCGATAATACCATCATTATTCTGTCCTCTTTTATTCGTCTTTATTTTTAGTTAGATAACTTGCGCGATTAACGCACCTCAATCAATACCTGGCTATCGGCATGCCGTGCCAGTAAGCGCCCGATCCGAAACAGTTCAACGCCGTTTTCCGCCGCCAACGTTCTCACCTGCTCTACCGCCTGTGGACGCACGGCAATCAGCAAGCCGCCTGATGTTTGCGGATCGCATAAAACCGCTTGCTGCGCCTCGCTCATTGGCGAAATCAAATGCCCGTAGCTGTCAAAGTTACGTTTATTGCCGCCCGGGATACAGCCTTTTTCAACATAATATTCCACGCCGTCGAGTAACCGCACTTGGTTGAAATCTACTTCTGCCGCGACATTTGAACCTTGGCAGATTTCTGATAAGTGTCCCAGCAAGCCAAAACCGGTGACATCAGTCATGGCGGTAATATCTTCAATCTCGGCAAATTTTGTGCCGATACTGTTTAATTGGCACATCACGTTTGAAGCGAGATTCTGATGTTCCGCTTTCAATTTGCCTTTTTTCTCAGCGGTGGTCAGAATGCCGATACCCAACGGCTTGGTCAGATAAAGTTCACAGCCGGCTTCAGCAGCATTGTTCTTCTTCAATTTCTCGGTATTAATCACACCGGTTACCGCCAAGCCGAAAATCGGTTCAGGCGCGTCAATCGAGTGTCCGCCGGCGAGGGATATTCCTGCCGTCTGACATGCCGCACGCCCGCCGTCCACAATACGCTGCGCCACTTCCGGTGGTAATTTGCTGATCGGGAAGCCCAAAATCGCAATCGCCATAATCGGCTTGCCGCCCATGGCATAAATATCGCTGATTGCATTGGTGGCGGCGATTTTACCGAAAGTGAACGGATCATCAACAATCGGCATAAAAAAATCGGTGGTGCTGATAATGCCGATATTGTTACCAAGATCGTACACCGCCGCGTCATCCCGGCTCTCATTGCCAACCAGCAACTGCGGATCCATAAATTTTTCCATTTCGGTGTGTAAAATTTGATCCAACACTTTCGGAGAGATCTTACAACCACAACCGGCGCCGTGGCTGTATTGCGTTAAACGGATGACATCACTGACCACATGATTGAATTCACTTTCGACAATATTTTGCTCACTCATTTATAATCCTCTTTGTTATTTTGCTTCGACAGGCTAACTAAGCGTATTGTACCCTTTTTTCATTATTTTTTTAGCGAAATGAACAATCTTGCTGAATTTATCATCAATTATTGGTGTTTAACATTTATTTAACGTGATGATTATCAGAATTTTGATCTTTATCCATTTATAAAGTTGTTTTTTATGAAAGAATGCGGTATAGCTATTCACTGAAAAAACACTTCAAAACACAACATTGACAAGGAGTAACTATAATGACTTTCAAACTCTCTCGCTTAAACAGTGCCGTGTTAACGGCTTTAACTTTTGGTCTTGCCACTTCTGCGTTTGCCGCCAATGTGCCTGCCGGAACCGAACTCGCGGCAAAACAAGAGTTGGTTTATAACGTTTCCGCCAACCCGGCAAGCCTTGATCCGGCAAAAATCGAAGGCGATGTCGAAGGGCAATTCACCCGCCAATTGTTTGAAGGCTTGGTCACCTCCGATGAAAAAGGGCATATTTTGCCCGGTGTCGCGAAATCTTGGGATCATTCCGAAGACTTCAAAACCTGGACTTTCCACCTGCGCGACAACGCCAAATGGTCGAACGGCGATCCGGTGACGGCGGAAGATTTTGTGTATGCGTGGCAGCGTTTGGCTGATCCGAAAACCGCCGCCCCTTACGGCACCTATTTGAAATATCTCACCCTGCAAAATGCGGCTGAAATCGTGGAAGGCACAAAACCACCGAGCGAATTGGGCGTGAAAGCGTTAGACGCGCACACCTTGCAATTAACCTTGAATTCGTCGATTCCGTATGTCGATAAACTGGTTGAACACTATGTGTTATATCCGGTGCACAAAGCCACCGTGGAAAAATTCGGCGACCAATGGACGAAAAAAGAAAATATGGTGAACAACGGTGCGTTCAAATTAGACAGCCTGATTGTGAATGAAAAAGCCGAATTGTCGCCGAATCCGCAATATTGGGACAACGCCAACACCGTCTTAACCAAAGTCACCTTGCTGCCGATTGAATCCTCCACCACCGACATGAACCGCTATCGCGCCGGCGAAATCGACATCACCGGTAAAGACGTGCCGCCGGACATGTTCCCGAAATTAAAAGCGGATTTCCCGAACGAAATATACACCAGCCCGATTTTGTGTACTTATGTATATGAAATCAATACCGCCAAAGCGCCGTTTAACGATCCGCGCGTGCGCCAAGCATTGAGCCTGTCGATTGACCGCAACATTATTACCGATAAAGTGTTGGGACAAGGGCAAGTGCCTGCCTATCACTTCACGCCGCCATATATCAACGGCGGTGAAAAATTGACCAACCCCGAATGGGCAAGTTGGGATCAGAAAAAACGCAACGAAGAAGCGATTAAATTGTTAGCCGAAGCCGGTTTCAACAAGCAAAATCCGCTGAATTTCACCATTTTGTATAATACTTCTGAAAACCACAAGAAAATTGCGATTGCGGCAAGTTCCATCTGGAAACAAAATTTGGGCGGCGCAGTCAATGCCAAAATGGAAAACCAAGAGTGGAAAACCTATTTGGATTCCCGTCACCAAGGCAACTATGACGTAGCGCGTGCCGGTTGGTGTTCAGACTACAATGAAGCCACTTCATTCCTGAACTACTACTTGTCCGACAGCAGCAACAACACCGCATTCTATAAGAGCGCCGAATATGATGCGGCGGTGAAACATGCGTTGCTGGCAGACAGCGATGAGCAACGCCAAACCGATTACGCCAATGCGGAAACCTTCTTCAGCCGCGACGTACCGTCGGTGCCGTTCTATCACTATGTGCAACCGCGCTTGGTGAAACCGTATGTGAAAGGCTATGCCGTTGCGCACCCGGGGCAAAACTACTATCTGAAAGATGTGTATTTGATTAAGCAGTAATTCAAGCTTTGAATTCACTTCTCATCTCAAAGTGCGGTACACTACCGCACTTTGTTGATTTCTCATTTACTTTTTAGATACTCATTATGCTGATACTCATTTTACGCCGTTTTTTACAGGCAATCCCGACACTGTTTGTGTTGATCACCATCTCGTTTTTCATGATGCGGCTCGCTCCCGGCAGCCCGTTTTCCAGCGAAAAAAACTATCCGCCGGAAGTGATGGCAAATATTGAAGCCAAATACAATTTGGACAAGCCGATTCATACCCAATATTTATTGTATTTGAAAAACCTTGCGCAAGGCGATTTCGGGCCTTCATTCAAATATAAAGACTTCACCGTCAATCAACTGGTGGCGCAGGCGATTCCCGTATCGTTAAAGCTGGGCTTTTCCGCCTTTTTGATCGCGCTGTTTTTCGGCGTGCTTGCCGGCACGGTGGCGGCGATTAAGCAGAATAAGTGGATCGACTATTTTATTATGACCTTTGCCATGACCGGCGTGGTGATCCCCAGCTTCGTGGTTGCGCCGCTATTGGTGTTGATTTTCGCCATCACCCTGAAATGGCTGCCGGCAGGCGGCTGGAACGGCGGCACATTGATCAACATGCTGCTGCCGATGACCGCACTTTCGCTCTCTTACATTGCCAGCATTGCGCGGATCACGCGCGGTTCGATGATTGAGGTGCTGCACTCCAATTTTATCCGCACCGCCAAAGCCAAAGGCTTGCCAATGCGACGGATTATTTTGCGCCACGCCTTGCGCCCTGCGCTGCTGCCGGTGGTGTCGTATATGGGGCCTGCCTTTGTCGGTATTATCACCGGTTCAATGGTGATCGAAAGTATCTTCGGCTTGCCCGGTTTGGGGCAGCTGTTTGTGAACGGGGCATTGAACCGTGATTATTCGTTGGTGTTGAGCCTGACTATTTTGGTCGGCGCACTCACCATCACCTTTAATGCGATTGTGGATATTTTGTATGCCGTAATCGATCCTAAAATTCGTTATTAAAGGATGTATTATGTTGATTAAACAAGAAAATACCGAATTTATTGAAAATTTGGCACAACAACTGAGCCAACAAGACGAAGTGGAAGGACGCAGCCTGTGGCAAGACGCCAAACGCCGCTTTTTCCATAACCGGGCGGCGTTGGTCAGCCTGTTGGTGCTGTTTATGATTACTCTGTTTGTGGTGTTCGCACCGCTCTTAATGCCGTTTGCTTTCGACGAAACCGATTGGAACATGATGTCGGCGGCACCGGATTTGGAAAGCGGACACTATTTCGGCACCGATTCCTCCGGGCGTGATATGTTGGTGCGCGTGGCGATGGGCGGGCGGATTTCGCTATTGGTCGGTATCGCCGGGGCGCTGATTGCGGTGTTGGTCGGCACGCTGTACGGCGCGACTTCCGGCTATGTCGGCGGCAAAACCGACGCGGTGATGATGCGGATTTTGGAAATCCTGAACTCGTTTCCGTTTATGTTCTTCGTGATCTTATTGGTGACCTTCTTCGGGCAAAATATCCTGCTGATCTTCGTCGCGATCGGCATGGTGTCGTGGTTAGACATGGCGCGGATCGTACGCGGGCAAACTCTAAGTTTGAAACGTAAAGAGTTTGTCGAAGCCGCCATTGTCTGCGGCGTGCCGACCCGACAGATCATCTGGCGGCATATCGTGCCGAACGTGTTGGGCGTGGTGGTGGTTTATGCCTCGCTGCTTGTGCCGGGCATGATTTTATTTGAATCTTTCCTCAGCTTCTTAGGATTGGGCACGCAAGAACCGCTGAGCAGTTGGGGCGGTTTGTTGAACGACGGCGCACGGGCGATGGAATATCTGCCGTGGCTGCTGATTTTCCCAGCACTGTTTTTAGTGATAACCCTATTCTGCTTTAACTTTATCGGCGACGGCTTGCGCGACGCGCTCGACCCGAAAGATCGCTAATAGAGATGTGAGGAAATACAATGACAAATCCGAATTTACTACTCGATGTAAACGATCTGCGGGTGATTTTCAAAACCCACGACGGCGATGTCACCGCCGTCAATAATCTGACCTTCGCACTCAATGCCGGGCAAACGCTGGGCATTGTCGGCGAATCCGGCTCGGGCAAATCGCAAACCGCATTTGCCTTGATGGGCTTGCTTGCCGACAACGGACGGATCGAAGGCTCGGCAAAATTCAACGGCAAAGAGATTTTAAACCTGCCGAAGAAAGAGCTGAATCACTTGCGTGCCGAACAGATCGCGATGATTTTCCAAGATCCGATGACCTCGCTCAATCCGTATATGAAAGTCAAAGATCAGTTAATGGAAGTCCTGATGTTGCACAAAGGCTTGGATCGCAAAAGTGCTTATAACGAATCCTTGGCTATGCTTGACGCAGTGAAAATGCCGGAAGCGAAAAAGCGCATGGAGATGTATCCGCATGAATTTTCCGGCGGTATGCGCCAACGGGTGATGATTGCCATGGCGTTGCTGTGCCGTCCGAAATTGCTGATCGCCGACGAACCGACAACCGCACTTGACGTGACCGTACAGGCGCAAATCATGAGTTTGCTGAATGAGCTGAAAAGCGAATTCAACACCGCAATTATCATGATCACCCACGATTTGGGCGTGGTTGCCGGGATTTGCGATCATGTGCTGGTGATGTACGCCGGGCGCACCATGGAATACGGCACGGCGGAACAGATTTTTTATCATCCGACCCACCCCTACTCTATCGGCTTGATCAATGCCGTACCGAAACTGAACGAAGAATCGCACGAGCTGATCACCATTCCGGGCAATCCGCCGAATTTGCTGAATTTACCGAACGGCTGCCCATTCCAACCGCGTTGCTTAAAAGCCACGGCGCAATGTCTGCAAGCGCCGCAGTTGCAACGTTTCGATCATAATCGCCTGCGGGCTTGTTTTATTCCGGTTACGGAAATGTAGCTTGAGAACACAGTATGCAAAACGAAAATAAACCGTTATTACTCGATGTGAACAATCTCAGCGTTCACTTTAAAATTAAGCAAGACAAAAAAAGCTTTTTCGCCAAACCGCAAACCTTAAAAGCGGTCAATGGCGTCTCCTTCAAACTCTATCAGGGCGAAACCTTGGGCGTGGTCGGCGAATCCGGCTGCGGCAAATCGACCTTGGCGCGCGCGATTATCGGCTTGGTGAAATCCGCCGGCGGCGCAATGGCATGGTTAGGCAAAGATCTGAGCAAGCAAAACGCCAAAGAGTGGAAAGCGTTGCGCAACGATATTCAGATGATTTTCCAAGATCCGCTCGCCTCGCTTGATCCGCGCATGACGATCGGCGACATTATCGCCGAGCCGTTGAAAGTCTACCAACCGCACTTGAGCCGGCAAGAGGTGAAAAGCAAAGTGCAGGCGATGATGCAAAAAGTCGGCTTGCTGCCGAATTTAATCAACCGCTATCCGCACGAATTTTCCGGCGGACAATGCCAACGGATCGGCATTGCGCGCGCCCTGATTATCGAGCCGAAACTGATTATCTGTGATGAGCCGGTGTCGGCATTGGACGTATCCATTCAGGCGCAAGTGGTCAATCTGCTGAAGTCGTTACAAAAAGAGATGGGCTTATCGCTGATTTTTATTGCGCACGATCTGTCGGTGGTGAAGCACATTTCCGACCGCGTGTTGGTGATGTATCTCGGCAATGCGGTGGAGCTGGGCGACTACCGCGCAGTATATCAAGACACCAAGCACCCGTACACCAAAGCCTTGATGTCCGCCGTGCCGATTGCCGATCCGAAACTGGAACGCAATAAGAAAATTCAGCTGTTGGAAGGTGACCTGCCATCACCGATCAACCCGCCGTCCGGCTGCGTGTTCCGCACCCGCTGCCCGCTTGCCGACAGCCATTGTGCGTTGGAAAAGCCGAATTTAATCGGGGATATTTCACATTTAGTCGCCTGCTTTAAAGTATAATTATTTCTTTACTACCGGATCAAAGTGCGGTCAACCCATGCAAAAGAAACGCCCTGTGCTGCAAGACATTGCCAATCATCTCGGCATTACCAAAATGACGGTCAGCCGTTATTTGCGCAATCCGCAAACAGTTGCGCCGGCGACGCGCGAGAAAATTGCGGCGGCAATTGAACAGTTTGGCTATATTCCCAACGTTGCCTCGCGCATTATGTCCAGCGCCAAAAGTTATGCCATCGGCGTGCTGGTTCCCTCGCTCACCAATCAGGTGTTTGCCGATGTGATCAAAGGAATTGAATCGGTGACCGAATTGTCGGGCTACCAAACCATGTTGGCGCACTTCGGTTATTCGCCGGAAATCGAAGAACAGCGGATTAAATCGCTGCTTTCGTACAATGTCGATGCCTTGATTTTGTCCGAAAACGTGCATAGCAAGCAGTCGCTAAAAATGTTGCAGGTTGCCAATATTCCGGTGATTGAGATGATGGATTTACAGCACAGCAAGCCGGTGGCGCAAGCAGTCGGTTTTGATAATCGTGCGGCGGCACGGCAAATGACGGAAGCGATGATTGCGCGCGGGCGTAAAAACATTGTCTATTTTGCCGCGCGCATGGACAACCGCACTTTTCAAAAAATCGAAGGCTATGAAGCGGCGATGAAAGCGCACGGTTTACAGCCGTATAAATTGATCACCGAACAACCGTCATCATTCAGCCTCGGCGCGCAACAACTACGCCAAATTTTGGCACAACGCCCCGACAGCGACGGCATTTTTTGCACCAATGACGATTTGGCAATCGGTGCGGTGTTTGAATGCCAGCGCCAAGGCATTGCCATTCCGCAGCAAATCGCCATTGCCGGCTTTCACGGGCATAATGTCGGGCAATCAATGACCCCGCAACTGGCAACGGTGATCACACCTCGTTTTGAAATCGGTAAAATCGCCGCGCAAGAAGTGATCGACCGTTTAAATTCTATTCCGCCGGCAAGAGAAATTATTGATACCGGATTTAAAATCCATTTTGGCGAAAGTTTGTAACACTTGGAACCTTATTGTTCAAACAGCTATTGCGCTCCGTATGTACCAATCATTATTTTCATCGTTAGCCAGCTTTATGCCGGTCGCACCCCTAACGTGTGGCAAATCGCATAAGTCAACTCAGAACGATTTAGGGTATAAAAATGGAAATCTTTCACCCCTTCTTTCGATAAGATTTTCACCATATCCATCGCAATGCTGGCAGCAACCAGATTACGGCTAGTCTGATCGTTTTCCAACCCTTCATACATTTTGGTCATCCAACTGGGAATTTTCACGTTGGTGATGGTCGCCATTTTTTGCAGTTGTTTGAAATTGGACACCGGCAAAATCCCCGGCACGATTTCCACATCAATGCCAATCGTAGCGCAACGGTCACGAAAGCGCAGATAGCTGTCGATATCAAAGAAAAATTGGGTAATCGCCCGGCTCGCTCCGGCATCAATTTTACGCTTAAGATGTAGCAGATCCGCTTGCGCCGATTTTGCTTCCGGATGAACTTCCGGATAAGCGGCAACAGAAATATCAAAGTCCGCAACGCCGCGCAACAACTCGACCAAATCAGAAGCGTAAAACGGTTTCTTGGCATACCCTTTGGGTTCATCACCGCGCAGTGCCACAATATGGCGAATACCGCTATCCCAATAATCTTGGGCAATCACTTTTAATTCGTCCGCCGTCGCATCAATCCCCGTCAAGTGCGGTGCCGCTTCTAAACCGGTTTGTTGCTTAATCGCCTTTACGATACTATGGGTGCGTTCACGCTCCCCTGAGTTAGCACCGTAAGTAACCGATACAAATTTTGGTTTTAACACTTTCAACCGATCGATCGATTCCCACAGCAGCGTTTCTATTTTTTCATTTTTCGGTGGGAAAAATTCAAACGAAACATTCAACTTCCCGTTCAAATCCGCCACACTTTGATTCAGGGCATCAATCTCTCTTGCGTAACTCATACTGACCTCGTCTTAATTTGGATGTTTAGACGTCTAAATTAATCAGTATTGCCGTTATAGTCAAACTTGTTATTTTCACATTTATCATGAATAAAATTCATAATAAGAAAGATGAATGATTTTGCTATTCCTCACCGTTACCCAATAAATACGCCAGTTTTTCAGTAACCGGGCTGGCCTCTAAAGCAATTTTACTCGCCATCGTTAGGGGAACCGAAAGAAACATTCCCACCGTTCCCAACAGCCAGCCCCAAAAAATTAATGAGATAAAGACAACCAAGGTCGATAACCCGAGATGTTTCCCCATAATCCTCGGTTCGATAAGGTTACCGAATATGGTGTTCACCGCAAAATAAGCAATAATTACCGCAATGCCTTCGCCAATGCCGTTTAAGAGAAATGCTTGGATAATGACGGGAATCGCGGCAATAATCGAACCGATGTTAGGAATATAATTCATTAAAAATGCAACGCTTGCCCACAACACTGCATACTGGATATCCAATAATTTCAATACAATAAAAATAGATACCCCGGTTAAAATACTGATAAGTGTTTTAATCGACAAATAACGGATAACGCTGTCAATTACCCGGTAAATCTCGCTTTTCAGTTGGATTTGTTCACCCTTGGCTTGGGTGTTCGCCAAATACGTCAATTTACGTTTTGCCAGCGGAATCTCCAACAACATAAACACCACAATCAAAAACAGAACGAAAATATTACTCAACATACCGGATAATTGACCGAGAATATTGCTCATAAAATTCATTAAGGTATTCGGATTCAGATTTTCAACGATACGTTGTTTTGGCAAAAACAGCGGAATATTATATTTCTCGCCAAGTGCGGTTAGCCAACCGATTTTCTCCGTCAATAACTCTTTATATTGCGGCATTGACGCCGTAAACTCATTGACGGAAGCGCCGACCAACGTACCGAACACACTAAAAATCATAAAAATAAAACAAAGTAATAATGTAATTGCCAGCCATTGCGGCACTTTGTAGTGCATCATTTTGCCTACCAATGGCGAACAAATAATACTGATAAAAAGTGCCAACAATAAAGGGGCAATAATATCCGCCGCCGCTTTGACACCTGCCAAAATAATAATAACGGCTGCACTCATGACGACCAATGCAAACAAAGGGTTTTGATTATCTTCCGGCTGTAATAAATTTTTGTTGGGTTTCATTATTCTGTCCTCAATCTCCGATTCTTCGTCATTGTAACTGATTTTGCGTGCTGGCTATTATTTTTCTACAATCAGAAATGAAAAAACCCGGACTAAGCCGGGTTTTGAACTGTTTATCCGAATGCTAATTACATAGAAACAGATTTAGCACCTTGTACCGCAACTTCTACGCGACGATCCGGAGCCAAACAAGCGATCAACGCTTTACGGCCGCTGACTGCGTCACAGTTAGAACCGGTCACAGGATTTGCTTTACCGTAACCGACGGCGGTTACGTTCGCTTGATCAACGCCTTTAGAAACCAAGTAGTTCGCTACAGTTTCAGCACGTTTTTCAGACAATTTTTGGTTGTAAGCGTCAGAACCGATACGGTCTGTGTAACCCGCTACATTGTAGTTAGGGTTCGCTAAACCTGATTGCGCAACATCCGCAGTCATACCATCTAATGCTTGCTCTGCACCGGATTTCAGGTTTGATTTGTTGAAATCAAATAATACATCCGAGCTGAATGCGAATTTTTTAGTGATGATTTCAGGAGCAGCGGCAACGCCTTGACCGAAACGGTAGCTTAAACCCGCAGTGACAGAACCGATATCCGGACGGTAGTCTGCACGTGAACCATCATCATTTTTCAATTTACCTACGTTGTTTAACCATTGATATTCAACACGCAACGCTAAAGAAGGCAGGATTGCATATTCCAGACCACCGGCAAATACCGCGGAAGTTTTTAAGCTATGCTCACGACCTAAATCAGCAGCAGCTCCGTAAGTTTTATAATCAGAACGCACTAATGCCGCACCAACACGGGCATAGACATCTAAATCAGCCAATACCGGATAGCTTGCTTTTAAGCTTAAATGAGCACCGTGATTGGTATGTTTCAGAGCAAGCTCGTTATTTTCTTTAAATTTAGCACGACCAAAATCATCGTAGCCTAATTCGACCGCGAAGTTGTCAGTGATTTGATAACCACCAAACACACCGTAAGTAACAGAGTTGCGATTGAAACCGCGATTAGCAGCTTCTTTATTCCATTGGCTCAAACCGTCATGGAAAGAAGCCCAACCCGCTTTAGCGCCGGCATAGAACGTGTTCGCTTGTGGTGCTGCTTGTGCTACAGATGCTAATGCCAAACCAGAGATGACTAATGCAATTGCAGTTTTTTTCATTTTGATGATCCTCTATTTTCATCTTATTAATATAGATAGCCTAGCATAAAATGGAAGGCTGCCATCACTTCAATTCGAGTGTACTTCATGGTCCAATCTATATTGAGATTTTTTGATTTGTACCGACATTGGTCAAATCATCCTATACTCATTATGATAAATAATTGACCGATTAGGTCATTTGAGTATTGTTAAATTATCCTAGCGCTTACACAAAAAATCAAGTATTGATGTCAAAATATGCTTATTTTTTGTGCGCACACTATACTTGTTTACATATTTTCAATTACAAACGGATGATTTTTATACAAAAAAGCCCGGCATAGCCGAGCTTGATATGGATAATGTAATCAATTTAAATGAATTACATTTCGACAGATTTAGCACCTTGTACCGCAACTTCTACGCGACGATCCGGAGCCAAACAAGCGATCAACGCTTTACGGCCGCTGACTGCATCACAATTAGAACCGGTCACAGGATTTGCTTTACCGTAACCGACAGCGGTTACGTTCGCTTGATCAACGCCTTTAGAAACCAAGTAGTTCGCTACAGTTTCAGCACGTTTTTCAGACAATTTTTGGTTGTAAGCGTCAGAACCGATACGGTCTGTATAACCCGCTACATTGTAGTTAGGGCTTGCTAAACCTGATTGCGCAACATCCGCAGTCATATCATCTAATGCTTGCTCTGCACCGGATTTCAGGTTTGATTTGTTGAAATCAAATAACACATCTGAGCTGAATGCGAATTTTTTGATGATGATTTCAGGCGCTGCGGCAACGCCTTGACCGAAACGGTAGCTTAAACCCGCAGTGACAGAACCGATATCCGGACGGTAGTCATTGCTTAAAGAGTTAGATTTTTTACCCACATTGTTCAGCCATTGGTATTCTACGCGCAATGCCAAAGATGGGATAATCGCGTACTCTAAACCACCGGCGAATACTGCTGAAGTACGTAAATCATGACCACGACGACCTGGGAAAGTGATAGTATCACCGTAAGTTTTGTAGTCAGAACGCACTAATGCTGTACCTACACGTGCATACACATCCAAGTCAGCCAATACCGGGTAGCTCGCTTTTAATGTTAAGTGTGTACCATGTGCAGTGTGCTTAGCAGTCGTGTCACCTTTGTATTTCAATTTAGCACGACCAAAATCGTCATAACCCAGTTCAACCGCCAGGTAATCATTGATTTGGTAACCACCGAACACACCGTAAGTAACGAAGTTACGTTGATATCCAGTATTGCGGCCATCCAATTTTTCGAATTGAGTCAAACCATCATGGAAAGAAGCCCAACCCGCTTTAGCACCGGTATAAAACGTGTTCGCTTGCGGTGCCGCTTGCGCTACGGAAGCGACTGCGAAACCCGCGATAGCTAATGCAATTGCAGTTTTTTTCATTTTAAATTCCTCTTCATTTAGTTGAGTTTTGACCGATTGATATATTAGTTAAAGTAATCGGCAAATCCGAACAGTCAAATCATATCTTGACTGTTGCCATACTCAAATAGTCTCTGAGTATGTGTCTATTATTATAGCCAATTGCGTTAAAATCAACCAAATTAGCATAATAAAAGCCATTTTAGTTCAATTTTTAATCAAACCCATCGAAAAACAAACAATTATTGCGTTAAAATCATGGCATATACGGCAAAATGATTAATAAATTTTTCTGTTTTTTGCGCTATTTTTGCCCTTTTCTAAAACGTAACTATGCTAGACTATAATATAATTTACAGCCACTAAAAAAATTCCGGATTATTTTTTATCATGTTACCCCGTTTAGACTCACTCCCTCAATTAAACCCGACCGCACTTGACTATTTAAATGCGCTCAAACAACAACATTTTGAAGGCGATATTGAATCCTCTTATGCCGCACGCCTGAGTTTGGCAACGGATAACAGTGTCTATCAGCAATTGCCGCAGGCAATTCTGTTTCCGAAAAACATCGCGGATGTGGTGCGTTTAACCAAATTGGCGCAACGTGAAGCCTTTCTCTCGCTTACCTTCACCCCACGCGGCGGCGGCACTGGCACCAACGGGCAGGCATTAAACAACAATATCATTGTCGATCTATCACGCCATATGAATCAAATTTTGGAAATCAATGCGGAAGAACGCTGGGTGCGGGTGCAAGCCGGGGTGGTCAAAGATCAACTGAATGATTCTCTCAAACCGTTCGGGCTGTTTTTCTCGCCGGAGCTTTCCACCAGCAACCGCGCCACTCTCGGCGGCATGATTAGCACCGACGCGTCCGGGCAAGGTTCGCTGCAATACGGCAAAACCTCCGATCATGTGCTCGGCTTAAAATCCGTGCTGATTAACGGTGAAATTCTGCAAACCGACAGCCTCGACAGCGCCGATCTGGAACAAGGCAAAGTGCGGTTATCACCAACCGCATTGCATTTACATCAACAGGTTTACCAGCGCTGCAAACAAAACCGCAGCACGATTTTATCCGAATTGCCGCAGCTCAACCGTTTTCTGACCGGCTACGATCTGAAAAATGTATTTAATGCCGATTTAAGCCGTTTTAATTTAACGCGTATTCTCACCGGTTCGGAGGGCTCGCTTGCTTTTATTTGTGAGGCAACGCTGAATTTGTTGCCGATTCCCAAATACCGCACTTTGATTAATATTAAGTATAATTCGTTCGATGCGGCACTACGCAATGCGCCGCTGATGTTGCAAGCCAATGCGTTGTCGGTGGAAACCGTCGATTCGAAAGTGTTAAATCTCGCCAAGCAAGACATCGTTTGGCATTCGGTCAGCGATTTGCTGACGGAAGACCAAGCCAATCCGATTTTAGGTTTAAATCTGGTCGAGTTTGCCGGTCAGCAACAGCGGGCATTAGAACAGCGTGTGACCGCACTTTGCAAGCTGTTGGACGAACGTATCGCCAAACAACAAGACGGTATTATCGGCTATCAAATTTGTCATGATCTGCCGTCCATTTTGAAAATTTATGCGATGCGCAAAAAATCGGTCGGTTTGCTCGGCAACGCCAAAGGTGCGGCAAAACCGATTCCGTTTGTGGAAGACACCTGCGTGCCCCCTGAACATTTGGCGGATTATATTGCTGAATTCCGCACGTTGCTTGATCAACACGGTTTAGACTACGGTATGTTCGGACACGTTGATGCCGGTGTGTTGCACGTTCGTCCGGCATTGGATCTGTGCGATATAGAGCAAGTCAAGCTGTTCAAAACCATTTCCGATCAAGTGGTGGAACTGACCGCCAAATACGGCGGTTTAATTTGGGGCGAACACGGCAAAGGCATGCGCTCCGCTTACGGCGAACGTTTTTTCGGCGCCACCCTGTGGCAGGAACTGCGCTATATCAAGCAACTGTTTGATCCGCAAAACCGCCTCAATCCGGGCAAAATTTGTACGCCGTTGGAAACCGAGGCGGCACTGTATCCGATCACCTCGCCAATGCGTGCCGATTTTGACCGCCAAATTCCGGTGACATTGCGCGAAGACTACGCCGGTGCGATGAATTGTAACGGCAACGGCTTATGTTTTAATTTTGATGTACACAGCACCATGTGCCCTTCGATGAAAGTCAGCGCAGACCGCACTTTTTCCCCGAAAGGGCGCGCGGCATTGGTGCGGGAATGGCTGCGTTTGCTGAGCGAACAACACGTAACACCGGAACAGCTCGATTTCCGCCAAAATCAAGCAATCAAGCTGAGCGATTTAGTGGCAAAAGTGCGTAACAGTTGGCGCAAACAGCGCGGCGAATACGATTTTTCCCATGAAGTCAAAACTGCAATGGACACCTGTTTAGCTTGCAAAGCCTGTGCCAGCCAATGCCCGATTAAAATTGACGTACCGAGCTTTCGCGCACAATTCAACCATTTCTATCACAGCCGTTATTTGCGCCCATTGAAAGATTATGTGGTTTCCAATGTGGAATATGTCGCGCCGTTAATGGCAAAAGTCCCACGTTTTTTTAACTTTTTCAGCCAAGCGAAAATCAGCGGCTATCTGGCGGAAAAAACCCTCGGCATGGTCGATTTGCCGAGTTTGAGCAATCCGACCTTGCAACAACAATTAATCGAAATCGGCTATCAAGGCGGTTCGTTGGAACAGCTGGAAACCTTGTCGGCGGAAGCGAAAAGCAAGATGTTGTTGATTGTGCAAGATCCGTTCACCTCCTATTATGACGCCAAAGTGGTCGCCGATTTCGTTGTTTTAAGCCAAAAGTTGGGCTTCAAACCGCTTGTGTTACCGTTCAAACCGAACGGCAAAGCGCAACATATCAAAGGTTTTTTAACCCGTTTCGCTAAAACCGCGCGCCATCAAGCGGCATTTTTAAGCCGCTTGGCAAAATTGGAGATTCCGCTGGTCGGGGTTGATCCGGCAATTGTGCTGTCCTATCGCGAAGAGTATCCGCAAGTGCTGGGGCAAAAACTGGATTTTCAGGTGCTGACGGCGCACGAGTGGCTGTTGCAGCAAGTCGCTACGCCGGAATGGCAAAGTGCGGTTGCGCCAAACGAAAACCGCACTTGGTATCTGTTCCCACACTGCACCGAAGCCACCGCGCTGCCGAACAGCCCGAAACAGTGGCAAACCATTTTCGCCCGTTTCGGACAAGAACTGGTGAGCGAAACGGTCGGTTGTTGCGGCATGGCGGGCACATTCGGGCATGAAAGCCGGCACGTTGAGATGTCGAAAGCGATTTATCATCTGTCATGGCAACAGAAATTGAAGAAATACGATCCGCAATTCTGCTTGGCAACCGGCTATTCCTGCCGCAGCCAAGTGAAACGCATGGAACAGTGGCAACCGAAACACCCGGTGCAAGCGCTGCTTTCATTATTTAAGTAATAGGAAATAACATGATTTGGAACAAGCCGCTGACATTGCAACAACTTAACCAATTTTGCGACAATAGTGCCATCAGCCATTTGGGGATTCAATTTAGTGCCAAAGGCGATGATTGGCTGGAAGCACAACTGACGGTCGATGAGCGCAGCTGTCAGCCGATGGGCTATCTACACGGCGGCATTTCCGCCACCCTTGCCGAAACCGTCGGCTCACTTGCCGGATTTTGTTGTGTCAGCGATGAACATTTTGTGGTCGGCACCGAAATCAACGCCAGCCATTTGCGTCCGGTTAAAAAAGGCACAACCGTCACCGCGCGCGCCACCCCGGCCCGTTTAGGCAAAAGCACGCAAGTGTGGTTGATTAATCTGTATGACGAACAATTACAGCTCTGTTGCACGGCGCGCTTGACCTTAGCCGTGGTGAATAAACAAGGAAAATAATGAAGCAAAAAATAACGAATAAGAAAATCGGTGTTCTGCTAGTCAATCTCGGCACACCTAGCGCCCCCACCACCGGTGCGGTCAAGCGCTACCTGAAACAATTTCTGTCTGACCCGCGCGTGATCGATCTGCCGCGTTTACAGTGGTCGTTTATCTTGAATTGCTTGATTTTGCCGAAACGCTCACCGCGTGTCGCTAAGTTATACCAAAGTATTTGGACGGAACAAGGCTCGCCGCTGTTGGCAATCGGGCAACGCCAAGTGGCGAAACTGCAACAGCATTTTGCCGCACAAAATACCGAGATCGCAATTGAGCCGGCGATGACCTACGGCGAGCCGTCAATGCAAAGTGCGGTTGACAAACTGATTGCCCGGCAAGTGGCAAAAATTATCGTGTTGCCGCTTTATCCGCAATACAGTTCCACCACCACCGCCAGCGTGTTTGATGCCTTTGCCCACGCGCTGAAAGCACACCGCTTTATACCGCAAATCGAATTTATCCAGCATTATCACGATCACCCGAAATACATCAGCGCCCTTGCCGACAGTATTCGCCCGACCTTGCAAGCCGATGAAGTGCTGCTGTTTTCCTTTCACGGCATTCCGCAACGCTATCAAGACGAAGGCGATTATTACGCCGAGCATTGCCGCCAAACCGCACTTTTGGTGGCGCAAGCATTAGGTTTAAACGAAAACCAATGGCAACTGAGCTTTCAATCGCGTTTCGGCAAAGAGCCGTGGCTACAGCCTTACACCGATGAAACCGTGCAGCAACTGGCACAAGCACAAAAAAATGTTGCCGTGGTCTGCCCCGGTTTTGCGGTGGATTGCTTAGAAACCCTCGAAGAAATCGCCGAGGAAAACCGCGAGCTTTTTTTAGAAAACGGCGGCAAATCCTACCGTTATATTCCGGCATTGAATGATTCTGACCAACATATTGAATTGTTGGCGGAATTGATTAATGCCAAAAAATAAGGTGGGGTTTCCCCCACCGATTGAATGTCTTTGAGCGGTGAATCCTTAGCCCAGTTGCCGAATTTTTTCCACTACACTGCTGGTTGAGTAGCCATTTTCAAAATTCAGCACCCGCACTTCGCCGCCGTTTGCCCAGACTTCTTGGCTACCGGCGATCTCTTCCGCTTTATAATCCCCGCCTTTCACCAGTAAATCCGGCAATATTTCGCCGATTAAACGCTGCGGCGTATCTTCGCGAAATTCCACCACCCAATCGACGGCAGACAAACCGGCAAGCACCGCCATTCTCGCCTCAAGCGGATTAATCGGACGGCTTTCGCCTTTTAAGCGTTTCACCGACTCATCGGAATTCACCGCGACAATCAAGCGATCCCCCAGTTTACGTGCATTTTCCAAATAAGACACATGCCCCGGATGCAGGATATCAAAGCAACCGTTGGTCATCACGATTTTCTCGCCGCGCGCTTTGGCACTGGCAACCACCTCTTTCAAACGCGCTTCGTGCATAATCCCGAAGCCGATTTCATCACGGTGATGAATCGCATTTTCCAGCTCGACGGGGCTGACTGTGGACGTGCCTAATTTCCCGACCACAATACCTGCCGCAACATTGGCAAGATAACACGCCTCTTCCATACTGCGCCCGTCGGCAATCGCGGTCGCCAACACGCTGATTACCGTGTCGCCGGCACCGGTCACATCAAATACTTCCTTGGCTTCGGTGGGTAAATGATAAGGTTCGGCATTCGGACGTAATAAAGTCATGCCTTTTTCCGAACGGGTCACCAATAACGCCGCCAAGTCGTAATCGGCAATCAACTTCAACCCTTTTTCCACAATACTCTGATCGTCGGCGCAATGCCCCGCCACCGCTTCAAATTCCGATAAATTCGGCGTCAGCAAGGTTGCGCCGCGGTAACGCTCGAAATCCGTGCCTTTCGGATCAATCAACACCGGCACCTTTGCCGCGCGCGCAATTTGGATCATTTGTTGTACATCATTTAATGTGCCCTTGCCGTAGTCCGATAGAACCAATGCGCCGTAATCAGCAACCGTACTTTGCAATTTCCGCACTAAAACCGCACTTTGCACATCATGAAAGTTTTCCTCAAAATCGAGACGTAACAGCTGCTGATGACGGGATAAAATCCGCAATTTAGTAATGGTCGGATGGGTGTCCAACGCGGCGAAATCGCAATCAATCCCTTGTCGACGCAACATTTTTTCCAATGCCGCACCGGCTTCATCTTGTCCGATAAAGCCCAATAAGTTCACCGGCACATTTAAACCGGCGATATTCATCGCCACGTTCGCCGCACCGCCGGCACGTTCTTCATTATTTTGTACCCGCACCACCGGCACCGGCGCTTCCGGCGAAATGCGATTGGTTGCGCCAAACCAGTAGCGATCCAGCATTACATCGCCCAGTACCAACACATTAGCCCGTTTGAATTGCGTTGAATATTGTGTCATAACCTACTCCTGAGAAAATTTTCCTGATTCTATCATAAAAATGTTTATTTATTTGTTTTTCCGTTAAACTATAGCGGCGATAACTCGCATGGCAATGAGATTAAAACGCAGGAAAGGTTGAATGGCACAAGAGCAGCTCCCACAGTTTAAACGCGAATTTTTACACCCTAAATATTGGTTCTTTTGGATCGGTTTGGGCCTTTTTCGTCTGATCTTATTACTGCCTTATCCGCTATTATTGCAGATCGGCACCTCGCTCGGCTGGTTATTTTCTAAATTAGGCGTTGGAAAAAAGCGCGCGGCAATTGCCCGCCGCAATCTGGAACTCTGCTTTCCGCAAAAAACCGTACAAGAGCGCGAAGCGATTTTAGAACAAAACTTACGTTCGGTCGGCATGGGGATTATCGAAACCGGCATGGCATGGTTTTGGCCGGACAAGCGAATAAAAAAGTGGTGTTCAATCAGCGGCATTGAGCATTTAACCCGGGATAACAAGCATGGCGTTATTTTAGTCGGTATCCACTTTCTGACTTTAGAACTGGGCGCGCGGGTGATTGGCTTATCTCACCCCGGTGTCGGGGTTTATCGCCCTAACGATAATCCGGCTTTTGACTGGCTGCAATACCACGGGCGGCTGCGCTCAAATAAAGCCCTTCTGGATCGTAAGGATCTGCGCGGCATGATTCGTGCATTAAAACAAGGCGATACGATTTGGTATGCGCCGGATCATGATTACGGACGCAAAAATGCGGTATTCGTTCCCTTTTTTGCGGTAGCGGACGCCGCCACGACCACCGGTTCCTACTACTTACTGAAATCTTCGCCGCAAGCCAAAATCGTCCCTTTTGCCCCGCTGAGAAAACGTGACGGTTCGGGCTATCATGTCTCGATTTCCGAACCTTTTGTTTTCCCTGCCGTTCCGGATAAAACCGAAATTGCGGTTTTAATGAATAAATTGGTGGAAAAAGAGATTTTGAAAGGGGTTGAGCAATATATGTGGTTACACCGCCGTTTTAAAACCCGCCCGAATGAAGATGATCCGTCATTGTATTCATAACAAAAAATAAAACTCGCACTTGGCGAGTTTTATTTTTTGGAAACGAATTTAGCGGGTTAAAAACGGATTACTCTGTTTTTCCAAACCGATTTTGGTTGCCGGACCATGCCCGGCGACAATGATCATCTCGTCATTTAATGGAAATAATTTTTCTTGGATTGAGGTCAATAACTGTTGATGATCACCGCGCGGAAAATCGGTACGCCCGATACTGTTGTTAAACAACACATCGCCGGTAAATCCAATATTCTTCTGATGTTCGATAAAACCGATATGCCCCGGGGTGTGCCCCGGCAAATGCAGCACTTCAAATTGCAGATCGCCGACCGTCACAATCTGCCCGGCTTGATTTAACCAGTGATCGGGATAAAACACATCGACTTCGAATAAACCGAAACGGCGTGATTGCTCAGGCAAAGAATCAAATAAAAAGGTATCGTCAAAGTGCGGTCCGACAATTTCAACTTGAAAATGTTGCTTTAATTTTGCCGCCGCACCGACATGATCCAAATGCCCGTGGGTCAACAGAATTTTTTGCAGCCGAAGCGCGTTTTCTTCGATAAAACGAATCAACTTATCGGCTTCGCCACCCGGATCGATAATCGCGGCATTTTTCTGTTCGTCCCAAATAATCGAACAGTTTTGCTGAAAGGCTGTAACGGGAATAATTTCGACGTTCATGCGAATACTTGTATCAACTCCCGCGCCAAGTGCGGTTCGGGCCAACATCAATATGCACAAAATTACTGCGCGGATAATAACCGACTCCGCCATTATTCAGGCGGGTCGCCGCTTTGCGCACATTTGCCAAAGATACGCCGTCGATACGGAAGTCAATCGCTTCCCCCCGCATATGGTAGCTGTTTTTTGCCACCCCGCGGCTGCGCGCGCTCATGGCGGCATTAGTCGCCGGCGCACGATAACCGCAGATGATTTGGATTTCGGTATTACGCAAACCTAAATTACCTTGAATTTGGTACAGTTTACTGAACAGTCGGGGATCAATACGGTGGACTTTTTGACTGCGGCGATCTCTGAGCAGATGATTCAATTTTTTTAAATCGGTGGTGTTGCTGATTTTGCCGTTTGTTAAGGCTGAAGTAAGTCGTTCTCCGGTATTGATATTTCTAAAAGTCATCACCCTTGGCTTAGGGGTGGAAACGGCTGCCAGCAACTCGGTCGGCAACAGTGTGCCGCCCAGTACAATGCCGCCCAAGGCTAACCACTTACGGCGCGAGTTATTGATTTCGGTCATAGTCTTTGAATGAGTAATAAAATAGTGGATTAAATGTGTTTATTCGACGCTAAAAAACCAAACAAGTTCATTTTCTAGCAAATTTTGCCTAGAAAAACATAAAAAAAGCTATTAATCAATAGCTTTTTTATAATTTTGCGATATATGCTGCAATTTTGGTGTTTTAATTCAGTAATTGCTTCACATTTCTCCAATTCACATTGGTTTTTGCCAATTTGCGATCATGACCATAAATATCCGGCGCGGTTTGCACTTTGCCGTTATCGACCCATGCGGTCACATAATACAAATAGACATCATCGCGCTTGCTCAGATTAGCCGATGTGTTTTTTTTGCTGGCAAGCACCTGCCGTTGACGTTCGTTGCTCCAGCCGTTTTCCTGCAACAATAAAGTCGCCAGTTCATCCGATTTATGCACCCGCACACAACCTGAGCTTAAGGCACGATCATTACGCCCGAATAAGCCTCTGGACGGGGTATCGTGCAAATAAATCGCGTCGCTACTCGGCATATTGAATTTGTAGTTACCTAAGGCACTGTCGCCACCCGGGGCTTGACGCAATCGGTACGGAAAGTTTTTCGCCGTCATATTTTCCCAGTCAATGGTGTAAGGATCGATCGTACGTCCTTTGCCATCAATAATGGTGTAGCCCTTGCGGTAGATATAGCTCGGATCTTGGCGCACTTTCGGGATAATGTCTTGGTTAATATTGCGCACCGGCGCGTTCCATGGCGGATTGACCACCACGTTACTCAAACGGCTTGACATCACCGGCGTCGGGCGGTCTTTTTTACCGACAATCACTTTAGAATCCAACACCAATTTGCCGTCACGATAATAATGCAGCTTATAGGTCGGGATATTGACGAAAATGCCGTTGGTTTCGTTTGGCAATACGCTTAAACGCTGCGCGTTAATCGATAATTTATACAGATTACTGGTTAAATTTTGATTTAACAGATTGCGCGTACCGGCACCGACAATGCCGTCGGCCGTTAAACCGTTTTGGGCTTGAAATTGTTTCACCGCCGCCAACAATTCATCATCATAAATACTGCCGTTATGTGTTGCAGGTAAAAAGCCTTTGCCTTTCAAAATGGTCGCCAAATTTTTTACATCCGCTGATTGCATGCCCGGCTTTAACGTTTCGCTCACACTGACCGAACTGGCGATACTGTCAGGCAAAGAGCGCAAGACTGTTTCAACGGTTTGCTTATAACGCTTGTTATTTGACGCCAATTTTTGTACGAATGCCGCCGTTTGCCCGTCGCCGATCGCTTGTTTCCAAGCGGCAATTTTGCTTTCGCTTGGCAAAGTTGCTTTATAACCACTGTTGCCATACAGCCATTTGGCTGAGGATCTTTTCAAATTTTCTTGATAATACAAATAGTTCAGGAAAGCGTCACTCAACAAAATATCGCGCACCATGCCATCATCGCTACGGCTGATTTCCGCTAAGGTATCGGCTGCCGTGTGGGAAACCCCGCTTAGCACCCACACCACATACTGTTGTAAAAATGATTTTTCCGCCGCTTTATCCGTCCAAATCGGCGCAAATTGGTGATCCGCATACAAATCGGCAAGTGCGGATTCAAATTGGACTTCAGTTCCGTTCAACAACTGCTGTAGTTTTTCCTGTGCCGCTTGTTTTGCCGCTAATGCCGCGGCTATTTCTACCGCACTTTGGCTGTTTTCGGCCTCTTGCTGTATTGCGACATCAACCGCTTGCAGCGCTTCTTCCCCGACTTGCTGCACCTGAGCAGCCGCTTGTTGCACCTCATTATTAACAGGCGCTATGATTTGCTGCGCTTGGGCTTGGGCTTCATCCGATGCCGCACTCTGTTCCGCCACTGCGGAAGTCGCGCAAAGCAGTCCACCGATAATCGACAAGCGTAATACTTTGGACATTCCATTGTTATTGAACATCTTTTAACCTTTTAATAGAAAAAAATTGGCGTTATTTTAACAAAAATAGAGAAAGGATTAAATAAAAATTTACCCAATAAAAAACAGAGGGGCCGCACAGACAGATTTCGCAAACTCTGCTAAAATCCGTCTTTCGGAGAATAAAGAAAAATAAACAGGCTAATCATGAAATTTGTATCATTTAATATTAACGGACTCAGAGCAAGACCGCTGCAATTGGAAGCGATTGTCGCCAAACATCAGCCCGATGTGATCGGACTGCAGGAAATCAAGGTTGCGGATGAAGATTTTCCTTATCATTTGGTGGAAAATTTAGGCTATCATGTGTTTCACCATGGGCAGAAAGGCCATTACGGCGTTGCATTGCTGTGCAAACAGCAACCGTTAGCGGTGCGGCGCGGCTTTCCCGACGATACCCCGGACGCGCAAAAGCGGATTATTATGGCGGATCTGGCAATGGAGAATGGCACGGTAACAGTGATCAACGGCTATTTTCCGCAAGGCGAAAGCCGCAGCCATGAAACCAAATTTCCGGCAAAAGAAAAATTTTATGCCGATTTGCAAACCTATTTGGAAAGCCACTTGCCTGCCGAAAATCAGGTCATCATTATGGGCGATATGAACATCAGCCCGACGGACTTAGACATTGGTATCGGCGAAGAGAATCGCAAACGTTGGCTGCGCACCGGCAAATGCTCGTTTCTGCCGGAAGAGAGAGAATGGTTGCAACGCTTATTGGATTTCGGCGTGGTTGATACGTTCCGCCATTTAAACCCGAGCGCCGACGATCGTTTCTCTTGGTTTGATTATCGTTCCAAAGGATTTGACGACAACCGTGGCTTGCGCATTGATTTGATTCTGGCAAATACCGCACTTGCACAGCGTTGTATCGAAACCGGAATTGATTTGGAGATCAGAGCGATGGAGAAACCGTCGGATCATGCGCCGGTGTGGGCTTCATTTAAATAAGGCGGAATTATGGTAGCAAAAAACAATTGGCAAACCTACCGTACCGCCCTGAAAGACAAAGAGGCGGTTATTACGGTGAATTTGGCAATCGCCGAACAACTGGACGAAAATGCACATTCGTATGTCGTACATTTTTCCCTTCCTTTATCGTTGGGCAGCGATCAAAGCATTACTACGGCACAGCACTATTTGGATCAATTTTCACAAACCTTACTGCCGCTAATGGCGCTGAATGACAGTTTGTTTGCCGGTTATATTGTTGCCGATGGTCAAATCACCCTGTATTTTTACACTAAAGATACCGAGGCATTCACTCGGTCACTGCAACAACTGGATTTCATTCGCAGTAACGGGATTGTTCCGATCAGTCAGGCTGATCCGAATTGTGATTTATATTACGATTTCCTGCTGCCTTCTCCGCTGGAAATGAAGTTGAATGCCACAGCCGATACCCTGACCTTGTTGCAGCAAGAAGGCGAAGATCTGTCAAAACCGCGTCAAATCACACATAAATTCCAGTTTGAACGTGAAGAGATGATGGAGGAATTTATTGATTATTTCTCCCAACAACTTTCTTTTGATATTAAATACACCGAAACGCCGGTGCAATATGACGGAGAAAGCGTTTATCTGGTCAACTTGGAACAAGAGGCCAGCTTGGATGATGAGTCTATTTTCAGTTTAGTGGAGGAGTTTGAACGACAAGCGGCAGAATACGACGGCGAATATAACGGCTGGGAATGCCAGATGTTAAGCAGCAGCGAGAAAGCCGTGCATTAACGCTTAATCGGGTCTGCCATAGACCCATTTTATTCCGTGCTTAAGCTTAATAGCGATAATGTCCGACCATTTTGTATTTAAACAAAATATCTTCTTCCTGTGTGCCGCGCCCGATATTGTGAATAATTAACGGAATGCCGCCAGCGCTTTTTTTATCCGAGACGATTCCGATATGCGGTGCGTTATTGTCTAAACGCCAAGTCACAATATCCCCGGCTTGAAAATCAGCCACATCGGTTAACGACCGCAGGTTGGCATGACGTTTAAAATAAACCTCCAAATTAGGCACTCGGCGGTGATCGATATTACGATCAATCGTTTTTAAACCCCAATTTTTCGGATATTGTTCCCATGCCTTCTTCATATCTTCATGCACTAAGCGCTGCAAATCTTTATCCTGCCGACGTAAAGCGCGGATCACCACATCGCTGCAAACCCCTTTCGACGGTTCGATATCCCCCATCGGATAAGCCAATTTGCGATAGGCGGAATCATAGGTCAAGGTGACGCCGATCTGACTGCGGGCATCACGCACCAGTTGTTGCCCGTCTAACGCAGCATAAACGCTCGGAAGCCATAAAAGTGCGGTCAAAAACCATAAATAGCGCATTGTTATCTCCCAAATGAATCGTTTCTCTACATAAAAAGGTGGATAAAAAAGATCAAGAAAAAACCTCTCGCTTCGTCATGAAGATCGAGAGGTTTTCATTCTTAATCAGCGGTTGCCAATTATTCAACCACTAAAGTACGGCAAGTGTTAGTGCCGCCTTCGGCAAGTTCATCGCCTTGGGTCAACAACACTAAATCGCCGGAAACCAAATAACCTTTGTCTTTCAGCAATTCAATCGCGTTTTTCGCACCTTCAACGGTACGGCTGGCTTCTTCACAGTAAACCGGCGTTACCCCGCGATACAGTGCCGCCAAGTTCAATGCATGTTGATTACGCGATAAGGCGAAAATCGGCAAACCGGAACTGACGCGTGACATCAAAAGTGCGGTACGGCCGGAGCTGGTCATCGCAATAATGGCGCTTACGCCTTTTAAGTGGTTGGCCGCGTACATCGCCGACATCGCAACGGATTCTTCAATGCTGCTGAATACCGCGTCCATACGGTGGCGGGACACATTAATGCTTGGCATTTTTTCTGCGCCCAAGCAAACTTTCGCCATTGAAGCAACGGTCTCCGCCGGGTATTGACCCGCCGCCGTTTCCGCTGACAACATCACCGCATCGGTGCCGTCCAACACCGCATTCGCCACATCCATCACTTCCGCACGGGTTGGCATAGGATTGCTGATCATCGATTCCATCATTTGGGTTGCGGTGATCACCACACGGTTCAAGCGGCGTGAACGACGGATCAGTTTCTTCTGAACACCAACCAATTCCGGATCGCCGATTTCCACCCCTAAGTCGCCACGCGCCACCATGATCACATCGGAGGCTAAGATCACATCGTCCATCGCTTCATCGGTCGCAACCGCTTCGGCACGTTCCACTTTGGCGACGATTTTGGCATTCAAACCCGCTTCTTGTGCCAGTTGGCGCGCATAATGCAGATCCGCACCGTTGCGTGGGAAAGAAACCGCCAAATAATCCACGCCGATTTTCGCCGCTGTAATAATGTCGGCTTTATCTTTCGGGGTTAACGCATCGGCAGACAAACCGCCGCCCAATTTGTTGATCCCTTTGTTGTTCGATAACGGACCGCCGACAGTCACTTCGGTAAACACTTTGTTACCTTCGGTCGATAACACTTTCAATTGCACCCGGCCATCGTCCAGCAACAGAATGTCGCCCGGCACCACGTCTTTCGGTAATTCTTTATAATCCAAACCAACGCCGTCTTGGTTGCCTTCGCCTTTAGGCAAGTCTGCATCCAAGACGAATTTATCACCGATGTTCAGGAAAATTTTGCCGTCTTTAAAGGTCGAAACACGAATTTTAGGCCCCTGCAAATCACCTAAAATCGCCACTTGTTTACCCAATTTTTTCGCGATTTCGCGTACTTTATTCGCACGGCCGATATGATCGTCAGGCGTACCATGGGAGAAGTTCATACGAACCACATTCGCACCTGCCGCAATAATTTTCTCTAAGTTGTTATCACGGTCAGTTGCCGGACCCATTGTACAAACAATTTTCGTTCTTCTCAGTCTTCTTGACATGAACATACCTCTAAAGTATTGGTGATAGGATGAATAGATGACAGTGGGTGACATCGAATTGAAAATAAAATGACACCGACCGTAAAATTGGCTGTATTATACGCTCAAATTAAATGTAGATCGAGATCACAAACTGGAAATTTTTGTTTTGTTTGCCATTACAAACGGTTATCTTATAGGGCAAGGAACGTAATCACATCACAGGATAGAGGTTATATGCGAATTTTTATTATGCGTCACGGAGAAGCCGAGCTGGTTGCACGCAACGATACGCAGCGCAATTTGACCGCGCACGGTATTAAACAAGCGAAACAGCAAGGTGTCTGGCTGAGTGAAGCGGCAAGTCAGATTGAAAAAGTCATGGTCAGCCCGTATAACCGTGCCCAGCAAACTTATCAGGCTTTAGCCGACACGACACAAACCGCACTTCCCAATGAAATCGAAACCTGGGACGCCATCACCCCTTATGGCAACAGCCATATTGTCGTGGATTATCTGACCACTTTATGGCAAGACGGCGTAGCCAGCGTTTTATTGGTTTCTCATTTACCCTTCGTTGAGGATCTGGTCACCGCACTTTGCGGCTCGGCGCAACAAATCGGCTTCAGCACCGGCACCCTCGTCGAAATCGAATGGCAAGGCAAAGACGGCGAATTCATTTGCAGTAGCCGACCGGAAGTTTAAGTAAAACGCAATTTCCTTATAATACAAAACCGCACTTTGCTTTCATGATAAACAAAGTGCGGTTAGACTGCGCATTAGCGTGGGTTAACCCAGCAGCAAGCTGTCATCGGTAATTTCTTCACCGCGGGTTTTCTCAAACAGTTGTAGCAAATCTGGCACATCCATTTTATCGCGGATTTCGCCTTTCACATCCAACACCACTTGCCCTTGGTGCAACATCACCGTGCGTTCGCCGTGATCAAGCGCTTGGCGCATTGAGTGAGTCACCATCATCACTGTCAGCTTATTTTCTTTAACAATGCGATCAGTCAACTCCATCACAAAAGCGGCGGTTTTCGGATCAAGGGCGGCGGTGTGTTCGTCTAATAACAGAATATTCGACGGCTGTAACGACGCCATTAATAAGCTGACCGCCTGCCGTTGCCCGCCGGAAAGCAACCCCATGCGGTCGGTCAGGCGATCTTCCAGACCGAGCTTTAACATCGATAGCTTTTCCCGGAACAGATCGCGCGCGGCTTTATTGGTGAAAAACGATAAACCGCGTTTTCTGCCGCGGTTATAAGCCAACGCCATATTTTCCTCAATCGTCAGTCCTTCGCAGGTGCCGAGCATCGGATCTTGGAACACGCGTGCCACCGACGCCGCACGCTGCCATGTGCCTTTACGGGTTACGTCTTTACCATTCAGATAAATTTTACCCGAATCAACCAAGTAATCGCCGCAAATTGCATTTAATAGGGTCGATTTACCTGCGCCGTTACTGCCGATAACGGTCACAAACTCCCCTTCGCCAATATCCAACGACAGCCCGCGCAGCACCGGATTTTCAATCGGAGTGCCACGGTTGAAGGTTATTTTTAAATCATCTAATTTCATCATAAGCGTTACGACTTCTTGGCTAAAAATTTACTTTTCATCTGCGGTGCAATCAACACCAACACCACTAAAATCGCAGTCACCAAATTCAGATCCTGCGCACCGAAACCGATTTCACGCAAGGTATCGCTGCTGAGCGCCACCGCGATAAAGAAACGGTATAAAATCGAACCGACCACCACGGCAAGCGTGATCACCAGAATACGTTTCGATGGAATCAAGGTCTCGCCGATAATCACCGCCGCCAAGCCGATCACAATCGTGCCCACGCCGATCGACATATCCGCCCCGCCTTGGGTTTGCACATACAGCGAACCGCCGAGCGCAATCAAGGCGTTGGAAATCGCCATGCCTAAGAAAATCATTTTCCCGGTCGGAATGCCTTGCGCTTTTGCCATGCGTAAATTCGCCCCGGTCGCGCGCACCGCCAAACCGATCTCGGTGTTGAAAAACCAATCCAGTGCCAATTTCGCCACAATCACAAAACCAAGCACAAACAACGGCTGAATATACAGTTGGTTACTGGCATCTTCATTGATAAACGGCGCATAAATCGTCGGCTCGTTCAAGAGGGATAAATTCGGCGAGCCCATCACGCGTAAATTCACCGAATAGAGCGCGATCATCACCAAAATACTGGCGAGCAGTTGTAAGATTTTGAGCGAAACGTGTAACCATGCGGTCACCAAACCGGCAGCCGCGCCGGCAAGGGCGGCGGCAAAAGTGGCAATCCAAGGGTCGACGCCATTGACGATACACACCGCACACACCGCGCCCCCCAAGGGAAAACTGCCGTCGGCAGTCAAATCCGGAAAGTCTAAAATACGAAAGGAAATCAGTACGCCCAACGCAACTAAGGCATAGATCAACCCGATCTCTAAAGCACCTAAAAATAATACCGAAGTCATAATCATCAATCTTTAATCAGAAAACCGCACTTTGCCTCAGGTTGAAGAAAAGTGCGGTATAAATATAATCAACATTAAATGTCTTGTTATACTATCACAGTGATACAGGTTAGCCTTGTATCATTTTTATCAACCGCGATAGTTCGCTTAAAAAGCAATCAACTATTCGCTAATCACCTCTTTCGCCGAGTCAATCAAGGATTGCGGCACCGTTACCCCAAAGGCTTTGGCGGATTTCAAATTCAGGTGTAAATCCAATTTATCCATGGTTTTCACCGGGATATCACCTGCCTTTTCACCGTCAAGAATTCTTGACATCATTTTGCCGGTTTCTTCGCCCAAGATATAATAGTTGTTGGATAATGCCGCAATTGCGCCGCGCGCAACGGTGCTGGTATCGGAAGCGATCAACGGAATGCCTGAATCCAACGCCGCTTTATACAGCGCTTCATAAGCGGACACCACATTATTGTCGGTTGAGGTATAAATCACATCAACTTTGCCTTTTAAACTGCGCGCGGCAGTGCCGATGTCGGTGGTGCGCGGTGCGGGGGCTTCCACCACCTCAAATCCGTTCGCTTTGCCCGCTTCTTGCAACTGCTTCAACACCACCACCGAATTGACTTCGCCGGTACTATAGACATAGCCGATTTTTTTCAAATTCGGGATTAACTGTTTAATTAAATCAATTTGCGGCTGAATCAACAATGTATCCGAAGCCCCGGTGACATTGGTGCCGGACGCGTCCCAATCCTTCACCAACTTCGCCGCCACCGGATCAGAAATCGCAGAAAACACCACCGGAATATGACGCGTCGCCGCCACCACCGATTGCGCGCTCGGCGTACCGATTGCCAAAATCACATCCGGTTTGTCGCCTACGAATTTACGTGCAATTTGCGCCGCGGTTGCCGTGTTGCCCTGCGCGCTTTGGAAATCCACTTTCAAATTTTTGCCTTGTTCATAACCGGCTTTTTTCAGTTCCGCCAACGCCCCTTCCCGCACCGCGTCCAACGCCGGATGTTCCACAATTGCGGTGATCGCTACATTTTTGACCTCGTTCGCCACAGCGCCGCCACTGATCAATACCGCACTTAATGCCGCCCATAACATTGTTTTTACTGTTTTCATTCTTCACTCCTGTCAGACAAAATTATCTTACGGCTAAAGATAATCAAAATCCGTAATAAAATCAATACAACCGTAATAGAAATTATCCACCCTGAAGCATTAATGCCAATTTGCTCACAAATCAGGAAAAATAAGAAAGCATAGAATGTAAAAAACCGCACTTTGCGTTAATTGAACACAAAGTGCGGTTGAAATGAAAATCAAAAAATATTACGGATTAATCACGCGCGTGGCTTTCTCCAATAATGCTTGCGGCAGTTCAACGCCCTGCGATTTTGCCGCCTGCGGATTTAAATACAAATCCTGATCGGGCATGCGGATGGTTTCCAGTTCAGACACTTTCGCGCCACGCAAGACTTGCGCCGCCATTTTGCCGGTTTCGACCCCGATATGATATTGATTTGTCGCCAACGCTGCGATTGCGCCGCGCTCCACCGAACCAAAATCCGCTGCGATTAACGGGATCTTATTTTCCACCGCTACTTTGTATAACGCATCATACGCCGATACTACATTATTATCGGTCGAGGTATAAATCACCTGCACTTTGCCGATTAAGCTGCGCGCGGCGGTGCTGATGTCCACCGTGCGCTGCGCCGGGACTGCCAATACGCTGAGCCCTTGTTTCTCCGCTGCGACTTTCAGCATATCCAACACCGCCACCGAATTGGCTTCACCCGGGCTATACACATAACCGATTGACTTCACGTTCGGCACTAACGTTTGAATCAACTCAACTTGCGGCTCTAATGGAATTTGATCGGAAACACCGGCAACATTACCGGTATTTTTGCCCCACTGCTTCACCAATTTCGCCGCAATCGGATCGGTAATCGCACTAAAAATCACCGGAATTTGACGGGTTGCCGCCGCTACCGGCTGCGCACTCGGCGTGGTAATCGGAATAATCACCGCCGGTTTATCGCCGACAAATTTACGCGCAATCTGCCCGGCGGTCGCCGAACTGCCTTGCGCATTTTGGTAATCAATTTTAATCGTTTTGCCATCGACAAAGCCTTCATTTGCCAATTGGTCGATGATCCCCTTGCGAATTTCATCCAATGCCGGATGTTCGACAATCGCCGTGATTGCCACTCTTTGTTGAACACTTTTTTCAGCGTGTGCGGCGCTAAAAAACAGTAAACCGCCAAGTGCGGTTGCGAGTAAGGTTTTGCCTAATTTCATCATTCAATCCTTTTGTCGATTTGTATTGTTGTACTAGTTTGCTAGTATAGTGATTTTGAAATGAAATTCAACGCCTTCTTGCTTTTTTATTCGAAAATGTGATCACCGTTTCAGTTGCACAAAAAATAGCAACAGGATAAAATCGCCGTCCCTTTATACCGCACTTTGCTTTTTATAAGGCAAAAGGTATAACCTGACCTGACATCAGAAATAAGAGACAGATGATGAGCCAAACGAATTTCAAACCGGAACTGCTTTCGCCGGCCGGTTCACTCAAAAATATGCGCTATGCCTTTGCTTACGGCGCGGACGCGGTGTATGCCGGACAGCCGCGCTACAGCCTGCGCGTGCGCAACAACGAATTTAACCACGCCAACCTGAAAATCGGGATTGATGAAGCCCACGCCCTCGGCAAAAAGTTTTATGTGGTGGTGAATATCGCACCGCACAACTCCAAACTGAAAACCTTTATTCGCGATTTGCAACCGGTAATTGATATGAAACCCGACGCGCTGATTATGTCCGATCCGGGTTTGATTATGTTGGTGCGCCAACATTTTCCTGAGATGGATATTCACCTTTCGGTGCAAGCCAATGCGGTGAACTGGGCGAGTGTCAAATTTTGGCAACAAATGGGGCTGACGCGGGTGATTTTATCGCGTGAGTTGTCGCTGGATGAGATCGCTGAAATCCGCCGACAAGTGCCGGAAATCGAACTGGAAATTTTCGTACACGGTGCATTATGCATGGCATATTCCGGGCGCTGCCTGTTGTCGGGTTACATCAACAAACGCGATCCGAACCAAGGCACTTGCACCAATGCCTGCCGTTGGGAATATAACGTGAAAGAAGGCAAAGAAGACGAAATCGGCAATATCGTCAATCCGGATCACCTGATCGAAGTCAAAAACGTCGCGCCTACGCTGGGCGAAGGCAAACCGACTGACAGTGTGTTTCTCTTAACCGAAAGCCAGCGCCCTGACGAAGAAATGACCGCATTTGAAGACGAACACGGCACCTATATTATGAACTCGAAAGATCTGCGCGCGGTACAGCACGTTGAGAAGCTGACCGCACTTGGGGTTCATTCATTAAAAATCGAAGGGCGCACCAAATCATTCTACTACTGCGCACGCACCGCACAAGTCTATCGCAAGGCAATTGACGATGCCGCCGCCGGTAAGCCGTTTGACGAAAATTTAATGCACACCTTGGAATCGTTGGCACACCGCGGTTATACCGAGGGCTTTTTGCGCCGCCACACCCACGATGAATATCAAAATTACGACTACGGCTACTCGATCTCCGAACGGCAACAATTTGTCGGCGAATTCACCGGCGTGCGTAAAAACGGCATGGCGGAAGTGGCGGTAAAAAATAAATTCCTGCTTGGCGACGAAGTCGAACTGATGACCCCGAAAGGCAATATCGTGTTCAAGATCAACAAAATGCTCAACCGCAAAAACGAAGCGGTTGAGGTTGCGCCGGGCGACGGACATTTTGTGTTTTTAGAGGTACCTGAAGATATCGAGCTGAACTATGCGTTATTAATGCGCAACTTGGTCGATAGCAACACGCGCAATCCGCATAAGAAATAAATGTGAAATTTAACAAAATATTTCATATTTGTTATTGATTTGTGAAATTAGATAAGTATAATAGCGCCATACCCTAAAAAAGTATGACTCCAAATATATTTGCCCTTCCTTGCGGAGGGCTTTTTTTTTGCCTTGAATTCAGAGAAAACTAAAGGAAGAACGAAAACCCAATCGCCAATAGCGGTGCCAGCATAAAATTAGCGACGCGGATTTTGGTGATTTTCAGCATATTTAAGGCGATGGCGAGAATCAGCAAGCCGCCGACGGTGCTCATTTCATTGATTGCCTGTGCGGAAAGATAGGGACTGATTAAGCTGGCACTGAGTACGATAATGCCTTGATAAATCAGAATTGATACCGCCGAAAACGCCACGCCTATTCCCATGGTGGACGCAAACGCAATCGACACCATGCCGTCAATCACCGCTTTGGCGTATAAAGTTTGATGATTGCCGGCAAGCCCGCTTTCCAACGAACCGACCATGCCCATTGCGCCGACACAAAACAGCAGCGACGCATTGACAAAACCTTCGGCAATCGCCAATTCGCCTTTGCCACGATTAACTTTAGTTTGCACCCAGTCGCCAAGTGCGGTCAACTTGCTGTCTAATTTCAACAGTTCCCCCAGAATCGCACCAAGCACAATCGAAGCAACGATAATAAAAATATTACCGCCGCCAATCAGATTCTGCACCGCAACATAGGCAACACACAGCGCCAAGCCTTGCAACACACTGTCGATAACCTGCGTTTTTGCCCGGCTCGCCAACAAACTGCCAACGACTCCACCGACGACCACTAAGCCCGCATTAGCCAATACTCCGGATAAAATCATTTTTCTCTTCGCTTTATTATAATTGTTGGTACACTTTCAGCGCATAGGCGTCGGACATACCGGCGATGTAATCACAGATAATCCGTTTTTTATCACCGTCGACCGCACTTTGCCAACGTTTGGCGGTATTTGGCGGCAGCAAGCGCTGCGGATCAGATTCGAAAATTTGGAATAACTCAGATAAAATCCGCTGTCCTTTATATTCGATCCGTTGCGTATCGACATGACAAATCACATATTGCCAGACAAATTTTTTGAAAATACTTAGCACTTCCACCACTTCCGATGGCAACTCCGCATTATAACGCAGTAACGGATCGTTTAAGTTTTGGTTGATTTTCCAACGGGCGGAAGTGATAAAATAATTCACCAACGCCCCAATCGCATTTTTGCGCTGATAGTGATGTTCGGAAAACAGCTTTTCGCTCAACTCATCAATATGTTGTTGAACCCAAACGGATTGGCAATTTTTCAGTTGTTGATACGCCTGCTGCCACTGTTGCAGATTCACCACCCCGACCACAATCGCATCTTCCAAATCATGCACCGCATAGGCAATATCGTCCGCCAATTCCATAATGCTGCAATCCAATGATTTATACACGGTTTTCAACCTGTCTTGCGGCGTTTGCCGCGCTTGCCGATAGCGGCAAAATTCATCACGATCTGCGCGGCTTAACGGTTGCAGCAGCCAATCAAACACTGCAGAATCATCGCGGAACAAACCCTTTCCCGGTTTCCAATTGCGCATATTGACATAGCGCGGATCAGTCAAGTGCGGTTGCAGACCGCACTTGGCATATTGCGGCGAAGCGTCATCTAAAATCGTCGGGTATTTCACCACGCCTAAAATCGCGCGACGGGTCAAATTCATCCCGGCTTTTTCGGTGTACGGCTCTAATTTGGTAATCAGACGAAAAGTCTGGGCATTGCCTTCAAAACCGCCGGCTTGCGACATCATATAATTCAACGCCACTTCGCCGCCGTGTCCGAACGGCGGATGTCCGATGTCATGGGCAAAACAGAGGGTTTCGATCAGGCTAATCGGCGGCAACAACGGTTTCAGCATTTTCTGTAACTCATGTTCAGCGATATTCAACTGCGCCGATAACGCTTGAAACGGTTCGCTTAAACCCAGTTGCGCCGCCAAGCTGCTGCCGATTTGCGCCACTTCCAACGAATGGGTTAAGCGGGTACGATAAAAATCATTTTCGCCCACCGCATGAATTTGCGTTTTTGCCTGCAAACAGCGAAACGCCGCCGAGTGCAAAATCCGCCCGCGATCGCGCTGAAACGGCGAACGGTGATCATGCTCCCGTTTGGGATCGTCGATATAGCGTTGTTTCCACTCTTTTTTTATTGTGATTGCCATTCTGCCCTCTCAGACCGCACTTTGCCTTTTTACAGGCTCAATTCATCTAACGCTCGTCCAAAACTCGGCACGAACACCGTTAAAAAATAGTTCATTTCTTCGCTTTTCCACTCATCAAGCAAACCTTCTAGCCGTTTCAACGCCGGAATAAATTCTTGATTGCCGTGTTCCAACTCGGTGCGGGCTTTGATGTAAGCGCAAATCACATCCGCCTGCTTCACCAAGTGTTTATCTTGCGGGCTAATCAGTTCGGCACACAGCAACGGCGCAAAATCCGCTTGTAATGCCTGCGGCAGTAAGCGCAACAAATGCTTTTCCGCTTCGACCTCAATCCGTTTATAGGCTTCGGTAATCTGCGGGTTAAAATATTTGACCGGTGTCGGCAGATCGCCGGTAAAAATCTCACTGCTGTCATGATACATCGCAATCAGCGCAATCCGCTCCGGATTAACCGTGCCATTAAAAAAACGGTTTTTAATCAACGCCAAGGCATGCGCCACAAACGCCACTTGCAAACTGTGTTCCGCCAAATTCTCTTTATCGATATTGCGCATCAGCGACCAACGCCGGATTAACTTCAAGCGATCCAAACAGGCAAAAAAATGGCTGGGTTGAACATCTAACATAACGTACACGCCTTATTTCAATATAAAAACAAAAATCCCTCTATTTCCGATATGGTAAGCCGAAACCAGACTTATATACAGAAAAAAGAGAGATTTTTTATATTTTTATGTTATGCCGATAAATGCCGTTTAATTCGATTCGCTGCCGTAAACCACGATTTCTACACGGCGGTTTGGTAAATTACACGCCGTTTTGGCAGCAACGTTTTTACCATGTTCCGCTTCACAATTCGGCACTACCAAATCTCTTTCGCCATAACCTACCGCCGTGGTTGGAACAGTAACCCCCGCATTCATCAAAACTTCACGGATCGCATGCGCACGTCGTTCAGACAGTTTTTGGTTATATGAATCGGAACCGACCGGATCAGTATAGCCATTCACTTCAATCTTGCTGATAGCTTGACGGGTGATCCCTTTGATTTTCGCTGCAAATTCCTGCACATTACGCTTACCTTCCGGCAATACATCGTTATAGCTGTGTTTATTTAACGGAAAAGTCGCATTGGCATTTAATAATTTAGCATCCAGAACATATTCGTTTTGATTACAAGCACTTGGCAGCACACGTGAGATAGTCTGCGACTGCATTTGCAACAGCTTCACTTCTTCAAATCCCACTTCCGGCTCAACTCGCTCAAACATTGGCGAACCATCATTTCTCGCCTTTTTAATTTTAATATAAGTCACTTGCCGGCTTGGCGTCACAAATTTCACACCTTGAGTCCGATTACCGCCTTTACTGTTTGAGCTAAAAGAAGAGGTCATCAAATTACGATCTGCACATAAAATAATTGGACTGAAACCATTTTCTAATAAAGAAGTTTGATAATCACCATTTACATACACATTCACCGCCGGTCCTTGTACATCGGAGCCACGATAAAAAACAACGAGTCCTTGATTAGTTGCTAAATCTTCTGTACTGACAGAGGCGGGAATATAATTCTGCCACGTCTCTAACGGTCTGCCAGAGTGGGGTAAAGAACAAGCACTCAGTGCTAGCACCGTGCTTAAAAGTGCAATGTATTTTTTCATCAGGATTCCCTTTATACAGTTACTTGATATTAATGTAATAATTGGTAAATAATTGTTTGCATTTATAGCATGATTTATATTTTCACTTAATCTAATCTAAGTACAAGATATAAAAAAAGCTGATCTAAATGATCAGCTCAGGCTAATATCATTTCCCTCCCTCCCCATTTTTCTTGCGAAAAACGGTACTCCCTCCGCCCGCGGAGGGAGAGAAGTCAGTTTGTCAGCAATCTCAGCTGATCTAAATGATCAGCTTAAAGCACACTTTGTACTATTATTGAATCGCATAAACCGTAACTTCAACCCGGCGATTCGATTGATCGCAGGCTTCGCGCATTTTAGTGTCTGTCGGGTTGCGCTCAGCGCAATTTTTGGAAACTAATTGCTGCGAACCGTATCCAGTAACTTCCATTGGAAATTGGACTCCTTCACGTTGTAATAAATTGAGTACGGTTTTCGCTCTGTTGGCGGATAGTTGTCTACTTATAGCCGGGCTTTCATCCGGGGCGCTGTGTCCGCTGATAACAATATGGCTGATATGGCGCTGATCCAACCGCTTCAGATCGGCTGCCAAATCAAGAATTTCTTCCTTCCCTGCCGGAAACATTCCCGCTTGATCCGCCCTGCCGCTTCGAAATAACGTTCTGGCAGATAATGAGAAATTTTGCAAAACGGTTTTTTCCCGACATTCCGTCGCCGGGATCACCCGTGATAGCGTTTGCTTTTGTTCTGACATCTTTTGGATTACCCGCTCACCAGTTTCCGCATCGACACGTTCAAATTCCGGCTCACCATTATTACCGCGTACCACTTTGATAAAACTGCTCCGTTTAGCCGGAACAATAAAATAGATCCCTTCATCTTTATTCGCGAACGTAGTGTTACTGCTAAATGCGGTACTAAAAAAATGAGCCTGAGCACACAATGCAATAGCCTTATAATGATTTGGCAATAACGAAGCATGATAATCCCCATCAACATAAATATTCACTGCCGGTCCAGTGATTGCATTCGCATCACGATAAAAAATAACTTGCGATTGATTATCTTCTAACGTTTGCGAATTAAAAAACGTCGATGTGTGAGTCAACCAACGTTCAAATAATGGTTTTTGCTGCGTTGCCGTCGCACCAACGCTCCATACAAGTGCTATCACGGCAGTCGCAATGATATTTTTGTTCATATTCGCCCTAATTTTTATAGTATGCCCGTGTCGTATTAAACCGAATGCTTCAATACTCAAAAGAATAAAATCAGAAATTTTTGCTTTTTTGTAAAAATACATATTTTATTGTGTTATTTTACGTTTTTATTACCTGATTGCCAATCAAAACCGCACTTTGTTATCTTGATAGCATAAGCCTATAACTTGAATGAATCCCTCAAGGAATCTCAATTTGCAAAAACTGCTGCAACTCCTCGTTGTGCTGTTCCGCCGGAAGATAGTTATGAATTGCCCGTTTCAAAGCTAACCAAATATCCCGATTATACGCAGGGCTTTTCTGTTCGCGTTCTGCCCATCCATATTCCTGCCATCCTTGTCGGCGACTGACTGCTGCACTCTGTAGTGCCAACGCCTCAAATAAAGGGCGAATAAATGCAGTGCCATAAGCCAATTTATCTTTTACGATTAATGTATTATCAGTATATGTTTTCTTGGCAATATCCTCTGCCAACGAAAATCCGGGCTGTTCATCAAGCACGCGGAACAGTCGAATCCACATTTTGGAGGCTTGGTAACTTTGTGCCATTACCGATTCCAGCTCTTCGCGGTTTTGCGGCAAACGCTCATCCGCCCCCACGCCAACACCGGTTGCCAATAATGATTCTGACCAACGTGCCAACCCTTCTGTCAACCAAGCCTGTTTAAACATCATATAGCTGTTTTGATAAAGATGAAAAAGTTCATGTGCCGGTGTGCCATTACGATTAGCATATATTTGGTTACTCACTAACATACTGAGATGGCAGCCTGCGTTCTCTTCTTGACGGGTTGTTGTTACCTCATCGTAAGCCACTCCAAATCGACGATCACTCTCTTCAATCCTCACTTGAATATAATGCGCCTTGGCATAACGCGGCATAGACAAGGGCGCGGACAAACCCAATACGTGTTGATACAGTGCATCTGCAACTATCAGCTGGCGCTGAATGTCTTCTAACTGGACTTCACTCGCCAACGAATCGACTGCCGCAGTTTGCCCTTTCTCAACACGGACAACATAGCGAAATGGCGTATCGCCCTCAACCGTGGCTAACTGAGTTGGAGGCGTAAGCTTTAAGGCAATACAGGCGCCAACAGGCTGCTGCCCCACCAATGATGTGTTAGAGTCCGTATTCGCTTGTAAAATAACAGGAAAAGAAGTTAACATCATTGCTATCCAATATCTTAGTTGAATCATATAAACACTATTTCCGGTCAAATCATTATTTGCGCAAATAACTCACGACCCGATGTAATCCGCTGCCGTGTGACGATTTCAGTAACATCCGATCTGAGTCATGCAATGCGATCGTCTTATTTTCAAACAGATCGATTATCGTGTCAGCATTCGGCATCCAGTGCAAGTGCGGTATGCGATTTAATGATTTCAACGCTTGATACAATACCTGCATTTCTACACCAGATAAAATCACCATTCTTGCCTGAGTTTGCAACACATCATCTTGCAATTCCAGATGGTGTTGTCGACTGTCCGCCCCTAATTCCAACATATCCCCTAACACCAATACTCGCTGTTCAGGCAAGGTTGCCTCATCGGCGAATGCCTGTAACGCCGCTTTCATCGAAATCGGGTTGGCATTGTAGGCTTCGTTGATCACCGTTATCGTTTTATCCGCATAAGTACACTGGAACATATCGCCACGCCCTTCCACCGGCCGGAATTGCTCAAGTGCGGTCAGAATTTTCGCCAAATCCAAACCTTGTTGCTGAGCAATGGCGATAACCGCTAACGCGTTCAACATTAAGTGTTTCCCTTGCGCGCCTAATGTCACCGTGATTTCTTTACCGAATAGCGATACTCTGCCGCTGCCTTGTTGATAGCTCAACAAGCGCACATCCGCTTGTTCGTGTTCCCCGTAGCTGACTACGTTCAACTGTTGCTGGAGAGCCGCACGTTCAATCAAATCAAACTGCGCAATATCGCGACATACTACCGCAAGACCTTTAGGCGGCATTGCCTCGAAAATCCGGGATTTTTTGAGAGCGACGGTATCTAAATCATTATGGTATTCTAAGTGAGCGGCAGCGATATTGGTGATCACGGCAACATCCGGCTTCACCAATTGGCTGTTCAGCGACATATTGCCAATCGCCATTTCCAATATCCAGTGCGAAGCTGTTTGCGGCATACACGCCATATTCCACGCGATGCCAATGGGTAAATTGGCACTGCCTTGGGTTTGAGCTGTTGGCGCAATCGCAGATAAGGCTTGACTTAACATGGCAACGGTAGTGGTTTTACCTGCGCTACCAGTTACGCCGTAAGTTTTGCCACGATAAGTTGAGCGAGCCAGATGAGCCAAATCTAGCGTTGCTTTACGCACATTGCCCACCACCAATAACGGCACACCAAGGCTTGCATAAGTGTCCGGATCATCGGTAACAATCGCCGAAGCCCCTTTCAGCACAAAGGATTTCACCGCCACAAACGGCAGATAACCTATTTGCATATTTTTACCGCGAGCGACGATAATATGCCCTTTTTGGAAACTTTTCGGGAAAATACTCAACCCCGTCGGCTGCCAGTTTTCAGGCGCGGTAGTATGCCATTTTCCTTTCGTCGCCATTTCAACATTAATTGCATTAAATGCCATATTTTCTATCTTTTTCTGTTGTTGCAAACTGTTGGGATAGTTGCCGTTTTTCAATAATTCATAATAATGCACAAAGCCTGATAAATAGTGCTCCACATCATCAATCCGCACGCGGAACACATGGTGACGGATAAAAAAGCCGTGTAAAATCTTATTCGGATTCGCAAAATGCATCGCATTTTCAGGAAAGAAAAAGCCATTGACTAAATAATTGGCACGGGTGTGTAAAGCGGTATAAAACGCCGCCACATCAAAACCATTGAGGACCGTTTGATATTCGGGAAATTCGTCTAATTTCAGCAACATTTTATGAAATGCCATGCACAGTTCCAATAAAGTCGGAAACGTAGTCAAGCGATTCTGAATAAAATTGAGATAGCCTTTCACATTATCCACCGCAAATTGGAAATAACGCTGTTCAGGCTTATAACGCACTAACTCATTAGAACAGTAAGACAACCAATGATCGTGTGCTTTTTCATGATGGTTGGCGATAAAGAAATCAAATGCCTTTTCCACACAAACCAGCCAGCGCGGATCTTGAGTGATCCCATATAAACGCATTAAACCAAATGCCGCTTCACCATCGTAATAAATCGTGCGGGTTTTCTCCATCACGTCCAGTGTTTTGCCATTTAAAATATGCACAAAACTGCCGTCTGCTTCTTGCATTGCAACAATACCGAGCGCCAAATTTTCACACAAACCGAGCAAGCGTGAAGTGCGGTTATTCTTCGGAAACATCTGTGCATATTTCACAAACGCAAGAATGGCGACGGCATTGGCTCCGAGTTTGATTTCATTATTGGCTTCCAACACGTAAGCTTTGCCATCCGCATACTGCCGAATATTATGCGCTACAAAATAATCAATTGCCGTTTCTATGCGGTTTTGTACCGTTTGCAGTTCACCCGTATTGATTGTGCGTGGACTGATGTTGGTGCTTACCGTTTGATTGTCGGCGATTAATTGCCGACACAGCTCCAAGCCCTCCAACAAGGCATAGGTGCTAGAAGCGTGGCGCAGTGTGTTATAGGTTGGAATAGGCTTATCAAAGCATGGGAAATGTCCATACTGAAACAAACCGCTCTCTTCAATTTGACGGCTTAAATATTGGGTGCTTAAGTGCACCAACTCACCTGTCACGTCAGGATTTAAAGCAGACATCTGGCGGCGGCCATGTTGGCGCGGCAAGGTTGAAAGCACTTGCAATTGTTGCGTATCGGTATCCAAAAATACGCCCGCCGTGACAAATGTCATCACCGGCATATCCGCTGTAAAATTCGGCATTTGTTTGGATGAGAAACGCCCTTTCAAATAACGTTCCAAGTTTGCCTGATTGACGCCTGCCAACGGATTATCCGCCCCTAAATAAAGGGCTGCATGGGCATTCAATTCCATTTCGGTCGCCAACAACCAAGGCGAAGTCACGCCTTTGAAGGCGATACCGGAGCGGAAATAATTACGTTTGTAATTTTTCATCTCCTGCTGTAATTTCGCCCAGCTCGTTGCCGACTCACTCACAACCCATTCCACCTTTAACCATTTAACCGGCTGCTCAAAATGTTTGGCAAGTGCGGTGATCTTGTTTTCCAGTTTGGCTTGTACAGCTTGCCAATCACTACTCACTAATTCATTTTTATCAAAGAATAAACTGGCACATTTGGCACGTTTTTCACCACTACTGAGAGAAATAATCAAAATATCGGCTAATTCACCCATGCTATGTTGTTGCTTATAGCGAGCATGAATTTGTGGTAAATGATGAGTGAATAAGGTCAAGAGTGAAGTCATAATAGCCCTGCAGTCAGTAAATTTATCCTAAAATGATCCCAAATAATTGCTTTATTATAATCAATTGATTAATAAAACCCGAAAAACCAATAGAATGGTAAAACATTTATTAAAAATGACAACTTAAGTAAATTATACAATGTAAATGTTTTTAAGTATAATACGATTGCAATAAACAAAAGTATATAAAAGATAATATCAATTGGAACAAGCGCTGTGATTGCAGCCAATGCTGGCTCACAAAAGATGTGCCACCCTATGCGATTGTCGGCGGCAATCCGGCTAAGCTAATTAAATATCGATTTAACGATTCACAATTTATGATCACTACGACAAGGTTCAGACGCATGACAGACAAAAAATCCAGTGCTATTGTATTTATGCTGACAGCAAATTATCACTTTGCACTCGCAACAATGATCATTAACTTACAAGAAAGGAATCGTCATAACTATGATAATATCGTTGTATATCATGACGGCTTAACTGCAAACCAACAATCAGATTTGCTGAGCATTGAGCCCAATATTCTTTTTATTTCTTATACATTTTCCGACTGGAAAAAAGAACACCATGAAGAAACCATGGATGGAAAACAACTCGATTATTTCATTAAGCGCTTTTCGCATTTTGCACTATCAAAATATAAAGTCGTCGAACAGCTGGCTCATTATCATAAAGTTTTATTCTTAGATTTAGATATGGTGGTACAAGATGACCTGAGTGAACTATTTAAGATCGAAGGTGTTGCATGGCGATCTGAAAGCCCGTTTCTAAAAAAATTTGGAGATCGCACCTCCCGCCCACCGCTAGCCGAATTAAATAATATCCCACACACCCACCCGGCACCGAATGGCGGGCTATTTTATGCCGATGATACGTTAGATTGGCAACAAGCGGTCAAAGATGCACAATTTTTCTTAAAAACATTTCTCGGTTATTTCAGCAGCGTCATTGATGAATTAGCATTTTCATGGCTAGCGTATAAACAAAATATCAACATTACAGAACTTGATTATAAAATTTATAATACATTACCGCGTGTAGCCACTCATCAAACTAAAATTGTACATTTTATGGGGAATATGAAGCCTTGGAATTGTGAATTATCACAATCTGCATTCCCGACATGGATGAGAAACTACCAAAAAACACTCACATTCGGTGATTTTAGCTCGGATAAAATAACGCATTTTGGCGAAACCGGAGAATTATTACGCAAACGTACCAATGAAGCGCATTGGCTACATTTTTTACAGCATAGCAAGCTAGAAATCCCAACAAATTTAAAATTACGCTATGAGCTCGATAAAGATGAGCTCACACTTGATTATAAACCATTCATTTATTATGAATTTGTATTACAACGTAATACTTGGGATTTTAAATTAACCTTACAAATTAATATTAAGGAAATTACTCGAGATAAGCGACTAAAAAACGTGCTTAATGCCATAGTCACGGATAATGAAAATCTCACTTACCTTGAGAATTCCAAAGGCATTACACTGACAGCAAAACGTTGCCATTTAGATAAAATCAATAGCTACTTTTGTTATTTTTATCAAAAAACACAGCCTATATTAGAAATATTGGGATAGTTATCTTGAAGCACAGGTTTATAGCCATTATTGAAATTTTTTGTAGGTTGCGGTTGAGCAACTCTCAAAATTTATGCGCTTTTTGTTCGAATAGTCGTTTTGTTCCGGCTTTTGTTTCTTCAAGGGAATGCCTGCGCCCTTGGCGACTGTCTTCTCTCCCACGGTTAATTTTTTAAACAAGAAATTCATCATAACCCGCTTCTTTAACTATCATATCGTTCTCCCGGCATAAAATTTATCATTAATACCTCAATGCTAAGAATACAATACACTCCACGTATTTATGGGATTCGCCTAGGTTAAGCATGAATCAACCCCGCTAGGGTTGGGGAATATTGCTGATTGAGCGGAACCGAAGCCTGCGTGGTTTAGTTCAAAAATTGTGAAACACAAAAACCACACTTACCCCCTACCCCGCCAACAAGTTGACAGGGTGTTTGAGTTTGGTAAACCGCACTTTGGGAAAAGTGCGGTTTAGGTACAACATATTTATTAGTAATCAAATAATTTGGATACCTTGTTCAATATAGATCGCTTGAGTACCACCATAAGTGCTACCTCCTACAGTCCAAGTATCATACTTATGACCATCTACATCAACTGTAGCTCCCTTCGTCCAAGTAGCACCAGCCAAATCATATTGACCAATACCATTACCCAAATCAACTTTTGATGTGCTATCACCTTGAATATACATCGCAGTTTGACCATTAGTTTTATCTAACGCACTATTGTACTGATATTTATAGATATTAATTCTGTTACCTGAACCTAAATCAATATTTTCAACCCCAAACACATTAGTTGCACTAATAGTTGAGCCTGTACCAGTAATCGTTACAGTGTCATCAGTAGCCGAGCTACCGTTGATTTTACCGCCCGAGATCTTACCAATTTCAACCACATCATTAGCTCCCATATTGATGGTGCCGCCTGACATGGTACCGATTTTCACGGTATCAACATCGGTATCGGTTCCGGTATTGACCGTACCACCTTTCATGGTTGTAATATTGACTGTATCAGCACCAATACCCAAGTTGATGGTACCTGCGCCAGCCAGCTCGGTACCCAGTTGATTGATATTCGCCGTATCGTCACCGGCACCTAAATCAATCACGGTATTTTTGACGCCGTTGCTACCACTCACTTTGCCTTCGATATTAACCGTATCTTGACCGTTACCACCATAAATCGTGGCGGTAATGCCTAATGCGGAACCGACATCACCTTTAACGGTCAGAACATTCACATCAGTTTCCAAGTCGGTGTTGTTATCGTTACCTAGGCTAACACTGTTTTTATAAGTAGTTTCGTAAGCTGATGGATAGTTACGACCACTGCCCAAATCAATCACTGATTGATCTAAAACGTTACCTTGAATGGTGACGTTATCCGAACCGCTACCGCCATAGATATGACCTGCCAGCACTTGATCATGTACAATGAAAGTATCGTTACCTCCCTCACCAAATACATATGGTCTCCATTGAGGAAATGCTGGGTTCGCCGCATTACCAATCATACTGCCAACATCATAGCTGTCATTGCCTTCACCCAGACAGACTCGGGCAAGTTCTTGATGATTACCACGGACTTTAATGACATCATTACCTTGTCCTAAGTCCACAGTCGTAATACTTTGCGAGTCGTCGAAGTTCTCGCCATAAGCCTGACTATTCGACACGTTACCCAGTGTCTTGGTGTCTGTACCATCTAACCAGAAACTGACATAGAGCGTATCATCATAGTCTGAACCCATTGCTACGCCCAGACCTTCTACAAGCTGAGTCGTATTGTTACCACCCGGATATAAAATACCGGTCATCAGGTTGAAGTCAGCATCCAAGAACGGAATCGCAAACGGTTCACCATTGATGATCACACCTCTTGCCTCGGTCTCACCCATGGTAAAGCCTGCTTTGTCATTCAAGGTCGCAATCACCGATTCGTTGGTTTCTTTACCAAATTCAGCTACGGCAACGTTATCGTTAATCGGGTCAACCGTGAAGCTAGCTTGGGTTTCGCCTGCTTTAATGGTCAACGTAACATTACCGTTTGTGATTGGCGTTCCATCTGCCAACAGTGCGTTGTAATCTGCACCTTCCGCTCCAGGTACTGCTGCTTGTCCGCCCAAGCTGACCGTCACCACTGTATCTTCCAATACCGCTTTAGACGCAGTTACCGTAAAGGTCATCACTGAGCCTGAGCTTGAATCCATTTCAGACTGCACCGGATCGGTAACTGAAATCAACAAGGTGGTCATCAAGGTATCGTTAACGTCAGTTGTGCTCGATACAACATCTGGCTGTGCCAGTGCTATCGTATCCACAACCGCTATATTTCCATTTCCAACAACAACCTCCTCGCCTTGATGCCATATCTCGACTGCTTTATCCGTTGATAAATTTCCTGCTTTATCTGTCACCAATACTTTTGGAATATATTTTCCGTCAGCTAATGTTTCTGTGATTTCAACGCTGAACTTCCCTTCTTCATCGGCTTTTGTGATATAAAATTCCTTATGAATATTCACTACAACATCAACTTCCGGTTCTGTTTTACCTTCAAAAACAGGCAACGTTCTAACCATTGATAATTCAGGTTTTTCTAATCTGATATAGTCTATTTTCGGTGGTTGTGTATCAATCACCACATTCGTTATTTCGTTATAAACCGAATGTTTTCCTTCCGCCGCTTGCCTTACACGAATTGAGTGATACTCGCCGTCTGCCAACTCAATGTTGACAAGATGATTAACCGGATCATTGGCGATTCGCCACTCTGGACTATGATTAATACTGTATTCAACCTTTGTGCCTTCATGCATACCCGATACCAACAAATTATGGTTATTAGTTATACGATCTTGTTGATCTTCGCCTGTATCTCGCTCCAAACGCACATATAATTTATTCAGTTCTTTTGTTTCTTCACTCATATTTCACCTCAGGGTTAGTAGTTTCAAAAAGAGATAGTAACAAACAGTTACCAATCAACCTTACCACAAAGATGAGAATGATTGCTATTTGATTTACAGGCATCAAATTCTTCACAAAATAGCAGCCATAAAAAACACCCCGTCAGCAAGCTGACGAGGCGTTTGTCTTTTGATGAACCGCACTTTGGGAAAAGTGCGGTTTAAGCAACTTGATTATATGAAATTAGATGATATTGCCAATCGTATTTTCAATATAAATCATGGTGGTAGTATCATTCCCATACTGCCAAGCAGAATAGGTATGACCGTCTTCAGTGATTGTCGCACCGGTTTTTCCCCATTGCACACTATCAATCAAACTTTCTCCCAGAGAAGAAAACGATGCTGCATAGCCCAAGTTCACGGTATCGTCTGCACCACCTAAAATTTTGATGGTTTGCTCGGCACCTGAATCACGGACATTGGCTGCATTCACATACAAGGTGTTTGCACCGTTGCCGTTAATATCAATCACTTCCGCACCTTTAATGCTGTTGCTCAAGCGTACTGAAGTGCCTGAACCGCTGAGTGTTACCGTGTCGATACCGGTGCCCATATCGATTACGTTGGCATCTGCCAGTCTGCCGACGGTAACCGTATCGTTACCTGCACCCAAGCTGATAGTACTGCTTGCATACATACCGCCATCAATGGTGACATGATCTTGACCATTACCGCCATAAACATGTGCGGAAGACGAAAACATTCCCAAATTCTGATGAACATGCAACGTATTAATATCACTTGCCAGATCGACATTGTCATCATTACCCAAACTCAAGCCATTGGTATAACTGGTTTCATAAGCAGAGGTGTAAGCCCGACCACTGCCCAAATCGATCATGGCGTTATCCAACATACTACCCTGAACAGTGATGGTATCTGAGCCGCTGCCACCATAAACATTAATGAACATGATGTCATCTTTAAAGGTGATCGTATCGTTACCACCCTCACCAAATACATGTGGTCTGAGGTTATCAGTACCAATGGTTACTGCACCGCCGGCAATGAACGTATCATCGCCTTCTCCCAAATATACACGGGTTAAAAGGTTCACACCTTCACGAATCCAAAGCGTATCGTTGCCTTTGCCTAAATCGAGGGTTGAGAATGAAAGGCTACTATCGAAGTTTTGACCTTTGGCAAGACTGTTGGCAAAGTCGCCCTGTCCGGCATCGTTGCCATTGATGTAGTAGCCTATGTAAATCTTATCATTATAGTCTGAACCCATTGCTACATTTGGTCCTTCAAGCACTTGTGTGGTTTGGTCGCCTTCAGGGAAAGTCACACCGGTCATCAAGTTCAAGTCAGCATCCAGTCGCGGAATCGCAAACGGTTCGCCGTTGATGATCATACCGCGAGCCTCGATTTCACCCATGGTAAAGCCGGTTTTATTATTCAAGGTCGCAATCACCGATTCATTGGTTTCCTTACCGAATGCAGCTAAGGCTTCATTGTCGTTAATTGGATCAACGGTGAAGCTTGCTTGAGTTTCGCCTTTCTTAATGGTCAATGTCACTGTGCCGTTGGAAATTGCTGTGCCATCAGCCAATGCTGCTGTGTAATCCGCACCTGCTTCGCCCGGCACGGTAGCTTGTCCGCTCAGGCTAACAGTGACTACAGTATCTTCCAATACAGGTTTAGAAGCAGTTACAGTAAAGGTCATTACTGAACCCTCTGTAGAATCTACTTCGCGTTGTACCGGATCAGTCACCGAAATCGACAATGTGGTCATTGAAGTATCGTTGATGATGGTTTCAGCTTCTTTGCCACCCAAAGTCATGCTCAGGGTTTCTTGACCTTCGGAAAGCTCATCTGCCACAGTCGGGTAGCTAATAGTGAAGCTATCCACGCCAGCTGGAATCACTAACTTACCGCCAACTACTTGTACATTGTTGCTGAACACCGCTGTACTGTAATCATCAGTCTCAGTTGCTGTTCCACCCAATACCGGCGCATCAATCGTACCACCTTTGTGACCGGTTAATAGCGTTACATTAAACTCGACGTTATCACCTTCGTTGACAGATGGCACAGTAACCAACTCGGTTACTGTCAATAGTACAGCATCCACAACCGCTATATTTCCATTTCCAACAACAACCTCCTCGCCTTGATACCACATCTCTGCCGCTTTATCCGTCGATAAATTTCCTGCTTTATCTGTTACTAATACTTTTGGAATATATTTTCCGTCAGCTAATGTTTCTGTGATTTCAAGACTGAACTTTCCTTCTTCATCGGCTTTTGTGATATAAAATTCCTTATGAATATTCACTACAACATCAGCTTCGGGTTCCGTTTTACCTTCAAAAACAGGCAACGTTCTAACCATTGATAATTCAGGTTTTTCTAATCTGATATAGTCTATTTTCGGTGGTTGTGTATCAATCACCACATTCGTTATTTCGTTATAAACCGAATGTTTTCCTTCCGCCGCTTGCCTTACACGAATTGAGTGATACTCGCCGTCTGCCAACTCAATGTTGACAAGATGATTAACCGGATCATTGGCGATTCGCCACTCTGCACTATGATTAATGCTATATTCAACTTTTGTGCCTTCATGCATACCCGACACCAACAAATTACGGTTATTGGTTATACGATCTTGAGTGTTTTCACCGTTATCTTGCGCCAAACGGATATGAACTTTGTTCAGTTCTTTCGTTTCTTCACGCATATTTCACCTCATTAGTTAATGATTTTAAAAGAGATAGTAACGATAAGTTACATAATAACCGTATCACACCGATGAGAATTATTACTATTTAATTTGCAAAACATCAATTTCTTCACAAAATAGCAGCTATAAAAAACACCCCGTCAACAAGTTGACAGGGTGTTTGAGTTTGATAAACCGCACTTTGGGAAAAGTGCGGGTTCCTTAGGGGTTATTACAACACATTAACCGTGCTTTGAATGTACAACTCGATGCTCGGGTTGGAGCTTTCTGTCCACACGGTATAGCCTTGGTTTTCACCGGTACCTTGTTTCGATGTCCAGTTACCCAACTGCGGTGTGCTAGACGTGGTATCGCTTGTCCAGTTGTTGTCACCTAAATCAACAAAGTCTGACGAACCACCGGTGATGTAGATTTTGGTTGGTGCGCCTGCATAAACCAAATCACTCAAGGTAATATCCAAGTGGGTGTTGGAATCATTCAGGTCAATCACTTCAAAGCCTTTCACCTTGGTCATGTCGATCTCGGTTTTTCCACCTGCACCAGTAAAACGCAAGATGTCTTTGCCGGCACCACCATTCACCTCAGCATTGTCTCTGAATGCCGCACCTGTACCGCCAATAGTCAGGATATCATCACCGGCACCCAAATCAACCTTATTGTTGCCCTCGATATAACCACCGACCGTCATGGTGTCGTTGCCGCTACCGGTAATCACGCTTTGCGCCGATGCGGTAGTGGACATATAACCACCGATGGAGATGGTGTTGTCACCATCGCCGAGGTTGATCACATTGCCATTAGAGGTTGCAGCGGAATCCAAGTTGCTGCCGATAATCAAGGTATCGTTACCTGCACCGGCGGTCATGCCTTTAGTGCCTGACCACCAACCTTCGATATAAACCGTATTATCGCCTTCACCCAAATTAAATTCAATCATCTGGGTATTAACCGTTGTACCGACGTTACCTTTAACATGAATCAAATCATCGCCGCTACCGGTGGTAATTGCTGCGGGACCGGATATAGCTCTGAAATCACCATTAATGGCTACGGTATTGTTACCATCTCCCAGATTCATACTGCTTCCACTTGCCAAACGTGCGGTAATACCATTCAAGCCACTTTGAGTACCGTAGCCGATGCTGACGTAATCATCACCTGAGCCTGCAGTGAAGTTGAAACCGGTATCTAAGTTGTCACCGATAGTCAAACGGTTGTTGCCTTCGCCCATTTTCACCACCAACGGGTTACCTACAGCGCCACCACCAACAGTGAAGATGTCATCACCTGCACCTAAGTCGATATCGTAAGCGCCGTAAGCCATGTTACCTTTAATTTCAAACTTATCGTTGCCATCGCCCATTTCGATATTAACATCAGACAACAAGCTACCATTGACGCGCAAGTAGTCATTACCGCCAGCCATATCAATTACTGTTTTACCATTGGTTTGCTGAGAGAAAATGCCTTGGTTACCCAAATCATTGACGCTTCCACCGGCAAGAATTACATAATCATTGCCATCGTCCATCAACAGCCCCTGTGCACTTTCACGCTGCAACAGAATTGTGCTGTCCATAGTTGCAGTAGTAATACCTACTTCGGTATTCATATTGACATACAGACGCGGGAAGTTGTGCAGGCTGGCAGTTTCCACGTTACCGGCTTGGTCAATGACCGTGATCTCTGCACCATCAACAGTTTTGTTGTTCCAACCACTCAAAGTCAGGGTGTATGCGCCATTCTCATCAGCAGTTGTTTCAGTTGTTACATAGCTGTTGTTGTTGGTGCTGCTCAAGTAAGTCACACGGATTGTCGCTCCCGGCTCAGTCGTGCCGCTGAAAGTACGGTTGCTGCCGCTTACAGTAACATTATCGACTGTCAATGCTTCAACCATGGTATCGAGCTTAATGTGGTGTTCTTGGATAACCGTTTCGGTTTGCTCTCCGTCAACCACGCCTTTCACGACTGCGCGATACAGGTACTCTTGACCATAGGTTTGACCCAATTGATCATCAGCAACGACATATTGGGTGTCCGAACCATCTACTTTTACCACAGTCACTTCAGTTTCCGATCTGATCGGTGACACACCTGCCAGAGAATCATCGTAGGTATAGCGGTAAACCACCAAAGATTCTCCGTCTTGCAAGGCGCGATCCAACGTGATAGCGACTGTCGGAGTGTCATCATTGGTCAAGCCTGTTGCCAAGCTGCTGAATGTGCCGGTGGTGTTGTTGCCGATTTCACCGGTTTTGCCGTTGGTGTTATACACACCGCTATCAATCAGTGCTTGCAAGCCTGCATAATCATCGGTCAGGTTGTCACCAAAGCTGATGCTGGCTTCAGGGAACGCTTTTTCAATGATTACGCTGCCTGTGCCGTCCAAAGAGCGGTTGCCTGCTTTATCTTGTACATAAGCCGTCACTTCAATCTCGCTGATGTCGGCTGTCGGCACATCAATGCTGACTGAACCTGCCGCCAACAAGGTATCCGTAATGGTAATTTCTCTATCCTCACCATTAATGGTGACATATAGAATATCGCCAACTTCGGTATTAACCGGCAATGTGATTTTCACCGGTGTGCTGTTGTCAGCACCGATTTCGCTTACACTTAACACACCATTGCCCAGAATTTGTTCGCCATTTTCATCAAACAGTGGCGCACCTTCTGCGTTATACATCTTGGTGGTGTCTTCAGGGAAGCTGATCACCGGACCGGTATCGGCTTTACCGTCATTATCGGTATCGCCCGGAACAGTGGTATCTGCATTCGGTCCTGCGATGCCTGTACCTTCGTCAGACTTGTTGTTGCCTTCACTGTTGGTCGCTGTCACGGTGCTACCGTCTTGAACTGCGCGTTCAGAGATGGTCACCACGCCGGTTTCAGGATCAACACTGACACCTGTCGGCAAGGTAGTGCCGGTTTCCGGTGCCCATTTGCCTTCTGAATCTTTCACCACCGCAACAGTTTGAGTTTCATCGTTTTCATCAACAAACTCGATGTCCAAACGGTCAGCTTCCTCATTTGGCGTTACCGTTACCGAACCATTGGTCTTGCTCGGGGTTACGGTCGGTGCGTCCGGTGCTTTATCGTCACCTGCTGTGGCTTTGCCTTCTTCAGACGTGTTGTTGCCTGCGTCGGTATTAGTCGCGGTTACTTCGCTGCCGTCTTGGACTGCATCTTGACCGATGGTCACGACACCTGTATTCGGATTCACGCTGACGCCGTCCGGCAAGGTGGTGCCGGTTTCCGGTGCCCAAGTGTTGGTGTCCGGATCTTTCACCACGGTCACGGTTTGGGTTTTGCCGTCTTCGTCAACGTAGCTGATCTCGGTTTTCACTGCATCAGTCGCAGGCGTTACTGTCACGCTGCCGTCTTCGGTGCTTGGTGTTACAGTCGGTGCATTCGGTGCTTTGTCTTGACCTGCCGTGCCTTTGCCTTCTTCCGACGTGTTGTTGCCTGCGTCGGTGTTGGTCGCGGTTACGGTGCTGCCGTCTTGGACTGCATCTTGACCGATGGTCACGACACCTGTGGTTTCGTCAACGGTGACGCCGTCCGGCAAGGTGGTGCCGGTTTCCGGTGCCCAAGTGTTGGTTTCCGGATCTTTCACCACGGTCACGGTTTGGGTTACGCCGTCTTCGTCTGTGTAAGTGATGTCTAACTGCTCTGCATCGTCCACAGGCGTTACTGTTACGCTGCCGTCTTCGGTGCTCGGGGTCACGGTCGGTGCATTCGGTGCTTTGTCTTCACCTGCCGTGCCCACACCTTGCGATGTGTTATTCGCAGCATCCGTACTGATTGCTGTCACGGTGCTACCGTCTTGTACTGCATCTTGACCGATAGTCACTACGCCAGTAGTTGAATCTAACGTAACGCCTGTTGGCAAGGCTTTATCACCACCATTTTCATCAACTGATTTCCATTGCCCATCTTCACCTTTCACAATTGTGATGGTTTGGTCTGCTCCGGTTTCATCTTTATAGGTGACCACTACTTTCGTTGCATCCATGGTTTCACCATCTGCAACCGGTTTCACTACCACGCTACCGTCGGTTGTGCTTGGTTCTACGCTTGGATTCGCCAATGTGATGTCAACAATCGCTTCATCGCTCACTTCTACTGGAGTAGCTACGGCATTGCCATACGCATTTTCGGTGATGCTCGCTGTCACGGTCAATGTTTCGCCGTCTGCCGGAATTGCTACATCGGTAAACACGACTTGACCAGCGTCAATCTCAGCTTGAGTAATGGTTTTAGTTTGTGGCGTACCATTCACATCCAAGGTAACGACTTCACCCAATGTCGGATTGTTTAGCTTCACGGTCACACTGGTTGTTGCGCCTGCGGTGCCGCTTGCCGCCTCTGATTCAGTTTTATTGATATAGCCATCATTGTTCGTATCGGCATCAATAGTGACTTCACTCACTTCCGTGTGCGCTTCAATATCGCTATCTGCATCACTGTCGCTGTCAGAGTCGGAATCACTGTCGCTGTCAGAATCGGAGTCTGAATCACTATCGGAATCTGAATCACTGTCGGAGTCTGAGTCGCTGTCGCTATCGGAATCTGAGTCGCTATCACTATCGGAGTCGGAATCGCTGTCGCTATCGGAATCTGAGTCGCTATCACTATCGGAATCTGAGTCGCTGTCGCTATCGGAGTCTGAGTCGCTGTCGCTATCGGAATCTGAGTCGCTATCACTATCGGAATCTGAATCACTGTCGGAGTCTGAGTCACTATCGGAGTCTGAGTCGCTGTCGCTATCGGAATCTGAGTCGCTATCACTATCGGAATCTGAATCACTATCGGAATCTGAATCACTGTCGGAGTCTGAGTCACTATCGGAGTCTGAGTCGCTGTCGCTATCGGAATCTGAATCACTGTCGGAGTCTGAGTCACTATCGGAGTCTGAGTCGCTATCACTATCGGAATCTGAGTCGCTATCACTATCGGAATCTGAATCACTATCGGAATCTGAATCACTGTCGGAGTCTGAGTCACTATCGGAGTCTGAGTCGCTGTCGCTATCGGAATCTGAGTCGCTATCACTATCGGAGTCGGAATCGCTATCGCTATCGGAATCTGAGTCGCTATCACTATCGGAATCTGAGTCGCTGTCGCTATCGGAGTCTGAGTCGCTGTCGCTATCGGAATCTGAGTCGCTATCACTATCGGAGTCGGAATCGCTGTCGCTATCGGAATCTGAGTCGCTATCACTATCGGAGTCGGAATCGCTGTCGCTATCGGAATCTGAATCACTGTCGGAGTCTGAATCACTGTCGGAGTCTGAGTCGCTGTCGGAGTCTGAGTCTGAATCGCTGTCAGAGTCGGCATCTGCGTCACTATCATCATTGCCTAATACAATCGCTGTTGCTGGATCACTTGTATTATCCGCAGCATCAGTATTGGTTGCAGTGACTTCGGTGCCACTTTGGATCGCTTCGTCTGGAATATTGATCGCACCAGTAGTCGGATCCACGCTGACGCCGTCCGGTAAGGTGCTGCCGTCTTGCGGCGTCCAGTTGCCGTTGTCGTCTTTAACCACGACGACCGTAACCGGTTTGCCGTCTTCATCGGTATAAGTCACTTTGGTTTCCGTCGCGTCGTCCGCCGGGGTCACCACTACACTGCCGTCCTCTTTGGCGTCGATAGTCGGTGGATTTGGGGCGTCGGTATCAAGTGCGGTTGCCGTTGCCGGTGCGCTTTCGTTACCTGCCGTATCGCTGTTGGTTGCGGTCACTTCAGTGCCGCCCTTGATGGCTTTATCAGGAATAGTGATCACGCCGCTGGTCGGATCCACGCTGACGCCGTCCGGTAACTCAGTACCGTCTTTCGGTGTCCATTCGCCGCTATCCGGATCTTTCACCGCGACAACGGTTTGGGTTTTGCCGTCTTCATCGGTATAAGTCACTTTGGTTTCCGTCGCGTCGTCCGCCGGGGTCACCACTACACTGCCGTCCTCTTTGGCGTCAATGGTCGGTGGATTTGGGGCGTCGGTATCAAGTGCGGTTGCCGTTGCCGGTGCGCTTTCGTTGCCCGCCGTATCGCTGTTGGTTGCGGTCACTTCAGTGCCGCCCTTGATAGCTTTATCAGGAATAGTGATCACGCCGCTGGTCGGATCCACGCTGACGCCGTCCGGTAAGGTGCTGCCGTCTTGCGGCGCCCAGTTGCCGTTGTCGTCTTTAACCACGACGACCGTAACCGGTTTGCCGTCTTCATCGGTATAAGTCACTTTGGTTTCCGTCGCGTCGTCCGCCGGGGTCACCACTACACTGCCGTCCTCTTTGGCGTCGATAGCCGGTGGATTTGGGGCGTCGGTATCAAGTGCGGTTGCCGTTGCCGGTTCGCTTTCGTTCCCTGCCGTATCGCTGTTGGTTGCGGTCACTTCAGTGCCGCCTTCAATTGCGTCCGCCGGAATGGTGATCACGCCGCTGGTCGGATCCACGCTGACGCCGTCCGGTAACTCAGTACCGTCTTTCGGTGTCCATTCGCCGCTATCCGGATCTTTCACCACGACAACGGTTTGGGTTTTGCCGTCTTCATCGGTATAAGTCACTTTGGTTTCCGTTGCGTCGTCCGCCGGGGTCACCACTACACTGCCGTCCTCTTTGGCGTCGATAGTCGGTGGATTCGGGGCGTCGGTATCAACTGCGGTTGCCGTTGCCGGTTCGCTTTCGTTGCCCGCCGCATCGCTGTTGGTTGCGGTCACTTCAGTGCCGCCCTTGATGGCTTCATCAGGAATAGTGATCACACCTGTGGTCGGATCCACGCTGACGCCGTCCGGTAAGGTGCTGCCGTCTTGCGGCGCCCAGTTGCCGTTGTCGTCTTTCACCACGACAACGGTTTGGGTTTTGCCGTCTTCATCGGTATAAGTCACTTTGGTTTCCGTCGCGTCGTCCGCCGGGGTCACCACTACACTGCCGTCCTCTTTGGCGTCGATAGCCGGTGGATTTGGGGCGTCGGTATCAAGTGCGGTTGCCGTTGCCGGTGCGCTTTCGTTCCCTGCCGTATCGCTGTTGGTTGCGCTGACTTCAGTGCCGCCCTTGATGGCTTCATCAGGAATAGTGATCGCACCTGTAGTCGGATCAACGCTGACGCCGTCCGGTAACTCAGTACCGTCTTTCGGCGCCCAATTGCCGTTGTCATCTTTCACCACGACAACGGTTTGGGTTTTGCCGTCTTCATCGGTATAAGTCACTTTGGTTTCCGTCGCGTCGTCCGCCGGGGTCACCACTACACTGCCGTCCTCTTTGGCGTCAATGGTCGGTGGATTTGGGGCGTCGGTATCAACTGCGGTTGCCGTTGCCGGTTCGCTTTCGTTGCCCGCCGCATCGCTGTTGGTTGCGGTCACTTCAGTGCCGCCCTTGATGGCTTCATCAGGAATAGTGATCACACCTGTGGTCGGATCCACGCTGACGCCGTCCGGTAAGGTGCTGCCGTCTTGCGGCGCCCAGTTGCCGTTGTCGTCTTTAACCACGACGACCGTAACCGGTTTGCCGTCTTCATCGGTATAAGTCACTTTGGTTTCCGTCGCGTCGTCCGCCGGGGTCACCACTACACTGCCGTCCTCTTTGGCGTCGATAGCCGGTGGATTTGGGGCGTCGGTATCAAGTGCGGTTGCCGTTGCCGGTGCGCTTTCGTTCCCTGCCGTATCGCTGTTGGTTGCGCTGACTTCAGTGCCGCCCTTGATGGCTTCATCAGGAATAGTGATCGCACCTGTAGTCGGATCAACGCTGACGCCGTCCGGTAAGGTGCTGCCGTCTTGCGGCGCCCAGTTGCCGTTGTCGTCTTTCACCACGACAACGGTTTGGGTTTTGCCGTCTTCATCGGTATAAGTCACTTTGGTTTCCGTTGCGTCGTCCGCCGGGGTCACCACTACACTGCCGTCCTCTTTGGCGTCAATGGTCGGTGGATTTGGGGCGTCGGTATCAAGTGCGGTTGCCGTTGCCGGTGCGCTTTCGTTCCCCGCCGTATCGCTGTTGGTTGCGGTCACTTCAGTGCCGCCCTTGATGGCTTCATCAGGAATAGTGATCGCACCTGTAGTCGGATCAACGCTGACGCCGTCCGGTAAAGTGCTGCCGTCTTGCGGCGCCCAGTTGCCGTTGTCGTCTTTAACCACGACGACCGTAACCGGTTTGCCGTCTTCATCGGTATAAGTCACTTTGGTTTCCGTCGCGTCGTCCGCCGGGGTCACCACTACACTGCCGTCCTCTTTGGCGTCAATGGTCGGTGGATTTGGGGCGTCGGTATCAAGTGCGGTTGCCGTTGCCGGTGCGCTTTCGTTCCCCGCCGTATCGCTGTTGGTTGCGGTCACTTCAGTGCCGCCTTCAATTGCGTCCGCCGGAATGGTGATCACGCCGCTGGTCGGATCCACGCTGACGCCGTCCGGTAAGGTGCTGCCGTCTTGCGGCGCCCAGTTGCCGTTGTCGTCTTTAACCACGACGACCGTAACCGGTTTGCCGTCTTCATCGGTATAAGTCACTTTGGTTTCCGTCGCGTCGTCCGCCGGGGTCACCACTACACTGCCGTCCTCTTTGGCGTCGATAGCCGGTGGATTTGGGGCGTCGGTATCAAGTGCGGTTGCCGTTGCCGGTGCGCTTTCGTTCCCTGCCGTATCGCTGTTGGTTGCGGTCACTTCAGTGCCGCCCTTGATAGCTTTATCAGGAATAGTGATCACGCCGCTGGTCGGATCCACGCTGACGCCGTCCGGTAAAGTGCTGCCGTCTTGCGGCGTCCAGTTGCCGTTGTCGTCTTTAACCACGACGACCGTAACCGGTTTGCCGTCTTCATCGGTATAAGTCACTTTGGTTTCCGTCGCGTCGTCCGCCGGGGTCACCACTACACTGCCGTCCTCTTTGGCGTCGATAGTCGGTGGATTTGGGGCGTCGGTATCGACGGAAGTTTCGGTAGCCGTGCTGGTATTACCCGCTGCATCGCTGTTTTCAGCCGTGACATCGCTGCCGCCCTTGATGGCTTCATCAGGAATGGTGATCACACCTGCATCAGGATCGACTGTCACCCCCTCTGGCAATTCGCCTTTTGGCTCCCATTTGCCATTATCACCTTTGCTGGTTTCAACAGTTTGGGTTTTGCCGTCTTCATCGGTATAAATGACTTTGGCATTAGTGGCATCATCGGCAGGCGTTACGGTTACACTGCCGTCATCTTTGGCGTCAATGGCCGGTGGGTTTGGTGGTGTTGTATCCGAAGCAGAACCTTTGCCGCTACCACCACTGCCTGCGGCAATGGCAATTCCAGCTAAAGGAACTAATGCCAATAACCACCATGGGCTAAACACCCATAAGCCAGCGATTTCACTGCCACCCAGGGCTTGCGGTGCTGCCATTTGCTCGGCAAGCATACTCACCGCATCAATAGTTTGTCCTGACTCCGGAACATAAGCGTAAATGTTGCCGTTTTCATGTTGCCCAATCAGTAAATTGGTTACGGTTGCCGGATCTTCATCACCGTAATAATCTTCAATGATAATATCCGGAACTTGATCACCATTTTCCAATAAAATTTGCAGATCGTTACCGACGCGTTTGGCAATAATATTTTGAGGCCCTAAGCCAGTGGAATTATCAATTAATTGATAGTTTACTTCCGCTTGCGCCTGAATAACCAACGTCTCACCATTTATCACGTTATATGACGCGATTTCCGTTTTAGCATCTAATACTTTTAAAGTAGTTGACATATTTTCTATCCTAAATTAAAAAAATTAACTTTTTATTTACTGATCATTGTCTGATCAATATAGGGATTTATACTTAAATTTATTTTTGTCCGTAAACCACGATATCGACTCGACGGTTAGGTAAGTTACATTCGGTTTTAGCCGCTTTATTGTGGCGATATTCAATTGCACAATCTTTAACAACCAATTCATTCTCACCGGAGCCTATAGTTACGATAGGTAAGTCAGCACTTTCCGTTCTGAAGATGTTGCTGATCGTATCGGCGCGTTTTTCTGACAATCTTTGGTTATATGCTGCGGAACCTTCCGGATCAGTATGCCCATTAACCACAACTTTACTAATCAGTTGTTGATTAACATTTTTAATTTTCGTAACAAATTCTTGAACTTCGCTTCTTCCCGCCGGTAATAAATCGCTATAACCATGCTTATCTAACGGAAATGCGATCTGTGTATCGATCGTAGTCGCAAATAATGCATATTCATTGCTATTGCAGCTTTGCTGTTTTACACGGGAGAGGGTTTGGGTTTGTCGTTGTAATGCGGCAAGTTCATCTGTCGCGATAGACGGCTTCACAAATTCGAAAATTGGATTGCCATTTCTGACTTGTTTGACTTTAATGTAAGTAACATCTTGGCTTGGTGCGATAAATTTAATACCTTTAGTTCTATTGCCAGTTTCGTCATTACGGCTTAGCGAAGCACTAAAGAAATGTTGATCAGCACATAATGCAATCGTACTGAAACCGTTTTCTAACAATGAAGCTTGATAATCACCATTAATATAGATATTAACTGCTGGTGTAGCGATATGATCTTGGCGGTAAAACACCACTAGCCCTTGGTTTGAGGCTAAGTTTTGCGAGCTAACTGTTGCAGCGTCATTGTTAACCCATTTCTCTAGTGGCTGGTGTATGCCACCTTGGGGCAATGAACACGCATTCAGTGTCACTGCGGCAGCAAAAACTGCCAGATATTGTTTCATTAAAACCTCCATTTTCTTTAAAGAAAGCGCCAAAAAGTAATCCAATGCAAAGATTACAAATATATACAAACCAACTTGCGTTTTATAACATGCTGACATTACAAGAGCAAGAATAAGTTTTCAATTCTTTAACAACAGAAGATTTTAAATACAATCACGCGCAAAAAAATGCGTGGAGGGCGACATTAATTTACATAAATATCTCTTCATATGGTGTGACACCACCTTTTCAGAGAGTCTGTTTATTCTAATGCTAAGAAGATTATAAATTATTATAAATCAATTAGATGTGGTAAATTTGATATATTGTTAGACATATCGGGCAGTTAGCCCGACTAAATAGAACAACAAAAAAGAAATGCAATTGATGAGAGACAATTTTACAAAATAATCGTCTTATTTTCGTAAACAAAAATGCGGTCGTTAAGCGCCAGATCCAAGGCGCGAGTGAGGACGCTCTTTTCCACATCACGTCCGGCGCGCATCATGGCTTGCGCGTCATAGGTATGATCAACGTTAATCACATTTTGCATAATGATCGGACCTTGATCCAATTCGTTATTGATAAAATGTGCGGTTGCGCCAATGATTTTCACGCCGCGATCATACGCCTGTTGATATGGCTTGGCGCCGATAAATGCCGGTAAAAACGAGTGGTGGATATTAATCACGCGGTTCGGATAGCGTTCGACAAATTTCGGATTCAGCACGCGCATATATTTCGCCAATACGATTAAATCCGGTTGGTATTGATCAATTTGTTCGGCTAATTGTTGATCGTGCTGTTCGCGGCTTAAATTTTCATGGCTAACATAATGAAACGGAATATCAAAACGCTCCACCAAACTGCGGAGCGTATCATGATTGCCAATCACCGCCGCTATTTCAACATCCAAACCGCCATAGTAGTTTTTCATTAAAATATCGCCCAGACAATGCGCTTCTTTAGTGACTAAAATAACAATCCGCTTTTTTTGGCGCGTAATAATGCTGTGCTTGGCACCTGCCGGTAAAGCAAAATCCAATTCGGCAGACAAGACTTCATCATTAAAAATTCCCTGCAATTCACTGCGCATAAAAAAACGTTTGCCGCCATTATCGACAAACTCGCTGTTGTGGGTGATATTCAATTGATGTTTATAACAAATGTTGGTTATCTTCGCGACCAAACCTTTATCATCCGGGCATTCGGTCAATAAAATTTTATTTTCAATCATAAAATAGATTCTGTATAAATGAAAAAAATAAACCCATGCGGGTTTATTTTAAATGTTGAAATCAAATGTAAAAGTTAGATTTTAAAATCGTCTAGCGATTTTCCGCTATCTAATGCGTCTTGAATACTTTTCGGCGTTCTGCCTTGTCCGGTCCAGGTTTTTACTTGCCCTTTTTCATCGGTATATTGATATTTTGCCGGACGCGGGCTGCGTTTTTTACGTTCTGTTGCGACGGTATTGCTGAACAATAATGCCGCCAATTCTTCTTTGCTTAAACCGCTCTTTTCAAATTGTTCTTTCAGCGCCGCCACTTTTTCTTGGCGCTCCGCTTCTTGTTGTTCAATTTGCAACAACTCTTCTTTTTTCTCAACTATCACAGCAGAAAATTTCTCTGCAATATCTTCTAATTGCGCTAAAGAAAGATCTTTAGCCAAAACACGAACGCTACGTAAGTTGGATAATTTTTTAATCAAATCACTCATAATCGATCCTATGAAAATTTAGTTTAACAAAATTGATGAATATTTAACTAGAAATATAAAACAAAAAAAACAGATAATCAAATTATTTATCACCGACTCAAATTATAACCGACCAAATTTGATAAAATAAGGTTTGTTAATTTAATTTAGCTTGGTTTTTTTCGGGTATTATTGTAGTCTTTACGTTTGTTTCTTTCTTATTCTAATCTCTGTAGCATCCACGCTACAAAATGAAACTTTCGCATTCTTTTATATTGTTATATGGAATTTTTATATGGATTTTGTTGATTTTTCTAATTCATTTTGGTCAGTCATTCCGCCTTTGTTGGCGTTGTCTTTAGCGATTATAACCCGCAAAGTGCTATTATCACTCAGTGCCGGGATTATCGTTGGTGCTTTGATGTTAAGCGGCGGCAATGTGTTAAATGCGGCGAGTTATGTCGCAACCAGTGTATTTTCTCTCGTTTATAGCGACGGGGGATTAAATGCCGATTATACCAATATCATTATCTTTTTAATTTTACTTGGTATTTTAACCTCATTACTGACTATTTCCGGCAGTAATCGCGCTTTTGTCAATTGGGCTCAAAAACACATTAAGCAAAAACGCGGCGCAAAATTACTTACTGTTTTTCTCGGGGTTTTCATTTTTATTGATGACTATTTTAACAGCTTGGCGGTTGGCGCCATCGCTCGTCCTGTGACGGATAAATATAAAATATCACGGGCAAAATTAGCGTATTTATTGGATTCCACCGCTGCGCCAATGTGCGTGATTATGCCGATTTCCAGTTGGGGCGCTTATATTATCACCTTGGTCGGCGGTTTATTGGCGACCCATGCGATTACCGACTATTCGCCGATTGGTGCTTTTGTCACCATGATCGGGATGAATTTCTATGCGATTTTTGCGTTAGTCTTGGTGTTTATTGTGGCGATTTTTTCATTTGATATTGGACCAATGGCACATTTTGAACGCCAAGCCGAAAATGCAGCCGTACAAGAAGAGGACATTCAAAACGGCAAGTTAGGGCGGGTGCGGGATTTGGTGCTGCCGATTCTTGCCTTAATTATTGCGACCGTTGGCATGATGATCTACACCGGTGCGCAAGCCTTGGCAGCGGATCAATTGTCATTTTCAATTTTAGGCGCTTTTGAAAACACCGCCGTCGGCACTTCATTGGTTTTCGGTGGCGTTGTCGCACTGATCGTTGCCACCCTCTGCGCCTTAAGTTCCAAACAAATCTCATTGAAAGAATATATTGCCGCTTACGGTTTAGGGGCTAAATCGATGTTCGGCGCGATTTTAGTGCTATTCTTTGCTTGGACGATCAATACCATTGTCGGCGACATGCAAACCGGAAAATACCTCTCCAGCTTGATTGGCGATTCGATTTCGATCGGTTTCTTGCCGGTGCTGTTATTTGTTATCTCCGCAGTGATGGCATTTTCCACCGGCACCAGCTGGGGCACGTTCGGCATTATGCTGCCGATTGCCGCCTCAATTGCGGTCCATGCCGAACCGGCGCTGTTATTGCCTTGTCTCTCTGCGGTGATGGCAGGTGCGGTTTGCGGCGATCACTGCTCTCCGATTTCCGATACCACGATTCTCTCCTCCACCGGCGCAAGCTGTAACCACATCGACCATGTCACCACGCAATTGCCTTATGCGTTATTGGTCGCCGCGTCTTCCGCGGTTGGTTATCTGGTGCTTGGCTTTACCGAATCCGGTTTATTCGGATTCTTAGCCACCGGCATTATGATGCTTGGCTTAATTCTGTTGCTGAAAAAAAGCCAATCTAAAGTGTAAACCGCACTTTTTTGCAATAAGCAGATAATTTTTTGGATTTTATAAAATGCGATACATTATCGCATTTTTTTTATTTATTGTGAGTTTATTTTTATAAAATCCTGTTTATTTTAATTTTAAAGCATTTTAATCCTAAAAACTCTTTTGTCAGTGATAAAAAAACAGTAGACAAGCCAGATAAGTTGTCGTAAAAATAGACCATCTATTCAAAATACCATGCGATTAATTCTGGAGGAGTGATGAAAAAATTATCGGGTGCTGAAATTATTGTGCAGGCGATCCGTGATCAAGGCGTAAAATTCGTTTTTGGTTATCCGGGCGGCTCGGTGCTGGACATTTACGATGCGATTCAAACCCATGGCGGCATTGAACACGTTTTAGTACGCCATGAACAAGCCGCGGTGCACATGGCAGACGGCTATGCCCGTTCAACCGGCGAAGTCGGCTGTGTTTTAGTCACTTCCGGCCCGGGCGCCACCAATGCGATCACCGGCATTGCCACTGCTTATATGGATTCCGTGCCGTTAGTGGTGTTTTCCGGTCAGGTGCGCAGCGCCTTAATCGGCAGTGATGCCTTCCAAGAATGCGATATGATCGGGATTTCCCGCCCGGTGGTCAAACACAGCTTTTTGGTGAAACGGGTGGAAGATTTAGCCGCAACCATCAAAAAAGCTTTCTATCTTGCCGCAAGCGGTCGCCCGGGTCCGGTGGTGATTGACTTGCCGAAAGACATCGTCAACCCGGCGAATAAAATTCCTTATGTTTATCCGGAATCCATCACGTTGCGCTCTTATAATCCGAATATTCACGGGCATAAAGGACAAATCAAAAAAGCGCTGAAAGCGGTTTTAGTGGCGAAAAAGCCGGTGATGTTTATCGGCGGCGGCATTATCAATGCCAATTGCTCAGAACAAGCCACCGAATTCGCCAGAAAACTGAATTTGCCGGTCGTCAGCTCACTCATGGGCTTGGGCGGTTTTCCGGGCAGCGATAAACAATCGCTTGGCATGTTGGGCATGCACGGCACCTATGAAGCCAACAATGCCATGCATGAAAGCGATTTGATCCTTGCCGTTGGCGTACGTTTTGATGATCGCACCACCAACAACTTAGAAAAATACTGCCCGAATGCCAAGGTGATCCATATCGACATCGATCCGACCTCTATTTCCAAAAACGTCCATGCCTATATTCCGATTGTCGGCAGTGCCGATTTGGTATTGAATGAATTTTTATCTTTGCTCAGCGACGAAGAAACATTGAAATCACAAACCGCACTTGAGGATTGGTGGCAGCAAATCGAACAATGGCGAAGCCGCCAATGCTTGCGTTATGAGCATAGCGATCAAGTGATTAAGCCGCAACAAGCGGTTGAGGTGATCCACAAAATCACCCACGGGGACGCGTATATTGCCTCCGATGTCGGACAGCACCAAATGTTCGCCGCCCTGTATTATCCATTTGATAAGCCGCGCCGTTGGATCAACTCCGGCGGTCTCGGCACCATGGGCTTCGGCTTGCCGGCGGCGCTTGGCGTTAAAATGGCACACCCAGAGGCAACCGTGATTTGTATCACCGGCGACGGCAGTATTCAGATGAATATACAGGAGCTGTCAACCGCACAACAATATAATATTCCGGTCGTCATTATCAGCCTGAATAACCGTTTCTTAGGCATGGTGAAACAGTGGCAGGATATTATCTATGCCGGCCGCCACTCGCAGTCCTATATGAACTCCCTGCCTGATTTCGTTAAACTGGCGGAATCTTATGGGCATGTAGGGATTCAAATTAACCACCCTGACGAATTGGAAACCAAGTTACAACAGGCTTTTTCCATCAAAGACAAACTGGTCTTTGTTGATATTCTGGTCGATGAAACCGAACACGTTTACCCAATGCAAATTGCAGGCGGCGCCATGAACGATATGATTTTAAGCAAAACGGAGAGAACATAATGCGCAGAATTATTTCAGTCTTATTAGAAAACGAATCCGGTGCGTTATCACGGGTCATCGCCCTGTTTTCACAACGCGCATTTAACATCGAAAGCCTGACCGTTGCGCCGACAGACGATCCAACCCTGTCGCGCATGACAATCGAGGCGTTTGGTGAAGAAAAGGTATTAGAACAAATCGAAAAACAACTGCATAAATTGGTCGATGTGTTCAAAGTGATTAATTTAAGTGATTGCGAACACGTCGAGCGAGAAATCATGTTGCTCAAAGTGCGGGCGCACGGCAATGCGCGTGATGAGGTGAAACGTTTGGCGGATATTTACCGCGGACAAATCATCGACGTCACCCCGAAAAGCTATACCATTCAGCTTGCCGGCACCAAAGACAAACTCAATGCCTTCATCAGCTCGGTGAAACAAGAAAGCGACATTATCGAAGTCGTCCGCTCCGGCTTGATTAGCTTGTCTCGTGGTGAAAAGAATTGTTTGTAGTTTAATCTTTTCCGCCCTCCCTCCGTCCTTCGAACACCTCCCTCCGCATGCGGAGAGAGGGAAGTATCGTTTTATTTTGGTAACCGTAATTTTCTCTCCCTCCGCGTGCGGAGGGAGTACCATTTTTCTCAAGAAAAATGGGGAGGGAGGGGAAAACTTTTTATCCATCCACAAAATGCCAAATAATATCTAACACTGCCTCGATGTCCTTTAATATTTCATCATTCCAGAATCGAATAACCTTAAACCCTCGAGCTTCCAAATAATTCGTTCGGACTTGATCATATTGCCGTTGATTTTCATCACTATGTTGAGCGCCATCTAATTCAATAATTAAAGCAATATCAAAAGAAATAAAATCAACAATGTATTTACCAATAATTTTTTGTCGAAGGAATTTCACGCCGCCTAAGCGTCGCCGGCGTAAATGATACCAAAGGTTTTGTTCCGCTTCGGTCATGGTTGAACGAAGTTGTTTAGCATATTGACGCAGCATTAAATTTTCATTTTCTCTCATCTACTATTTTCCTTTTTTAAATAAAAAATAATAAGATTAGAAAAAATAAGATTAAGCGTTCGTATAAATATTTGCGATACCGATCGTAAATATTATCTTTTCTTTATACTTCCCTCCGTCCTGCGCCCCCCCTCCGCCTGCGGAGGGAGGGAATTTACTTTTACTTTCTCTCCCTCCGCGTACGGAGGGAAGGAATTTACTTTTTGGTAAGCTAAACTTTCTCTCCCTACGCCTGCGGAGGGGGAAGTTATTTTTGACATTTGATAAAGTACTTAAAAAACAAAAAGGTCGGCAAAAGCCGACCTTTGGAAGATATCTAATTATTTAACAATTAGAAGAATACACGTAAACCTACAGCAACTTTATTCTCTTTCTTGTTATCTTCACCTTCAACTTTAGTTCTGACATTCGCATACTCTACGAATGTAATAACATTTTTGTGCAATTTATAATCTGCACCAACAAGATAGGTGTGCACACGATCACTACCTTCTGACTCACGCTTCCACTGTCCGTAAACTGTTGATGGAGCTGCCAATTTATATTTTAAACCAACCAGATGGTAAGTGGTTTTATCTTGTTTTTCACCATTTTCAGTAGCTCGAGTTTGACCATAGTTATAAGCTACGCCGAAATCGCTAACTAGTAATTCTCCCGCTAAACGCCAGCTATCAGTCTTACTCGTTTTTTCAGTTGAGAGTCTATCCTGAGTATAGCCTGCATTCAGATTTAAGGTTGTGCCTTCAGCTAAACCAGCAGTATAGAATAACGCAGCACCATAACCATTTTTAGTATTACCAGTATTGCCTTTTGCTGCATTACCGAATAGGTAATCTAAACCAAAGCTAAAACCACTAAAGCTGTCTGAGCGGAATTTAACAGATTTATTAGATGCGCCGGTTACATTATTATTGCCACCGTACTCATAAGCGTAATCTCCTAATTGCACATCATCGCCATTAGTTAACTGACGACCAAATGTTAGAGTACCAACGCCATCTTGTTTAAAACCAGCATATAATCTTTTAGTAGTTACATTACCAAAAGAACTATCATCTTTTGCATCTGTTTTTTCTTCAAAACGTAATTCAACATTTGCTAATGCACTCAGTCCGCTACCTAGATCTTGAGAACCTTTAACTACTAAACGAGAACCTGCATTTTTCAAATCAACTTTTCTATCAGTTTCTTTATTCAAAAGTAAACGTAAAGAACCGCCCACTTCAACTTTAGAACCGTCTTGATCATAAACAACTGCTGCGTTTGCAGAAGTTGCGGCTACTGCTGCTACTGCTAAAGCTACTAATGTCTTTTTCATAATAGTTTGCCTTTTTACTTAAGTTTAAAGTTAATTTATTTATGTTCGCTAGTGCATAAATAAACGGAACTTAGATTGAACTTTCACTCAACAGCGTTGTCCAACCCTGTTTTTGATTTCC